>NZ_CP047883.1:805652-1446305 GCF_013305725.1 Streptococcus mitis
ACTAGCAACGGAAGCTTCATTTCTGACACGATTTCAGATGAAGAAGTTTTTGACGCTTATCTTAAAGAAGTATTTACTGAAGCCAAATAAGTAAAATGAAGAATCAGTTCTAAGAGCTGGTTCTTTTTATTGAAGAAATTTTCTGAAAATTACAAAATATACTTGCTATTTTAGAAAAAAAGTGTAGAATATAAGAAATAGGTTTTTAGAATAAGGAGTGGAATATGACAGTAACGATTGATTGGGAAAACCTTGGTTTTTCCTATATGAAATTACCTTATCGCTATATTGCTCATTTTAAAAATGGACAATGGGATCAAGGAGGGCTTACAGAGGATGCAACCTTGCATATTTCAGAGTCTTCTCCAAGTCTTCACTATGGCCAACAAGCATTTGAAGGTTTGAAAGCTTATCGTACTAAGGATGGCAGTATTCAACTTTTCCGTCCTGATGAAAATGCCAAACGTCTGCAACGGACATGTGACCGTCTCTTAATGCCACAAGTTCCAACAGAAATGTTTGTAGAAGCGTGTAAGGCAGTTGTCCGTGCGAATGAAGAATACGTACCTCCATACGGAACAGGTGGAACCTTATATCTTCGCCCTCTTTTGATTGGTGTCGGAGATATTATTGGTGTTAAACCAGCAGAAGAGTATATTTTTACCATCTTTGCCATGCCAGTTGGTAATTACTTTAAAGGCGGTTTGGTCCCAACCAATTTCTTGATTCAGGATGAATACGACCGTGCCGCTCCAAATGGTACAGGTGCGGCTAAGGTTGGTGGAAACTATGCTGCAAGTCTCTTGCCAGGGAAATTGGCCAAGTCACGTCATTTCTCAGATGTTATTTACCTAGACCCATCGACACATACAAAGATTGAAGAAGTCGGCTCAGCTAATTTCTTTGGAATCACAGCTGATAATGAATTTGTAACACCATTGAGTCCTTCTATCTTGCCATCTATTACCAAGTATTCCTTGCTTTATTTGGCAGAACATCGCTTGGGCTTAATTCCTATTGAGGGGGACGTCCCGATTGACAACCTTGACCGTTTTGTAGAGGCAGGTGCCTGTGGTACAGCAGCAGTTATTTCTCCAATTGGTGGAATTCAGCACGGTGATGATTTCCATGTTTTCTATAGTGAAACAGAAGTAGGCCCTGTGACTCGTAAATTATATGATGAATTGACAGGAATTCAATTTGGTGATATTGAAGCGCCAGAAGGTTGGATTGTAAAAGTTGACTAAATTTATCAAACACAAAAAACTCCAAATTAGTTGCACTCACTGATATGGAGTTTTTTCTTGCTAGTTTTAGGATTTTCTTGTAAAATAGAAAAAGTGAAGAGAGGTATGAAATGAGTAAGAAAGATAAAAAAATTGAAATTCAAGTAGCAGATGCCAAGGTTAATGTAGGAAAAGACAGTTTTGAGGGTTATACCTTGACCATTGGTAAGAAAGTAATTGGAGAAATTGCCGAATTAGATGGACAATTTGCCATCATAAAGAATGGGAATGTCGATAGTTTTTATAAAAAATTGGAAAAAGCTGTGGAAATTTTGATTGAAAACTATAATTTAGTAAAATAAGTCTTGTTTTATTGAAAATTTCATGATATAATAGTTTTCGTTAAATATCGGAGAGATAGCGAAGAGGCTAAACGCGGCGGACTGTAAATCCGCTCCTTCGGGTTCGGGGGTTCGAATCCCTCTCTCTCCATTTTACTAATGGGGTATAGCCAAGCGGTAAGGCAAGGGACTTTGACTCCCTCATGCGTTGGTTCGAATCCAGCTACCCCAGTTCTTAGGTAATAATCAAGATAAAAGGCAAAATATCTTAGGGTATTTTATTTTTATAATTGAAAGACGTGAACGATATGAACATGTCCTTGCGGGTGCTTAGGAAAAAAATTATAAGTATGTCAAGTTAAAGAAAACTTGATTGTTGGAGGATTTTTTAGATGAACGAATTTGAAGATTTGCTAAATAGCGTTAGCCAAGTTGAGACTGGTGATGTTGTTAGTGCTGAAGTATTGACAGTTGATGCGACTCAAGCTAACGTTGCAATCTCTGGAACTGGTGTTGAAGGTGTCTTGACTCTTCGCGAATTGACAAACGATCGCGATGCAGATATCAATGACTTTGTTAAAGTAGGAGAAGTATTGGATGTTCTTGTACTTCGTCAAGTAGTTGGTAAAGATACTGATACAGTTACATACCTTGTATCTAAAAAACGCCTTGAAGCTCGCAAAGCATGGGACAAACTTGTTGGTCGCGAAGAAGAAGTTGTTACTGTTAAAGGAACTCGTGCCGTTAAAGGTGGACTTTCAGTAGAATTTGAAGGTGTTCGTGGATTTATCCCAGCTTCAATGTTGGATACTCGTTTCGTACGTAACACTGAGCGTTTTGTAGGTCAAGAATTTGATGCTAAAATCAAAGAAGTTGACGCTAAAGAAAACCGCTTCATCCTTTCACGTCGTGAAGTTGTTGAAGCAGCTACAGCAGCAGCTCGTGCTGAAGTATTCGGTAAATTGGCTGTTGGTGATGTAGTAACTGGTAAAGTTGCACGTATCACAAGCTTTGGTGCTTTCATCGACCTTGGTGGTGTTGACGGATTGGTTCACTTGACTGAATTGTCACATGAACGTAACGTATCACCAAAATCAGTTGTAACTGTTGGTGAAGAAATTGAAGTGAAAATCCTTGATCTTAACGAAGAAGAAGGACGTGTATCACTTTCACTTAAAGCAACAACACCTGGACCATGGGATGGCGTTGAGCAAAAATTGGCTAAAGGTGATGTAGTAGAAGGAACAGTTAAACGTTTGACTGACTTCGGTGCATTTGTTGAAGTATTGCCAGGTATCGATGGACTTGTTCACGTATCACAAATTTCACACAAACGTATTGAAAATCCAAAAGAAGCTCTTAAAGTTGGTCAAGAAGTTCAAGTTAAAGTTCTTGAAGTTAACGCAGATGCAGAGCGCGTATCACTTTCTATCAAAGCTCTTGAAGAGCGTCCAGCTCAAGAAGAAGGACAAAAAGAAGAAAAACGTGCTGCTCGTCCACGTCGTCCAAAACGTCAAGAAAAACGTGATTTCGAACTTCCAGAAACACAAACAGGATTCTCAATGGCTGACTTGTTCGGTGATATCGAACTGTAATCAAATTGAAAATTCATAAAATCCTTTGTTTCCTAAACAAGGGATTTTTCTTTTGTCTGTAAGTCTTTTTTGATATAATAGTTCTATGTTAGAATCAGAAAAACAATCACGTTATCAAATGTTAAATGAGGAGTTCACTTTTTTATTGGATGGTGAAACCAATGTTTTGGCTAATCTTTCCAACGCCAGTGCTCTTCTAAAATCCCGCTTTCCTAATACCGTATTTGCAGGCTTTTATTTGTTCGATGGAAAGGAATTGGTTTTAGGTCCCTTCCAAGGTGGTGTTTCCTGCATCCGTATTGCACTAGGAAAGGGTGTTTGTGGTGAGGCAGCTCACTTTCAGGAAACTGTTATTGTTGGAGATGTAACAACCTATCCCAATTATATTTCTTGTGATAGTCGAGCTAAAAGTGAAATTGTTGTTCCTATGGTTAAGAATGGTCAATTACTTGGAGTTCTGGATCTGGATTCTTCAGAGATTGATGATTATGATGCTATGGATCGAGATTATTTGGAACAATTTGTCGCTATTTTGTTTGAAAAGACAGAATGGGACTTTACAATGTTTGGGGAGAAAGCCTAATGTATCAAGCACTTTATCGAAAATATAGAAGTCAAAACTTCTCCCAGTTGGTTGGACAGGAAGTTGTGGCTAAGACCCTTAAACAAGCAGTAGAGCAAGAGAAAATAAGTCATGCCTATCTTTTTTCTGGTCCACGTGGAACGGGAAAAACCAGTGTAGCCAAGATTTTTGCCAAAGCTATGAACTGTCCAAATCAAGTGGGTGGTGAACCTTGTAATAACTGCTATATTTGTCAAGCAGTGACAGATGGTAGTTTAGAAGATGTCATTGAAATGGATGCGGCCTCTAATAATGGGGTGGATGAAATTCGCGAAATTCGTGATAAATCTACCTACGCTCCTAGTCTTGCCCGTTATAAGGTTTACATCATAGATGAGGTTCACATGTTGTCTACAGGAGCTTTTAATGCCCTCCTAAAGACGCTGGAAGAGCCAACACAGAATGTGGTCTTTATTTTGGCTACTACTGAATTGCACAAGATTCCTGCTACGATTCTATCCCGTGTGCAACGTTTTGAATTTAAATCGATTAAGACACAGGATATTAAGGAACATATCCGCTATATCTTAGAAAAAGAAAATATTAGTGCCGAGCTAGAAGCTGTGGAAATCATTGCCAGACGTGCTGAAGGTGGAATGCGAGATGCCTTGTCTATTTTGGATCAAGCCCTGAGTTTGACACAGGGAAACGAGCTGACGACTGCCATCTCTGAAGAAATTACTGGCACCATTAGTCTATCAGCCTTGGATGATTATGTGGCTGCCTTGTCTCAACAGGATGTTCCAAAGGCCCTAGCATGCTTAAATCTTCTCTTTGACAATGGTAAGAGCATGACTCGTTTTGTGACCGATCTTTTGCACTATTTAAGAGATTTGTTAATTGTTCAAACAGGGGGAGAAAATACTCATCATAGTCCAGTCTTTGTAGAAAATTTGGCACTTCCTCAAGAAAATCTGTTTGAAATGATTCGCTTGGCGACAGTCAGTTTAGCAGATATTAAGTCTAGTTTGCAGCCTAAGATTTATGCTGAGATGATGACTATCCGTTTAGCAGAGATTAAGCCTGAACCAGCTCTTTCGGGGGCAGTTGAACATGAAATTTCTGCATTGAGACAGGAAGTTGCCCGTCTCAAACATGAACTCGCAAATGTGGGCACTGTACTAAAACCAACTAGTCCAGTACCTACCCGTCCAGCAGCGAGCAAGACCGTCTATCGTGTGGATCGCAATAAAGTTCAATCTATCTTACAAGAGGCCGTTGAAAATCCTGATTTAGCACGTCAAAATCTGATTCGCTTGCAGAATGCCTGGGGAGAAGTAATTGAAAGTCTAGGTGGGCCGGACAAGGCCCTTCTAGTCGGATCTCAACCGGTTGCGGCCAATGAACACCATGCTATTCTTGCTTTTGAGTCTAACTTCAATGCTGGTCAAACCATGAAACGAGACAATCTCAACACCATGTTTGGCAATATCCTCAGTCAGGCAGCAGGTTTTTCACCTGAGATTTTAGCCATTTCCATGGAGGAATGGAAAGAAGTTCGCGCAGCCTTTTCAGCCAAAGCCAAATCTACTCAAACTGAAAAAGAAGAAGACGCAAGTCTGATTCCAGAAGGATTTGAATTTTTGGCTGATAAAGTGAAGGTAGAGGAAGACTAAAGAAAGATTTCATGATACAATAAGTTTATGAATAGACAACAATTTATTATCATCGCGCTGTTTACAGCTGCTGAGACCTATTTTTTTAATGAAGCTTGGATGACTGGTCGTTATATTATGGCAGCCTTTTGGGCCATTTTGCTCTTTAGAAATTTTCGAGTAAGTTACTTGATGGGCAAAATAGTGGATGTCATTGACCAGCATTTAAAAGGAAAAGACTAGTCCTCAGCTTCTAGACAAAATCAAAGCCTTTTAGGCTTTTTTTTGTTATACTATAAAAGTATATTTATTGACCTTTTACCGTATTTTCTAGGGAAATCAAGTATGTTTCCAGTAAGAACTGTAAAGGTTTTGAAAAAGAAAGGAACTATCATGTCAGTATTAGAGATCAAAGATCTTCACGTTGAGATTGAAGGAAAAGAAATTTTAAAAGGGGTTAACCTGACCCTGAAAACAGGAGAAATCGCCGCTATCATGGGACCAAATGGTACAGGTAAATCGACTCTTTCTGCAGCTATCATGGGAAATCCAAACTATGAAGTTACCAAAGGTGAAGTCTTGTTTGATGGCGTAAACATCCTTGAGTTGGAAGTTGACGAGCGTGCGCGTATGGGACTTTTCCTTGCTATGCAATACCCATCAGAAATTCCTGGAATTACCAATGCTGAGTTTCTTCGTGCAGCTATGAATGCTGGTAAAGAAGACGATGAGAAGATTTCAGTTCGTGAGTTTATCACTAAATTGGATGAGAAGATGGAATTGCTCAACATGAAAGAAGAAATGGCTGAGCGTTACCTCAACGAAGGTTTCTCTGGTGGTGAGAAAAAACGTAATGAAATTCTTCAACTTTTGATGTTGGAACCAACTTTTGCCCTTTTGGATGAGATTGACTCTGGTCTTGATATTGATGCACTTAAAGTTGTTTCTAAAGGTGTTAATGCTATGCGTGGTGAAGGCTTTGGTGCTATGATTATCACTCACTATCAACGTCTTTTGAACTACATCACACCTGATGTGGTACACGTCATGATGGAAGGTCGTGTTGTTCTTTCTGGTGGTCCCGAATTGGCTGCGCGTTTGGAACGTGAAGGATACGCAAAACTAGCTGAAGAACTTGGCTACGACTACAAGGAAGAATTGTAATTCCCTCGTGTCTTTTAGGAGAAGTAAATGACTAAAGAAAATATTAAACTTTTTTCAGAAATGCACGCTGAACCAAGCTGGTTGGCTAATCTCCGTCAAAAAGCTTTTGACAAGATTGAGACTTTGGAATTACCAGTTATTGAGCGTGTCAAATTCCACCGTTGGAATCTGGGTGATGGAACGATTACAGAAAGTGAGCCATCAGCAAATGTTCCAGATTTCACAGCTCTAGATAATCACTTGAAGTTGGTTCAAGTAGGAACTCAGACTGTTTTTGAGCAAACTCCAGTTGAGTTAGCTGAACAGGGTGTCGTCTTTACAGACTTCCACTCAGCTTTAGAAGAAATTCCAGAGCTAATCGAAGAATTCTTCATGTCATCTGTTAAGTATGACGATGACAAGTTGGCAGCCTACCATACAGCTTATTTCAATAGTGGTGCTGTTCTCTACATTCCTGATAACGTGGAAATTGCTGAACCAATCGAAGGAATTTTCTATCAAGACAGCGATAGCGATGTGCCGTTTAACAAGCATATTATGATTATCGCTGGTAAAAATTCTAAGATTAG
This sequence comes from Streptococcus mitis, assembly GCF_013305725.1. Classification (NCBI taxonomy): domain Bacteria; kingdom Bacillati; phylum Bacillota; class Bacilli; order Lactobacillales; family Streptococcaceae; genus Streptococcus; species Streptococcus mitis. The sequence goes on from NZ_CP047883.1 coordinate 812,765, forward strand.
TTATCTGGAGCGTCTAGAGTCACGTGGTGAAGGAAGTGCCAAAGCAACTGCCAATATCACAGTAGAAGTAATTGCGCGTTCTGGAGCTCAAGTGAAGTTTGCTGCGATTGACCGTCTAGGTGAAAACGTCACTGCTTACATTAGCCGTCGTGGTAAATTAGGCAACGATGCAAGCATTGACTGGGCAATCGGTGTCATGAACGAAGGGAACGTCGTTGCGGACTTTGATAGTGACTTGATTGGTAACGGTAGCTATGCGGATCTCAAGGTTGTAGCTCTTTCAAGTGGCCGTCAGGTACAAGGGATTGATACCCGAGTAACTAACTATGGTTGCAACTCAATCGGAAATATCCTTCAACATGGGGTTATTCTTGAAAAAGCAACCTTAACCTTCAATGGTATCGGCCACATCATCAAGGGTGCTAAGGGAGCAGATGCGCAACAAGAAAGTCGTGTTCTTATGCTTTCAGACCAAGCGCGTTCAGATGCCAATCCAATTCTTTTGATTGACGAAAATGATGTTACTGCAGGTCACGCAGCTTCTATCGGTCAAGTGGATCCTGAAGACATGTATTACCTCATGAGCCGTGGCTTGGATAAGGCAACTGCAGAACGCTTGGTTGTTCGTGGTTTCCTTGGATCTGTTATCGTTGAGATTCCAGTCAAGGAAGTTCGTGATGAAATGATTGCAACTATCGAAGAAAAATTGTCAAAACGCTAAGGGGTAGCCTATGTTAGATGTAGAAGTGATTCGCAAGGATTTTCCAATTTTAGACCAGATTGTTAATGATGAACCATTGGTTTATTTGGACAATGCTGCGACGACACAAAAACCACTAGCAGTTCTTGAAACAATCAACCGCTACTATGAGCAGGACAATGCCAATGTTCACCGTGGTGTCCATACCTTGGCAGAACGAGCGACAGCTTCTTATGAGGCGGCTCGTGAAACCATTGGTAAGTTTATCAATGCAGGTTCTACAAAGGAAGTTCTCTTTACCAGAGGAACGACAACCAGTCTTAACTGGGTGGCGCGCTTTGCGGAGGAAGTCTTGACTGAGGGAGACCAGGTCTTGATTTCTGTCATGGAACACCATTCCAATATCATTCCTTGGCAGGAAGCCTGCCGTAAGACTGGGGCAGAGCTTGTCTATGTCTATCTCAAGGATGGAGCTCTGGATATGGATGATTTGCGAGCTAAATTGACTGATAAAGTTAAGTTTGTCTCCCTTGCCCACGCCTCAAATGTTCTGGGTGTGGTCAATCCAATCAAAGAAATCACTCAATTAGCTCATCAAGTTGGAGCCATTATGGTGGTGGATGGTGCTCAATCTACGCCTCATATGAAGATTGATGTTCAGGACTTGGATGTGGACTTCTTTGCCTTTTCAGGCCACAAGATGGCGGGTCCAACTGGTATCGGTGTTCTTTACGGTAAAGAAAAGTATCTGGAACAAATGTCACCAGTTGAATTTGGCGGTGAGATGATTGATTTCGTCTATGAGCAATCTGCTAGTTGGAAGGAATTGCCTTGGAAATTCGAGGCTGGAACTCCTAACATGGCAGGTGCTATCGGACTAGCTACTGCAATAGATTATCTTGAAAAGATTGGTATGGATGCGATTGAAGCTCATGAACAGGAGTTAATCTCTTACGTCTTTCCAAAACTGCAGGCGATTGAGGGATTGACTATTTATGGTTCGCAGGACTTGGCTCAACGTTCAGGTGTTATTGCCTTTAACCTAGGCGATCTTCATCCGCACGACCTTGCGACTGCTTTGGATTATGAAGGAGTGGCTGTTCGTGCAGGTCACCACTGTGCGCAACCCTTGCTTCAGTATTTGGATGTCCCAGCAACAGCTCGCGCAAGTTTTTATATCTACAATACCAAGGCAGATTGCGACAAGCTAGTCGATGCCTTACAAAAGACAAAGGAGTTTTTCAATGGCACTTTCTAAACTAGATAGCCTTTATATGGCAGTGGTAGCGGACCATTCGAAAAATCCACATCACCAAGGGAAGTTAGAAGACGCTGAACAAATCAGTCTCAACAATCCAACCTGTGGAGATGTTATCAATCTCTCTGTCAAGTTTGATGCAGAGGAGCGTTTGGAGGATATCGCTTTTCTAAACTCAGGCTGTACCATCTCAACTGCTTCTGCTAGTATGATGACGGACGCAGTTTTAGGAAAAACCAAACAAGAAATTTTAGAACTTGCGACTATTTTTTCTGAGATGGTTCAAGGGCAAAAAGATGACAGACAAGATAGTCTTGGAGATGCAGCCTTCTTGTCAGGTGTTGCCAAATTTCCTCAACGAATCAAGTGTGCAACCCTAGCCTGGAATGCCCTTAAGAAAACAATTGAAAATCAAGAAAACAAGTAAGGCAAGTTTCTTTTGTCTTATGAATCAGTAGAAATGAAGAATGAAAGAAAGGATATTATGGCTGAAGAAAGAGTAGAACCAAAACCAATTGATCTTGGTGAATATAAATTTGGTTTCCATGATGATGTAAAGCCTGTCCTATCGACAGGAAAAGGATTGAATGAAGATGTCATTCGTGAATTATCAGCTGCAAAGGGAGAACCTGAGTGGATGTTAGAATTCCGTTTGAAGTCTTATGAAACTTTCAAAAAAATGCCCATGCAAACTTGGGGAGCAGACTTGTCAGAGATTGATTTTGATGACTTGATCTACTACCAAAAACCATCTGATAAACCAGCTCGTTCATGGGATGAAGTTCCTGAAAAAATCAAAGAAACCTTTGAACGTATTGGGATTCCGGAAGCTGAGCGTGCCTATCTAGCAGGGGCCTCTGCCCAGTATGAGTCAGAAGTGGTTTACCACAACATGAAGGAAGAGTTCCAGAAATTGGGCATTATCTTTACAGATACAGATTCTGCCCTCAAGGAATACCCAGACTTGTTTAAACAATACTTTGCTAAGTTGGTACCGCCAACAGATAACAAGTTGGCTGCCCTTAACTCAGCAGTATGGTCTGGTGGAACCTTTATCTACGTACCAAAAGGAGTCAAGGTAGATATTCCACTTCAAACTTATTTCCGTATCAACAATGAAAATACAGGTCAATTTGAACGTACCTTGATTATCGTTGATGAGGGAGCAAGTGTCCACTACGTAGAGGGCTGTACTGCGCCTACTTATTCAAGTAACAGTTTGCACGCTGCCATCGTAGAAATTTTTGCCTTGGATGGAGCTTATATGCGTTATACGACTATCCAAAACTGGTCTGATAATGTCTATAACTTGGTAACAAAGCGTGCTAAGGCTCAAAAGGATGCCACTGTTGAGTGGATTGATGGAAACTTGGGTGCCAAAACAACCATGAAATATCCATCTGTTTATCTTGATGGAGAAGGAGCGCGTGGTACAATGCTCTCTATTGCCTTTGCCAATGCAGGGCAACATCAAGACACAGGAGCTAAGATGATTCATAACGCACCACATACCAGCTCTTCTATCGTATCTAAATCCATCGCTAAAGGCGGAGGAAAGGTTGACTACCGTGGACAAGTAACCTTTAACAAGAACTCTAAGAAATCTGTTTCTCACATTGAGTGTGATACCATTATCATGGATGACTTATCAGCATCAGATACTATTCCATTTAATGAAATTCATAATTCGCAAGTAGCTTTGGAACACGAAGCCAAGGTTTCTAAGATTTCAGAAGAACAGCTCTATTACCTCATGAGCCGTGGATTGTCAGAATCTGAGGCAACTGAGATGATTGTTATGGGATTTGTAGAACCCTTTACAAAAGAGCTTCCAATGGAGTATGCTGTTGAGCTGAACCGCTTGATTAGCTACGAAATGGAAGGATCAGTTGGGTAAAAATATGTAAAATCTGAGCAGAATTTATTTCTGTTCAGATTTTTTTGAAAAATCATCTTATAAATATTCACAAAATTCCTTTTATATGATAAAATAAAACAATCATATTTAATGGAGATGAAGTATGAATATTTTTAGAACTAAAGATGTTAGTTTGGGACGTACTGAAATGCACCGGCATTTAAAAGTATGGGATTTAATTTTATTAGGAATCGGTGCCATGGTAGGAACTGGGATTTTTACCATTACAGGAACCGCAGCAGCAACGCTTGCTGGTCCGTCACTGGTTGTATCCATAGTGATTTCTGCCCTTTGTGTTTCTTTATCCGCCCTCTTTTTCGCAGAGTTTGCCTCTCGTGTTCCTGCAACTGGTGGTGCTTATAGTTATTTGTATGCAATTTTGGGTGAATTACCAGCTTGGATTGCTGGTTGGTTGACCATCATGGAATTCATGACAGCAGTTTCTGGTGTGGCCTCTGGCTGGGCAGCTTATTTTAAAGGCTTGCTCAGTAACTATAGTATTTCAATGCCTCAAGCCTTGAATGGGACCTTTAACCCTGAGCAGGGTACCTATATAGACCTTTTACCTATTTTGGTATTGACACTGGTAACCGGTTTAGTTTTATTAAATTCCAAGGCAGCCTTGCGTTTTAATTCGCTTCTAGTCGTCTTGAAATTCTCTGCTCTCGCTTTGTTTATTCTAGTTGGTATCTGGTATATTAAACCAGAAAATTGGTCCAACTTTGCTCCCTTTGGTTTTGGTCAAATTTATGGTGGAAGTACTGGAATAATGGCAGGAGCATCTTTGATGTTCTTTGGTTTCCTAGGTTTTGAATCTATTTCTATGGCTGTTGATGAAATTCAAAACCCACAAAAAAATGTTCCACGAGGTATTGTTTTGTCATTGACAATCGTAACGATTCTCTATGCTTTGGTTACATTAGTATTGACAGGGATTGTTCACTACAGCCAACTCAATGTGGACGATGCTGTAGCATTTTCATTGCGAAGTATAGGAATTGGTTGGGCAGCTAATTATGTGTCATTAGTGGCCATTTTGACCCTAATAACAGTGTGTATTTCTATGACTTATGCCTTATCGCGTATGATTTACAGTTTAGCACGTGATGGTCTTTTACCTCGAAGTTTTAAGCAATTAAGCAAAACAAGTCGTGTTCCTAAAAATGCGACCATCTTAACTGGAGTTGCTTCTGCAATAGCAGCAGGAGTATTTCCGCTAGCTAGTATCGCGGCCTTTTTAAATATTTGTACGCTGGCTTATCTTATCTTACTGGCTTATGGAATTATAAAACTTAGAAAGGATAAGGGAATGCCTAAAGAAGGAGAATTCAAAACTCCCCTAGTTCCCTTGTTACCGATTTTATCTATTCTAATCTGTGTTTCCTTTATGCTTCAATATAGTATAGAAACATGGATTGCGTTTGGCATTGCTCTTGTAGTTGGACTTGTGATTTACTTTACTTATGGCTATCGTCATTCTACACTTTCTGAATAGAGAAAAAGCTGGAACTTCCCAGCTTTTTCTTTATTCTTTTATATAGGTAAATCCTTCACCAAGGATTTCGTGAGCTTCAGTAATAGTTATAAAGGCTTGAGGATCAACTTGATGAATCATATCTTTCATTTTTACAATTTCATTTCTTCCGACAATACAGTAGATGATTTTTAAATCTTTCTTACTATAGTATCCTTGACCAGAAAGAAAGGTTACCCCACGTCCGAGTTCATCATTAATCTTTTTAGCTAATTTATCAGGATACTGAGTAATAATTATAAAGCCTTTTCCAGCGTAGCCACCTTCTCCAATAAAATCAATGACACGTGTGATGATAAAATCGAACAAAAGTGTATAGGTAACTAGACGAAGATCTTGGAAGAGTATTAAAATTAACATTAGGATAAAGAAGTCAATCCCAAAAAGCAATTTTCCGATGGATATATTCGTATATTTGTTTAGGATACGAGCAACAATATCCGATCCACCGGTTGTTCCACCAGCATTGAAAATAACTCCTAACCCGATTCCAAGCAGAACACCGGAAACCAAGGAAACGATTATCAAATCACCTTGTAAATCAAACTGTAAGGGAATACGTTCAAATACTGCCAACCAAACAGATAGAGAAAAAGTACCTAAAAGGCTTGAATAGAGGGTTTTAGGGCCAAATATTTTCCAAGCCAAAATGAATAAGGGAATATTAATTAAAAGATTCATCAAGGAGACAGGAATCTTGAAGAGATAGTATGTAATTAGGGTGACACCAGTTGCTCCTCCCTCGAAGAGATGATGGGGAACAACAAAATAGGTAAGACCAAAAGCATAAATAGCTGCACCCAGTATGATGGTGATAATAGGCTGTATTTTTCGAAGCATGATTTTCCCTCGCTTTTCTATAGATTGATTATACCAAAATTTCAAACTTTTTCATTGGATCCCTTATGATTTTTTAACAATTTTTTGATATAATAAGAGTGAAAAATCTAATTCCTATCTAGTATAATAGAAAGATTGATTATATGACAAAAGTAAAAATTGTAACAGATTCTTCTGTTACTATCGAACCAGAAGTTGTTAAAGAACTTAATATTACAGTTGTTCCCCTATCGGTTATGATTGATAGCGTGCTTTATTCGGACTCAGATTTGAAAGAAGGTGAGTTCCTTCATCTTATGCAACAAAGTAAGAATCTTCCTAAAACGAGTCAACCCCCAGTAGGAGTATTTGCTGAAGTTTTTGAAGAATTAGGAAAAGATGGTAGTCAAATTCTTGCAATACATATGTCTCATGCCTTGTCTGGAACGGTTGAGGCTGCTCGTCAAGGTGCAAGTTTATCTGCTGCGGATGTGACAGTTATTGATAGCTCATTTACCGATCAGGCTATGAAGTTTCAGGTTGTTGAAGCCGCAAAACTTGCTAAAGAAGGAAAAGATTTAGAAACAATTGTAGCTGCCGTTGAAGAAATCAAACAAGACACAGAACTTTACATTGGGGTTTCAACTTTAGAAAACTTAGTGAAAGGTGGACGTATCGGACGTGTGACAGGTTTGTTAAGTTCCCTTTTGAACATTCGTGTTGTGATGCATATGAAAGATCATGAATTGCAACCTATTGTTAAAGGTCGCGGTGCTAAAACGTTTAAAAAATGGTTAGACGAGTTGGTAGAAACTCTTTCTCATAAAGCGGTTGCTGAAATTGGGATTTCCTATGCAGGAAATAATGAGTGGGCTAATGAAATGAAGAGTTTATTGCAAAAATATGTTGAAAAACCGATATCAGTTTTAGAAACAGGTTCTATTATTCAAACTCATACAGGAGAAAATGCATGGGCTATTTTAATACGATATGTTTCCTAAAAAAATAGTGAAAATTCATTCAAAATAGTGTTTTTGACTTGACCTACGGGAGTTTTTAGGATATGATTATATTTGTTAATTAGAAATTATTTGGAGGATTTTTTAACATGGCAAACAAACAAGATTTGATCGCTAAAGTAGCAGAAGCTACAGATTTAACTAAGAAAGATTCAGCAGCAGCAGTTGAAGCTGTATTTGCAGCAGTAACTGAGTATCTTGCAGCTGGAGAAAAAGTTCAATTGATCGGTTTTGGTAACTTTGAAGTTCGTGAGCGTGCTGCACGTAAAGGTCGCAACCCACAAACTGGTAAAGAAATCAAAATTGCAGCTTCTAAAGTTCCAGCATTCAAAGCTGGTAAAGCTCTTAAAGACGCTGTTAAATAATGACACTTTAAAAAGTCTATTGCATCAAGCTTTCTAGCTTGGTCGATAGGCTTTTTTTGTTGCTTTGGGGCATTTTGGGGGCATAGACTAATACTTTTCTATGACATCTGCAACGATTGTTTTCATTTGTTTAGTAATATGAGTATAAATTTGTGGCGTTGTTTTAGTATATGAGTATCCAACACGATCAAAACGGTGTGAGATAAGGAATCTTTTGGAAAATAGTCTTTCAGTCTTTAGGGGAAAAGAAAAAAGGCTCTCATTAAATGAGAACCTAGTTACAATTAGTTTTTAGAAGCAGCTTGGAATTCTGGGTTTTTCCAAGCTTCGTCAATAATAGCTTGTAATTCTTTAGCAGATGCTTGCATTTTTTGAGTTTCTGCGTCGTTCAATGGGATATTTACTGGACGAACGATACCGTGTGCACCAACGATAGCTGGTTGACCGATAAAGACATTTTCAACACCGTATTGACCTTCTTGGAATACAGAAAGTGGAAGTACTGCATTTTCATCGTCAAGGATTGCTTTTGTGATACGAGCGAGGGCTACAGCGATACCGTAGTATGTGGCTCCTTTTTTGTTGATGATTGAGTAAGCAGCATCACGAACTGAGATGAAGAGCTCTACAAGGTCAGCTTCATCTAAGTCACGGTTAGCTTGTAGCCATTGTTCCAATTTAACACCTGCAACGTTAGCGTGAGACCAAACAGCAAACTCAGAGTCACCGTGTTCACCCATGATGTAGGCATGGACTGAACGAGCATCAACACCGATTTTTTCAGCAAGTGCTTGACGGAAACGAGCTGAGTCAAGTGAAGTACCTGAACCGATAACACGTTCTTTAGGGAATCCAGAGAATTTCCAAGTTGAGTAAGTCAAGACGTCAACTGGGTTAGCAGCGACAAGGAAGATACCTTTGAAACCTGATTCAACAACTTGTGTTACGATTGATTTGTTGATAGCAAGGTTCTTACCTACAAGGTCAAGGCGAGTTTCACCTGGTTTTTGAGGAGCACCAGCTGTGATAACAACAAGGTCAGCATCAGCACAGTCTTCGTATTTAGCAGCGTAGATTTTTTTAGGTGAAGTGAAGGCAAGGGCGTGGCTAAGGTCTTCGGCATCACCAACTGCTTTTTCAAACAATTGTGGAATTTCAATGATACCAAGTTCTTGTGCAATTCCTTGTGTAACGAGGGCGAAAGCGTAAGAAGAACCTACGGCACCGTCACCGACGAGGATAACTTTTTTGTGTTGTTTAGTTGCTGTCATTTGTCTAAACATCTCCTTTGTTTTATTAAGGGAAATTCCCCATTTGATTTCATTCTATCACTTTTAAATAGCTTTGTCACGGATATACCTTGCAGTTCTTGATGTAAACGTTTTATCGTTTTAGATATCTGAAATATAGCGAATATTATGGTATAATATATATAATTACTAATAGTGAAATGAGGCATTTATTAATGCAGGATAGAAATTTAGTGAATGTCAATCTGACAAAGGAGATGAAGACGAGCTTTATCGACTACGCCATGAGTGTTATCGTAGCGCGGGCCCTTCCTGATGTTCGAGATGGCTTGAAACCCGTTCACCGTCGGATTCTCTATGGAATGAATGAATTGGGTGTTACTCCAGACAAACCACATAAAAAATCTGCTCGTATTACTGGGGATGTCATGGGTAAATATCACCCACACGGGGATTCCTCTATCTATGAAGCCATGGTCCGTATGGCTCAATGGTGGAGTTACCGTTACATGCTTGTAGATGGTCATGGGAACTTTGGTTCCATGGATGGTGATGGTGCTGCCGCCCAGCGTTACACTGAGGCACGTATGAGCAAGATTGCTCTGGAAATGCTTCGTGATATTAACAAAAATACAGTTGATTTCGTTGATAACTATGATGCCAATGAACGTGAACCCTTGGTCTTGCCAGCACGCTTTCCAAATCTTTTAGTTAATGGAGCAACTGGTATTGCGGTTGGGATGGCAACCAATATTCCGCCTCACAACTTGGGAGAAACCATTGATGCGGTGAAGTTGGTCATGGACAATCCTGAAGTGACCACTAAGGACTTGATGGAAGTCTTGCCTGGGCCAGATTTTCCAACTGGTGCTCTCGTTATGGGGAAATCAGGCATTCATAAGGCCTACGAAACTGGTAAAGGCTCCATTGTTCTTCGTTCTCGTACTGAAATCGAAGAAACTAAGACTGGCCGTGAGCGCATCGTTGTGACAGAATTTCCATACATGGTAAATAAAACCAAGGTACATGAGCATATTGTTCGTTTGGTTCAGGAAAAACGCATTGAGGGAATAACAGCAGTACGTGATGAGTCAAACCGTGAAGGTGTTCGATTTGTTATCGAAGTTAAGCGCGATGCCTCAGCAAATGTTATCCTCAACAATCTTTTCAAGATGACCCAGATGCAAACCAACTTTGGTTTCAATATGCTTGCTATCCAAAATGGTGTACCCAAGATTTTGTCTCTTCGTCAGATTTTGGATGCTTATATTGAGCACCAAAAAGAAGTGGTTGTTCGTCGGACACGTTTTGACAAGGAAAAAGCGGAAGCGCGTGCTCATATTTTAGAAGGTCTCTTGATTGCGCTAGACCATATCGACGAAGTGATTCGTATCATCCGTGCTAGTGAAACGGATGCTGAAGCACAAGCTGAGTTGATGAGCAAATTCAAGTTATCTGAACGTCAAAGTCAAGCCATTCTTGATATGCGTCTTCGTCGTTTGACAGGTTTGGAACGCGATAAGATTCAGTCTGAGTATGATGACCTCTTGGCTCTGATTGCAGATTTAGCAGATATTCTAGCTAAGCCAGAACGTGTTTCTCAAATCATTAAAGATGAATTAGACGAAGTCAAGCGTAAATTTGGTGACCAACGTCGTACGGAATTGATGGTTGGTGAAGTCTTAAGCATCGAAGATGAGGACTTGATTGAAGAAACGGATGTCTTGATTACACTTTCTAACAAGGGATACATCAAACGTCTCGACCAAGCTGAGTTCACCGCTCAAAAACGTGGTGGCCGCGGTGTTCAAGGAACAGGTGTTAAGGATGACGATTTTGTTCGTGAGTTAGTGTCGACTAGCACCCATGATCACCTACTCTTCTTTACAAATAAAGGCCGTGTTTATCGCCTGAAAGGCTATGAAATTCCTGAGTATGGCCGTACTGCTAAGGGCTTGCCGATTGTCAATCTTTTGAAATTGGATGAAGGCGAAAGTATTCAAACCATCATCAATGTTGAGTCTGAACGCAGTGATGATGCTTACCTCTTCTTCACAACCCGTCATGGTATTGTGAAGAGAACCAGCGTTAAGGAATTTGCTAACATTCGCCAGAATGGTCTCAAGGCTTTGAACCTCAAGGATGAAGATGAATTGATTAATGTCTTACTGACAGAAGAAGATACGGATATTATCATTGGTACCAAGTTTGGTTATGCAGTTCGCTTTAATCAATCAGCCGTTCGTGGAATGAGCCGTATCGCTACGGGTGTGAAAGGTGTTAATCTCCGTGAGGGGGACACAGTTGTTGGTGCTAGTGTGATTACAGACCAGGACGAGGTTCTTATCATCACAGACAAAGGATATGGTAAGCGCACAGTTGCGACTGAATATCCAACTAAAGGTCGTGGTGGTAAAGGGATGCAAACTGCTAAAATTACGGAAAAGAATGGTTCCCTTGCTGGTCTTATGACAGTTAAAGGTGATGAAGATTTGATGATTATCACTGATACAGGTGTCATGATTCGAACCAACGTTGCCAATATTTCACAAACAGGTCGCTCAACTATGGGAGTTAAAGTGATGCGCCTGGACCAAGATGCCAAAATTGTAACCTTTACTACGGTTGCAGCGGCAGAAAAAGAAGAAGTTGGGACAGGAAACGAAACAGAAGGTGAAGCATAATGTCTCATAAAAAGAACAAAAAGAAAACAAACCGTAAAAATTTATTAATCAATATCTTGGCAGGGTTTTTAATCCTCTTGTCAGTGGCTTTGATTTTCAATTCAAAAATTCGTGATATCTTCATGGTTTGGAATACCAATAAATACCAAGTCAGCCAGGTATCAAAAGAAAAATTGGAAGAAAATCAAGATACAGAAGGAAATTTTGACTTTGACTCTGTAAAAGCTATCTCGTCAGAAGCTGTCTTATCCTCACAATGGGATTCGCAAAAATTGCCAGTTATCGGTGGAATTGCTGTTCCTGAGGTAGAAATTAACTTGCCTATTTTTAAGGGGCTTGATAATGTCAATCTCTTCTATGGAGCTGGTACAATGAAGCGTGACCAAGTGATGGGGAAAGGAAACTATTCACTTGCGAGCCATCACATCTTCACGGCGGAAAATGCCAGCCAAATGCTCTTTTCTCCATTATCACGCGCTAAAAATGGGATGAAAATTTACCTAACCGATAAGGATAAAGTTTATACCTATGAAATCCGTGAAGTGAAGCATGTGACTCCAGATCGCGTTGATGAGATTGATGACCGTACTGGAGTTGATGAAATCACACTTGTAACCTGTGTTGACTATGATGCGACAGAACGTATTATCGTAAAAGGTGACTTGAAAGATACAAAGGATTATTCACAAACACCTGAAGAAATTCTAACAGCTTTCAATCAACCATATAAACAGCGCTATTAATAGTTAAAGAATCAGTAAACATTTTATTTTACTGGTTCTTTTTATATTGCTTTATAAGCATGCTAAGTAATGATAAATCAATACAAATACTAGCATTTTTCAAAAACAATTACCTATTTTAATATTTTGTGTTATAATACTAAATATAAAAAAATAGGAGACGTTTATGAGTTCGTCAGAGTTTATTTCGAAGATTGATTATTATTGCCACAAGAAAGAAAGTCTTTTCAAGCAAAGTAAGTTAAAGTATGCAATTCGTTCTATGTTTGCAGGTGCTTTTTTAACCTTTAGTACAGCTGCCGGCGCTATTGGTGCAGATTTACTTAATAGTATTGTTCCAAGTAGTGGGTATTTCCTGTTCCCATTTGTTTTTGCTTGGGGGCTGGTTTATATTGTCTTTCTAAATGCGGAATTGGTAACTTCCAATATGATGTATTTAACAGCAGGCGCATTTTTGAAAAAGATTGATTGGAAAAAGGCAATGATTATTTTACTCTATTGTACTTTGTTTAATCTCATTGGTGCCTTGGTGGCTGGATGGGCCTTTGCCAACTCGTCAGCCTTTTCGCATTTGACCCATGATAGTTTCCTTCCTAAGCTTGTAGCCAAGAAATTGGCGCGTCCAAGTGATTTAGTCCTGCTTGAGGGAATTCTTGCCAATGTATTTGTAAATATTGCCATTCTTTCATCTATATTAGTCAAAGACGGTGCTGCCAAACTATGGATCATTTTATCAGCTATTTCCATGTTTGTCTTCTTGTCCAATGAGCACATCGCTGCCAATTTTGCTTCCTTTAGTATTATGAAATTCAGCATGATTGCTGATCAAGTACCTCACTTTGATCTTCCAAATATCCTTCGACATTGGGGTGTAACCTTTATTGCTAACTTTATAGGTGGAGGTCTTCTGATTGGTTTACCGTATGCCTTTCTAAATAAGAATGAAGATACATATGTTGATTAAGAAGAGTTAGTGTATCAGGGAGAGTCAGAACGATTCTCTCTTTTTTCTTTTACAAAATAGGCTTGCAGAGAAAATCGTTTTGTAAATTGTAACAACAAAATATATTAAATAGAATAAAAGTTATTCCATGCAATCTTTATATTCTAATAATTAAAAATTCTAAAAGCTTGTTATTCAAACAATGTAAACGATTACTGGATTTATAAATTTATTAAAAATACAATTAGGAAAGGCTTTTCATTATATCGATTTTATGTTATAATTATCACAAATAAAAGTTTTAGGAGTTTATTATGGTTTCTTCAGAATTTATCTCAAAGATTGAATTTGCTTGCAAGAAGAAGGAAAGTCTTTATAGTCAAAGCAAATTTAAGTATGCGATTCGTTCTATGTTTGCAGGTGCATTTTTAACCTTCAGTACTGCTGCTGGTGCGGTTGGGGCTGACTTGATTAATAAAATTGCACCAGGTAGTGGACGCTTCCTCTTCCCATTTGTCTTTGCTTGGGGCTTGGCCTATATTGTTTTCTTGAATGCCGAGTTGGTAACATCAAACATGATGTTCTTGACTGCTGGTAGTTTCTTGAAAAAAATTTCTTGGAGAAAGACAGCTGAGATTTTACTTTACTGTACCTTGTTCAACCTTATCGGGGCTTTGATAGCAGGTTGGGGCTTTGCTCATTCGGCAGCCTATGCACATCTGACACACGATAGTTTCATCTCAGGGGTTGTTGAGATGAAGTTAGGCCGTTCAAATGAATTAATCTTGCTTGAGGCGATTTTGGCAAATATTTTCGTAAATATTGCGATTCTTTCATTTGTTTTGGTCAAAGATGGTGGTGCCAAACTTTGGCTAGTTTTATCAGCAATTTACATGTTTGTATTCTTAACAAACGAGCACATTGCGGCGAATTTTGCTTCTTTCGCTATTGTGAAATTCAGTGTTGCTGCTGATTCAATTGCTAACTTCGGTGTTGGAAATATGCTTCGTCACTGGGGTGTAACCTTCATTGGGAACTTCATTGGTGGTGGTCTCTTGATGGGTCTTCCATATGCCTTCCTCAATAAAAATGAAGATACTTATGTAGATTAAGAAAATGAGCACGATTGAGTCGTGCTTTTTTCATTTTTAAAATAAGGTAATAGCTATTTCTTATATCAAAATATAGAAAACTGATATTTGTAAACTATACCTTAAGGTGCTACAATATCCTTAATCAAACTATTTGGAGGTCGCCCTATGACTCGTGATTTTAAATTTGAAACTTTGCAACTACATGCTGGTCAAGTTGTGGATCCAGCTACCAAGTCTCGTGCAGTGCCGATTTATCAAACAACATCTTTTGTTTTTGATGACACGCAGGAAGGTGCCGATCTGTTTGCCTTGAGGAAACCAGGGAACATTTATACTCGTATCACCAATCCTACAACGGCTGCTTTTGAAGAAAGAATTGCAGCTCTCGAAGGTGGTGTCGGATCTCTTGCAACAGCATCAGGTATGGCTGCAGTGACTTATACGATTTTGGCTCTTGCTCATGCAGGTGACCATGTAGTGGCAGCATCAACTATTTACGGTGGGACTTTCAATCTCTTGAAAGAAACCCTTCCTCGTTATGGTATCACAACAACCTTTGTCGATGTGGATAATTTGGATGAAGTAGAAGCAGCTATCAATGACAATACCAAGCTTGTCTTGATTGAAACCTTGGGCAACCCCTTGATTAACATTCCAGATTTGGAAAAATTGGCAGAGATTGCTCATAAGCATCAGATTCCACTTGTTTCCGACAATACCTTTGCTACACCTTACTTGATTAATGTCTTTTCTCACGGCGTAGATATTGCTATTCACTCAGCGACTAAGTTTATCGGTGGGCATGGTACGACTATTGGAGGCGTGATTGTCGATAGCGGTCGTTTTGACTGGGCGGCTTCAGGAAAATTCCCTCAATTTGTTGAGGAAGACCCAAGCTACCACAATTTGAGCTATACTCGTGATGTGGGTGCAGCAGCCTTTATTATCGCTGTCCGTGTCCAATTGCTTCGTGATACAGGTGCAGCCTTGTCACCATTCAATGCTTTCCTCTTGCTTCAAGGACTTGAAACCCTTTCTCTTCGTGTCGAACGTCATGTGCAAAATGCAGAGAAAATTGTTGATTTCCTTGTCAACCATCCTAAGGTAGAAAAAGTCAACTATCCAAAACTTGCTGATAGTCCTTACCATGCCTTGGCTGAGAAATACTTGCCAAAAGGTGTGGGCTCAATCTTTACCTTCCATGTCAAAGGTGGGGAAGCAGAAGCACGCAAGGTAATTGATCATTTAGAAATCTTCTCTGACCTTGCCAATGTGGCAGATGCTAAATCGCTTGTTGTTCATCCAGCTACAACCACTCACGGTCAATTGTCAGAAAAAGACCTAGAAGCAGCAGGTGTCACACCAAACCAAATTCGTTTGTCAATCGGTCTTGAAAATGTAGATGATTTGATCGAAGACTTGCGCTTGGCCTTGGAAAAAATTTAAAGTAAAAGAAGATAAACAGTGGGTTTTGACTCACTGTTTTTGATTTTCCCTCAGGCATGATATAATGGATAAAGAAGTCTAGAAAGAGGAACGATATGAACGAAATCAAATGCCCCAACTGTGGGGAAGTCTTTACAGTAAATGAAAGTCAGTATGCTGAACTTTTATCCCAAGTGAGAACAGCAGAGTTTGATAAGGAAGTACATGATCGGATGAAGCAGGAACTGGCCTTGGCTGAGCAAAAGGCCATGAATGAACAACAGTCTAAACTAGCTCAAAAAGACCAAGAAATTGCTCAATTACAGAGTCAAATCCAAAATTTTGATACAGAAAAAGAATTGGCCAAGAAAGAGGTTGAACAGACAAGCAATCAGGCATTATTGGCTAAGGATAAGGAAGTACAGGCCTTGGAAAATCAATTGGCGACCTTACGTTTGGAGCATGAAAATCAACTGCAAAAGACCCTTTCTGACCTAGAAAAAGAACGGGATCAGGTCAAAAATCAGCTTCTTTTACAAGAAAAAGAAAATGAGTTGTCTTTGGCTTCTCTTAAACAAAACTATGAAGCACAGCTCAAGGCAGCGAGTGAACAGGTCGAGTTCTATAAGAATTTCAAAGCCCAGCAGTCTACAAAAGCTATCGGGGAAAGTCTGGAACACTATGCAGAGAGTGAGTTTAACAAGGTCCGCAGTTTTGCTTTTCCAAATGCCTACTTTGAGAAGGATAACAAGGTCTCTGCGCGTGGGTCTAAGGGTGACTTTATCTTCCGTGAATGTGATGAAAATGGGGTCGAAATCATTTCTATCATGTTTGAGATGAAAAATGAAGCGGACGGAACAGAGAAGAAGCACAAGAATGCAGACTTTTATAAGGAATTGGATAAGGACCGTCGGGAAAAGAACTGTGAGTATGCTGTTTTGGTGACCATGCTTGAGGCCGATAATGATTACTTTAACACAGGGATTGTTGACGTCAGTCATGAGTATGAAAAGATGTATGTGGTTCGTCCCCAGTTCTTTATCCAGTTGATTGGTCTCTTGCGAAATGCTGCGCTTAATTCTTTGAAATACAAGCAAGAATTGGCTTTGATTCGGGAGCAAAATATTGACATCACTCATTTTGAAGAAGATTTGGACGCCTTTAAACTAGCCTTTGCCAAGAACTACAACTCAGCTTCGATCAACTTTGGTAAAGCTATCGATGAAATCGACAAGGCAATCAAACGCATGGAAGAGGTTAAGAAATTCCTAACAACATCTGAAAACCAACTCCGCCTTGCAAACAATAAATTGGAAGATGTTTCCGTCAAAAAATTGACCCGGAAAAATCCAACTATGAAAGCAAAGTTTGAAGCGCTGAAGGGGGAGTAGCCTTAAATATGAAATAACTTTAAAATAGTCGTATGTCTACATTAAATATTTACAACTTTATGTACAGGAAACGAAGAGCTATTTAGGAAGATAAAACTGATATGAGTTCTTACCGTACGTCACCTATGTGAAAGAGCATAATCAGGTTAATAAGATTATGCAACAGTTAAAACTACTAACGAGACTGGATTGTCAAAGGTATATCATGGAGAACAGGTTTTAAAAGCGGTAGTTGCTACAGTTTTTGTTATTGGTACTTTAATTGATGGTGTTACAGTTAGTGCATCTACATTTGTATTTGGAGTTTTGATAGCGATTCTAGTAATTGCGAGCGACTTCTTATATTTAAGTTCTACAATGGAGGATAATGGTGAAAGAGATATTAAATAACTATTCGTTGAAAATATCTAGAATTGAAATTTCAAAATTATATAATTTGACAAAAATAGTATACATTTGCTTAATTCCTATAGTTTGCCTATCATTTATAGGCATGGTTGTTGAATTATTTAAAGGTGGGGAAATGAATTTTATGAAATTCATTACTTATACTGTAGTATGTTTTGGGTTTGAGGCATTGCTTTCATTAAACAATAAACTGGTTAAATTAGCTGTAGATAATATCTTTTTGACAGATATTAATTTCGAAAAGCACATAAATTATTATCGTTATGTAGCTGAACACTCCGTTAAGTCTCAACAGCTGTTCAATAATTCAAATTATTTACTAGCTATTGCCCAATCGTCATACTACCAAGGAAAGTTTGAAGAAACACTTGATAATTTGGGACGAATAAATTTTGAGGATAAAAATTTTAATAAGAAATTTGAAATCGAATTATCCACAACTTACTTTAAGATTCTTTCTCTAATCCATGCTGATAAGACAGAGGAAATTTCGCACCAAATCGATATGTTAGCTACATTAAAAGTTCGAACAAATTCTCAGGTTGTTAGGAAGACGAATGTAATAAACATAATAAAAGCTATAGAGGATCTTGTTTTAAATAAAAAATCAAACGACTACTTCGACATTACTGAGCCAGAAAGTAAGCTAGCTCGAATCATGTTTTCTTATTACGGAGCTCTCAATGCCCAGCTAAAAGGAGATGAAGCTCGTGCCCGAAGTTTGTTTGAAAGCATTGCCCATGAAAATCCAGAACTCTTTTATGTTCAGGAAGCTAGGAAGTATTTAGAAAAATGAGCTGATATAGTTTTAAAATCTGTCTAAGATAGAATATGTTGATGTAAAGTGAAAAGGGAATTAGAAAGTAACAAATGAACGGTATTATCAACTTAAAAAAAGAAGCGGGAATGACCTCGCATGATGCGGTTTTTAAACTGCGTAAGATTTTGGGAACCAAGAAAATTGGTCATGGTGGGACCTTGGATCCGGATGTAGTGGGTGTTTTGCCCATTGCAGTTGGCAAGGCGACCCGCATGGTCGAGTTTATGCAGGATGAGGGTAAGGTCTACGAGGGAGAGATTACTCTGGGCTATTCCACGACGACTGAGGATGCTAGTGGGGAAGTGGTCGCTGAGACACCCGTTTTGTCGCCCTTGGATGAAAAGCTTGTCGATGAAGCGATTGCTAGTTTGACTGGGTCTATTACCCAGATACCACCTATGTATTCAGCTGTTAAGGTTAATGGTCGCAAGCTCTATGAGTATGCGCGTGCTGGTCAGGAAGTGGAGCGCCCAGAACGTCAGGTGACTATTTATCAATTTGAGCGAACAAGTCCGATTTCTTATGAGGGTCATATTGCACGCTTTACTTTTCGTGTGAAATGTAGCAAGGGAACCTATATTCGTACCTTATCGGTTGACTTGGGAGAAAAACTTGGCTATGCTGCCCATATGTCACATTTAACACGGACTAGTGCAGCGGGTTTACAGCTAGAAGATGCTCTTACCTTGGAAGAAATTGCTGGAAAAGTGGAGGCTGACCAATTGAACTTTCTCCATCCTTTAGAGATTGGGACAGGTGACCTTGTCAAAGTTTTCCTAACTCAAGAAGAGGCTATAGAAGTGCGCTTTGGTCGTTTTATCGAACTCGAACAAACAGAACAAGAATTAGCTGCCTTTGAAGGCGATACATTGCTAGCCATTCTAGAAAAACGGGACAATCTCTACAAACCAAGGAAGGTTTTTAGCTAATCTATCTGGAGTGTGGGGATGGAATTCTTCCCCTAGACTATCCAAATCAGACTATAAATTTTGCAAAAAATGTGATAGAATAGACGACGGATAAAAAAACGGAGGATAGCATGCAAAATAGACCAATCATTATCGGAGTGACAGGTGGTTCTGGTGGAGGTAAGACCAGTGTTTCAAGAGCCATTTTATCGCATTTTCCTGATGAAAAAATTTCCATGATTGAGCATGATTCATATTACAAGGATCAGTCTCATTTGACCTTTGAAGAGCGTGTCAAAACCAACTACGACCATCCATTTGCCTTTGATACAGACTTGATGATTGAGCAGATTAAGGAATTGTTGGCAGGGCGTCCGGTGGACATCCCGACCTACGACTATACAGAGCATACACGAAGCAGTAAGACCTATCGTCAAGAGCCTCAAGATGTCTTTATCGTTGAGGGGATTTTGGTCTTGGAGGACAAGCGTCTGCGCGATTTGATGGATATCAAGATTTTTGTGGATACGGATGATGATGTGCGCATTATTCGTCGTATCAAGCGTGATATGGAAGAGCGTGGCCGTAGCCTTGATAGCGTCATTGACCAGTACTTAGGTGTGGTTAAACCTATGTACCACCAGTTTATCGAACCAACCAAGCGTTATGCTGATATCGTCATTCCTGAGGGAGTCAGCAATACAGTGGCTATCGACCTGTTGACGACCAAGATTGCTAAGATTTTGGAAGAAGCTCGAAACAGCAAATAATCAGATGTGGAGGCCTTGCCTCCTTTTTCTATTTTTCCCTCATAATGGTACATAAATGGAGATTTTTAGGCATATTTTTGGTATAATAATACCCATGAAAGAGCAAGAAAATGAATAGTAGGTGGAGATGGAAAAGTATTTATCGGTAACAACTTTGACCAAGTATCTGAAAATGAAATTCGATAAAGACCCTTACTTGGAACGGGTCTATTTAACTGGTCAAGTTTCCAACTTTCGTAAACGACCTACTCACCAATATTTCTCCCTAAAAGATGACCATGCAGTTATTCAAGCGACTATTTGGTCTGGGATTTATCAGAAATTAGGTTTCGACCTAGAAGAAGGAATGAAAATCAATGTGATTGGGCGTGTGCAGGTCTATGAACCAAGTGGTAGCTACTCCATCATCATTGAAAAGGCAGAGCCTGATGGGATTGGTACACTTGCTATTCAGTTTGAACAACTCAAGAAAAAATTGACAGAAGAGGGCCTGTTTCAAGAGAGGTTCAAGCAACCTCTGCCTCAATTTTCTAAGAGAATTGGTGTAGTAACCAGTCGCAGTGGAGCCGTGATTCGAGATATTATCACGACTGTCAGCAGGCGATTTCCAGGTGTTGACATACTTCTTTATCCGACCAAGGTTCAAGGAGATGGAGCAGCAGAGGAAATAGCACGGAATATTGCGCGTGCTAATCAACGTGACGATTTGGATTTGCTGATTATTGGTCGTGGAGGGGGTTCTATCGAGGATCTCTGGGCCTTTAACGAAGAGATTGTGGTACGGGCTATTTTTGAATCTCGCTTGCCAATCATTTCTAGTGTTGGGCATGAGACGGATGTGACCTTGGCAGATTTTGTGGCAGATAGACGCGCTGCGACGCCAACAGCTGCAGCTGAACTAGCAACACCTGTGACCAAGTTGGATCTATTAGCTCATTTGCAAAATCAGGAAAAACGGATGGCAACAGCAGTCCGAAATGTCCTATCTAAGAAACAAGAAGCTTTGAAAAAATGCAGTCAGTCTGTTATCTTTAGACAGCCAGAGCGTTTGTATGATGGCTATTTGCAACGGCTAGACCAATTACAACTGCGTTTAAAACAAAGTTTGCGAACACGGATTTCTGATAACAAACAGACAGTACAAGCAAGGACGCATCGACTGGTACAATTATCACCCGTTACCAAAATCCAACGCTATCAAGACCGTCTAGGTCAGTTGGACAAGCTTCTCCGTAGCCAAATGGCGCTGGTTTATGATGCCAAGGTTGCTGAAGTCAAGAGATTATCAGAAGCCCTACTGATGTTGGATACCAGTCGTATCGTGGCGCGTGGCTATGCTATTGTCAAGAAAGAAGAGTCCGTAGTTGATTCGGTTGAAAATTTGAAGAAAAAAGACCAAGTGACGCTTTTGATGCGTGATGGTCGAGTAGAATTAGAGGTTAAAGATGTCAAAACAAAAGAAATTTGAGGAAAATCTAGCAGAACTGGAGACCATTGTCCAAAGTTTGGAAAATGGTGAAATTGCTCTGGAAGATGCGATTGCTGCCTTTCAAAAGGGCATGGTCTTGTCAAAAGAGCTCCAAGCGACGCTGGACAAGGCTGAAAAGACCTTGGTCAAGGTTATGCAAGAAGACGGAACAGAAAGTGATTTTGAATGAAAAAGCAAGAAAAATTAGCTCATGTTGAGTCGGCTTTGGAAGACTTTTATGGCGACCAGCAGTTTTCCTCTAGTTTGCGAGAGTCTGTTCTCTATTCGATTCATGCTGGTGGCAAGCGTATTCGACCTTTTCTCTTGTTAGAAGTTCTGGAAGCCTTGCATATTGCCATCAAACCTGCTCATGCGCAGGTAGCTGCGGCCTTGGAAATGATTCATACAGGGAGCTTGATCCATGATGATCTTCCAGCTATGGATGATGATGATTACCGTCGGGGACGCTTGACAAATCATAAAAAATTCGGTGAAGCAATGGCAATTTTGGCTGGAGATGCTTTGTTCCTCGATCCCTATGCCTTGATAGCGCAGGCAGATTTGCCAAGTCAGATCAAGGTGGACTTGATTGCTAACTTATCCCTAGCGTCAGGAAGTATGGGCATGGTAGCAGGCCAGGTTTTGGATATGGAGGGCGAACATCAGCATTTGTCTTTGGAAGAACTTCAGACCATTCATGCCAATAAGACTGGAAAACTACTAGCTTATCCCTTTCAAGCAGCTGCTATTATAGCCGAATTGGCACCTGAGATGCAGGTGAAGCTGAAAACTGTTGGTGAATTGATTGGCCTGGCTTTTCAAGTTCGAGATGACGTACTGGATGTGACAGCTAGTTTTGAGGAAATCGGCAAGACACCCCAAAAGGATTTACAGGCTGAAAAATCAACCTATCCAGCCTTGTTGGGCTTGGAAGAGGCTATTGCCTTTTGTAACCAGACTTTGGATCAAGCTAATGCAAAACTAGAGGAAATTGCTCAGCAGGTCCCTTTTGATATAGGATCGATTGTAAGTGTAGTAGAAAGTTTGAGAATCAATGGCTAAGGAAAGAGTGGATGTACTAGCTTATAAACAGGGCTTGTTTGAAACGCGAGAACAAGCCAAGCGCGGTGTCATGGCTGGCCTAGTCGTAGCAGTCCTGAATGGAGAGCGGTTTGACAAGCCAGGAGAGAAAATCCCAGATGACACCGAACTAAAACTCAAGGGGGAGAAACTCAAGTATGTCAGCCGTGGTGGCTTGAAACTGGAAAAGGCATTGCAGGTCTTTGAATTGTCAGTGGAAGGGGCAACAACGATTGATATCGGGGCCTCTACTGGAGGATTTACCGATGTCATGTTGCAAAATGGTGCCGAGTTGGTCTTTGCAGTCGATGTTGGTACCAATCAGTTGGCTTGGAAATTACGCCAAGACCCACGGGTTATCAGCATGGAGCAGTTCAATTTCCGCTATGCTGAAAAGACTGATTTCGAGCAGGAACCGAGCTTTGCCAGTATTGATGTGAGTTTCATTTCCCTCAGTCTGATTCTTCCAGCCTTGCACCGAGTGCTAGCTGATCAAGGTCAGGTGGTAGCACTTGTCAAACCTCAGTTTGAGGCAGGTCGTGAGCAGATTGGGAAAAATGGAATCATTCGAGACTCCAAGGTTCACCAGAATGTTCTTGAATCTGTCACAACTATGGCAGTAGAGGAAGGTTTTTCAGTCCTTGGTTTGGACTTTTCTCCCATCCAAGGTGGACATGGGAATATTGAATTTTTAGCATATTTGAAAAAAGAAGAGTCAGCAAACAATTGTGTTCTTGCTGAAATTGAAGAAGTAGTAGAGAGGGCGCATAGTCAATTTAAAAATGAATAAAAAAGAGAGACTTGAAAAAATTAGAAGATTTGTGACAGATTATCAAATCGGTACGCAAGAAGAAATTGTAGAACATTTGAAAGAGGCAGGAATCACTGCCACTCAAGCAACGGTATCACGAGATATCAAAGAGCTAGGTATTGTCAAAATTCCTTTGAGAGACAATACCTATGTCTATGAATTGCCAAAATCAATCGTGAAAAGTTTGCAACTGGCTGAAGACAATATCGAATCGGCAGAATTGATGGATAAGATGATCAATCTCCAAGTCATCCCAGGAAATACAGCTTTTGTAAAAGCTCAGTTAACCGAGAATTTTTCTGACAAGATTTTTAGCTGTTTAGCTGATGATAGCTCGATTTTAGTCATTGCCAGAAGTGAAAGTCTAGCTGAGAAAATCTTTGAACAAGTAAAAAATTGGTAGGTCTATATGTTACTTGAAATTTCGATAAAAAACTTTGCCATTATTGAGGCTATTTCCCTCAATTTTGAAAAGGGGATGACTGTCCTGACTGGTGAAACGGGTGCAGGGAAGTCGATTATCATTGATGCCATGAATATGATGTTGGGAGCTCGTGCTACGACAGATGTTATTCGTCACGGTGCGCCAAAGGCAGAGATTGAGGGTCTTTTCTCAGTTGAGAATAGTCGCCTTTTACAGGAAATTTTTGATGAGCAAGGTTTGGAAATGGGAGATGAAATCATCATCCGTCGAGAAATTCTGCAAAATGGTCGTAGTATTAGTCGTGTCAATGGCCAAATGGTCAATCTGTCTGTTTTGCGTGCTATTGGGCAACATCTTGTAGATATACATGGTCAGCATGACCAAGAAGAGTTAATGCGCCCTCAACTTCATATTCAAATGTTGGATGAATTTGGTGATACAGCCTTTTGGGCCTTGAAAGAAACCTATCAAACGAGTTTTGATGCCTATCGTAAAATGCGTAAGCAGGTTCTGGAAGTCAAGAAAAACCAACAGGAACACAAGGCTCGTATTGAAATGTTGGAATTTCAAATGGCAGAGATTGAGGCAGCAAACTTGCAAGCTGGTGAAGACTTATCTCTCAATCAAGAGCGAGAGAAACTTCTCAACCATAAAAACATTGCGGATACACTGACCAATGCCTACAGTATGTTGGACAATGAAGATTTTTCAAGTCTGGCTAATGTTCGTTCAGCCATGAATGACATGGAAAGTGTTGAAGAGTACGACCCTGAATACCGTGAAATTTCAAGCTCTTTGTCTGAGACATACTATGTCTTAGAAGACATTAGCAAACGTTTGGAAGCAATCATTGAGGACCTTGATTTTGATGGTAATCGTCTCATGCAGATCGAGAATCGTTTGGATCTCCTTCATACTATTACCCGTAAGTACGGTGGGACTGTTGATGATGTCTTGCTTTATTTTGCCAAGATTACGGAAGAATACAATCTCTTGACAGGAAATAACCTTTCGTCTGAGGACATGGAAGCAGAGCTCAAGAAATTGGAAGTTAATCTTGTCGACTTGGCAGGTCAGCTTGCATCTGCTCGTCATGATTTGGCTCAGCAGCTTGAAGCTGAGATTAAACAAGAACTGCAAGACCTTTATATGGAAAAAGCCCAGTTTCAGGTTCGTTTTAGCAAGGGAAAATTCAGTCGTGAGGGAAATGAAATGGTTGAGTTTTACATTTCAACCAACCCTGGCGAAGACTTTAAACCTTTGGTCAAGGT
Source organism: Streptococcus mitis (assembly GCF_013305725.1). Classification (NCBI taxonomy): domain Bacteria; kingdom Bacillati; phylum Bacillota; class Bacilli; order Lactobacillales; family Streptococcaceae; genus Streptococcus; species Streptococcus mitis. The sequence continues at coordinate 837,868 of NZ_CP047883.1, forward strand.
TGCTTCTGGTGGGGAATTATCCCGTCTCATGCTAGCTATTAAATCTGCCTTTTCACGTAAAGAAGGCAAGACTAGCATTGTCTTTGATGAGGTGGATACGGGAGTTTCAGGCCGTGTAGCTCAGGCCCTTGCACAGAAGATTCACAAGATTGGCCAACATGGTCAGGTTCTGGCTATTTCCCATTTGCCACAAGTGATTGCGATTGCGGATTATCAATTCTTTATTGAGAAGATTAGCAATGAGCATTCAACGGTTTCGACTGTTCGTCTCTTGACGGTTGAAGAGCGAGTGGAAGAAGTTGCTAAGATGTTGGCAGGTGATGATGTGACGGAAGCAGCCCTGACGCAAGCCAGAGAATTGTTGAGAAACAGGGAGAAATAAGATGACAGACTATTATGTAATTGGAGATGTTCACGGAAAAGCTGGGATGCTGGAAGACCTTCTCAAAACATGGGATGGTCAGACCCAGTTGCTCTTTCTAGGGGATTTGATTGACCGTGGTGAAGATAGTCGCCGTGTCCTTGAAATGGTCAAGGACTTGGTCGATAATCAAGGGGCAATCTGTTTGTCAGGAAACCACGAGTATATGTTTCTGACTTGGCTCGATAACCCAGAAGAAAGTTATGACCATTATCGTCGCAATGGTGGAGATACAACCATTAACTCTATCCTAGGTCGTCCCTTGGATGCACCAGTTGATGGGGTAGAAGATGCCAAGCGGGTTACCACTGAAGCGGCAGACTTGGTCGAATTTATTCGTCAAATGCCGTTTGTGGTAGAGACAGATAAGTATATCTTTGTTCACGCAGGTATTGATTTGACCTTAGACGACTGGCATGAAACCACAGATTACAAGAAAGTCTGGCTTAGAAAACCATTCCACGAAGCCGAAAATCATACTGGGAAAACTATTGTCTTTGGTCACACACCAGTTTATGGTTTGTTGAATCAAGATCGAGGTACAGCTGAGCTTTGGACTACAGAAGATGGCAAGATTGGGATGGACGGAGGAGCTGTCTATGGTGGTGTCCTTCACGGGATTGTCTTTACAGACCAAGGAATGACAGAACACCACTTTATCGAAAATGACGGCTTTGTCGCTGAAGATTAGTACTCCTAACAGGGTATGGTCTTGTCAAAATGTCAAAAACAATTTATAATAAATAGATACCCTGAAAGGAAGAGAATCATGAACTTAGAAGAATTGAAAAAACGACAGGAGAAGATCCGGAACTTCTCTATTATCGCCCATATTGACCACGGGAAATCAACTTTAGCAGACCGCATTTTGGAAAAGACAGAGACAGTATCTAGTCGTGAAATGCAGGCCCAACTTCTGGATAGTATGGACCTTGAGCGTGAACGTGGGATTACCATTAAACTCAATGCTATCGAGCTGAATTATACTGCAAAAGATGGGGAAACTTATATTTTCCACTTGATTGACACGCCGGGGCACGTAGACTTTACCTATGAAGTGTCACGTTCGCTAGCTGCCTGTGAGGGAGCGATTTTGGTGGTCGATGCTGCCCAAGGGATTGAGGCTCAAACCCTTGCCAACGTTTATCTGGCCTTGGACAATGATTTGGAAATCATGCCAGTCATTAACAAAATTGACCTACCAGCTGCAGATCCTGAGCGCGTGCGTACAGAGATTGAAGATGTGATTGGTTTGGACGCCAGTGAAGCAGTTTTGGCTTCTGCCAAGGCTGGTATTGGTATCGAAGAAATTCTAGAGCAAATTGTAGAAAAAGTACCAGCACCAACGGGTGATGTGACGGCGCCACTTAAGGCCTTGATTTTCGACTCGGTTTACGATGCTTACCGTGGGGTTATTCTTCAAGTGCGTGTCATGGATGGGGTGGTCAAACCTGGTGATAAGATTCAGCTTATGAGCAACGGCAAGACCTTTGATGTGACCGAAGTCGGTATATTTACACCCAAAGCAGTTGGTCGTGATTTCCTTGCGACTGGTGACGTTGGATATATCGCTGCATCTATCAAGACAGTTCAGGATACTCGTGTGGGTGATACCGTTACCTTGGCAACCAATCCTGCGGCAGAGCCATTACATGGTTACAAGCAGATGAATCCTATGGTCTTTGCGGGGCTATATCCTATCGAGTCAAACAAGTACAATGACCTACGTGAAGCCCTTGAAAAATTGCAACTGAATGATGCTAGTCTCCAATTTGAACCAGAAACATCTCAGGCACTTGGATTTGGTTTCCGTTGTGGTTTCCTTGGACTTCTCCATATGGATGTTATCCAAGAACGTTTGGAACGTGAGTTCAACATCGACCTCATCATGACAGCTCCATCCGTTATCTATAAGGTTAATTTGACTGACGGTGAGTCTATGGATGTGTCCAACCCGTCTGAATTCCCAGATCCTACCAAGATTGCGACCATTGAAGAGCCTTATGTTAAGGCGCAAATCATGGTACCACAGGAGTTTGTCGGAGCAGTGATGGAGCTAGCTCAGCGCAAGCGTGGGGACTTTGTGACTATGGACTATATTGATGATAATCGTGTCAATGTTATCTATCAAATTCCACTGGCTGAAATCGTCTTTGACTTCTTTGATAAACTTAAGTCTTCGACACGTGGTTATGCAAGTTTTGACTACGAATTGTCAGAATATCGCCCATCTAAGCTGGTGAAAATGGATATCCTTCTCAATGGAGACAAGGTGGATGCCCTCAGCTTTATCGTTCACAAGGACTTTGCCTACGAACGTGGGAAACTCATCGTTGATAAGCTCAAGAAAATCATTCCTCGCCAACAATTTGAGGTTCCTATCCAAGCAGCAATTGGACACAAGATTGTGGCTCGTACTGATATCAAGGCCCTTCGTAAGAACGTACTTGCTAAATGTTATGGTGGTGACGTTTCTCGTAAACGTAAACTCCTTGAAAAACAAAAAGCTGGTAAGAAACGTATGAAAGCTATCGGATCAGTAGAAGTTCCACAAGAAGCCTTCCTCAGCGTTTTGAGCATGGATGAAGAGTAGAAGTATAAAGAAAAGCATTTTATTGTTGATAGACTTTAAATATCAAACAACAAAGATAAATAAAAGAAGATCAAATGGTCTTCTTTTTTATTTGTTTTACGAATAAATAGATGAGTAGAAAAAGAAATGGAGATATTTATGAAAATCACAAACTATGAAATCTATAAGTTAAAAAAATCAGGTTTGACCAATCAACAGATTTTGAAAGTCCTAGAATACGGTGAAAATGTTGATCAGGAACTTTTGTTAGGTGATATTGCAGATATATCAGGTTGCCGAAATCCAGCCGTTTTTATGGAACGTTATTTTCAGATAGACGATGCGCATTTGGAGAAGGAGTTTCAAAAATTTCCATCTTTCTCTATTTTAGATGACTGTTATCCTTGGGATTTGAGTGAAATATACGATGCACCTGTGCTTTTATTTTACAAGGGAAATCTTGACCTCTTGAAATTTCCTAAAGTAGCAGTTGTGGGGAGTCGTGCTTGTAGCAAACAGGGAGCTAAGTCAGTTGAAAAAGTCATTCAGGGATTGGAAAATGAACTGGTTATCGTCAGTGGATTAGCTAAGGGCATTGATACAGCAGCTCATATGGTAGCTCTTCAGAATGGCGGCAAAACCATTGCAGTGATTGGAACAGGACTAGATGTATTTTATCCAAAAGCCAATAAACGCTTGCAAGACTACATCGGTAATGACCATCTGGTTCTTAGTGAATATGGACCTGGCGAAAAACCTCTGAAATTTCATTTTCCTGCCCGTAATCGCATCATTGCTGGACTTTGCCGTGGTGTGATTGTAGCAGAGGCTAAGATGCGCTCGGGGAGTCTCATTACCTGTGAGCGAGCAATGGAGGAAGGGCGCGATGTCTTTGCTATTCCTGGTAGCATTTTAGATGGACTATCAGACGGTTGCCATCATTTGATTCAAGAAGGGGCAAAATTGGCCACCAGTGGGCAGGATGTTCTTGCAGAATTTGAATTTTAATACTCTTCGAAAATCAAATTCAAACCACGTCAGCTTCACCTTGCCGTACTCAAGTACAGCCTGCGGCTAGCTTCCTAGTTTGCTCTTTGATTTTCATTGACTATAAGAAGAAAGTCCGCTTACTAAACAAACTTTTCTTCTATATATAGGAGCTAAGTCTTGACAGTTATGGCAAAATGGTTTACACTTTATAAAGTTTATTACTTTGAAAAGGTGTGATACTGTGGCTACGGCAACAAAAAAGAAAAAATCAACAGTTAAAAAAAATCTAGTAATCGTGGAGTCGCCTGCTAAGGCTAAGACGATTGAAAAATATCTCGGCAGAAACTACAAGGTTTTAGCCAGTGTCGGGCATATCCGTGATTTGAAGAAATCCAGTATGTCAGTCGATATTGAAAATAATTATGAACCGCAATATATCAATATCCGAGGAAAAGGCCCTCTTATCAATGACTTGAAAAAAGAAGCCAAAAAAGCTAATAAAGTCTTTCTGGCGAGTGACCCGGACCGTGAAGGAGAAGCGATTTCTTGGCATTTGGCTCACATTCTCAACTTGGATGAAAATGATGCCAACCGTGTGGTCTTCAATGAAATCACTAAGGATGCGGTCAAAAATGCTTTTAAAGAACCTCGTAAGATTGATATGGACTTGGTCGATGCTCAACAGGCACGCCGTGTCCTGGACCGCTTGGTAGGGTATTCGATTTCGCCTATTTTGTGGAAGAAGGTCAAGAAGGGCTTGTCAGCAGGTCGCGTTCAGTCTATTGCGCTTAAGTTAATCATTGATCGTGAGAATGAAATCAACGCCTTTCAGCCAGAAGAATACTGGACAATTGATGGTGTCTTTAAAAAGGGAACCAAGCAATTTCAGGCTTCCTTCTATGGAGTGGATGGTAAAAAACTGAAACTGACTAGCAATGATGAGGTCAAGGAAGTCTTGTCTCGTCTGACTAATAAAGACTTTTCAGTGGATCAGGTGGATAAGAAAGAGCGCAAACGCAATGCTCCTTTACCCTATACCACTTCATCTATGCAGATGGATGCGGCCAATAAAATCAATTTCCGTACTCGAAAAACCATGATGGTTGCCCAACAGCTCTATGAAGGAATTAATATCGGTTCTGGTGTTCAAGGTTTGATTACCTATATGCGTACCGATTCGACTCGTATCAGTCCTGTAGCGCAAAATGAAGCAGCAAGTTTCATTACGGACCGTTTTGGTAGCAAGTATTCTAAGCATGGTAGCAAGGTCAAAAATGCATCAGGTGCTCAGGATGCCCATGAGGCTATTCGCCCGTCTAGCGTTTTTAATACACCTGAAAGCATCGCTAAGTATCTGGACAAGGATCAACTCAAGCTTTATACTCTTATTTGGAATCGTTTTGTGGCTAGCCAGATGACAGCTGCTGTCTTTGATACCATGGCTGTTAAATTGTCTCAAAATGGGGTTCAATTTGCTGCTAATGGTAGTCAGGTTAAGTTTGATGGTTATCTTGCCATTTACAATGATTCTGACAAGAATAAGATGTTACCAGATATGGCTGTTGGAGATGTGGTCAAACAGGTCAATAGCAAACCAGAGCAACATTTCACTCAACCGCCTGCTCGCTATTCTGAAGCGACACTGATCAAGACCTTGGAGGAAAATGGGGTTGGACGTCCGTCAACCTACGCACCTACCATTGAAACCATTCAGAAACGTTATTATGTTCGCCTTGTAGCCAAACGTTTTGAACCGACAGAGCTGGGAGAAATTGTCAACAAGCTCATCGTTGAATATTTCCCAGATATCGTAAACGTGACCTTCACAGCTGAAATGGAAGGTAAACTGGATGATGTCGAGGTCGGAAAAGAGCAGTGGCAACGCGTTATTGACGCCTTTTACAAACCATTCTCTAAAGAAGTCGCAAAGGCTGAAGAAGAAATGGAGAAAATCCAAATCAAGGATGAACCAGCTGGATTTGACTGTGAAGTGTGTGGCAGTCCAATGGTCATTAAACTTGGTCGTTTTGGTAAGTTCTACGCTTGTAGCAATTTCCCAGATTGCCGTCATACCCAAGCAATTGTGAAAGAGATTGGTGTTGAGTGTCCAAGTTGTCATCAGGGACAAATCATTGAGCGTAAAACCAAACGTAACCGCCTCTTCTATGGTTGCAATCGCTATCCAGAATGTGAATTTACCTCTTGGGACAAGCCTGTTGGTCGTGACTGTCCAAAATGTGGCAACTTCCTCATGGAGAAAAAAGTCCGCGGTGGTGGCAAGCAGGTTGTTTGTAGCAAAGGCGACTACGAGGAAGAAAAGATTAAATAAGAGGAGTGTCCTGAAAGTTAATTTCAGGCTCTTTTGGTTAGAACTTGACAAAATTCATCATTGTATGCGAAACTAGAAGAAGATTATTTTATACTCAATGAAAATCAAAGAACAAACTAGGAAACTAGCCGCAGGTTGCTCAAAGCACTGCTTTGAGGTTGCAGATAAGACTGACGAAGTCAGGAACCATACCTACGTCAAGGCGACGTTGACGCGGTTTGAAGAGATTTTCGAAGAGTATTAACTAGGAGAAGTTATGCGTCTTATCTATCTAATAATTGGTTTTTTATCACTAGCCTTGGCTATTGTTGGGGTAGTTTTACCCTTGTTGCCCACAACGCCTTTTCTTTTGTTGTCTATTGCTTGTTTCTCTAGAAGTTCCAAGCGCTTCGAAGATTGGCTTTATCATACCAAGCTCTATCAAACATATGTAGCTGATTTTCGGGAGACTAAGTCTATCGCGCGTGAACGTAAAAAAAAGATTATTGTCTCTATCTACATCTTGATGGGAATTTCCATTTATTTTGCACCTCTTTTACCAGTCAAAATCGGTCTGGGTGCTTTGACCATCTTTATCACCTATTATCTCTTCAAGGTCATTCCAGACAAAGAATAGTTAAAATAGTAGTTATTTGCCTTGATAAAATTGAAAGCATATCCACAACAATATGATATAATAAATTTAAAGTAATCTTCAAGGAGAATCAAATGATTTACGAATTTTGTGCTGAAAATGTGACCTTGCTTGAAAAAGCGATACAGGCTGGAGCTCGTCGAATCGAACTCTGTGATAATCTAGCAGTGGGAGGAACAACACCAAGCTATGGAGTGACCAAGGCAGCGGTTGAATTGGCAGCTAACTACGATACGACCATCATGACCATGATTCGTCCACGTGGTGGTGACTTTGTCTATAATGAACTAGAAATTGCAATTATGCTAGAAGACATTCGGTTGACTGCTCAGACTGGAAGTCAAGGGGTTGTATTTGGGGCTTTAACTGCTGATAAGAAGTTGGATAAGCCTAATCTTGAAAAGTTAATTGCTGCATCAAAAGGAATGGAAATTGTCTTCCACATGGCCTTTGATGAATTGAGCGATGAAGATCAACTGGAAGCTATTGACTGGCTCAGTCAAGCTGGAATCACTCGAATCCTGACTCGTGCGGGTGTGTCTGGAGACTCGCTAGAGAAACGCTTTGCTCACTATCACAGAATTTTGGAACATGCTAAAGGTAAGATTGAAATTCTACCAGGTGGGGGGATTGACCTTGACAACCGTCAAACCTTTATCGACCAGCTAGGTGTGACACAATTGCATGGAACCAAGGTTGTCTTTTAAAAAATAGAAAGGAACTGCTAGCTTTTGGTAGCAGTTTTCACTTATGTTTGAAATTTTTAAATCCTATCAATTGAATCAAGAAAAGGCTCATGATTATGGTTTTGTAGAAAATGCGGGAGTCTGGACCTATAGTTGCGAGATTTTGCTGGGTGACTTTGTCATGACTGTATCCATCACTGCTGATAATGTGAGTTTTCAAGTCTTTGACCAGGAGACTGGTGATCTCTATCCTCAAGTCCATATGGAAAGTTTTAAAGGAAGTTTTGTTGCAAGTGTCCGTGAGGCTTGTTTGGAGATTCTTTACCAGATTCGGAAGGCTTGTTTTGAGGTACAGGATTTTATTTGCCCTCAGACTAAGCGAATCATGACTCAAGTTCAGGAACAGTATGGTAATCAGTTGGAGTATTTGTGGGAGAAATCGCCTGATACGGCAGTGTTAAGACACGAAGGCAATAAAAAGTGGTATGCCGTCTTGATGAAAATCTCTTGGGATAAGCTGGAAAAGGGCAGAGAAGACCTAGTGGAAGCAGTCAACCTCAAACATGACCAAGTAGCTGATTTACTTTCAAAAAAGGGCATTTATCCAGCTTTTCATATGAATAAACGTTACTGGATTAGTGTGGCGCTTGATGATACTTTATCAGATGAAGAAGTACTGGAATTTATAGAAAGAAGCTGGAATTTAACCACTAAAAAATGAAACATTTCAAGATTTTTCAAGAACTTTCAATTAGCAAAATATTCTCTACTGAAGAAATTTTCAGAAAATATTGGATTTTTTCTTGACAAGTACTTTTGCCTATGCTAAAATACTAAACAAGATATCAAACGAAGGAGAAAGTCAAACATGAAAACAGCTAAGTTTAATCAATTCGCTTTGTTGTTGAGGTACTCGGGCTAGTGCAAAAAGCATTAGTCCTGTTTGGCTTACCAAGCGGGAGTGAATCAACATCTCGCTTGGATTTCTAAGCGAGATGTTTTTTTAAAAACCACATTTGGAAAAGGGGAAATCTTTATGAGAACAGTTGAATTTCTAGATACCAGCCTTCGGGATGGAGAACAGACACCTGGTGTTAACTTTTCAATCAAGGAAAAACTTGCCATTGCAAGGCAGCTGGAGAAATGGGGTATTTCAGCCATAGAAGCTGGTTTTCCAGCGGCTAGTCCAGACTCATTTACGGCAGTTCAGGAGATTGCTAAGGTCTTAAAGAAAACAGCGATAACTGGTTTGGCACGCTCTGTCAAGTCTGATATTGATGCTTGTTATGAGGCCCTCAAGGACGCCAAGTATCCACAAGTTCACGTTTTTATTGCTACCAGTCCGATTCATCGTAAGTATAAGCTCAATAAGAGCAAGGAAGAGATTTTGGAAGCAATTAGTGAGCATGTTTCCTATGCCTGTTCTAAGTTTGAGGTTGTCGAGTTCTCTCCAGAGGATGCGACCAGAACAGAGTTGGATTTCCTTCTGCAAGTTGTTCAAACAGCGGTTGATGCAGGTGCGTCTTATATCAATATCCCTGATACGGTAGGATTTACTACACCAGAGGAATATGGAGCTATCTTCAAATACTTGATTGAGAATGTCAAGACAGATCGTCAGATTATCTATTCACCTCACTGTCATGATGACCTCGGAATGGCAGTGGCTAATAGCCTTGCTGCTGTCAAGAATGGGGCAGGACGTGTCGAAGGGACTATCAACGGTATTGGGGAGCGAGCTGGCAATGCTGCTTTGGAAGAAATAGCAGTGGCGCTCAATATTCGCCAAGATTACTATCAAGCAGAGACAAGCATTGTCCTAAATGAGACCATCAATACGTCAGAAATGGTTTCTCGCTTCTCAGGAATTCCAGTTCCTAAAAATAAGGCTGTGGTTGGTGGCAATGCCTTTTCTCACGAATCTGGTATTCACCAAGACGGAGTCCTTAAAAATCCTCTTACCTATGAAATCATCACTCCTGAATTGGTCGGTGTCAAGAGTAATAGCCTTCCACTTGGAAAATTGTCAGGACGCCATGCCTTTGTCGAGAAACTAAGAGAATTGGCGCTAGATTTTACAGAAGAGGATATCAAGCCACTCTTTGCTAAGTTCAAGGCGTTAGCGGACAAGAAGCAAGAAATCACAGATGCAGATATTCGTGCTCTGGTAGCTGGAACCATGGTTGAAAATCCAGAAGGCTTCCACTTTGATGATTTACAACTGCAAACTCATGCGGATAATGACATCGAAGCGCTCGTTAGCCTAGCTAATATGGATGGTGAGAAGGTCGAATTTAATGCGACAGGGCAAGGTTCTGTTGAAGCGATCTTTAACGCTATCGATAAGTTCTTTAACCAATCCGTCCGCTTGGTGTCCTATACCATTGATGCTGTGACAGATGGAATTGATGCCCAAGCTCGGGTTTTGGTCACTGTGGAAAACAGAGATACAGAAACCATCTTTAATGCAGCAGGTCTCGATTTCGATGTGTTGAAGGCTTCGGCTATTGCCTACATCAATGCTAATACCTTTGTTCAAAAAGAGAATTCGGGTGAGATGGGACGTAGCGTTTCCTATCGCGATATGCCTAGTGTGTAAAGGAGAGAATACTATGACAAAGAAAATAGTAGCTTTAGCAGGGGATGGAATCGGCCCAGAAATCATGGTGGCTGGGTTAGAGGTTCTGGAAGCTCTAGCTGAAAAAACAGGCTTTGACTATGAAATAGACAAACGACCTTTTGGAGGTGCAGGAATTGATGCAGCAGGCCATCCTTTACCTAGTGAAACCCTCAAAGCATGTAGAGAAGCAGATGCCATTCTCCTAGCGGCTATCGGTAGTCCTCAGTATGATGGAGCAGCGGTTCGGCCTGAACAAGGCTTGCTTGCTCTCCGTAAGGAACTCAATCTTTACGCTAATATTCGCCCTGTAAAAATCTTTGACAGTCTCAAGCATTTGTCACCACTAAAACCAGAACGAATTGCTGGTGTAGACTTTGTCGTGGTGCGTGAGTTGACAGGCGGTATTTACTTTGGAGATCATATCCTTGAAGAGCGCAAAGCGCGTGATATTAACGACTATAGCTACGAGGAAGTGGAGCGGATTATTCGCAAAGCCTTTCAAATTGCAAGAAATCGCAGAAAAATCGTTACTAGTATCGATAAGCAAAATGTTCTAGCGACCTCAAAACTCTGGCGGAAAGTAGCTGAGGAAGTCGCGCAGGATTTCCCAGATATAACCTTGGAGCACCAGCTGGTGGACTCAGCTGCTATGCTTATGATTACCAATCCTGCCAAGTTTGATGTTATTGTGACAGAAAATCTTTTCGGAGATATTCTCTCGGATGAATCAAGCGTTCTATCTGGCACACTTGGAGTTATGCCATCAGCCAGTCATTCTGAAAATGGACCAAGTCTCTATGAACCTATTCACGGTTCAGCACCTGATATTGCAGGTCAAGGAATTGCCAATCCTATTTCCATGATTTTATCAGTGGCTATGATGCTGAGAGACAGCTTTGGACGTTATGAGGATGCAGAGCGTATCGAGCGTGCTGTTGAGACAAGTTTGGCAGCTGGAATTTTAACGAGAGATATAGGAGGACAGGCTTCGACCAAGGAAATGACGGAAGCTATTATTGCAAGGTTATGAAGTTAGACGTAAAAATTACTCTAGTCCTTTTGATTTGGAATGTCATGGTTTTCTTGATTTATGCTATTGACAAATCCAAGGCAAGGAGAAGAGCTTGGCGCATCCCAGAGAAAATCTTACTCATTTTAGCCTTTGTTTGTGGTGGTTTTGGTGCCTGGTTAGCAGGAATCATCTTTCACCACAAGACTCGAAAATGGTATTTTAAAACAGTTTGGTTTCTTGGGATGGTGACCACACTAGTAGCCTTATATGTTATTTGGAGGTAATGGATGGCAGGAAAATCGATTTTTGATAAATTATGGGACCGCCATGTCATCACAGGAGAAGAGGGGCAGCCCCAACTCATGTATGTGGACCAGCACTATATCCACGAGGTGACCAGCCCTCAAGCTTTTCAAGGATTACGAGATGCAGGGCGCAGATTGAGACGACCAGACTTGACATTTGGAACCTTCGACCACAATGTCCCGACAGTCAATATCTACGATATTCGAGATGTCATTTCCAAGGCGCAAATTGATAAGCTAGCTGAAAATGTTGAGGAGTTTGGGATTGAACATGCGGCCCACGGTTCTGAAAAACAGGGAATTGTGCACATGGTGGGACCAGAAACTGGACGGACCCAACCAGGAAAATTCATCGTCTGTGGAGACAGCCATACGGCAACTCACGGTGCTTTTGGAGCAATCGCCTTTGGAATTGGGACCAGTGAGGTCGAACATGTCTTTGCTACCCAGACCCTCTGGCAGGTCAAACCTAAGAAAATGTTGGTGGAATTCACTGGAGTTCCTCAAAAAGGAGTTTATTCCAAGGATTTCATTTTAGCCTTGATTGCCAAGTACGGCGTTGCTTGCGGCGTTGGCTACGTGGTGGAATATCGTGGACAAGCAATTGATGAACTGAGTATGGAAGAGCGCATGACCATCTGCAATATGTCCATCGAGTTTGGATCTAAGATGGGAATCATGAATCCGGATCAAACCACCTATGACTATCTCAAGGGACGAGAATGTGTTCCAGAGGACTTCGAAGAGGCTGTGGCGGATTGGAAAACAATTGTCAGTGATGATGATGCTGTTTACGATAAGGTTATTCATATGGATGTCTCAGACCTTGCTCCTATGGTGACCTGGGGAACCAACCCTGCTATGGGGGTTGACTTTGACAGTAGATTCCCAGAAATTAAGGATATGAATGATGAGCGAGCCTACAATTACATGGACTTGGAGCCTGGTCAAAAGCCAGCAGATATTGAACTAGGTTATATCTTTATCGGCTCTTGTACAAATGCTCGTCTTAGCGATTTGCAACTGGCTGCGCGATTTGTTAAAGGGAAGAAAATTGCTCCTAATCTAACAGCTATTGTGGTTCCAGGCTCTCGTCCTGTCAAACGAGCTGCTGAGAGGTTGGGCTTGGACAAGGTCTTTCTAGATGCTGGCTTTGAGTGGCGAGACCCAGGTTGCTCTATGTGCCTAGGGATGAATCCTGACAAGGTTCCAGATGGTGTCCACTGTGCCTCAACCAGCAATCGAAACTTTGAGGACAGACAAGGATTTGGCGCTAAGACCCATCTCTGCAGTCCAGCCATGGCAGCAGCAGCAGCTATTGCAGGGCGCTTTGTAGATGTTCGGCAAATGCCAGAGGCCCAGTAAGGAGAGGATATGGAGAAATTTACAGTTTATATGGGAACGACCGTTCCTCTCATGAATGATAACATCGACACCGACCAAATCCTACCCAAGCAGTTTCTCAAGCTGATTGATAAAAAAGGCTTTGGTAAGTACCTCATGTATGCTTGGCGTTATCTGGACGACAAGTATACTGAGGACCCAGACTTTGTCTTTAACCGACCTGAATATCGGGAAGCCAGTATTCTCATCTCAGGGGATAACTTCGGCGCAGGTTCTTCAAGGGAACACGCAGCTTGGGCTCTAGCGGACTATGGTTTTAAGGTTGTGATTGCAGGATCTTTTGGGGACATTCATTACAATAATGAACTTAATAATGGCATGTTGCCTATTGTACAGCCTAGAGAGGTTCGAGAGAAACTAGCTCAGCTACAACCAAGTGACCAGGTAACTGTGGACTTGAAACAACAAAAAATCATCACACCAGTCGGAGAATTCACTTTCGAAATCGATAGTGAATGGAAACACAAACTCTTAAATGGTTTGGATGATATCGGAATTACCTTGCAGTATGAAGATTTGATTGCTGCTTATGAAAAACAACGACCAGCCTACTGGCAGGATTATAAGAAAAATAGAAAAGGAAATAGAACTATGACAAAACACATTCAATGGAACGGAACACTTTCACAAGAAGGATATGACATTTTAAAAGGTGAGGGCGGTTGTATTGTTTGCCCTACTAAAGTTGGTTACATCATCATGACTAGCGATAAGGCTGGTCTTGAACGTAAGTTTGAAGCTAAAGAACGTAACCGTAACAAACCAGGTGTTGTTCTCTGCGGTAGCATGGACGAGCTTCGTGCTTTAGCACAACTCAACCCAGAAATTGAAGCCTTTTACCAAAAACATTGGGATGAAGATATTCTTCTTGGTTGTATCCTTCCTTGGAAACCAGAAGCCTTTGAAAAACTAAAAGCATACGGGGATGGCCGTGAAGAACTCATGACTGACGTGCGTGGTACTAGCTGTTTTGTTATCAAATTCGGGAAAGCTGGTGAACAATTGGCTGCCAAACTTTGGGAAGAAGGCAAGATGGTCTATGCCTCATCTGCAAACCCATCTGGAAAAGGAAACCGTGGTAAAGTAGAAGGTATCGGAGAACGCATCGAAAGGGCAGTTGACCTTGTTATCGAGGCAGACGACTATGTGGCATCTATCCAGCCTGACAAAACGATTGAAACTCGCTACGAGCAAGGTGTGATGGTCTCTATGGTTGATAAATACGGTAAACTCATCCCAGAACAAGGAGGAGCACGTTCAACTTCACCAGCACCAGTTGTAATCCGCAAAGGGCTTGACATTGATAAGATTATGATGCACCTGTCAGACACCTTTAACTCATGGGACTACCGTCAGGGAGAGTATTATTAAGATAAAAAAGAAGTCTAGTGTTATGAGGGAATACCCTACTCTACACTAGGCTTTTCTTTAGAAATTCTTTTCTTTTTTTATAGGGTATGATATTCTATATATGAAATATATAGTTTTTTATTCGAACATTATTATAAAAGGAGTAAGATTGATGCTGAAAAGAAAAATTAGTTTGGATGATTTTTATGCTTGGTACCAAGAAAATAAGATAAGACTAAGAGAAGATGCATCTAAATATAGTATTTACAATGAACAATTACGTGAAGAATTTCTTAAAGAGTGGCCACTTGATAGAATTTTAACCATGTCTATTGATGATTATGTTATTGGGAAAGGTGCTAAAAGTAATTCTTTTTGCTATAGTCTTGAGAGGGGGAAATACAAATCTTTATTTTTAGGTATTGGAGGAGGAGGCTCTTCAAAATTTGGTATTTATTGGAATGAGGATACCCAAAGCTATAAAAATCAAACTAATAAAATCATTCCTATATCTGAATTGGAGCAACGTTTTAATAAACTAAAAAGAGATCTGTATCAGATTATTCAAATCGGTAGTAAACTTGATTTTGACAATCCTATATTTGATATGAAAAAGTCCACAAATGAATTTATTGGTCGTTCTGCTGTGGTGACAAAACTACTTTGTATTTATTCTGAGAACAATTCTTTTTTAGGAGTAAATATGAATAGTCAGAATGAATTTTGGAATAGGTTGATTCCTCAAAGTAATCAAGGAGGACCCTATCGTCAGAATCATGAGATTTGTAAACTATTTTCTAAAACCTATCCTGAACTAGAATCTTCAATTTTGGGAAGCATTTTATTTGAATATTCAACACAATTTCTAGACGATAAAGAAAAGAAAGAAGAAAAAATGTCTGCAGAATATAAGGTTTATCACCCATTGAGTCAAACTCTACTACAATCCAAAAACCTAATCCTCCGAGGTGCACCTGGTACAGGAAAAACTTATCTTGCTAAAGAAATTGCTAAAGATTTAACGGAAGGTCGGGAGGAGCAAATCGGCTTTGTACAGTTTCACCCATCTTATGATTATACGGATTTTGTAGAGGGGCTGAGACCGGCATCAAATGGGGATGGAGCTATTGAGTTTAAGCTAGAGGATGGTATTTTTAAGAAGTTCTGTCAGAGGGCGAAAGAAGCTCAGAAAACTGGAGGACAAGACAATTTTGATGAAGCTTGGGATTGTTACCTAGCCTATATAAATAATTCGGATGAAAAAGAGTATTTAACAAAGGGTTCTTACCTGTCAGTAAATAGCAGACAAAACCTATCCGTTAATTACGATAAGGGAACATCAGGATGGAGTTTATCTAGGAATTATGTATACGAACTTTATAAAAATCCGAATTATGACAAACAAAAGTATTATAAGAGTGAAGGAAAAAAAGTCCTTGAAATTTTAAAGAAAAGATTTGGTTTGAAAGACTATATCTCTCCAACAGAGATCAACACAGACAAGAATTTTGTCTTCATCATTGATGAAATCAACCGTGGTGAGATTTCTAAGATTTTTGGTGAACTCTTTTTCTCTATTGACCCTGGCTATCGTGGTGAAAAGGGAAGTGTTTCTACCCAATATGCAAATCTACACGAAACTGACGAAAAGTTTTATATCCCCGAAAATGTTTACATCATCGGAACAATGAATGATATTGACCGCTCGGTGGACACCTTTGATTTTGCTATGCGTCGTCGCTTCCGTTTTGTTGAAGTTACTGCCGAGAGTCAAGTTGGTATGCTAGACGATGTTCTCGGTGATGAAGCAGAAGAAGCGAAAAAACGTTTAAGAAACTTAAATGCTGCTATCGAAAATGTTCAGGAGTTAAACAGTCATTATCATATCGGACCAAGTTATTTCCTTAAGTTGAAGGATGTAGGTTTTGACTATGAATTACTCTGGTCTGATTACCTCAAGCCGCTTTTGGAAGATTACTTACGGGGTTCTTATGAAGAGGATGAAACTCTGAAGACATTGAAAAAAGCATTTAATCAGATAAGTATAGAGGGAGCAAGTGAGTCTATAGCTGATAACAATGAAGGCGTTGCGAATGATAATGCGTATAACTGATAATCAGCATAGACTTGCTAAGGAAGATTTTGTCGCAGAATATCCCAAATTAAGTCAAGCACTTCTTGATAGAACACTGGATAACCTTTCTAAAGAGGACAATATCTTTATTTTTCCAAATGATTTGACTCATACTCCTGATTTGGATAAGGACCAAAAGATTTTTGAAACAGTCAATCAGGAAATTAAAACAGGTAATGTGATTGGTTTTCTGGGGTGTGATCAGGAAAGATTGACGATTTCTTCTCGTTTTTCTGATGAAAGTAACGACCATTTTTTACATTATCTTTTACAAAAGACTCTCAATATCAATCTGACTAGTTTGGATGTCGGTCTATCTCCTGAAGATAAACTCTATCAACTCTTGGTTTACCTCTTTCCAAAGTATCTGCAAGCTTCTCTTCGAAAAGGTCTTTATAAGGAATACCAGAGATTTTCTCATAACGACAGTCATGTAAAGGGAGTGATAGATGTAGGAAATCATCTCAAGAAAAATCTTCCTTTCACGGGAAATATCGCCTACACAACGAGAGAGTTCACCTATGATAATCCTCTCATGCAGCTGATTCGGCATACGATTGAGTACATAAAGACTCAAAAAAGTTTTGGAGCACTACTCGATAGTAATCGTGAAACTATAGCTGAAGTTACGCGTGTAACCCCTTCTTATAAATTAGCTGATCGTGCTAAATTTATCAGAATAAATAAAACCAAACCTCTTCGTCATGCTTATTTTCGAGAGTATAGAAAGTTGCAAGAGCTTTGCCTGATGATCCTAAATAGAGAAAAGAATGGTTTAGGATACCAAGAGAAAAAAATCCACGGTATTCTTTTTGATGTTTCCTGGCTTTGGGAAGAGTATGTTTACACCTTGTTACCAAAAGGATTTTTACATCCTCGAAATAAAGAAAAGAAAGGAGGCATTCTAGTATTTTCTGATGGGAAACGAAAAGTCTATCCAGATTTTTATGATAGAGAACGAAAGATTGTTCTAGATGCTAAATATAAAAAACTTGAAGATACTGAAAAAGGAATCAACCGTGAGGACTTGTTCCAGTTGATTTCCTATTCTTATATTTTAGAAGCTGAGAAAGCTGGACTAATTTTTCCTAGTATAGAGCAGTCAGTAAATAGTGAAATAGGAGAAGTAGCGGGGTACGGAGTCTTGCTTAAAAAATGCTCTATCCAAATCCCTCAGAAGGTTTCATCCTACAGTGAGTTTTGTAAAATGATGGAAAATTCAGAAGAAAATTTTAAAGAGAATATTTAAGAGGAAGTAGCGAGAAAATAAAGTTCTTTATCGACTCTAGTGAGTTTATGAGAAATTAATAGAGAGTGTACAGAACTTCCTCTTTCAGACAAAAGACAAACATCATTTTAGTGTTTGTCTTTTTTATATATTCAGCACTACTATCCTCAAAATGGGTTGGAATCTTTATCAAAACACTTTTCAGTGCAAAATAAAAAGGCTTCCCCGCCATCATTTTTACCCATTTTTTAATATTCAGGCATGCCCAAGTAAGTCCAACTTTTGCCTTCATTTTGGAATTACAAACTTCCCTTGTGTAACGTAGATTGTGGTATTCTTTGGTTTGACCAAAATGCTGTCTTACCGTTTCTTTGAGTTTATGGTCAAATCTCTTGCTTCCCATTTGATGCCAAATTTCCTCACAAATCTCTAAATATTTCTTCCAAATATGGCGAGTAACTGGATAACAGAGGACAAATTGGGCAAATATTAGGATTGCTTTTGTACTCACGATAGCCATCGAGATTTGTTGTGGAGTAAGATAAGATTTGATTTTCAGGGCAGAGGTAACAGTAATGGTATTTATAGTAGACAAAGTTCTTAGGGCGAATCTTCCCTTTCTTTCAACGAGGGCGAGTATAAGAGAATACAGGTGTAATTTCTTGGTCAAGGTGGAGTCTTAATCTTGAAAATGACGACTGTAATTCTTACCATAAGAGGTAAAATGAGGAATTGTATCATCCACCCTTAAATCCAGCATCCAGTGATAGGAGATCTGGTCGTAAATGCTCTTGATGATTTAGCACATGAAACGAATACCATAGAAATATGTGATGAGAGTTTTTTGATTTAAACTAGATCATCCTTTATCATCAGAAGCCAAAGAAAAGCCCTTAGAAACTTGTAGACTAAGGGCTTTTTATTCTATTATTCTATTCCCACTCAACGGTTGCAGGTGGTTTACTTGTAATATCGTAGACGATCCGGTTAACGTGATCCACTTCATTTACGATACGTACTGAGATTTTTTGAAGGATTCCCCAAGGAATTTTGGCAAAGTCAGCAGTCATACCGTCGATAGAGGTGATGGCACGGATTGCAATCGTGTAGTCATACGTACGACCGTCACCCATAACACCAACTGAACGAACGCCTGTGTTCACTGTGAAGTATTGCCAAATATCGCGGTCAAGACCAGCTTTAGCGATTTCCTCACGAAGGATTGCGTCTGATTCACGAACAGTTTCTAGTTTTTCTTCAGTGATTTCGCCCATGACACGAATAGCAAGTCCTGGTCCTGGGAATGGTTGGCACCATACGATGTGGTCTGGCATACCAAGCTCTGTACCAAGGGCACGAACTTCGTCCTTGTAAAGAGTGTTAAGTGGTTCGATCAATTCAAACTGCATATCTTCTGGAAGACCACCAACGTTGTGGTGTGACTTGATAGTTTGAGCTGTATCTGTACCAGATTCGATAACGTCTGTATAAAGAGTTCCTTGAGCAAGGAATTTCACATCTTTAAGCTTGCTTGCTTCGTCATCAAATACATACACAAATTCATTACCGATGATTTTACGTTTTTGCTCAGGGTCAGAAACGCCAGCAAGTTTGTCAAGGAAACGTTTTGCAGCATCTGCTTTGACAATATTCAAACCAAACTTACCACCAAGCATGTCCATAACTTGGTCCGCTTCTCCTTTACGAAGAAGACCGTGGTCTACGAAGATACAGATCAATTGATCGCCAATCGCTTTTTGGAGAAGAACTCCAACAACTGAAGAGTCAACACCACCTGATAGACCAAGAAGGACACGTTTATCACCGACGGTTTCACGGATTTTTTGGATCTGCATATCGATGAAGTTATCCATTGACCAGTCGCCTTTAGCCTTACAGATGTTAAGGGCAAAGTTACGAAGGATGTCATTACCGTATACAGAATGACGAACTTCTGGGTGGAATTGGATACCATAGATGTGCTTTTCTGGGTTTTCAATAGCTGCATAAGGACAGTCAGCAGAAGTACCAGTACGAACAAAATCAGCTGGAATCTCTGTAACAGCATCGCCATGACTCATCAAAACAGTCTGCTCATCTGGTGTTGATTCAAAAAGAGCTGATGGTGTGTGAGTAAGAGTTGATTGACCGTATTCACGATTCCCAGCGTCACCTGCAGGAACAACTTTTCCTCCAAGTTTATGGGTCAATAACTGCATACCGTAACAAATTCCCAAAATAGGAATTCCAAGTTCGAAGATTTCTGGGTCAATATCAAATGAACCATCTTCGTATACAGAGTTTGGACCACCTGAAAGGATAATTCCTACAGGGTTGATTTCACGAACTTCAGCAGCTGAAATTTTATGGCTTTTCAGTTCTGAAAAAACACCAATCTCACGGATACGGCGTGAAATCAGCTGGTTGTATTGGCTACCATAGTCCAATACGATGATTTTTTCTACATCTTGCAAATCAGTTGAAATGTTGCTCATCTTTTTCCTTTCTCAAAAGAAATATCTTTTTTCAATATTCTATCACAAATAAGGGCGAATTACCAACTAAACAAGGCGAAGATTGACTTTTTCTAGTTTATTGGGGTACAATAGAGAAAAGATAGAAATGAAGTGAAAAATATGCTACCCGCTTATATGAAAATCCATGATCAGATTAAAAAGGATATTGACGAACATCGTTGGGCAATTGGTGAGAGACTTCCCAGTGAACGAGACTTAGCAGAGCAGTTTGCGGTCAGTCGCATGACCCTCCGCCAAGCTATATCTCTATTAGTTGAAGAAGGTGTTTTAGAGCGCAGAGTTGGAAGTGGCACCTTTGTATCCAGTACACGTGTACAAGAAAAGATGCGAGGGACAACCAGTTTTACTGAAATTGTTAAGTCCCAAGGTAAAGTACCCTCTAGCCAACTCATTTCCTACAGAAAAACCATTCCCAATGAACAGGAAGTTGCCAAGCTAGGAATTTCTCCTACCGAAAATATTATCCGAATGGAACGTGTTCGCTATGCCGACCAAGTTCCTCTGGTTTATGAAGTTGCTTCTATTCCTGAAAAATTCATTAAGGACTTTAAAAAAGAAGAAATCACCAGTCATTTCTTCCAAACCTTGCAAAAACACGGCTACCGTATAGGCAAATCTCAACAGACTATTTATGCTCGCCTTGCTAAAGAAAAGATTGCCCACTATTTGGAAGTTGAAAAAGGACATGCTATTCTTGGTTTGACTCAGGTTTCCTACCTAGAAGACGGGACAGCTTTTGAATACGTGAAAAGTCAGTATGTTGGCGAACGTTTTGAATTTTATCTTGAAAATAACTAGTCTAGAAAGGCTAGATTTTTTGCTTTCTTAAAAGTTTAGAATTGTCAAAACAATCTGTCTAGGCTTGATTTTATGGCTTATTTACTATAAAATGAGAAGGAAAAACGTCAAACTTTTATATTGCAAATAGGAGAAAACATGACAAAAACATTAAAACGTCCTGAGGTTTTATCACCTGCAGGAACTTTAGAGAAGCTAAAAGTAGCTGTTCAATATGGAGCGGATGCTGTCTTTATCGGTGGTCAGGCCTATGGTCTTCGTAGCCGTGCCGGAAACTTTACCTTTGAACAGATGGAAGAAGGTGTCCAATTTGCGGCCAAGTACGGTGCTAAGGTTTATGTAGCTGCAAACATGGTGATGCACGAAGGAAATGAGGAGGGAGCTGGTGAGTGGTTCCGTAAACTGCGTGATATCGGGATTGCAGCAGTTATCGTATCTGACCCAGCTTTGATTATGATTGCAGCGACTGAAGCACCAGGTCTTGAAATCCACCTTTCTACCCAAGCAAGTGCCACCAACTATGAAACCCTTGAGTTCTGGAAAGAACTGGGCTTGACTCGTGTCGTTTTGGCGCGTGAGGTTTCGATGGAAGAATTAGCTGAAATCCGCAAACGTACAGATGTTGAGATTGAAGCCTTTGTCCACGGAGCCATGTGTATTTCTTACTCTGGTCGTTGTACTCTTTCAAACCACATGAGTATGCGTGATGCTAACCGTGGTGGTTGCTCTCAGTCTTGCCGTTGGAAGTATGATCTTTATGATATGCCATTTGGGAAAGAACGTAAGAGCTTGAAAGGGGAAATCCCAGAAGAATTTTCAATGTCAGCTGTTGACATGTCTATGATTGACCACATTCCAGATATGATTGAAAATGGAGTAGACAGTCTGAAGATAGAAGGACGTATGAAGTCTATTCACTATGTTTCAACTGTAACCAACTGCTACAAGGCAGCTGTTGATGCCTATCTAGAAAGTCCAGAGAAGTTTGAAGCAATTAAGCAAGACTTGATTGATGAGATGTGGAAGGTCGCCCAACGTGAATTAGCAACAGGTTTCTACTATGGTACACCATCTGAAAATGAGCAGTTGTTTGGTGCTCGTCGTAAAATTCCTGAGTACAAGTTTGTTGCTGAAGTCGTTGATTATGATGATGCAACACAAACAGCAACCATTCGTCAACGGAATGTCATTAACGAAGGCGACCAAGTTGAGTTTTATGGCCCAGGTTTCCGTCATTTTGAAACTTATATAGAAGATTTGCACGATGCCAAAGGCAATAAAATCGACCGTGCTCCAAATCCAATGGAACTTTTGACAATCAAGGTTCCACAACCTGTTCAAGCAGGAGACATGGTTCGAGCTCTCAAAGAAGGTCTTATCAATCTTTATAAGGAAGATGGAACCAGCGTCACAGTTCGAGCTTAATAAGCATGAAGGAAATGAATGATTTCTGGTTGCTTTCCCTTTAAGTCGAGTCACTAAAAGAAAAGAAGTTGAAAAATATATTAAATTCCATCCGAGATTTCATCTCGGATTTTTTCATTATTTTTCAGAAAGGTCTAGATAATGGACGGATTTATTACAATTTTTTTCCAAAGTTTTCTATATAATAGACTCAAAAATAGTAAAATTGAAAATAATTTCCGTTAAGCGCTTTAAATGTTGGTAAAAAGTTGACAAATCCAATTTTTAGGACTAAACTAAGTAAGTAAATTTTAATTAAAAGGAGAATTCGTCATGAATTTAACATTTTTCGGTCTATGTCTTGCCTGTATGGGTGTATCTCTTGGTGAAGGTATGTTGATGAACGGTTTGTTGAAATCAGTTGCTCGCCAACCAGATATCATCTCAGAACTACGTAGTTTGATGATCCTAGGGGTTGCCTTTATTGAAGGTACTTTCTTCGTTACTCTTGTCTTTTCATTTATCATCAAATAAAAGAAGTATAAATTGAAAAAGGGAGGATTTTAGATGGAAGAAAGTATTAATCCAACCATCAATATTGGTCCTGTTACCTTTAATTTAACCATAGTAGTTTTGACTTTGTTGACTGTAGCACTTATTTTTGGCTTTATTTATTGGGCAACTCGAAATATGACTTTGAGACCCACAGGAAAACAAAATGTATTAGAGTATTTATTTGATTTTGTTGTTGGATTTACAAAATCAAACCTTGGTCCAATGATAAAGGATTATTCTCTCTTTTATTTCTGTTTATTCCTATTTATGGCCATTGCAAATAATATTGGCTTAATGGCTAGAATTCAGACTACAGATGGTGTAAATCTTTGGACCTCACCAACAGCAAATTTGTCATTTGACTTGGTCTTGTCTTTTACAATTATCTTAATGACACACGTAGAAGGAATTCGTCGTCGTGGAATCAAAAAGTATTTAAAAGCATTTGTAACACCAGGTTTTATGACACCAATGAATCTCTTGGAAGAAGTTACCAATCTCCTTTCACTTGCATTGCGGGTATTTGGTAATATCTTTGCAGGGGAAGTGATGGCAAGTATGTTAGTCCTACTTTCTCATCAGGCCTTCTATTGGTACCCTATTGCTTTTGGAACAAATCTAATCTGGACTGCATTTTCTGTTTTTATTTCTTGTGTACAAGCATATGTATTTACATTGTTATCTTCAATGTACCTAGGAAATAAAATTAATGATGAAGAATAGAAAGGAGTAGTTTATGAATGTAACAGTAGGTGAATTACTTGGTGATTTTATACTAATCGCTGGTTCCTTTATTCTCTTGCTAGTCTTGGTTAAGAAATATGCTTGGTCAAATTTGACTAGTATTTTCGAACAAAGAGCAGAAAAAATTGCAGCAGATATTGACGGAGCTGAACAAGCACGTCAAAAAGCAGAAGTATTGGCTCAAAAACGCGAAGATGAATTGGCTGGTAGCCGTAAAGAAGCTAAGACAATCATTGAGAATGCGAAAGAAACAGCTGAGAAAAGCAAAGCTAGTATTTTAGCAGATGCTAAGCTAGAAGCAGGACGCTTGAAAGAAAAAGCGAACCAAGAAATTGCTCAAAATAAAGCTGAAGCTTTACAAAGCGTTAAGGGTGAGGTAGCAGATTTGACAATCAGCCTGGCTGGTAAAATCATCTCACAAAACCTTGACGGTCATGCCCATAAAGAACTCATTGATCAGTATATCGATCAGTTAGGAGAAGCTTAATGGACAAGAAAACAGTAAAGGTAATTGAAAAATACAGCATGCCTTTTGTCCAATTGGTTTTAGAAAAAGGAGAAGAAGACCGTATCTTTTCAGACTTAGCTCAAATCAAGCAAGTTGCTGAAGAAACAGGTTTACCTTCTTTTTTAAAAAAAGTGGCAGTAGACGAGTCTGATAAGGAAAAAACAATTGCTTTCTTCCAAGACTCTGTGTCACCTTTATTGCAAAACTTTATCCAGGTTCTTATCTACAATCACAGAGCAAATCTTTTTTATGATATTCTTGTAGATTGCTTGAACCGACTTGAAAAAGAAACAAATCGATTTGAAGTGACGATTACGTCAGCTCATCCTTTAACTGATGAACAGAAGAGTCGCTTGCTCCCTTTGATTGAGAAAAAAATGTCTCTTAAAGTAAGGAGTGTAAAAGAACAAATCGATGAAAGTCTTATTGGTGGTTTTGTCATTTTTGCCAATCACAAGACAATTGATGTGAGTATTAAACAACAACTTAAAGTTGTTAAAGAAAATTTGAAATAGAAAGTGGTGTTCTTTTGGCAATTAACGCACAAGAAATCAGCGCTTTAATTAAGCAACAAATTGAAAATTTCAAACCCAATTTTGATGTGACTGAAACAGGTGTTGTAACCTATATCGGGGACGGTATCGCGCGTGCTCACGGCCTTGAAAATGCCATGAGTGGAGAGTTATTGATTTTTGAAAACGGCTCTTATGGGATGGCTCAGAACTTGGAGTCAACAGACGTCGGTATTATCATCCTAGGTGATTTTACAGATATCCGTGAAGGCGATACAATCCGCCGTACAGGTAAAATCATGGAAGTCCCAGTAGGTGAAAGTCTGATTGGTCGTGTTGTGGATCCGCTTGGTCGTCCAGTTGACGGTCTTGGAGAAATCCACACTGATAAAACTCGTCCAGTAGAAGCGCCAGCTCCTGGTGTTATGCAACGTAAGTCTGTATCAGAACCATTGCAAACTGGTTTGAAAGCTATTGACGCCCTTGTACCGATTGGTCGTGGTCAACGTGAGTTGATTATCGGTGACCGTCAGACAGGGAAAACAACCATTGCGATTGATACAATCTTGAACCAAAAAGGTCAAGATATGATTTGTATCTATGTTGCGATTGGACAAAAAGAATCAACAGTTCGTACGCAAGTAGAAACACTACGTCAGTACGGTGCCTTGGATTACACAATCGTTGTGACAGCCTCTGCTTCACAACCATCTCCATTGCTCTTCCTAGCTCCTTATGCTGGGGTTGCCATGGCGGAAGAATTTATGTACCAAGGTAAGCATGTTTTGATCGTTTATGATGATCTTTCAAAACAAGCGGTAGCTTATCGTGAACTGTCTCTCTTGCTTCGTCGTCCTCCAGGTCGTGAAGCTTTCCCAGGGGATGTTTTCTACCTTCACAGCCGTTTGCTTGAGCGCTCAGCTAAAGTTTCTGATGAACTTGGTGGTGGATCTATTACAGCCCTACCGTTTATCGAGACACAAGCAGGAGATATCTCTGCCTATATCGCAACCAACGTGATTTCTATCACTGACGGACAAATTTTCCTTGGCGATGGTCTCTTCAATGCGGGTATTCGTCCAGCCATCGATGCGGGTTCATCTGTATCACGTGTAGGTGGTTCTGCACAAATTAAAGCCATGAAAAAGGTTGCTGGTACACTTCGTATCGACCTTGCCTCATACCGTGAGTTGGAAGCCTTCACTAAGTTTGGTTCTGACTTGGACGCAGCAACACAGGCTAAGTTGAACCGTGGACGTCGTACAGTTGAAGTCTTGAAACAACCTGTTCACAAACCATTACCTGTTGAGAAACAAGTAACCATTCTCTATGCTTTGACACATGGTTTCCTGGATACTGTTCCTGTAGATGAAATTGTTCGTTTCGAGGAAGAGTTCCATGCTTTCTTTGATGCTCAACATCCAGAGATTTTGGAAACCATTCGTGATACAAAAGACTTGCCAGAAGAAGCAGTCTTGGATGCTGCGATTACAGAGTTTCTCAATCAAACCAGCTTCCAATAAGAATAGAGGTGTCAGATGGCAGTATCTCTAAATGATATTAAAACAAAAATCGCCTCAACAAAAAATACGAGTCAAATCACTAATGCCATGCAAATGGTATCAGCTGCTAAGCTAGGTCGCTCTGAAGAAGCTGCTCGCAACTTCCAAGTTTACGCTCAGAAAGTTCGCAAGCTCTTGACAGATATTCTTCATGGTAATGGATCTGGTGGCTCAACCAATCCGATGTTGATTAGCCGTCCTGTCAAGAAGACAGGCTATATCGTCATCACTTCAGACCGTGGTTTAGTTGGAGGTTATAATTCCTCTATTCTGAAAGCCGTTATGGAGTTGAAAGAAGAATACCATCCAGACGGTACAGGTTTTGAAATGATCTGTATCGGTGGAATGGGAGCTGATTTCTTTAAGGCTCGTGGTATTCAACCACTTTATGAACTACGTGGCTTGGCGGATCAACCTAGCTTTGATGAAGTTCGTAAGATTATTTCAAAAACAGTTGAAATGTATCAAAATGAACTTTTTGATGAACTCTATGTCTGCTACAACCACCATGTCAATACGCTAACTAGTCAAATGCGTGTGGAGCAAATGCTTCCGATTGTTGACTTGGATCCAAATGAAGCGGATGACAGTTACAGCTTGACCTTTGAATTGGAAACTAGCCGAGAAGAAATTTTGGAGCAGTTGTTGCCTCAGTTTGCAGAAAGTATGATTTATGGTGCTATTATCGACGCTAAGACAGCCGAAAATGCTGCGGGTATGACAGCCATGCAAACAGCGACAGATAATGCTAAAAAAGTCATTAATGATTTGACAATTCAGTATAACCGTGCCAGACAGGCGGCGATTACACAAGAAATTACAGAAATCGTAGCAGGAGCTAGTGCCCTAGAATAGGCACTAGTCCAGCTCGTATGAAAATGAACTTAGGACCTAGTTAAGCTAGGGACCGACAGTATCTTATATAGAATAGGAGAAGGAGATGAGTTCAGGTAAAATTGCTCAGGTTATCGGACCCGTTGTAGACGTCTTGTTTGCAGCAGGGGAAAAACTTCCTGAGATTAACAATGCACTTGTCGTCTACAAAAATGACGAAAGAAAAACAAAAATCGTCCTTGAAGTAGCCTTGGAGTTGGGAGATGGTATGGTTCGTACTATCGCCATGGAATCAACAGATGGTTTGACTCGTGGAATGGAAGTATTGGACACAGGTCGTCCAATCTCTGTACCAGTAGGTAAAGAAACTTTGGGACGTGTCTTCAATGTTTTGGGAGATACCATTGACTTGGAAGCTCCTTTTACAGAAGATGCAGAGCGTCAGCCAATTCATAAAAAAGCTCCAACTTTTGATGAGTTGTCTACCTCTTCTGAAATCCTTGAAACAGGGATTAAGGTTATCGACCTTCTTGCCCCTTACCTTAAAGGTGGTAAAGTTGGACTTTTCGGTGGTGCCGGAGTTGGTAAAACCGTCTTAATCCAAGAATTGATTCACAACATTGCCCAAGAACACGGTGGTATTTCAGTATTTACTGGTGTTGGGGAACGTACTCGTGAGGGGAACGACCTTTACTGGGAAATGAAAGAATCAGGTGTTATCGAGAAAACAGCCATGGTATTTGGTCAGATGAATGAGCCACCAGGAGCACGTATGCGTGTTGCCCTTACTGGTTTGACAATCGCCGAATACTTCCGTGATGTAGAAGGCCAAGACGTGCTTCTCTTTATCGATAATATCTTCCGTTTCACTCAGGCTGGTTCAGAAGTATCTGCTCTTTTGGGTCGTATGCCGTCAGCCGTTGGTTACCAACCAACACTTGCTACGGAAATGGGTCAATTGCAAGAGCGTATTACATCAACTAAAAAGGGTTCTGTAACCTCTATCCAGGCTATCTATGTGCCAGCGGATGACTATACTGACCCAGCGCCAGCAACAGCCTTCGCTCACTTGGACTCAACAACTAACTTGGAACGTAAGTTGGTACAATTGGGTATCTACCCAGCCGTTGACCCACTTGCTTCAAGCTCACGTGCCTTGGCACCTGAGATTGTTGGAGAAGAGCACTATGCAGTTGCTGCTGAAGTAAAACGTGTTCTTCAACGTTACCATGAATTGCAAGATATCATTGCTATCCTTGGTATGGATGAGCTTTCTGATGAAGAAAAGACCTTGGTTGCTCGTGCCCGTCGTATCCAGTTCTTCTTGTCACAAAACTTCAACGTTGCGGAACAATTCACTGGTCAGCCTGGTTCTTATGTTCCAGTTGCTGAAACTGTTCGTGGCTTTAAGGAAATCCTTGATGGTAAACACGACCACTTGCCAGAAGATGCCTTCCGTGGTGTAGGTTCTATCGAAGATGTGATTGCAAAAGCTGAAAAAATGGGATTTTAAGAGGTGATCTATGGCTCAGTTAACTGTCCAGATCGTGACACCAGATGGTCTCGTCTATGATCACCATGCCAGCTATGTATCAGTTCGAACTCTGGATGGTGAGATGGGAATCTTGCCACGACATGAAAATATGATTGCAGTTTTAGCAGTTGATGAGGTTAAGGTTAAACGTTTAGATGATGAAAATCACGTGAACTGGATTGCAGTGAACGGAGGCGTTATCGAAGTTGCTAATGGTGTTATCACAATCGTTGCTGACTCTGCAGAACGTGCTCGTGATATCGACGTTAGTCGCGCAGAACGTGCCAAACTTCGAGCAGAGCGTGAAATTGAAGAAGCACAAGACAAACACTTGATTGACCAAGAACGTCGTGCGAAGATTGCACTGCAACGCGCCATTAACCGTATTAATGTCGGAAATAGACTATAAGAAAAAAATGAACTTGGTAACTCAAGTTCATTTTTTATGGTTTCTTAAGGGGCAAAACTGATGCAGACTGCTTCTGGTACATGGAAGTCGTTAGAAAGTTCTGCTAGACGACCGGTTTCAGGATTGCGTTTAAAGACGGTTGCATTGTCAGAGTCTTGATGGACAGCAATGACAAATTCTTGATCCGGGGTCAAATCAAAATCACGTGGAGTCTGACCATGTGTCGGAACGATTTCTAATAACTCTAAGCTACCGTCCGCAAGAATTGTATATGCTGCGATAGAATCATGACCACGGTTAGAAGCGTAGAGGTATTTACCATCTTTAGAGAGACGAATAGCAGCAGTACCATTAAAGCCTTTATAACCGTCTGGTAGAGTTGAAATGACTTGCATGCGTTCAAATTCGCCAACACCATCGTAGATTAAGACTTCAATAGTGCTATTGAGTTCACAAATCAGATAAGCGATTTTATAGTGGTTATGGAAAATGATATGACGTGAGCCTGCTCCTGACTGGCTGTGATATGTATAGAGTTTAGATAATTTCCCTTCTTGATCAAGGTCATAGGTGATGACTTGGTCAGTTCCTAAATCACAAGTCACTAGATAGTGGTCAGGTGTTAAATCTGTAAAGTGAACATGGGGAGAAGCTTGATTCTCATGTGGACCTTGGCCACTGTGTTGATCAACATCACTAAGTAGAAGACGACCACCTTCCTGACGTTTATAAACAAGGACCTGTCCCTTGTGGTAGTTTGCTGCGTAAATCAAATCACGCTCTTCATCAACGGCAACATAACAGTGGGGGGCTCCCTCTTCAACGACATGATTCAATAAGGTACCATTAGTTTGATAGGCTGCAATTCCCCCCTTATCATCTTGACTACCAACAGTGTATAAATGTTGGTGCTGGTCAAAGGCAAGGTAGGTTGGACTTGGTTCAGCTGCAAAAAGTTCTAGATTTGAAAGCTGCCCAGTTTCTGTATCAAAGTCTGCCTTGTAAATCCCTTGGGAAGTCCGACGTGTGTAAGTTCCAAAAT
Organism: Streptococcus mitis; assembly: GCF_013305725.1. Classification (NCBI taxonomy): domain Bacteria; kingdom Bacillati; phylum Bacillota; class Bacilli; order Lactobacillales; family Streptococcaceae; genus Streptococcus; species Streptococcus mitis. The sequence continues at coordinate 867,992 of NZ_CP047883.1, forward strand.
AAACAGTTTCTTTCATGACTATACCTCTTTATAAAGATAATACTATTATATCACAAAATAGATTCACAATATGATATGCGGTACAATTCAATGGTATGTAAGCACTTTAAAAAAGAGTTATTTTGATCTAAAAATGGTATAATGAGAGAACAATAGAAAGGAAGTATTTATGGAGCAAAAAGAGAAACATTTTAGCCTATCTTGGTTTTTCAAGTGGTTTTTGGATAACAAGGCAATTACGGTATTTTTGGTAACCTTATTATTAGGACTGAATCTTTTTATTTTAAGTAAGATTAGTTTTCTATTTTCACCTGTTTTAGACTTTTTGGCAGTCGTGATGTTGCCAGTCATTCTATCTGGTTTACTATACTATTTATTAAATCCTATAGTTGATTGGATGGAGAAACACAAAATCAATCGTGTTATAGCGATTAGTATTGTCTTTGTCATCATCGCTCTCTTTATCATTTGGGGCTTGGCAGTAGCTATTCCAAATCTGCAACGTCAAGTTTTAACATTTGCAAGAAATGTACCAATCTACCTTGAAGATGCTGATCGAGTTATTGATGATTTGGTAACTAAGCGTTTACCAGATGATTTCAGACCTCAGTTAGAACAAGTTTTGACAAACTTCTCAAGTCAGGCTACAGTTTGGGCAAGTAAAGTTTCTTCTCAGGCAGTCAACTGGGTGAGCGCCTTTATTAGCGGGGCTTCTCAAGTGATTGTTGCCTTGATTATCGTTCCGTTCATGCTCTTTTATCTTTTGCGTGATGGGAAAGGCCTACGTCACTATTTGACCCAATTCATGCCAACGAAATTGAAAGAACCTGTTGGACAAGTTTTATCAGATGTGAATCAGCAGTTGTCTAATTATGTTAGAGGACAAGTAACAGTGGCTATTATTGTAGCAGTAATGTTTATCATCTTCTTCAAGATTATTGGTCTACGCTATGCGGTTACACTGGGGATTACTGCTGGTATTCTAAATCTGGTTCCTTATTTGGGTAGTTTCCTAGCCATGCTTCCTGCCCTAGTATTGGGCTTGATTGCTGGGCCAGTTATGCTTTTAAAAGTAGTGATTGTCTTTATCGTAGAACAAACTATTGAAGGTCGTTTTGTCTCTCCATTGATTTTGGGAAGTCAATTAAACATCCATCCCATTAATGTTCTCTTTGTTTTGTTAACTTCAGGATCCATGTTTGGTATCTGGGGAGTCTTGCTCGGTATTCCGGTTTATGCTTCTGCTAAAGTTGTCATTTCAGCCATTTTTGAATGGTATAAGGTAGTCAGTGGCCTATATGAACTAGAGGGAGAGGAAGATAAGAGTGAACAATAGTCAACAGATGTTACAGGCTTTGGAGGAGCAAGATTTAACCAAGGCTGAGCACTATTTCGTCAAAGCTTTAGAAAATGATCCAAGTGACCTTCTGTATGAGTTGGCAACTTATCTTGAAGGGATTGGTTTTTATCCTCAGGCCAAGGAAATTTACTTGAAAATTGTAGAAAATTTTCCAGAGGTTCATCTTAATCTAGCAGCTATTGCTAGTGAGGATGGTCAAATCGAAGAAGCCTTTGCTTATCTTGAGGAAATCCAAGCTGACAGTGACTGGTATGTTTCGGCTTTGGCTCTGAAGGCAGACCTTTACCAGTTGGAAGGTTTGACAGATGTGGCGCGTGAGAAATTATTGGAGGCCTTGACTTACTCAGAAGATCCTCTCTTGATATTGGGATTAGCAGAGTTGGATAGTGAGTTGGAAAATTATCAAGAGGCCATTCAAGGCTATTCCCAGTTAGATAATCGTACTATTTATGAGCAAACAGGCATTTCCACCTATCAACGGATTGGCTTTGCCTATGCCCAGTTAGGGAAATTTGAAACGGCTACAGAGTTTTTAGAAAAAGCCCTGGAGTTAGAATACGATGACTTAACAGCTTTTGAGTTAGCCAGTCTTTACTTTGATCAAGAAGAATACCAAAAAGCTGTCCTCTACTTTAAGCAGCTTGATACCATTTCACCTGACTTTGAAGGCTATGAGTATGGTTATAGTCAGGCCTTGCATAAGGAACATCAGGTTCAAGAAGCCCTGCGTATCGCTAAGCAAGGCTTGGAGAAAAATCCTTTTGAAACAAGACTCTTGTTAGCAGCTTCACAATTTTCTTATGAATTACATGATGCCAGTGGTGCAGAAAACTACCTCCTTACTGCAAAAGAAGACGCTGAGGATACAGAAGAAATTTTACTCCGTCTAGCAACTATTTATCTAGAACAGGAACGTTATGAAGACATTCTAGACTTGCAAAGTGAGGAGCCAGAAAATCTCTTGACTAAGTGGATGATTGCTCGTTCTTATCAAGAGATGGACGATTTGGATACTGCCTACGAGCATTACCAAGAGTTGGCAGGAGATTTGAAAAACAATCCAGAATTTCTGGAACACTATATCTATCTCTTGCGTGAATTGGGCTACTTTGAGGAAGCAAAAGTCAATGCTCAAGCTTACTTAAAACTGGTTCCAGATGATGTGCAAATGCAAGAACTATTTGAGAGATTGTAAGAATATATTTTTAAAACTGTATCTTATCATTTTTGATAGGTATAGTTTTTCTTTTTTAAAGAGAATTTTTTTACAAAAATTATTGGTTATTTTGTTTATTTATGCTATAATAGGAACAATTATTTTTAGGAGGTGCAGTATGTCTTATTTGTTTGAGATATTACCAAGTTTATTGAGCGGTGCAAGCATGACTTTGCAGGTTTTTGCACTGGTCTTGATTTTTTCTATTCCCTTGGGCGTTTTGATTGCCTTTGCCTTGCAAGTCCATTGGAAGCCCCTCCATCATCTGATTAACATTTATATTTGGATTATGCGGGGTACACCCTTGCTCTTGCAATTGATTTTTATCTATTATGTGCTCCCAAATATTGGGATTCGTTTGGATCGCCTTCCTGCGGCTATTATTGCTTTTGTTCTCAATTATGCAGCTTACTTTGCTGAAATCTTCCGTGGAGGGATTGATACCATTCCTAAAGGTCAATATGAGGCTGCCAAGGTCTTGAAGTTCAGTCCCTTTGCCACAGTTCGCTATATTATTTTGCCTCAGGTGATAAAGATTGTTCTTCCTAGCGTATTTAACGAAGTCATGAGTTTGGTCAAGGATACTTCTCTGGTCTATGCTCTAGGCATTTCAGACCTTATCTTGGCTAGTCGAACAGCTGCAAACCGTGATGCTAGTCTGGTTCCAATGTTCTTAGCAGGAGCCATTTACTTGATTTTGATTGGGATTGTGACCATTCTTGCCAAAAAAGTTGAGAAGAAGTACAGTTACTATAGATAGGAGGCTGCCATGTTAGAATTACGAAATATCAATAAAGGCTTTGGTGAAAAGCAAATTTTGTCCAATTTCAGTCTAAAAATTCCTGAAAAGCAAATCCTAGCTATCGTTGGGCCTTCTGGTGGAGGTAAGACAACCCTCTTACGTATGCTTACGGGTCTGGAAACCATTGATTCAGGGCAAATCTTTTATAATGGAGAACCTTTAGAACTGGATGAATTGGAGAAACGAAATCTACTGGGATTTGTATTTCAAGATTTTCAACTTTTCCCTCATTTATCAGTTCTAGATAATTTGACTTTATCACCTGTGAAAACTATGGGAATGAAGCAGCAAGAGGCTGATAAGAAGGCGCGAAGGCTTTTGGAACAGTTAGGACTGGCTGGCCATGCAGACGCCTATCCTTTCTCACTATCTGGTGGGCAAAAGCAAAGGGTGGCCTTGGCGCGTGCTATGATGATTGACCCAGAAATCATTGGTTACGATGAACCAACTTCTGCTCTGGATCCAGAATTGCGCTTGGAAGTGGAAAAACTGATCTTGCGAAATAGAGAACTTGGAATGACGCAGATTGTCGTTACTCATGATTTACAATTCGCTGAAAACATCGCAGATCAGATTCTCAAGGTTGAGCCCAAGTAGGAGGTGCCGATGACTAATAAGAAAATTGCTTTAGTATTGGTTTCTCTCCTGACTCTTTTTTTAACAGCTTGTACTCAAAAGGCTAGTGATCCAAAGCAGGATAACTGGGATAAATATCAAGAGCAGGGGAGTATAACCATTGGTTTTGATAATACCTTTGTACCCATGGGTTTTGAAGAAAAGAATGGACAGTACACAGGCTTTGATATTGACTTAGCACAAGCTGTCTCTGAAAAATTAGGTTTTAAGGTTCAATTTCAACCAATCGACTGGGATATGAAGGAGACGGAACTGCAAAATGGGACCATTGATGCCATCTGGAATGGCTATTCTGCCACTGATGAACGCCGAGAGAAGGTTTCCTTTAGCATTCCTTATATGGAAAATCAGCAAGTTCTGGTTGCGAAGAAAAGCCAGCAAATTCGTTCAGTAGAGGATATGAAGGATAAGATCTTGGGAGCCCAAGCAGGTTCCTCTGGTTATTTAGACTTTGAAGCCCAGCCAGATTTACTGAAAAATCGTGTTAAAGACCAGAAAGCCAATCAATACCAGAGTTTCAATGAAGCCTTGATTGATTTGAAGAATGACAGGATTGATGCCTTGTTAATTGACCGAGTGTATGCTAATTACTATCTTCAGTCTGAGGGGATATTAAATGACTATAATGTCTTTTCAGCAGGATTTGAAAGTGAATCCTTTGCAGTCGGAGTTAGGCCAGCTGATAAAAAAATATTAACAGCATTAAACCAAGCCTTTGTTCAACTATACCAAGAAGGAAAGTTCCAGGAAATCAGCCAAAAATGGTTTGGAGAAGATGTGGCAACAAAAGAAGTGAAAAGTAGAGATTGAGTGTTTCCTCAGTCTCTTTTTGCATCAAAAAATCCTCTGGCAAGTACCAGAGGATAAGAGCTTATTTCATTGTTGGGAAGAGCAATACATCACGGATAGTAGTTGTATCAGTGAGGAGCATGCAGAGACGGTCGATGCCGATTCCCAAACCACCTGTTGGTGGCATACCATATTCAAGGGCTTCAATGTAGTCGTAGTCGATACCTGTCGCTTCATCATCACCAAGTTCTTTAGCTTTAGCTTGGGCTTCAAAACGGCTAAGTTGGTCGATTGGGTCGTTGAGCTCAGTAAAGGCATTACCGTACTCCTTAGTCATGATAAAGAGTTCGAAACGGTCAGTAAAGCGTTCGTCTTCAGGATTTTTCTTAGCTAGTGGAGATACAGCTACTGGATGTCCATAGACAAAGGTTGGTTGGATCAAGGTTTCTTCAACAAACTCTTCAAAGAAGGCATTGATGATGTGACCAACTTCAGTGTAGTGTTTCTCAACTGGAACTTTCTTCTCAGCAGCGATAGCTTTGGCTTCCTCGAAAGTCATGTCTTGCCAGAAATCAACACCAGTAATTTCTTTGATAGCATCCACCATGTGAACACGTTTAAATGGTTCATTGATTTTGATTTCAGTACCTTGATAGTTAACAGGACCATCGCCTTTGACTGATTTAGCAGCATGTTGGATAATGCCTTCAGTCAAGTCCATGATGTCTTGGAAGTCAGCATAAGCTTGGTACACTTCGATAGAAGTAAATTCAGGGTTATGAGTAGCATCCATTCCTTCGTTACGGAAGATACGGCCAATTTCATAGACGCGTTCCATACCACCGACGATAAGGCGTTTCAAGTGAAGCTCAGTAGCGATACGAAGCACCATGTCAATGTTTTGGGCATTGTGGTGGGTGATAAATGGACGAGCAGCAGCACCACCAGCTTCGTTGTGAAGAACAGGTGTTTCCACCTCAAGGAAACCTTTTTGATCAAGGTAACGACGGATTTCAGAAATGATTTTTGAACGAGTGACAAAGCGTTCAAAGCTTTCACGGTTAGAAATTAAGTCAAGGTAACGTTTACGGTAAATTGTCTCAACGTCTGTCAAACCGTGGAATTTCTCTGGAAGTGGACGAAGAGCCTTAGACAAGTGAGTGATGTGAGTAGCTTTGATAGAGAGTTCTCCCATATCTGTACGCATCACTTCACCTTCGACACCAAGGAAGTCACCAAGGTCTGCTTTTTTGAAGATTTCGTAGTTTTCTTCGCCGACAGCATCCTTACGAACGTAGATCTGGATTTGACCTTCGCGGTCTTGAAGGTGGGCAAATCCAACTTTACCTTTACCACGTTTGGTTACCAAGCGTCCTGCGATAGTAGCTGTTTCATTTTTATCATGTAATTGTTCTTTATCAAGGTCAGCAAATTTATCTTTTAATTCTTGTGAATTTGCAGTGCGTTCAAAGCGTTTTCCGAAAGGATCGATTCCTTGTTCACGAAGCGCAGCCATTTTTTCACGGCGAACGATCTGCTGGTCATTTAGTTCTTCCATATGTTCTGTTGACATGGGATCCTCCTAGTTTTACTCAAAATTGAATACGATGAGTCATTTTTTGCGATACTCCCATTTTATCATAAATAGCCAAGAAATTCACGGATAATCTTTCAAAACTAAAAAGAACTTGACGCTAAAATCAAGTTCTGTTATTGATAGGAAGTATAATTCCAAGTATCGAGAGTAAATGTTTCAAAATCATGGGTTTCTAGAATTGTCAGGCTGGCATTTGCTAGACCGCCATCTTTACGAAGAAGTGGTTCTTGATATCCTAGAAGAGTACGAAGACTGGCAGTAAGATTGGCACCGTGACCGACAATTAGAATACGCTCAGCTGGACTATCTTTTAATGATTTGATAAATTGGATGGTCCGTTGCGTGGTGCTATAGAGGGATTCGGCTCCGAACATTTGAGTGTCAAATTGAGCAAGATTAGATCGAAAAGCTTTGATTTGTTGTGGGTAAATAGCTTCCAAGGTTGCGATTTTCAAACCTTCTAACTTCCCCAGCTGCCATTCACGGAGATTAGGAACACTTTCTAAAGGACAGGGGGTCTGGAGTTGACTTTGGATAATCTCAGCAGATTTGACCGCTCGAGGTAAATCACTTGAATAAATCTGATTAAAAGGAATTTCCTTGAGATACTGGCCAAGTCGTTTTAGGGTGTCAATGGATTCAGGAAGAAGGGGAGAATCTCCACTAGCACCTTGAAAGCGTCCTTCTTGGTTCCAGAGGGTACGACCGTGGCGGACAAAGTAGAGTTTCATTCTTGGCTACCCTCCAAGATATCTGCAAAGTCAGCTTTTACAAAGCTAGCCAAGTCTTGCGGAGCGACGATAATGCTGTGACCAACTTCGCCTGCAGAGACAATCATTTGATCCAAGTCTAGGGCGATCTTATCGATAAAAATGGGATAATTGTGTTTCTGACGAATTCCGACGGGATTATTGGCTCCATGAATATAACCTGTTGTTTTTTCCAAGTCCTTTTGTGGAATCATGCTCACTTTTTTATTGCCAGAAATTTTGGCTAGTTTCTTTTCCGACAAGTGTTGAGTGATAGGGACAATTCCGATAATCGGTCCTGTTTTATCTCCCAAAAGAGCCAAGGTTTTGAAAATCTGATCTCGTTCATAACCTTGAGGAAGCTCTCCTTCCAGGGCATTGATTTGAATACCCTGATGTGGGATACCTGCTTTAGACAGGATTTGTTCCACCAATGTTTTTTTGATTTTAACTTTTTTTGCCATTATTTATACTTATCCTCCAATTGGCTCATCCAAATACCAAGCCAAATTCCCAACGCAAAGAAGAAGGCGATGATGACATACCCAACAAGAGAAATACCAGTGTATTGGATACTTTCAGCGTTTCCTGCATTTGGAATTAAGATCAAAAGGGTACTTGATAGGACGATGCCGATGATGAAATGATAGACGCGTGAGTGGTAGTTGTTTAAGGCATAATCCATCAATTTTGAAAAAATGATGAGAGTTGCACCTGCCCCGATTCCAATCGGGAAGAAGGTTCCCAAGAGGTCAAAGGTTTTAAAACCTGTCAGCATAGGAGCATAGAGGCCCAAAATCAAAAGTAGGTTTGATGGGCTGAGGCCAGGAACTAATACGCCAAGAGCCAGTAGTGCACCAGCTAGGACGAAATTAAGAAAGCTGGCACTTAAGGTTCCAACGACAAAATTTAAGGCATAGAGTCCTAATCCAGAGATGATAAATGTTGTCCAGAACCAAGCTAAATCAATCTTGTCTCGGTCAGATTCTCGAGTTGATTCCTTGAGGAGGCTAGGAACTGTACCAATGATGGCGCCCGCAAAGCTCCATAAGACAAAGACCTGATAATTTTCAAGCAGGTATTCAATCGGGTAAGAAAATAATCCGATTCCCAGAAGCATACCGATGGCAACGGGAATAAAGTACAAAACATTTTCTTTAAAGTCTTTAAAGGGATGGGCCAGAAAGCCAATCATTCGTTCATAGATTCCTAAGATTGCTGCTAGAACCCCTCCGGAAATTCCCGGTAGAATAAATCCAAGAGCAATCACAATCCCTTTAATAACACGTGCTAACCATGAAAACATAATAAAATCCTCAATTTCATAATTTACTTTCTCTATTCTTACAATTATAACATAGACGAGAGAAAAATGAAAAAACAAGTGAAAAAATTGAAATTCACTTGTTTCATGGTCTTAAAAATAGTTTCCTGAAGATTTCTTCTTTTTCTTTTTCAGATGAAATAAGATTGATATCTAAGTTATGATCAAATCCTGAAATTTTTCCTTTAGAAGTGTATTGATGTAAATCGTAGTCTAAATCAGTCTTTGGTTTACTTTCAAAGTAGCCAGAGTCAGAACCATAGGAAGGAATCCAAACAGACGTAAACTTGTCTGTATCAATACTGTGTTCTTCCATGAAGTAGACCCCAACGTAGATTCCGATATTTTTAGCACCCAGTGATTCAAGCTTTGCTCGGAAGGCTTCAACACCGTCGTTCATATTAGACATGGTTTTTTCTTCCACGTCTAGCCAATAGTAACTTGGACTGTATGGAGAAGAGGCGTTATAGAATACCTCAGCAGCTTTTTCCATCTCCTGGACATTTTTTCCGGCTACATAGGCATAGACACCAACTGGGACATTTCGTTTTTGAAACTCAGTGATATGGGTTTTAAAGGCCTTATCAACACCATTAACATAGGCAGCATCGTTCTCTTTGGACGTTTGAGCGCCACTATGGACGCGAACAATAGCTCCAGAAATGTTTTGGGACAGAGTATCGTAATTAATTTCCTCAGGACGCTGCCAACCAGAAACATCAATTACCGGTTTATCTATATTGTGTAGCGCTTGTGTTTCTACTTGCGCGATATTTGACTTTGTTTTTACAGGATGGTCCTCAAAACGAGGGCGATTCAGGATTAAAATGAAAATCATAATCCCAAAAAAAACAAATAAAATAAGCGGATTAATTTTCTTTCTCATATCTCATAATTTTACCTTAAAAATGAGAAAAAATCAAAAAAAATACTCAAAAAATGGGTTAAGAAAGGACTTTAGAGCATTTTTTCATTCAAGAGCGCGGAATGATTTGAAATATGGTATAATAAAAGGGAATTTCTAGAGAAAAGAGAAGATTATGTCAAATTATGCCATTATTTTAGCAGCGGGTAAAGGGACTCGCATGAAATCTGATTTGCCAAAAGTTTTACACAAGGTTGCGGGTATTTCTATGCTGGAGCATGTTTTCCGTAGTGTGGGAGCCATTCAACCTGAAAAGACAGTCACAGTTGTCGGACACAAGGCAGAATTGGTTGAAGAGGTCTTGGCTGGACAGACAGAATTTGTAACTCAATCTGAACAGTTAGGTACCGGTCATGCAGTTATGATGACAGAGCCTATTCTAGAAGGTTTGTCAGGTCATACTTTGGTCATCGCAGGGGATACTCCTTTGATCACAGGTGAAAGCTTGAAAAACTTGATTGATTTCCACATCAATCATAAAAATGTGGCCACTATCTTGACTGCTGAAACGGATAATCCTTTTGGCTATGGACGAATTGTTCGTAATGATAATGCTGAAGTTCTTCGCATTGTTGAACAGAAGGATGCCACAGATTTTGAAAAGCAAATCAAGGAAATCAACACTGGAACTTACGTTTTTGACAACGAGCGTTTGTTTGAGGCTTTGAAAAATATCAATACCAACAACGCTCAAGGAGAATACTATATTACAGATGTTATTGGTATTTTCCGTGAGGCTGGTGAAAAAGTCGGAGCTTATACGTTAAAAGATTTTGATGAGAGTCTTGGAGTAAATGACCGTGTAGCACTTGCGACTGCTGAGTCGGTTATGCGTCGTCGCATCAATCACCAACACATGGTCAATGGAGTTAGCTTTGTCAACCCAGAAGCAACTTATATCGATATTGATGTTGAGATTGCGCCCGAAGTTCAAATCGAAGCCAACGTTACCTTGAAAGGGCAAACGAAAATTGGTGCTGAGACTGTTTTGACAAATGGAACTTATGTGGTGGATAGCACTATCGGAGCAAGAGCTGTCATTACCAATTCTATGATTGAGGAAAGTAGTGTTGCAGACGGTGTGACAGTCGGTCCTTATGCCCACATTCGTCCAGGTTCAAGTCTGGGTGCCCAAGTTCATATTGGAAACTTTGTTGAGGTGAAAGGTTCTTCTATCGGCGAGAATACTAAGGCTGGTCATTTGACTTATATCGGAAACTGTGAAGTGGGTAGCAAGGTTAATTTTGGTGCAGGAACTATTACAGTCAACTATGACGGAAAAAACAAATACAAAACAGTCATTGGTAACAATGTCTTTGTTGGTTCAAATTCAACCATTATTGCGCCAGTAGAACTTGGTGACAATTCCCTCGTTGGTGCTGGTTCAACGATTACTAAAGATGTTCCAGTGGATGCTATTGCTATTGGTCGCGGTCGTCAGGTCAATAAAGACGAATATGCAACACGCCTTCCTCATCATCCTAAGAATCAGTAGGAGTCTATCATGGAATTTGAAGAAAAAACGCTTAGCCGAAAAGAAATCTATCAAGGACCAATATTTAAACTGGTTCAAGATCAGGTTGAATTACCAGAAGGAAAGGGAACTGCCCAACGGGATTTGATTTTCCACAATGGAGCTGTTTGTGTTTTAGCTGTAACGGATGAGCAAAAACTTATCTTGGTCAAGCAGTACCGCAAAGCCATTGAGGCAGTCTCTTACGAAATTCCAGCTGGGAAATTGGAAGTAGGAGAAAATACAGACCCTGTTGCAGCAGCTCTGCGTGAATTAGAGGAAGAAACAGCATATACAGGGAAGTTAGAACTCTTGTATGACTTTTATTCAGCTATTGGCTTTTGTAATGAAAAGTTAAAACTTTACCTAGCAAGTGATTTGACAAAGGTGGAAAATCCGCGTCCGCAGGATGAAGATGAGACCTTGGAAGTCCTTGAAGTGAGCCTAGAAGAAGCTAAGGAATTAATCCAATCAGGTCATATCTGTGATGCTAAGACAATTATGGCTGTTCAATATTGGGAATTGCACAAAAAATAGAGGAGGTCAGTATGGGTAAACCTTTATTAACGGATGAAATGATTGAAAGAGCTAATAGAGGCGAAAAAATTTCGGGTCCCCCTTTGCTTGATGACGAGGAAACCAAGATTTTACCAACCTCTTCTTCCCGTTTTGGTTATGCCAATCCTAAGGATCATGGTTTTAGCCAGGAAACCTTGAAGATTCAGGTCGAACCGTCTATTCATAAAAGCCGTCGCATTGAAAATACCAAGAGAAATGTCTTCAATTCTAAACTGAATAAAATCTTATTTGCAGTCATCTTTCTCTTGATTTTGCTTGTCTTAGCAATGAAACTTTTGTAATAGAAAAGGAATTGAAATGAAAATAGGAATTATTGCGGCTATGCCAGAAGAACTGGCTTATTTGGTCCAGCATTTAGACAATGCCCAGGAGCAAGTTGTTTTAGGCAATACCTATCACACAGGAACCATTGCTTCTCATAAAGTCGTTCTTGTAGAAAGTGGAATTGGTAAGGTCATGTCTGCTATGAGTGTGGCGATTTTGGCTGATCATTTTCAAGTGGATGCTTTGATTAACACAGGATCAGCTGGGGCAGTGGCAGAAGGTATTGCTGTTGGGGATGTTGTGATTGCTGACAAATTAGCCTATCATGATGTGGATGTTACAGCTTTTGGCTATGCTTATGGACAAATGGCACAACAACCGCTTTATTTTGAATCAGATAAAACTTTTATTGCTCAAATCCAAGAGAGTTTATCTCGATTGGACCAAAAATGGCATCTTGGATTGATTGCTACAGGAGATAGTTTTGTTGCAGGAAATGACAAGATAGAAGTGATTAAGTCCCATTTCCCAGATGTTTTGGCTGTTGAGATGGAGGGGGCAGCTATTGCTCAGGCAGCGCATGCCCTTAATCTCCCAGTCTTAGTCATCCGAGCTATGAGTGACAATGCCAATCATGAAGCAAACATCTCTTTTGATGAGTTTATTATCGAAGCTGGACGTCGCTCTGCCCAAGTCTTATTAGCCTTTTTGAAGGCCTTAGATTAAGTGGAAATTTGACAGTTTTTCTAGCTTATGATAAGATTTAAGTAAAGAAAAGCTAGAAAACGTTTCAGAGGATATTATGAGTATTGAAATGACCGTCAGTGAGATTGCAGAGGTCTTAGGATTATCTCGCCAAGCAATCAATAACCGTGTCAAAGAATTACCAGAAGAAGACACAGATAAAAATGACAAAGGGGTAACAGTAGTTACCAGAAGTGGCTTGATTAAGCTAGAAGAAATCTATAAAAAAACGATTTTTGAAGATGAGCCTGTCAGTGAAGATGTCAAGCAACGTGAACTGATGGAGATTCTGGTTGATGAGAAGAATGCAGAAATTCTTCGTCTCTATGAACAATTAAAAGCCAAGGATCGTCAGTTATCAGAAAAAGACGAGCAGATGCGTATCAAAGACCGTCAGATTGCTGAGAAAGACAAACAACTCGATCAGCAGCAACAATTGACCCTTCAAGCAATGAAGGATCAAGAAAATCTTAAGCTAGAGCTGGACCAAGCAAAAGAAGAAGTCCAATCCACTAAGAAAGGCTTTTTTGCTCGTTTATTTGGAGGATAATCAAGGAGCTGTTTAGGTTAAATGCTAACCTGATGGCTTCTTTTATTTCTAAATAGTATAGTTGCTCAAGTAATACTTAATGAAAATCAAAGAGCAAACTAGGAAACTAGCCGCAGGCTGCTCAAAGCACTGCTTTGAGGTTGTAGATAAGACTGACGAAGTCAGTTACATATATCTACGGCAAGGCGAAGCTGACGCGGTTTGAATTTGATTTTCGAAGAGTATAAAATAACAGTAGAGGAGAGGTATATAATGGAAAAATTAGAAGATTACATTGCTTTTGACTTAGAATTTAATCAGCACGAAGGGCAAACACACTTGATTCAAGTATCGGCAGTGCGTTTTAGAGATGGTCAGGAAATTGACGCCTATGATTCCTATGTCCATACTAGTGTGCCTCTAAAGAGTTTTATCAATGGTTTGACTGGGATTACAGCTGAGACCTTAAAAGATGCTCCCCCAGTGGAGGAAGTTATAAAAGATTTCCAAGAGTTTGTGGGTTCTTTCCCCATGGTTGGATACAATGCTGCTAAAAGTGATTTGCCTATTCTAGCAGAGCATGGTTTAGACTACAGCCTGCAGTATAAGGTGGACTTGTATGATGAAGCCTTTGAACGTCGTAGTTCAGATTTACACGGTATTGCCAATCTCAAATTGCAAACTGTTGCCTCATTTCTCGGATTTCAAGGACAGTCCCATAATAGTTTAGAGGATGCTCGTATGACAGCGCGTGTTTACGAGTCCTTTCTAGAGTCGGATCAAGCTAGAGAATTGTTAGGGGCAGAAAGTAGCCTATCGAACAATCCTTTTGGAGGCTTAGACTTGTCTCAATTATTTGATTAGGAGTGTCTATGAAACCTGAAAAACCTAAAAATCTAGGTTTTAAGCAGATATACTTTAATCTAGATAAAATACTCTTTCTCTTTTTCTTGACTTTCATGATGATTGAGTTTGTCTGGTTACCGTCAAATTCTTGGATTGCTGGACTTTTGCTCCGTCAGACAGGTTATCTCTTTCTATCTTACAACAATATTTTTGCCATTATAAAAGGTTCTCCCTTTGTTAGTCTTGCTTTATTTATTCTGGTAATTGTTAATTTATTGGTCGCCTATTACCAGATAGGACTTCTCTTTATTGGTGCTCGGCATTTATTATGCCATGAAAAAAGGACCTTGCTGGAGTACAGTCGTAAGGTCTTTCGCCAAAGTTTCTTGTTTATGAAGCAAGTCACGCTTGCAAAGATAGCCTTTATCTTCTTTTATGTCATGATGCTCTTTCCATTGATTCGAAAGATTTTAAAGATTTACTACCTAAATAAAATTGTCATTCCAGACTTTATCGTTGATTATGTGGAAGATAAGTATTGGCTAGTAGGTATAGTTGTTACTATTCTGGCTTTACTTTTGTTTTATATTTCAGTACGGTTGATGTTTGCCTTACCCCAGCTTTTATTTGAGAAGAAAACAGTCAAAGAAGCAGTCAGATATAGTCTAGAAAAGACAAGAAAGCACTCCTGGTTTTATACTTGGAACTTGCTTTGGATTGTCGTCAAAACCTACCTATTTTTCATTCTTTTATTGATTCCAATCTTGGCAAGTCAGGCACTAATGGATGGTTTGACCCATAAGGAATCTCTTGTACTGGGAATTATCAACTTTGTCTTGATTAAGAATTTCCACTACATAGCCTTGACTTACTTTCTCATTAAGTTTGTTTCCTTCTTAACAGGAGAAGAATTAGAAATCACACCAAGGCGAAAGAAAGACCACTGGATGAGATGGGGAGTGATGGGCTGTGCTTGTATCTTTTTCGCTCTTGAGGGTTATGTTTATTTAGAAGCTCCAGTTGCCAATAAACCTTTAATTATTTCTCACAGGGGAGTATCTAATAAGAATGGTGTCCAAAATACAGTCCAATCGTTAGAAAAGACGGCTCAGCTATCTCCAGATTTTGTTGAGACAGATGTTCAGGAAACGAAAGATGGCCAGTTTGTCATGATGCATGATGCTAATATCAAGAATTTGACAGGAGTTAATGCCAATCCTCAGGATCTCACTTTGGAAGAATTAACCAAACTTGATATTTCAGAAAATGGCTATCATAGCAAGGTGTCTAGTTTTGATGACTATCTCAATAAAGCCAATGAATTGCATCAAAAACTCCTTATTGAAATTAAAACCAGTCGAAAAGATAGTCCAGATATGATGAAACACTTTATGGAAAAATATGGAACTGTTCTTAAGCAGAATGGTCACCAAATGCAATCCTTGGACTACCATGTGATTGACCAGGTTTTAGCCTACGATACTCAAATTCCAGTCTTTTTCATCCTACCTTACAATAGTATCTTTCCAAGAACCAAGGCTACAGGCTATACCATGGAGTATTCAACTTTAGATGAAAATTTTGTCAATAAGCTTTGGAATACGGATCAGAAATTGTACGTGTGGACCATCAATAGTTCAGAGTCCTTTGATAAATCCGTTCAGCTAGGAGCTGATGGCATGATAACGGATGACTTGGAAATGATTCAAGATCAGCTTACCATTGCCCAAGAAGACCCAGAGTATACGGATTTACTGTTCAAACAGGCTATGGAATTCTTTAATTTTTAGTAAGCAAAAAGAGGAACAATTGTTCCTCCCATGATAGGCAAGTATTCTCTTGAATGCTTGTTTTTCTTATGCTTAAAATGGCAATTTCCCAGCGAAAGCACCTAGTTTTTTCTTGGTAGTTTCATCGATTTGTTCAAGAGCAGAGTTGATGGCCTGAACGGTCATATCAGAAAGAGTTTCAAGATCTTCTGGGTCAACGACAGCTGGATTGAAGTCAATGCTGACAACTTTCTTATCTCCAGTTAAGGTTGCTTGGACAAGGTCTTGAGCAGATTTTCCAATAAACTCCATAGCAGCAAGTTCTGCTTGACTTTGTTCCATTTGTTTTTGAAGTTTTTGTGCTTGACGCATCATGTTTTGCATATTCATCATATTATTTTTAAGATTCCTTTCGTATTAAGGTATAAGAAACTGAATTATTATTTTAAAAAAGCCAAATCTGTTCACTTTTCTTTTAAAAAGGTAGCTTGATGTAAGTCATGAAGCCTACACTTAGCTTCAGATTCCTCGGCCTCTTTTCTGGTGAGGACAGCTCGCTTTCTACGTCGTTTTCTATCACCCATCAGTTTACTAAAACAATAGCTAACATAAACTATCTAGGTTCCGATAGGGAACTCGATAACTAGCACTACTGTCTACTTTTGTTAGTCTAGACAGAATCAGGAAGTATACTATCTATTATATCATTTTTGTTTTCCAATGAAAAGTTTAAAATCTCTTCAATAAAAGTTTATTGAACCACGTTTTAATTCATTTTTGTACCAATTGAACACTTCTGAAAATAGTAAAATTATTACTTTATAAATTAAATGTTCTTAACTTCTTGAATAACAGGTTAGGTTAATTATTTCAATTTTAGTTACTATATGTAATATTTTTTTATATATTAGAAGAAATGATAGCTATTTATTTTAATTAATCTTTTAGAAAATGTAGATTACTATCATTAGTGTATTCAGTGATATAGTAGGAAAAAAGTGAAATTTTTTTGTTACTGTCTATAATTAGATTATTTATTAAGAGTGACCTATGAACACTAATAATCACAAATGAGAAGTTCATTATTTTTGTTTGAACAAAGAGTAATACTGATTACTTATATTATTTTAAAAGCACACAATAATTCCTAGTATGAATTTTGATATGAATTTGTCTGCAGCTAGTTTTGTACGAAAAGATGATTTTGAAAAAATTTTATCCATGGTAAAGAGTGGGGAAGAGATACACCCTCTCTTAAAATTTCTAATGTTACTAGAGTAAATTTTAAAATTGATATTACTGAATTTATAAATTGCAATGATTCAGATTAAATTATCTGCTCACTTTTAGATAAAGAAATTCAATTTCGAAATCATAGACTTCTCTAACTATTTTATCATTGTAAAAGCGATGCTGAAACGATAGATTTTTGTAAAATATCTCAAAATAGTCGATAAATTCTTATATCAAAATTCAACATAAATTGTTTGAATTTATGGATTTGAATATTAGAGATTCTAACAGTTAGTTAAGTCTGAGAAACAGTTATAATATGATTTGACAGCGGTTACAAAATCATGTAATATTTATAATATAAGAAGTTGTATATTCATTTAAGGAGGAAAGAAGGATGCAATTATTGATTGAACTGAAAAAAATTGATCAGTTTAGCTTGCCAGTGAATTATAATTATCTCCTTCAATCGATGATTTATAATCTATTAGATAATAAAGAAAAACTATCTAGAAAAATTCATGAGACGGGCTATCAGATAGAGGATAAACATTTTAAACTGTTCACATTTTCGTTATTGAGAGGTCAATATAAAATCCACGGAAAACGAATAGAATTTCTTGATAAGGTGCGATTTGAAATTCGTACAGTTGACAAAAACATTTTATTGACTATTGTGGAGTCTTTGTTGAATCTAGAGACATTGAGGATTGGGCAGAACCTTGTAAAAATTTTAAATGTAAAAATTGGAGAGAAGAAATTGACGGGGACCTCTTATAAGATTCGGATGATTTCTCCCTTGGTGGTTCGTTCTACAGATGCTGACACCAAAAAAACATTGTATTACAATCCGTTTGATACAGAATTTAAGAGCAGAATCATGGAGAATTTTGAGAGGAAATATCAAGCTTATTATCATAAAGTACCGACAGGTAGATTTGATATAGAACCGATAAATTATTCTTTAAAAAATAAGTTTGTTACCAAATACAAAGACTTTCTCATAACAGGTTGGAGAGGAGAATTTGAGATAAGAGGAGATGCGGAGGTGTTAGATTTCCTCTATCAAGTTGGGCTTGGTGAGAAGAATTCAATGGGATTCGGGATGTTTGTGATTGAAGAATAGGAGGATAAAATGGATATGGAATTTAGGAATTGTAAGTTAGAGCTTGACTTAAAATGTCATGCACCAATTATTCATTTCCAGCCTAGTGTTAATGCTAAAGGAGCTACTCTTAGAGCTAGTGAAGTGAAGCCAAAATTTGATAAATATCTTTGGACGAAGGAACCTGAGGAACTTGCAACCTATGAACTGTTACCTTATAAGATGAAGTTTATAGCAAAAAAGAAAGAGGTTATAGACGTAAACAAAGAAGATGAAGATGTTGATATCCCTCTCTATTATGCTAAGGACCAAAAAAGAATGGTCATAACTAATCCAAGAATAGTCATTACTTGTTTTGATCCTATTCTTCAAAAATTGATAGTTAAGCATATCAAAAACTTTTTCATAGTGACAAATTTTGGAGCTGCGCAAGGAAAAGGATATGGTAGTTTTACTATAATTGATCACGAAATGAATCCCGAGCAAAATAATCAGGTTGACCAAGAAAATGTTGAAAAAATCTTAATGGAAGAGTTTGGCTTAAAAACATTATATAAGATAGATTGTAATAAGCTAGTTGAAAAGTTAGCTAAGTTTGAAGCAATAAAAAAGATTTTTAGGATTATTGAAAACTTCTATAAGATTATTAAAGGAGGGATTAATCATAAAGAATATATAAAAGGCTTTTTGTTTAAATATATGAGTGACAAGGAAATAAAAAATGAAAAAGCTGCTTTAAAAACAGAAATTATAGATCATCCATACGCTTCAAATCAAAACAAAGTAAAACAGGAACCCAAAATTAATAGCCATAAAGAGTGTTACGTTAGAGCATTGCTTGGTCTATCTTCTTCCTTTGCTTTTAAGGATCAAAGAAGGCAAAAAGGTGGTGCAGTTGATGTGAATATTAAAATTTCACATGCTGATGAAACTATCGAACGTTTCCCTTCTCCTTTAACATTTAAGGTGATTAATAAGATCATTTATATTATTCCTAAAAAAATTGATGAGAGGATATGGGAAAAAGAATTTGTTTTTACCTATGAACTTGATAAAAAAAGGGGGCACATTCATGGTATTCAGTCAAAAGAAAAGCCAGAGAAACTAAAATTAGATACCCCAGCATTAAATGACTTTTGTTTAGAAGATTTTCTAGATGAGGCTGTTGAATATTATAACGAAAATCGAGGTAAAATCAAAGGTCCACAAATAGATAAATACCACACCAAAGGAGATGAATAAATGAAATACGTAGGTATTACAATAGGTCCGATTTTTAAAACCATTGGAGAGGCGATCTCTCCGGCAGGTTTGTGGTTTGGCAGTTATTTTTTCTCAACGGTGACAAAGAAACTCTGTGAAAAACTTGTTGAGATTCCAAATGTCAAGATTTTTTCACCGTTTTATGACTCTAATAGTAAACAAAAACCACAAGAAGATGGTATTGGTCGTTACCATGATCGGATTCTGTTTTTAGTTGATAATAATACAGTAATTGAGGGAGAATTACAGAGTATAATTTCAGCAGTGAAGAAAGAAATGGCTGAGAAATTCGGAGAGTTTAATTCAGGGCAGATTGAGAATTTTATTAACAATTATCTGAGAATTGATTTTGTTATTCTTAATGAAAAAACTATAAACGAAATTATAGGAAAAAGTGGAAAAGCTGGAAATAACATAGCTATAATACTGAATGATGCTTTGGATGCATTGGAGCTAATGGCAGCAGGTAAGGGAAGAACAGATATGAACTTATTTGCTTCGTTCTTTGCAGGCCAGAAAGGCAATCGGAATATCTATATTAAAGAAAGTAAGCTATTTACAGATACCAGACCAAATAGTCAGTTGGTTATAAAACATCCAGATGATAGTTCCGATTTAAAATCAATTGAAGACATTGCTCTATCTCGAAAGAAAGAGGAAAATTCCTCTGAAGAGATTCCTGATGGTGGGGTAACACCGACCAGAAGCGAATACTACGCAGTCGTTAATTCGGATGGGGATAAGGTCGGAACTCTTTTGAAAGCTTTATGTAAAAATGTAGATATCTCCCAACAGTCTGATAGGATAAATAGTTTTTCGAAGGCTTGTTTAGACTATGCTGGTGAAGCGGCTAAACTTGTCGGAAAATATGGGGGGATGACTATTTATGCTGGTGGGGATGATTTACTGTTTATTGCTCCTGTTCATTCTCTTTTCTCCTTATGTAGTGAATTGGACGAAATGTTCAAAAAAACATTGAAAAAAGGTCTGGAAGAAGTAGAACTGCCAGATGATAGCATCAATGTCAGCTTGTCTTTTGGTGTTGCTGTTCAGTATGTCAAATATCCTCTATATGAAGCGCTGGAAAGAGCTAGAGTTCAACTTTATAAGGCTAAAGAAAGTTGCGGTAAACGTCCGAATGGTAGTGAAATCAGTGGAGGTAATCGTCTAGGGATAGAGTTGGTAAAACACAGCGGAAAAACCGTTCAATTGATGGTAGAAAACGAGAAGTTAGAGATGATTGATAATCTGATAAACTATCGAGCAACTACGAACGATCAAGCACTGGAATCGGTCCTCTATAATCTACAGGATACAGAAATTATTTTTAAGTTGTTGTTTGAAAAAACCGCACAGAATGAATTTGACTTTCAAAAATATAAAACTAGATTTTTAAATAACTTTAACAATCCTAACCAGTTGACCTATCATGACTATCTGGAAAAAATAGCTGAATTTTTCTATAACAACTATTTGGAAGAATATCAAGATCAAGATATGGTAGATACGAAAGAAAAGGTTGATGGAATTTGTACAAAGCGAAATATGAGTATAGGAGAATACTATACCAAGGAGTTGCAGGCTATTTTATTTTTGGTAAAGTTTTGGCAGGGAGGTAAGTGATGACAGACTATCTTGTGACGTTTAGACCGCTAGGAGACTATTCTTTTGGTTCAGATAGACGCTTTAGTTTTGTCGGTAAAAATAACTATTCGGAGGATGAATACGCTCCTTATTTTATCCGCACTAATCGCGCTCCTGAACAGTCCACAGTCTTTGGGATGATACGCTATCTTATCTTAGTCAGTAATGAGATTGAGCTGAAGCAGGATTTTCATTATGATGAGGATACACGGGATATAATGAAAGCTCTAATCGGAGAGAAGAGCTTTTCTCTAAATGGAGGTGTACGAGACTTTGGAAAATTAGAAAAAATCTCTCCCATCTTTCTGCTAAAAAATAGTGAGGAAATTGTTATACCAAATCCGTTTAATAACAAGCAGGGGAAAGAGGGGATTGAACAGTTTGCACCAATGATATTAGAAGAAGAAATTAAAGTATCAACTAGTTTTGGTGAAATCGCTCTGCCTAAATCTAAGGAATATAATCCTAAAGAAGGGCATGGGGATGGCTATTACAATATTAACACAGGTCATTTAGAAGCAGCCGAAGATATGTTTAGTACTAAGGTAGCGACTGGTGTAAGGCGTGTTACGCAGAATGATCTGGGGAAGCTGAAGCAAAATCTTCGAGAATTGTGTAAGTCGTTTGTGAATGAAGAAATGAAACAGGAAGTTTCTAATTTAGACAAGAATAGCAATCTTAGTTTAACCGAGTTTATAAATGATTTTATGGATTTGTTAGAAAAGTATAATAAAGAGGGAAAAAATCACTTTCAAGAAGAATTGGAAAAACTATCCAAAAATTTTGATGCTGATCGTCTATTTAAGCGAGAGGTACATCAGCTGCAGAAAGATTACGAATTTGCGGTTTATGTTACGGTGGAAAAGGGTGTTCAGTTGACGGACGGACTTGTCTCAATGGGACAGAAAGGTACACTTTTCAAGGTTTCTGTTCAAGAGTCGGAAGATAATTTAGAAAGTGAAATTACAGAGCATTTTCAGAAGCATACTCCACAAGGTCAGACTTGGCAATACTGCCTATCAGATGTGTGCCTGTTAGATGATGTTAAGGGCTTTGCGATTTTAGAGGAAAAACTAGTTCGCCAACTTCATACAGACCTTAGTAAAAATCGTCTGAGAGGACTTGATTTACAAGGCTCTAGTCTTCTTTATAAGGCAGGGAGCGTCTTTTATGGTGATGATGCTATTTCGGTAAAAACTGGTTTAGAGCCAGCAGGTTATAATACTATTTATAAAATTACAGGAGAGTAAGGAGTAAAAAATGAAAGCAAAAATTTTTGTCATTGAATGTTTAACAAATTTGCATGTAGGAAATGGAGATGTTAATTTTAACATCATTGATAACGAAGTGGAGCGAGATGTTGTGACGGGATTCCCGACGATTAACTCCTCAGGCGTTAAAGGTGCTCTGAGGGCCTTCTTTGAAGAAAACGACTTATCGAACATTGATGAAATATTCGGTTCGGAAAATAGTAAGGTTACTACTTCAGGAGCATTAAAATTTCTTAGCGCGAATCTACTAGCCCTGCCAATTCGTTCGGTAAGTGGTGGGGATAAACCCTATTCAATCCATGCTCCGAAAACAGCCTGTGAAGATTTTAACCAAATGATTGAAAATTTTCAGTTAGAATCTGTTTCAATAGAAGATATAAAGGGTGTCGATGAGAAGATAACTCTGGACCAAGATAATTCTTGCTTTGAAAAATATGGTTTACCAGTAATTGCTCGGAATAGTGTTGGAGAACAAACTAATTTGTGGTATGAGGAAGTAGTACCCCACAAGTCGATTTTCTATTTTGCAGTGGTGGCTTCAACTAGTGAGTCAGAAAACCTTTTAGAGGCTTTTACAGATTCGGTGAGAGAGAAAATTATCCAGTTTGGTGCAAATGCTTCCGTAGGTTATGGACTTTGCAAGGTTATTAAAGTGATTTCAGGAAATGAAGAAGGAGCAAACAATGGATAAGAACAGAATTAATCAGTTGCTTCCTATTGCTGTTGAGGTTATTGAAAAGGAGCTTACGGAGCCAATTCCAAATGAGTTTAGAGGCTATATCGCTTCTTTTGGAGCTGCTATTACAATGGGAAGTCTCCCAGCCGCAGTTGCCTACTATTCGGCTAAATCCAAAAATGCCAAAGAAGATCGTACCAAGTTACCTGTTATGATTTTGGAAGTTTTGAAAAAAGAAAACACAGCTATTACGGCCACCACCTTGTTTGAGTATGTGACATCGTTCAAAAATGATAATGAGAGTTTCGCTATCAAAGAAGATGTATTGCATGCAGCAATTGCGATTAAACTAGGCTTAAACTTGTTTGAAATTGAGTCAAAAGATGAAAAAATCAAGGAAGACGAGAAAAATGGAGGGTAAGGATGATGTTTAGTTCAAAAAACATGTCTTATATCTACTATCATGAATATTTTGAAGGATTAGAGGAGAGGAAAGGAGCATCAGGTTTAGTTTATGAACTGGGTGGATCACCATCTAGTGAAGAGCAATTTCGTGAGAGAAATAAGGCTTTGCAGGATTTTAAATTTGACCTTTCTCTATCGCCTTTGGAGCATTTAAAAAATGCTTCAAAAGGTGTAGCAAGTGTTCAAACCTTTTCTTTGGAAACTATTTATCCTGGCCTCATGATAGGAACTGGCAATCCCCATGATTTGAAATCAAAGGGTTCTATTTATTCTGGCTTTTCTTTTGATTATGTAACGGGACTGCCCTATATACCTGGATCCTCTGTCAAAGGAGTACTGAAAAGCGTCTTTCCTAGGAAAGAAGATGCCAAAGATGATATTAATCAACAAAAGATGGAGTATATTCAGTCACTTCTCGAACCAGAACTCTCGGATGAAGAAATCTATGATTTGAAAGATGATATTTTTGAAGATAATGATGTCTTTTTAGATGCTTATCCAACTTCTAAAAATAAAACAAAGCAACAGTGTTTAGCTTTGGAATTCATTACGCCTCATAGTGACATTATCAAGAATCCTATTCCAATCAACTGTCTGAAAGTTAAGCCTGGAATCTCTTTTGAATTTGGCTTTTATCTGAATGAGTGTCAGCTTTCAGATGGAGTTCAAATTACGGTTAAACAAAAAATAGAGTTATTTAAAAGCATCTTGACTGATGTAGGCATTGGCGCCAAAACGAATGTTGGTTTCGGACAGTTAGAGTAGCAGAGCTCAATCGACAAGGGGATTTACAAATCGTATCTGAGGGATTCGAGCAACTCAGATAGCTCGAAAAGGTATATAGGAGCTTGTTCATATTAAGGAGTCTGAATATAAGAACGCATTTATAAAGAGCATAGAAACAAGTGAAGTCAGCTATCGTACAGGGATAGGAGTTCAATCTTAGTTGGCAAGAGCGATGGGTACAAAAAGATCGACCGACTTTTTTCATCGAAATCTTGAAAAAAGGCTTGCTTTTTGATAAAATCAATATAAAAACAGCGATATTACTGTCGTTCTACCTTACCTATAAGGAATTGAGACTTTTTGAAGTGATGGAATTACTTCCTTGTCTGCATAATTTAGCATTTCGTTCTACCTTACCTATAAGGAATTGAGACATAACGTCATAAGACAATGTAAGGTCTTTTTCAGCCGTATATTCTGTTCCTGCTCTACCTTACCTATAAGGAATTGAGACTAGCCTCAGCGCTCTACGCTATTTGCGGAGCTTTTTGGCGTTTCGAAAATGTTCTACCTTACCTATAAGGAATTGAGACCTTCTCGATTATCCCAAAAGGTTCCACCAATTGATATAGCATTGTCAGTTCTACCTTACCTATAAGGAATTGAGACGCCATAAACTCTGCTTTAGCCACAATACCTGCATCATACGATTGAACCAGGGTTCTACCTTACCTATAAGGAATTGAGACTTGATTTCTGGTGTTGACATCAAACCAAGAGTTTCAGCTGGTTCTACCTTACCTATAAGGAATTGAGACTTTGTATCGTAAATAGAATAAAATCTCTTTTCTCTGCGGCGAACTGTTCTACCTTACCTATAAGGAATTGAGACATTTTTGATGATAGCTCATCGTGACAAGCTTGCCCCCAAGTTCTACCTTACCTATAAGGAATTGAGACTTATAGTCTGGCATCCATGAATAGTTCGATACCACTTGATATCCTTCAATATGTTCTACCTTACCTATAAGGAATTGAGACGATCCATAAAAAACTTTTCCAACTTCATAAAGCCCAATAGTTATACCTTACCTATAAGGAATTGAGACTTTTTCGAGTTCACCACACTCGAACACACCGCACACTTTTGGTTCTACCTTACCTATAAGGAATTGTTTTATCCAACTGAAAAAAACTTGCGGAAGCAAGTTTTTTGTGGTATATTGGGAGTGTTTTCATGAGGAGATATCTTACTCGGAGGTTGTTTATGTCTGAGAGTCAATCTGTATTTAGTCACCATATCTTTGTTTTACCCTTTGCGGCCAAGGGGCTGGAGTCTTTTCCGAAGTCTTCCAATTGGAAGAAACTCAGCCAAGATGCCAATGACCTTCCCTATCTGAATGTAGAAGCTGGTGAAAAAAGCGAGCGTTTAAAGTACGCTTATCGTCGATATTTTAATAAAAAAGCAGAGGAGCTGATTTTCCGCAATCCTGAGCTGGTCACAAACTATGCTTATACTGGCTTAGAAAAAGGTGATGTCTATCGGATTTCTTATTATAATCACATCGACAAACTGGAGTTTTATGACCTGACGCTTGACTATATCATGCTTCGTTATTTTCCAAATTTAGAAGCAGGTTTCCTGATTTTTTCAATGGAAAATCGTTGCAGAGATAAATTGGAAGATATTAAAAACATCAACCAGTATGGTCGTCATCTCTATGCTCCTTTTTTGACTACATTGCTGCGTGATTTAGTCTCACCAAATAATATTGAGCTGATTAAGAGTGACAAAATTAACGAGCCTCCACAGCCGTCCGACTTAATTTCCTCCTATGGGATCATGTCGGCTCCGAAAGAAATTTTGCAGGATTTCTTTGGCTTGCCTGAGGAAGCGATATTTCCAGAGGATATTTCGCAGTTTGAGTCTAAGCCTCATCTGGAAATCATCATTGATGACCGGATGTATGTGGTGAGCTACATGATGGTTCCTGAAGTAGAGGACTTGATTTATAAAACGACGAATTGGGCGAATTTTGATGATTCTGAGCAAAGTTTAAAAGAGATGAAGCTTCTTTTTAGTATTTTATACGTTGATAAGGGAGATTCAACATGTCTGAGTCGAGATATGCTAAAAGCAGAGCTGGAAAAGCTTCTCTATACGAGGTGGTCAGCTGAGGGAAGTCTTTATATGGCCAGCCAGCATTCCATGATTTTTATGAGTGGTTCTGATTTTCCAAAGTTTTTCCTCAAAGGCTACTTTTTGTCGGAATATCTGGACTTGGCTTTGATTACGCTCAGCCAGAGGATTGGTATTCTGAAGTATTCTAAGGATGCGGGGGATAGGGTCAATGCCAGAGTTTCTGATAAACTGAAGCTGCAGAAGGCTTACACGACCTTTAAAAATCAATTTTTACTTCCAGAGCTGTGCCCGCAGGAGCAGGCGATTGAAATCTACGAATTGTTGCAAACCTCTCTCTATATCGAGAAGCATATCAATCTTCTAGATAGTCAAATCAGTGAACTACATGATATCAGCCAGACGGAAGCAAGCAATAAGTTGAATGACAGAGTATTAGTACTCACAGTTTTAAGTATTGCATTAGCAATCATTCCGAATATCAAAGAACTGCAAGAACACTGTCTGACGATTTGCAATCTGTGCCTGACGTATTCATCTTGGCTTACTTTGTTTATTCCTCTTTTAACAGTTGCTTTCATCTATTTCAAAAAGCGAAAATAAATGTATATTATCTGGACATACGATGTTCATCGCAAGCGCGTGGCTAAGGTTTCGAAATCTTGAACAAAGCCCTATTTTTTGATACAATCAATCTAGAAACAGCGAAAATGCTGTTGTTATACCTTACCTATAAGGAATTGAGACTATATTCTTTCGGATAGGCTTTATTAGATAATTCCATAAACGCTCCCGTTATACCTTACCTATAAGGAATTGAGACTAACCATACTCAACCATAATGAATTGGAACTCTTTAGCGAACAAGTTCTACCTTACCTATAAGGAATTGAGACAAATGAGCTTTGAAATTGTAAATTGGTTTTACAATCATGTCAATGTGTTATACCTTACCTATAAGGAATTGAGACATAACCCAACCGTGTTTCTCACGAGCCTCAGCTTCTTTCGTTCGAATAAGGTTCTACCTTACCTATAAGGAATTGCTTGTGTGTCTTTGTCTGTCTCCGAGGGCACCAAAAAAGCGAGCAAATTCTTGCCTGCTGGGAAGCATGAGAATTTGTTTGTTTTTTGTTTTGTAAGAATTATCAAGAAAAACTCTCCTAGTAGGAGAGTTTTTCTGTGTTTCAACCACAGATAGTATAGAGTTTAAGTTAGATGGCTGGTCAGTTTTTTGTTACTTCATGATAGTGTCGCGAATATTTATTGGTCTATTGGGTTACATTAAAAACATTATTTTCTACTTCGAATTTTCAAACATTAAATTTTCTGACAATTCATTGAAAAATGAGTGAAGACATGATATAATGAAACGTAAAATTAATTCAGTTTTCCTGAACCAATAGGAGTAAACAATGAAAAAACTAGGTTTTGTCCTTTTATCTTCAGCCTTGCTATTGACAGCATGTGCAGTCCGTTTTGAAAAATCAGCAGATACAACCGCTTCGTCTAAGGTGACAGCTTTGTCTGAAGACAAGCAAAAAATGCTTGATAAGGCCACTGCTGACTATAAGACTTTTGTGTAAGAGCAAATTGATAAACTCTTGACAGATACGGAAGGCTTTGTCAAACTTTTGAAAGAGGGAAAGTTGGAAGAAGCTAAGAAGGCTTATCCATTGATTCGTATGTCTTATGAGCGTTCAGAACCGATTGCCTGAACTAGGCGAATCAATTGGAAAAATGCTATCTGAATTTAAAAAAGCAGTTAAAGGAACTGAAAATCAAGATAAGGAATACTAAGACTGGTGAGTTTTACTAAAAAATAAGAAGTTAGGAAGTGTGTCTCTATCGGACAATTTATCATTTCCTAGCTTTTTCTTGTATTAAGAAAATATAAATTTAAGCTTTCTTTAAGAAAACTATATTATTCTGAAGAACTCTAAAATTTCACAGCCATTTATTAGTAATGATTACAGAATTCCTAGTCACTACTAGAAATGAACTAGTTTCTTTGAATAATGGAACTGATTAATCCTCCTATTCTAGAACGGGAGGTCTGGTATTTCTTTCAAGATAGGACTAGATTGTGGTATAATAGAGAGAATAAGTTTTTTAGTAAGACAAAGGAGAAAAAAGATGATTTATGCAGGAATTCTTGCCGGTGGAACTGGCACACGTATGGGAATCAGTAACTTGCCAAAACAATTTTTAGAGCTAGGTGATCGACCTATATTGGTTCATACAATTGAAAAATTTGTCTTGGAACCAAGCATTGAAAAAATTGTGGTTGGGGTTCATGGAGACTGGGTTTCCCATGCAGAGGATCTTGTAGATAAATATCTGCCCCTTCATAAGGAACGTATCATCATTACAAAAGGTGGTGCTGACCGCAATACGAGTATTGAGAAAATCATTGAAGCTATCGATGCTTATCGTCCGCTTACTTCAGAGGATATCGTTGTTACACACGATTCTGTTCGTCCATTCATTACGCTTCGCATGATTCAAGACAATATCAAACTTGCTCAAAATCATGACGCAGTGGACACAGTGGTAGAAGCGGTTGATACTATCGTTGAAAGTACTAATGGTCAATTTATTACAGATATTCCAAATCGTGCTCACCTCTATCAAGGACAAACACCTCAAACATTCCGTTGTAAGGACTTCATGGACCTTTACGGTTCTCTCTCTGCCGAAGAGAAAGAAATCTTAACAGATGCATGTAAAATCTTTGTGATCAAAGGAAAAGATGTGGCCTTGGCTAAAGGTGAATATTCAAATCTGAAAATTACTACAGTAACAGATCTGAAGATTGCAAAAAGCATGATTGAGGAAGAGTAATAAAATGATTAATCAAATTTACCAATTAACAAAGCCTAAGTTTATCAATGTCAAATACCAGGAAGAGGCCATTGACCAAGAGAATCATATCCTCATCCGCCCTAACTACATGGCTGTCTGTCATGCGGATCAGCGTTACTACCAGGGAAAACGTGATCCCAAGATTTTGAATAAAAAGCTTCCAATGGCAATGATTCACGAGTCATGTGGAACCGTCATTTCTGACCCGACAGGAACCTACGAGGTTGGTCAAAAAGTTGTCATGATTCCGAATCAGCCTCCTATGCAGAGTGATAAAGAATTCTATGAGAACTACATGACAGGGACCCATTTCTTGTCTAGTGGCTTTGATGGCTTTATGAGAGAATTTGTTTCTCTTCCTAAAGATCGTGTGGTGGCTTATGATGCTATCGAAGATACGGTTGCAGCCATTACAGAGTTTGTAAGTGTCGGTATGCACGCTATGAATCGTCTATTGACCCTTGCTCATAGCAAGCGGGACCGAATCGCCGTTATCGGAGATGGAAGTTTAGCATTTGTGGTTGCCAATATTATCAACTATACTTTGCCAGAAGCAGAGATTGTGGTTATTGGTCGTCATTGGGAAAAATTGGAACTTTTCTCATTTGCCAAAGAATGCTATATTACTGACAATATTCCTGAAGATTTGGCCTTTGACCACGCTTTTGAGTGTTGTGGTGGTGATGGTACTGGACCAGCCATTAATGACTTGATTCGCTATATTCGTCCTCAGGGAACGATTCTCATGATGGGAGTTAGCGAGTATAAAGTCAATCTCAATACACGCGATGCCTTAGAAAAAGGCTTGCTCTTAGTTGGATCTTCTCGTTCTGGTCGCATCGATTTTGAAAATGCAATCCAAATGATGGAAGTCAAGAAATTTGCCAATCGTCTTAAAAATATCCTTTATCTAGAAGAACCTGTAAGAGAAATTAAAGATATTCACCGTGTCTTTGCAACCGATTTAAACACAGCCTTTAAAACCGTGTTTAAGTGGGAAGTATAGGTGCTGGAGGTTAATTGTGGAGAAAATCATTAAAGAGAAAATTTCTTCCCTACTTAGTGAAGAAGAGGAAGTCCTCAGTGTTGAACAACTGGGGGGAATGACCAATCAAAACTATTTGGTCAAAACAACAAATAAGCAATACATCGTTAAGTTCTTTGGTAAAGGGACAGAAAAGCTGATCAATCGTCAAGATGAAAAGTACAATCTTGAACTACTAAAGGATTTAGACTTAGATGTAAAAAATTATCTTTTTGATATTGAAGCTGGTATCAAAGTAAATGAGTATATCGAATCTGCGATTACGCTTGATTCAACGTCAATCAAGACCAAGTTTGATAAAATTGCTCCAATTTTACAAACCATTCATGCTTCTGGTAAGGAATTAAGAGGAGAATTTGCTCCTTTTGAAGAAATCAAAAAATACGAATCCTTGATTGAAGAAAAAATCCCTTATGCTAACTATGAAGCAGTTCGAGAAGAAGTCTTTTCCTTAGAGAAAAGACTGGCTGACTTAGGTGTTGACAGAAAATCTTGTCATATCGATTTGGTGCCTGAAAACTTTATCGAATCACCTCAAGGACGACTTTATCTGATTGACTGGGAATATTCATCAATGAATGATCCAATGTGGGATTTGGCAGCCCTCTTTTTAGAGTCCGAATTCACTCCCCAAGAGGAAGAAGCTTTCTTATCTCACTATGAGAGTGAGCAAACACCTGTCTCTCGTGAAAAGATTGCCATCTATAAAATTTTGCAAGATGCTATTTGGAGTCTATGGACTGTCTATAAGGAAGAGCAAGGCGCAGATTTTGGTGACTATGGTGTGAATCGTTACCAAAGAGCTGTTAAAGGTTTGTCATATTATGGAGGTTCAGATGAAAAATAAAAATGGAGTTTCTTTTGGTCTACTCTCAGGTATTTTCTGGGGTTTAGGTCTAACGATTAGTGCTTATATCTTTTCGATTTTTACAGATTTGTCGCCCTTTGTAGTGGCTGCTGCTCACGATTTCTTGAGTATCTTTATCCTACTAGCTTTTCTCTTGGTAAAAGAAGGAAAAGTTCGCCTCTCAATTTTCTTAAATATTCGCAATGTTAGTGTGATCATCGGAGCCTTGCTAGCAGGCCCTATCGGTATGCAGGCCAATCTTTATGCGGTTAAGTATATCGGAAGTTCCTTGGCTTCATCAGTATCGGCTATTTATCCTGCGATTTCAGTTTTATTGGCTTTCTTCTTTTTGAAGCACAAGATTTCGAAAAATACTGTGTTTGGGATTGTCTTGATTATTGGAGGGATAATTGCTCAGACCTATAAGGTTGAACAGGTCAATTCCTTCTACATTGGGATTCTCTGTGCTTTGGTTTGTGCCATTGCATGGGGAAGTGAGAGTGTTCTAAGCTCTTTTGCTATGGAAAGTGAATTAAGTGAAATCGAAGCCCTCTTAATCCGCCAAGTGACTTCATTCTTGTCCTATCTTGTGATTGTGCTCTTCTCTCATCAGTCATTTGCAGAAGTGGCCAATGGACAATTGTTAGGTCTTATGATTGTCTTTGCAGCCTTTGATATGATTTCCTATTTGGCTTATTATATCGCTATCAATCGCTTGCAACCAGCCAAGGCTACAGGCTTGAATGTGAGCTATGTAGTATGGACAGTCTTGTTTGCAGTTGTTTTCTTAGGTGCACCGCTAGATATGCTGACCATTATTACGTCACTTGTCGTCATTGCTGGAGTTTATATTATTATTAAAGAATAAAGGAGATTCGTGTGAAAGCCATCATCTTAGCAGCGGGATTGGGAACTCGCTTGCGTCCTATGACTGAAAATACCCCTAAAGCCTTGGTTCAGGTTAATCAAAAACCCTTGATTGAATACCAAATTGAGTTTCTCAAAGAAAAAGGAATCAATGACATCATCATCATCGTTGGTTATCTTAAAGAACAATTCGATTACTTAAAAGAAAAATATGGTGTTCGCCTCGTTTTCAATGATAAATACGCTGATTACAATAACTTTTACTCTCTCTATCTTGTAAAAGAAGAATTGGCCAACAGCTATGTTATTGATGCAGATAACTATCTCTTTAAAAATATGTTCCGTAATGACTTGACACGTTCGACTTATTTTAGTGTTTATCGTGAAGATTGTACCAACGAATGGTTCTTGGTCTATGGAGATGACTACAAGGTTCAAGACATTATTGTTGATAGCAAGGCAGGTCGTATCCTTAGTGGTGTATCCTTCTGGGATGCTCCAACAGCAGAAAAAATTGTTAACTTTATTGACAAGGCCTATGCAAGTGGTGAATTTGTTGATCTCTATTGGGACAATATGGTTAAGGATAATATCAAAGAGCTAGATGTCTATGTTGAAGAATTAGAAGGCAATAGCATCTATGAGATCGATAGTGTCCAAGACTATCATAAATTAGAAGAAATTCTTAAAAACGAAAATTAAAAATTCCAACATCTGACTAAAATAGTCGGATGTTTTTTATTTCACTTTAGTTTGATATTTTTAATAACTGTTTGAAATATGGTTGTTAAATATAAAAAAAAAAGAAAATGAACAAAAAACAACAAAAAATATTGACAACGATTTCATATAGTGTTATACTTATAGCATAAAGTTAATGGAAAGAAGGGAAAACCTTATGGGATTAGATCATTTCTTTGACAAAAACCTTGTGTTTTGCTTAGAAGCGGATAATCAAGAACATCTCTTTGATCAGGTTGCAACTTTATTGGAAGAACGAGAAATCGTGACTCCAACCTATCGTGAAGCCTTGATCACGCGTGAAAAGTCATTTCCAACTGGCCTAGATATGGAATTTTTGGGTAAGGATTTGCCGAATGTGGCTATTCCTCACACGGATATTGTTCATAATCTAGCCGAAAAAGTTGTGGTCGTTCGATTAGAAAAACCAGTGACTTTCCACAATATGATTGCGCCAGATAAGGAAGTAGAAGTATCCTTGCTCTTCTTTATCATTAATAACTCAAGTTCAAGTCAAACGAACATTCTTGCTCAGTTGATGGACTTCTTTACAGGAAATGGTCATTTGGAAGATTTGGCTAAAATTTCTGAACCAGAAGCTATCTATGCTTATATTGCTGAAGCAATTGCTTAATCTTGTCTATTAAAAATATTAAATCGGAGGAAATCCATATGATTAAAATTCTTGCTGCCTGCGGTGCAGGTGTTAACTCAAGCCACCAAATTAAAAGTGCTCTTGAAGAAGAACTTTCAAACCGCGGTTTCGATGTTCACTGTGATGCGGTAATGGTCAAAGACGTTAATGAAGACCTTATCAAAGGTTATGACATCTTCACACCAATTGCTGCTACAGACCTTGGTTTTGACCCAGGTATTCCAGTTATCGAAGCTGGACCAATCTTATTCCGTATCCCAGCTATGAGTGCTCCAGTATTTGACAATATTGAAGCAGCTATCAAAGAACACGGATTAAGCTAATTTTAATTTGTTAACATTCATATAACTATAAAAAGGGAGGAACTATTATGGATGTCATTATCAATCTGGCCAACGATATCTTTAAACCTATCTTGGCTATGGGTGGCCCTATCATCATGCTGATCATTTTGACAGTGTTGGCCCTACTTTTTGGAGTGAAATTCTCCAAAGCGCTTGAAGGTGGTATCAAGCTCGCCATCGCCCTTACTGGTATCGGTGCTATCATCGGTATGCTCAACGGAGCTTTCTCAGCATCACTTGCGAAATTCGTTGAAAACACTGGTATTCAATTGAACATCACTGACGTTGGTTGGGCACCACTTGCTACCATCACTTGGGGATCTGCTTGGACACTTTACTTCTTGCTTGTAATGTTGATTGTCAACGTTGTGATGCTTGCAATGAAGAAAACAGACACACTTGATGTCGATATCTTCGATATCTGGCACTTGTCAATCACTGGTCTTTTGATCAAATGGTATGCAGACAACAATGGTGTAAGCCAAGGGGTTTCACTCTTCATCGCGACAGCAGCAGTTGTACTTGTAGGTATTTTGAAGATCATCAACTCTGATTTGATGAAACCAACATTCGACGACCTTCTTAATGCACCAAGTTCATCACCAATGACTTCAACTCACATGAACTACATGATGAACCCAGTTATCATGGTCTTGGATAAGATTTTTGATAAAGTTTTGCCAGGTCTTGATAAATATGACTTTGATGCTGCTAAATTGAACAAGAAAATCGGTTTCTGGGGATCTAAATTCTTCATCGGTTTCATTCTTGGTATCGTTATTGGTTTGATGGGAACTCCACATCCAGTTGCTGGAGTAGAAGATGCATCTTCATGGGAACTTGTTATTAAAGGTTGGTTGAGCCTTGGTTTGACTGCCGGTGTATCTTTGGAACTCTTCTCACTGATCGGTTCATGGTTCATCGCAGCCGTAGAACCACTTTCACAAGGTATTACAAACGTTGCTACTAAACGTCTTCAAGGACGTAAATTCAACATCGGTCTTGACTGGCCTTTCATCGCTGGTCGTGCTGAAGTTTGGGCTTGTGCAAACGTACTTGCACCGATCATGTTGGTTGAAGCTGTGCTTCTTTCAAACGTCGGAAATGGTATCTTGCCACTTGCAGGTATCATCGCTATGGGTGTTACTCCAGCTCTCTTGGTTGTAACACGTGGTAAATTGCTCCGTATGATTATCTTCGGAACACTCTTGTTGCCACTCTTCCTTCTTTCAGGTACACTTATCGCTCCATTTGCAACAGAACTTGCTAAAGGTGTAGGTGCCTTCCCAGAAGGTGTGAGCCAAACTCAATTGATTACTCACTCAACTCTTGAAGGACCAATCGAAAAACTTCTTGGTTGGACAATTGGTAACACTACAACAGGTGATATCAAAGCAATCCTTGGTGCTGTAGTCTTCCTTGTATTCTATATCGGTATCTTTGCATGGTACAGAAAACAAATGATCAAACGTAACGAAGAGTACGCAGCAAAAGCAAAATAATGCGCTCCTATAAAATGTAAATTGTTGAAACTAGGTTGTCATACCATTAGGAGTGACAGCCTAGTTTTTTATAAACTATCAAGAAATCGGAGAAAATAATGGTAATTGAATTAAAATCAGAACAATTAAGAGTTCAATTTAACAGTTTTGGTGGGACTCTTTCTTCTATAAAAGATGCTGAGGGACTGGAGTATTTGTGGCAAGGGGATGCTACTTATTGGAGTGGACAAGCTCCCGTTCTCTTTCCCATTTGTGGTTCTTTGAGAGAGGATACAGCCCTCTATATAGATAAAAAGGGAGAAGAAAGTCAAGGAAAGATTCCTCGTCATGGTTTGGTTCGCAAGAAAGAATTTGAATTAGTTGAACAGACAGATAATAGTGTAACTTTTGCAATTGAAGACGATGAGAATAGCTATCAAAACTATCCTTATCATTTCCGCCTAGAAATCACTTATATCCTTACAGGAAAGACGGTACGGACTCAATACAAAATTTTCAATAAAGAAACTAGCAAGGTCATGCCTTACTTTATCGGTGGACATCCAGGCTTTAATTGTCCTCTACTGGATGATGAAGTCTATGAAGATTACTATTTAGAGTTTGAGAAAGAAGAGACTTGCTCTGTTCCACGTTCTTTCCCAGAAACGGGGATGCTTGATTTCCAAGATAGAAGTCCATGGCTAGAAGGTCAAAAAGAATTAGACCTCAGCTATGATCTTTTCAGTACAGATGCAGTCACCTTAGATGAATTGCAATCTAGAACAATTGCCCTTCGTTCTCGTAAACATGATAAGGGATTGAAAGTGCACTTTGAAGAGTTTCCAAACCTCATTATCTGGTCAACTTTTAATAAAGGTCCTTTCATTGCTTTTGAACCATGGTCTGGATTGTCAACATCCCTTGAAGAAGGAGATCATCTAGAAGATAAGAAGAATGTTCGTCTCCTAGAACCTGGTCAAGTAGATCAAATTGGTTTTGACATCGAAATTTTTTAGATTAAAAAATAAAACACAAAAACGAACATTAACTGTTGACTTTTCCAGGAAATAGGAGTATATTATGTTTGTAAGCAACAAATGATGTTTGTAACAAACAAATAATCAATTGTTATATTCTCTTTCGTGGAGAAGGATTATTTCTAGGAAACTGGTTTCCTAAACTTGAATAAGGTGTCATTCATCTCATTCAATCCAATTTGTCAATAAACTGCTAGAAAGCTTTTGTAGGTAAACTGCTAACTATAAAAGGTTTTACTAGCCTAGAAAAATAAAAAGGAGTATACAATATGTCTATTGTTATCGGTGCAGATGCTGCAGGTTTGAGATTGAAAGAAGTTGTGAAAGACTTCTTGGAAAAAGAAAATTTCCACGTTGTGGATGTTACAGCTGAAGGTCAAGACTTTGTTGATGTGACTCTTGCTGTTGCTGCAGAAGTAAACAAAGAAGAACAAAACCTTGGTATCGTGATTGATGCTTATGGTGCTGGTCCATTTATGGTCGCAACTAAAATCAAAGGAATGGTTGCTGCAGAAGTATCTGACGAACGTTCAGCTTATATGACTCGTGGTCACAACAACTCACGTATGATCACTATGGGTGCACAACTTGTTGGTGATGAATTGGCTAAAAACATCGCTAAAGGATTTGTTAACGGTAAATACGATGGTGGACGTCACCAAATTCGTGTCGACATGTTGAACAAAATGTGCTAATTAGATTACAGTAAGAAAGGTAAGTTAAAAATGAGAATTGCAATTGGATGTGACCACATCGTAACAGATGAAAAAATGGCGGTTTCAGAATTTTTGAAATCAAAAGGATATGAAGTCATTGACTTTGGTACATATGACCATACACGTACTCACTACCCAATCTTTGGTAAAAAAGTAGGGGAAGCTGTAACTAGCGGTCAAGCTGATCTTGGGGTATGTATCTGTGGTACTGGTGTTGGTATCAACAACGCTGTAAATAAAGTTCCTGGTGTTCGTTCTGCCTTGGTTCGTGATATGACAACAGCCCTTTATGCTAAAGAACAATTGAACGCCAACGTTATCGGTTTTGGTGGTAAGATTACTGGTGAATTGCTCATGTGTGATATTATTGAAGCTTTCATCCATGCTGAATACAAACCATCTGAAGAAAACAAGAAATTGATTGCGAAAATTGAACACGTTGAAAGTCACAATGCACATCAAGCTGACGCAAACTTCTTTACAGAATTCCTAGAAAAATGGGATCGTGGAGAGTACCACGACTAAGAGGTAACCTATGATTTTAACAGTCACAATGAACCCATCCATTGATATTTCCTATCCCTTGGATGAGTTGAAGATTGATACTGTCAATCGTGTGGTGGATGTAACCAAAACTGCTGGTGGTAAAGGACTAAACGTTACTCGAGTACTTTCAGAATTTGGCGATTCTGTTCTTGCTACTGGTTTAGTTGGTGGCAAACTTGGTGAGTTTTTGGTTGAAAATATCGATGATAACGTTAAGAACGATTTCTTCTCTATTCAGGGAGAAACTCGTAACTGTATCGCCATTCTTCACGGAGACAACCAAACAGAAGTTCTTGAAAAAGGTCCTGTTGTATTGGAACCGGAAGGTCAAGACTTTTTGGAACATTTCAAAAATCTTCTGGAGTCAGTTGAAGTAGTAGCTATCTCAGGTAGTCTGCCAGCTGGCCTTCCAGTTGATTACTATGCGAGCTTGGTAGAACTTGCTAATCAAGCTGGCAAACCTGTAGTTTTGGACTGCTCAGGTGCAGCTCTTCAGGCTGTTCTTGAATCACCACATAAACCAACAGTCATCAAACCAAATAATGAGGAATTGTCTCAACTTCTAGGAAGAGAAGTTTCTGAGGATTTGGATGAATTAAAAGAAGTCCTTCAAGAACCTTTGTTTGCAGGGATTGAATGGATTATCGTTTCGCTTGGTGCCAACGGTGCTTTTGCCAAACATGGCGATACTTTCTACAAGGTAGATATTCCTAGAATTCAGGTGGTAAATCCTGTTGGATCTGGAGACTCTACTGTGGCAGGTATTTCTTCAGGTCTTCTTCATAAAGAATCGGATTCCGAATTACTCATCAAGGCAAATGTCCTTGGTATGCTCAATGCTCAAGAAAAAATGACTGGTCATGTCAACATGGCTAACTATCAAGCTCTATATGATCAATTAATAGTAAAAGAGGTATAAAATGGCTTTAACAGAACAAAAACGTGCACGCTTAGAAAAACTTTCTGATGAAAATGGTATCATCTCAGCTCTTGCATTTGACCAACGTGGTGCTTTGAAACGCCTCATGGCTCAACACCAAACAGAAGAACCAACAGTGGCTCAAATGGAAGAACTGAAAGTCTTGGTTGCAGATGAATTGACTAAATACGCTTCATCTATGCTTCTTGACCCAGAGTATGGACTTCCAGCAACTAAAGCTCTTGATGAAAAAGCTGGTCTCCTTCTTGCTTATGAAAAAACAGGTTACGACACAACAAGCACAAAACGCTTGCCAGACTGCTTGGATGTTTGGTCTGCAAAACGTATTAAAGAAGAAGGTGCAGATGCAGTTAAATTCTTGCTTTACTATGATGTAGATAGCTCAGACGAACTCAACCAAGAAAAACAAGCTTACATCGAACGCATCGGTTCTGAGTGTGTGGCTGAAGATATCCCATTCTTCCTTGAAATCCTTGCTTACGATGAAAAAATTGCTGACGCAGGTTCTGTAGAATACGCTAAAGTAAAACCACACAAAGTTATTGGAGCTATGAAAGTCTTCTCAGACCCACGCTTTAACATTGATGTCTTGAAAGTAGAAGTTCCTGTTAACATTAAATATGTTGAAGGATTCGCTGAAGGTGAAGTAGTTTATACACGTGAAGAAGCAGCAGCCTTCTTCAAAGCTCAAGATGAAGCAACTAACTTGCCATATATCTACTTGAGTGCTGGTGTATCAGCTAAACTTTTCCAAGATACTCTCGTATTTGCCCATGAATCAGGTGCAAACTTTAACGGAGTTCTTTGTGGCCGTGCTACGTGGGCTGGATCAGTTGAAGCGTACATCAAAGATGGTGAAACAGCAGCTCGCGAATGGCTACGCACAACTGGTTTTGAAAATATTGACGAACTCAATAAAGTTCTTAAAACAACAGCAACTTCATGGAAAGAACGCGTGTAAGCAAGTCTTTCAAAAGTGAAATTTTTAATACTTACAAAAATCCCCACCAGTCGGTGGGGATCGTTTTATGGTTTAGATAGAATAATTTTTGTTTGTTTTGAAAGTTGTTCGAAGGTTTCTTTGCTCAGTTTAGAATCTGAAATGATGGTATCAATATCAGAGATATTGTAGAAGGTATAAAAATCAAATTTATTGAACTTACTATTGTCAGCTAGTAAGTATTTTTTATTGGAATTGTTGAGGGCGATGCGTTGGGATTCACCTTCCTCTTCACTAAAGGTCGCAATCGCATTGTCCTTGATACCATTACAGCTCACGAAAGCTTTAGAAAATTGGAGATTGGCTAGGTTTTGCAAGGTTAGTGTTCCCACAAAGGCCCCAGTGATAGAGCGATAGTTTCCACCAATTAAAATCAAATCTGTTAGTTTTCGTTCGTTTAGGATGAGAAAGACTGGTAAACTGTTTGTTACAACACGAATATTATCAATTGGAAGTTCACGGGCAAAAGATTCTAAGGTCGTACCAGGTCCGATAAAAATAGTTTCACCCTCATCAATTAAATGGCCTGCAAAACGGCTAATTTCTTGTTTTTCTGCGATTTGTAAGCTTTGTTTTTCGATATTGGAACGTTCATTATTTAAAATAGAACCTGTGCGAATTTTCTCAGCTCCACCGTGAACCCGAACAAGTAGATCCTTTTCTGCTAACTCTTGCAAGTAGCGTCTAGCAGTCATATCTGATACATCCAAGCGAGTCATAATTTCTTTTACAGTGATAGTTCCTTTGGTGTTCACTGTTTCTAGAATACTATCTAATTTTTCTTGTTTCAGCATCCTTTTCACCTCGATTTCTACTATTATTATCTTACCACAAAACGCTCAATCAATCAAATAGAAAAAAACAAAAGGAAACAAAAACAAAAATATCATGGTTGTTTTAAACAAACCATGATATTTGTTATTGCTTATAAAATAGATAACATTAGTCTAAACCGTAGTTGTAGTCATCATCTTGCATGGCTTCAACTTCGCCAAGGAGGTAACCATTTCCGACTTGAGAGAAGAAGTCGTGGTTGGAAGTTCCTGTTGAAATACCGTTCATAACGATTGGGTTGACATCATCAGCTGAATCTGGGAAGAGTGGATCTTGCCCTAGGTTCATGAGTGCCTTGTTGGCATTGTAGCGAAGGAAGGTTTTAACTTCTTCCGTCCAACCAACACCGTCATAGAGGCTCTCTGTATAGCCTTCTTCATTCTCGTAAAGAGTGTAGAGCAGGTCGTACATCCAATCCTTGAGTTTTTCTTGCTCTTCTTCAGGCAATTCATTGAAACCGAGTTGGAATTTATATCCGATGTAGGTTCCGTGAACAGATTCATCACGAATGATCAATTTAATAATTTCAGCGACGTTGGCTAGTTTGTTGTTACCAAGATAGTAGAGGGGAGTGAAGAAACCAGAGTAGAAGAGGAAAGTTTCAAGGAAGACGCTGGCAACTTTCTTTTCAAGTGGGCTACCGTTTAGGTAGATTTCGTTGACGATCTCAGCCTTCTTTTGTAGGTAAGGATTGGTATTGGTCCATTCGAAAATTTCTTCAATCTCAGCCTTGGTATTCAAGGTAGAGAAGATAGAAGAGTAAGATTTTGCGTGGACAGATTCCATAAATTGGATATTATTGAAAACAGCTTCCTCATGTGGTGTACGAATGTCTGCGCGAAGAGCTTGAACCCCAGTTTCAGATTGCATAGTGTCGAGAAGGGTTAAACCACCAAAGACTTTTCCAACCAAGTCTTTTTCTACACTTGATAGCTTTCTCCAGTCATCCAAGTCATTTGACAAGGGAATACGTGTATCGAGCCAGAATTGCTCGGTCAGCTTTTCCCAAGTTGATTTGTCGATGACATCTTCGATGGCATTCCAGTTAATGGCTTTGTAGTAAGTTTCCATTTTGAAATCTCTTTCTGTGTTTAGTATTGCGAACTCACAATTACTTCTATTTTATCATAATTCTAGAGGAGTATCTCACAAAAAGTCGGAAGCCCGACTTTTTTGTTATTTCATAGTATAGATGCTTATTCCAGTTTAGTTTTATAAATGAATCGATAGCCTGAGTAAATGTAGTTTCCTCAAGCAAAGATTAAATCACACAGCTTTCACATTGGTTGGCACCGACTTCTCCACCATCATCTGTAAAGGTACGGACGTAGTAGATAGACTTGATTCCCTTGTTAAAGGCATAGTTACGAAGGATAGACAAGTCACGTGTCGTTTGTTTGTTTTCTTTCTTCCATTCGTAAAGTCCTTTTGGAATGTCACTACGCATGAAGAGAGTGAGTGAAAGTCCTTGGTCCACGTGCTCAGTCGCAGCAGCATAAACATCAATGACCTTACGCATATCCATGTCATAGGCAGAAGTGTAGTATGGAATGGTTTCTGTTGACAAGCCAGCAGCAGGGTAGTAGATTTTACCAATTTTCTTCTCTTGGCGTTCTTCGATACGTTGCGTAATCGGGTGGATAGACGCAGAAACATCGTTGATGTAGCTTATAGAACCATTTGGCGCTACAGCAAGACGGTTTTGATGGTAAAGTCCATCTGCTTGAACCTTGTCGCGAAGTTCAGCCCAGTCAGCAGCACTTGGGATAAAGACATCTTTGAAGAGTTCTTTAACACGGTCTGATTTTGGAACAAATTCGCCAGTTACATACTTGTCGAAGTAGCTTCCGTTAGCATAGTCTGATTTTTCAAAGTTATGGAAGGTAATACCACGTTCACGCGCGATATTGTTTGATTCTACCAAGGTCCAGTAGTTCATGAGCATGAAGTAGATGCTTGTAAATTCAACAGACTCAGGTGATCCGTATTCGATGAGTTGTTGGGCAAGGTAGCTGTGAAGTCCCATGGCCCCAAGACCAAAGGTGTGAGCTTGACTATTTCCGTGGTCGATAGTAGGTACAGCTACGATGTGTGAACTATCTGTAACGAAAGTAAGGGCACGAACCATAGCACGGATAGAACGACCAAAGTCAGGTGAAGTCATCATGTTGACCACGTTGGTTGAACCAAGGTTACATGAAACGTCTGTTCCCATTTGAAGAAATTCTTGAGCATCATTGATCAAGCTTGGTTCTTGAACTTGAAGAATCTCAGAACACAAGTTACTCATGATAATCTTACCATCAACAGGATTTGCACGGTTAGCCGTATCAATGTTGACTACATAAGGGTAACCAGACTCTTGTTGCAATTTAGAAATTTCCGTTTCCAAATCGCGCGCCTTGATTTTTGTCTTGCGGATATTTGGATTTGCGACCAATTCATCGTATTTTTCAGTGATGTCGATGTAGTTAAACGGTACACCGTATTCAAGCTCTACTGAGTAAGGGCTGAAGAGGTACATTTCTTCATTTTTACGAGCCAATTCGTAGAATTTATCTGGTACTACAACACCAAGTGAGAGGGTCTTTACACGAACTTTCTCATCAGCGTTTTCTTTCTTAGTTGAAAGAAAGGCGATGATATCAGGGTGAAAGACATTTAGGTAAACCACACCGGCACCTTGACGTTGACCCAATTGGTTTGAGTAAGAGAAGCTGTCTTCGAAGAGTTTCATAACAGGTACGACTCCAGAAGCTGCACCTTCATAGCCTTTGATAGGTGCACCAGCTTCACGAAGGTTGCTGAGGGTAATTCCCACACCACCACCGATACGTGAAAGTTGAAGAGCTGAGTTGATAGAACGTCCGATAGAGTTCATATCATCAGTTACTTGGATCAGGAAACATGATACCAATTCTCCACGACGAGCACGTCCAGCATTCAAGAAGGAAGGAGTAGCTGGTTGGTAGCGTTGGTGGATGATTTCATTGGCAATATCGATTGCAATAGCTTCATTCCCATCAGCGAAATAAAGGGCGTTAAAGAAGACACGGTCTTCCATGCTTTCAAGATAGTATTCACCGTCGTTTGTTTTCAAGGCATATTGATTGTAAAATTTATAAGCTGCCATAAAAGACTTGAATTGGAAGTTTTGGTCTTTGATAAATTGAGCCAATTCTTCCAAAAACTCTGGACGGTATTTCTTGATAAAGGCTGTTTCGATGTAGTTGTGTTCAATGAGGTAGTTGATTTTATCTTTGATTGAATCAAAAACCATAGTGTTTGGAACTACATTTTCTTTAAAGAAGGCATCCAAGGCTTCCTTATCTTTATGAAGCATGATTTGTCCATTGACAGGACGGTTGATTTCGTTATTGAGACGGAAGTAAGTCACGTCTTCAAGATGTTTTAATCCCATAAAATTTCCCTTATCTAATTACAAAAGAAAGGCTTCTAAGTTAGCCCTAGAAGCAGTTTCTTCTGGATGATGTACTAAGATTATGCTAGTTGTTTCAGTTTTCCTGGTTGGAAACCTGAAAAGACTTCAGTTGGTGTTTGGATAACAGGAGCTGCGCTGAAACCGAGCTCTTTAACTTGATCGATGTACTCAGGTTGCTCATCAAGATTGATTTCACGATAAGCGACATTATTACTGTCCAAGAAACGTTTTGTCATCTTACATTGGACACAGTTGTTTTTAGAATAAACGGTTACCATTGTGTAACTCCTCTTTCAAAATAGATTACTTTCTTAGTATATCAGAAAATAAATTTTTGTCAATGATTTGAAACTAAATATAGTGGTCTATTTTTCTGCTCAAGCTCACAAAACACAATATGTAGTGTTTGTTTTGTAAAATGATGATAATTATCCTATAAGTTGTTTTTTGAAAAACTATATCCTGTGTTTTGTTATCTAGAATAGAAGATTTTCAGCAAGTTATCTGAAAGGAAATCGAATAAATCCCATAAAATGCTTGAAAAAAATCCTAGAAGATGATATAATACCAAATTGTAAGGGTTATCACATATAACTCAAAAAAGAAAGAACAAAAGGAGAGTCAAACTATGGCTTCTAAAGATTTCCACGTAGTGGCAGAAACAGGTATTCACGCACGTCCAGCAACATTGTTGGTACAAACTGCTAGCAAATTTGCTTCAGATATCACTCTTGAGTACAAAGGTAAATCAGTTAACCTTAAATCAATCATGGGTGTT
Source organism: Streptococcus mitis (assembly GCF_013305725.1). Classification (NCBI taxonomy): domain Bacteria; kingdom Bacillati; phylum Bacillota; class Bacilli; order Lactobacillales; family Streptococcaceae; genus Streptococcus; species Streptococcus mitis. The sequence goes on from NZ_CP047883.1 coordinate 912,295, forward strand.
ATGAGTCTTGGTGTTGGCCAAGGTGCTGACGTAACTATCTCAGCTGAAGGTGCAGATGCAGATGACGCTATCGCTGCAATCTCAGAAACAATGGAAAAAGAAGGATTGGCATAAGGAAAATGACAGAAATGCTTAAAGGAATCGCAGCATCTGACGGTGTTGCAGTTGCAAAAGCATATCTACTCGTTCAACCGGATTTGTCATTCGAGACTGTTTCAGTCGAAGATACAAACGCAGAAGAGGCTCGTTTGGATGTAGCTCTTGAAGCTTCTCAAAACGAGCTTTCTCTTATCCGTGAGAAAGCTGTAGGTACGCTTGGTGAAGAAGCGGCTCAAGTTTTTGACGCTCATTTGATGGTTCTTGCTGACCCAGAATTGATTGGTCAGATTAAAGAAACAATCCGTGCTAAGAAAGTCAATGCTGAAGCAGGTCTTAAAGAAGTGACTGACATGTTTATCACTATCTTTGAAGGCATGGAAGATAACCCATACATGCAAGAACGTGCAGCGGATATCCGCGACGTGACAAAACGTGTATTGGCAAACCTTCTTGGTAAGAAATTGCCAAACCCAGCTTCTATCAATGAAGAAGTAATCGTGATTGCACATGACTTGACACCATCTGATACAGCTCAATTGGACAAAAACTTTGTAAAAGCTTTTGTAACAAACATCGGTGGACGTACAAGCCACTCAGCTATCATGGCACGTACACTTGAAATTGCAGCTGTATTGGGAACAAATAACATCACTGAAGTAGTGAAAGACGGTGATATCCTTGCCGTTAACGGAATTACTGGTGAAGTGATTATCAACCCAACAGATGAACAAGCGGCAGAATTTAAAGCAGCTGGTGAAGCTTATGCTAAACAAAAAGCTGAATGGGCACTTTTGAAGGATGCTCAAACAGTGACTGCTGACGGTAAACACTTCGAGTTAGCTGCTAACATCGGTACTCCAAAAGACGTTGAAGGTGTTAACAACAACGGTGCAGAAGCTGTTGGACTTTACCGTACAGAGTTCTTGTACATGGATTCTCAAGACTTCCCAACTGAAGATGAGCAGTATGAAGCATACAAAGCTGTTCTTGAGGGAATGAATGGTAAACCAGTAGTTGTTCGTACAATGGATATCGGTGGAGATAAGGAACTTCCTTACTTCGATATGCCACATGAAATGAACCCATTCCTTGGATTCCGTGCCCTTCGTATCTCTATTTCTGAAACTGGAGATGCAATGTTCCGTACACAAATCCGTGCCCTTCTTCGTGCTTCTGTTCATGGTCAATTGCGTATCATGTTCCCAATGGTTGCTCTTTTGAAAGAATTCCGTGCAGCTAAAGCAGTTTATGAAGAAGAAAAAGCAAACCTTCTTGCTGAAGGTGTTGCAGTTGCGGATGATATCCAAGTTGGTATCATGATTGAAATCCCTGCAGCAGCGATGCTTGCAGACCAATTTGCAAAAGAAGTAGACTTCATGTCAATTGGTACAAACGACTTGATCCAATACTCGATGGCGGCAGACCGTATGAACGAACAAGTTTCATACCTTTACCAACCATATAACCCATCAATCCTTCGCTTGATCAACAACGTTATCAAGGCAGCTCATGCTGAAGGTAAATGGGCTGGTATGTGTGGTGAGATGGCTGGTGACCAAAAAGCTGTTCCACTTCTTGTCGGAATGGGCTTGGATGAGTTCTCTATGTCAGCAACATCTGTACTCCGTACACGTAGCTTGATGAAGAAATTGGATACTGCTAAGATGGAAGAGTACGCTAACCGTGCCCTTACAGAGTGTTCAACAATGGAAGAAGTTCTTGAACTTCAAAAAGAATACGTTAACTTTGATTAATGTCATTAACCTTGCAACCTAGTTGCAAGGTTTTTTTATAGTTTAATAGCAGAAATTTTATTAACTAGTTCATAAAATGCTTGACAATAAAAAAAATAGGAGTAGAATATTAACTAGTTAAATAACTAGTTAAGGAGTTTTTATGAAGAAACAAAATTTGTTTTTAGTGTTGTTAAGTGTCTTTCTTTTGTGTTTAGCTGCTTGTGGGCAGAAGGAAAGCCAGTCAGGTAAAGGGATGAAAATCGTGACCAGTTTTTATCCTATCTATGCCATGGTCAAGGAAGTATCTGGTGACTTGAATGATGTTCGAATGATTCAGTCAAGTAGCGGAATTCACTCCTTCGAACCTTCAGCAAATGATATTGCAGCCATCTATGATGCAGATGTCTTTGTTTACCATTCGCATACGCTCGAATCTTGGGCAGGAAGTCTGGATCCAAATCTAAAAAAATCCAAAGTTAAGGTTTTAGAGGCTTCTGAAGGAATGACCTTAGACCGAGTCCCAGGGCTAGAAGATGTGGAAGCAGGTGATGGAGTTGATGAAAAAACGCTCTATGACCCTCATACTTGGCTAGATCCTGAAAAAGCTGGAGAAGAAGCCCAAATTATTGCTGATAAACTTTCAGAGGTTGATAGTGAACATAAAGAAACTTATCAGAAAAATGCGCAAGCCTTTATCAAAAAAGCTCAAGAATTGACTAAGAAATTCCAGCCTAAATTTGAAAAAGCGAGTCAGAAAACCTTTGTGACACAACATACAGCCTTTTCTTATCTAGCTAAGCGATTTGGACTCAATCAACTTGGAATCGCTGGTATCTCTCCAGAACAAGAACCAAGTCCAAGACAACTAACAGAAATTCAGGAATTTGTTAAAACCTATAAGGTTAAAACGATTTTTACAGAAAGTAATGCTTCTTCGAAAGTAGCTGAAACTCTTGTCAAATCAACAGGTGTGGGGCTTAAAACTCTGAATCCTTTAGAGGCAGACCCACAAAACGACAAAACTTATCTAGAAAACCTAGAAGACAATATGAGTATTTTAGCAGAAGAATTAAAGTGAGGAAAGAATGAAAATCAATAAAAAATATCTAGCTGGGTCAGCAGCAGCACTTGTTTTAAGTGTCTGTGCTTATGAACTAGGTTTGCATCAAGCTCAAACTGTAAAAGAAAATAACCGTGTTTCATATATAGATGGCAACCAACCAAGCCAAAAGGCAGAAACTTTGACACCTGATGAAGTCAGTAAAAAAGAAGGTATTAATGCCGAGCAAATTGTTATCAAGATTACGGATCAAGGTTATGTGACTTCTCATGGAGACCATTATCATTACTATAATGGCAAGGTTCCTTATGATGCTATCATCAGTGAAGAACTTCTGATGAAAGATCCAAATTATCAGTTGAAGGATTCAGACATTGTCAATGAAATCAAGGGTGGCTATGTGATTAAGGTAGATGGTAAGTATTATGTCTATCTAAAGGATGCAGCGCATGCTGATAATGTTCGCTCAAAAGAAGAAATTACTCGTCAGAAGCAGGAACACAGTAGTAATCACGGAGGTGGTTCTAGCGATAATGCGGTAGTAGCTGCTAGAGCTCAGGGTCGATATACAACGGATGATGGTTATATCTTTAATGCATCTGATATTATTGAGGACACGGGTGATGCTTATATCGTTCCTCATGGCAATCATTTCCACTATATTCCTAAGAGTGACTTGTCTGCCAGTGAATTAGCTGCTGCTCGAGCCTTCCTAGCTGGAAAAACCAATCAGCCAAGCTCAGTTGGGTATCGTCCTTCAACAAATTCTTCTAGCAGTAGCTCATCAGATACATCGAATAGTAGTTCATATGGACAAACGAATCAAAGCAATGTTGAGGCAAATACCAGAAGATGGACTCCAACTGTTAGCCCACAAGTGGATAATAGTTATCAAGCAAGTCCAAGTGAAGACGTATCTAGTCTCTTGAAACAACTTTATGCCTTGCCACTTAGTCAACGACATGTGGAATCAGATGGACTTGTCTTTGATCCAGCGCAGATTACCAGAAAAACTGCGAATGGTGTTGCAGTGCCTCACGGAGACCATTATCACTTTATCCCTTATTCTCAAATGTCTGATTTAGAACAGAAGATTGCGAGAATGATTTCTGAAAATTATCAAGGAAATCATACTACTGCAGGTGGTAAAGAATTAAAACCAATTCCGAATCCAAGCCTTCCAAAACCAATTCCATCTCCTGTTTTGCCAGCTCTTAGCTTAAAACCTTTGAAACCTATTGTAAAGCCGGCTCCTACTCCAAATCCTAAAATAGACTCAAATTCTTCTTTGGTTAGTCAGCTGGTACGAAAAGTTGGAGAAGGATATGTTTTCGAAGAAAAAGGAATCTCACGCTATGTCTTTGCGAAAGATTTACCATCTGAAACTGTTAAAAATCTTGAAAGCGAGTTATCAAAACAAGAGAGTGTATCACACGCTTTAACTGCTAAAAAAGAAAAAGTTGCTCCTCGTGACCAAGAATTTTATGATAAAGCATATAATCTGTTGGCTGAGGCTCATAAAGCCTTGTCTGAAAATAAAGGTCGCGTTTCTGATTTCCAAGCCTTAGACAAATTAGCAGAACGCTTGAATGATGAATCTTCTAATAAAGGAAAATTGGTAGATGATTTATTGGCATTCCTAGCGCCAATTACTCATCCAGAGCGACTTGGCAAACCAAATTCTCAGATTGAGTATACCGAAAATGAGGTCCGCATTGCTCAATTAGCTGATAAGTATACAACGTCAGATGGTTACATTTTTGACGAACATGATATTATCAGTGATGAAGGAGATGCCTATGTAACGCCTCATATGGGACATAGTCACTGGATTGGAAAAGACAGCCTTTCTGATAAGGAAAAAGCTGCAGCTCAATCTTATACTAAAGAAAAAGGAATTTTACCTCCGTCAGCAGACGCAGATGCTCAAGCAAATCCAACTGGAGATAGTGCAGCGGCCATTTACAATCGTGTGAAAGGTGAGAAACGAATTCCACTCGTTCGACTTCCATACATGGTTGAGCATACAGTTGAGATTAAAAATGGTAATTTAATTATTCCTCACAAGGATCATTACCATAACATTAAATTTGCTTGGTTTGATGATCACTCATACAAAGCTCCAAATGGCTATACCTTGGAAGACTTATTTGCGACAATTAAGTACTATGTTGAACATCCTGATGAACGTCCACATTCTAATGACGGATGGGGAAATGCCAGCGAGCATGTCTTAGGTAAGAAAGACCACAGTGAAGATCCCAAAAAGAACTTCAAAGCGGATGAAGAACCAGTAGAGGAAACACCTGCTGAGCCAGAAGTCCCTCAAGTAGAGACTGAAAAAGTAGAAGCCAAGCTCAAAGAAGCAGAAGCTTTACTTGCTAAAGTAACAGATGCTAGTCTGAAAGGCAATGCGACAGAAACCCTAGCTGGTTTACGAAATAATTTGAGCCTGCAAACCATGGATAATAATGGTATCATGGCAGAAGCAGAAAAATTACTTGCGTTGTTAAAAGGTAGTAATCCTTCACCTGTAAATAAGGAAAAAACAAACTAATGAAAAATGGGAGTCTCGATAAAGGGGCTTTCATTTTTATTATGTATATACGAAAAATTCTTGACAAGCAGTACTAAAAAGAGTAAACTATTAACTAGTTAATTAACTGGTTTATTGTTTTATAGTGAATCAAATAGAGTTAAGAAAAGAGGAAAGAATGAAAATCAATAAAAAATATCTAGCTGGGTCAGCAGCTGCACTTGTTTTAAGTGTCTGTGCTTATGAACTAGGTTTGCATCAAGCTCAAACTGTAAAAGAAAATAACCGTGTTTCATATATAGATGGTAACCAACCAAGCCAAAAGGCAGAAAATTTGACACCTGATGAAGTCAGTAAAAAAGAAGGTATTAATGCCGAGCAAATCGTTATCAAGATTACGGATCAAGGTTATGTGACTTCTCATGGAGACCATTATCATTACTATAATGGCAAGGTTCCTTATGATGCTATCATTAGTGAAGAACTGCTGATGAAAGATCCAAATTATCAGTTGAAGGATTCAGACATTGTCAATGAAATCAAGGGTGGCTATGTGATTAAGGTAGATGGTAAGTATTATGTCTATCTAAAGGATGTGGCACATGCTGATAATGTTCGAACAAAAGAAGAAATTACTCGTCAGAAGCAGGAACACAGTAGTAATCACGGAGGTGGTTCTAGCGATAATGCGGTAGTCGCTGCTAGAGCTCAAGGCCGCTATACAACGGATGATGGTTATATCTTTAATGCGTCTGATATTATAGAAGATACAGGCGATGCCTATATCGTTCCTCATGGCAATCATTTCCACTATATTCCTAAGAGTGACTTGTCTGCCAGTGAATTAGCTGCTGCCCGAGCCTTCCTATCTGGAAAAGATAATCAACCAAGCTCAGTTGGGTATCGTCCGTCAACAAATTCTTCTAGCAGTAGCTCATCAGAGACACCGAATAGTAGTTCATATGGACAAACGAATCAAAGCAATGTTGAAGCAAATACCAGAAGATGGACTCCAAGTGTTAGCCCACAAGTGGATAATAGTTATCAAGCAAGTCCAAGTGAAGACGTATCCAGTCTCTTGAAACAGCTTTATGCCTTACCGCTTAGCCAACGACATGTGGAATCAGATGGACTTGTTTTTGATCCAGCGCAGATTACCAGAAAAACTGCGAATGGTGTTGCAGTGCCTCACGGAGACCATTATCACTTTATCCCTTATTCTCAAATGTCTGATTTAGAGCAGAAGGTTGCAAGAATGATTTCTGAAAATTATCAAGGAAATCATACTACTGCAGGTGGTAAAGAATTAAAACCAATTCCGACTCCAAGTCTTCCAAATCCAATTCCGACTCCAATCCCTGCTCCAGAGCCTACCCCAATACCAAGTCCACAACCTGTACCAAATCCTCAACCAACTCCAAGCAATCCAATTGATGGAAAATTGGTAAAACAGGCGGTTCGAAAGGTGGTTGATGGTTATGTCTTTGAAGAGAATGGAATTTCGCGTTATATTTCTACCAAGGAACTTTCGGCAGAAACTGTTGCAGCCATTGATGATAAACTTGCCAAACAAGAAAGTTTGTCTCATGAGTTAGGAGCTAAGAAAACCAATCTTGCATCTGGTGATCAAAAATTTTACAACAAAGTTTATGATTTACTAGCAACAGTTCATCAAGATTTGATTTCCAATAAAGGGCGCCAAGCTGATTTTGACGCTTTGGATAGACTATTGGAACGTCTCAACGATGAGTCAAGTGATAAGGTCAAGTTAGTTGATGATATCCTTGCTTTTCTAGCGCCGATTCGTCATCCAGAACGTTTAGGAAAACCAAATGCACAAATAGCTTACACAGATGATGAGATTCAAGTAGCCAAGTTGGCAGGTAAGTATACAACAGAAGATGGCTATATCTTTGACCCCCGTGATATCACTAGTGATGAGGGGGATGCCTATGTAACTCCGCATATGAGCCACAGTCATTGGATTAAGAAAGAAAGTTTGTCTGAAGCTGAAAGAGCAGCAGGTCAAGCTTATGCTAAAGAGAAAGGTTTGACGCCTCCTTCAACAAATCATCAAAATTCAGGAAATACTGAGGCTAAGGGAGCAGAAGCGATTTACAATCTAGTAAAAGCAGCTAAGAAGGTACCACTTGATCGTATGCCTTACAATCTCCAACATACTATGGAAGTTAAAAATGGAAGTTTGATTATACCTCATTATGACCATTACCATAACATCAAATTTGAGTGGTTTGACGAAGGACTTTATGAGGCACCTAAGGGGTATACTTTAGAAGAGCTATTTGAAACTGTGAAGTATTATGTCGAACATCCAAACGAACGTCCGCATTCAGATAGTGGTTGGGGCAATGCGAGCGACCATGTTCAAAGAAACCACAATAGTCAAGCTGCTAACAATCAAACAGAGAAACCAACAGAGGAGAAACCTCAGACAGAAAAAATTGAGGAGGAAAAACCTCGCGAAGAAAAACCGAAAAATGAGAAAGCAGAATCTCCAAAACCAAAAGAATCAGAGGAATCAGAAGAAGAATCACCATCGGAACCAGAGGAACATCAGGTTGAAACTGAAAAGGTTGAAGAAAAACTGAGAGAGGCGGAAGAGTTACTTAAAAAGATTAAGGATCCAATTCTCAAGTCCAATGCCAACGAAACTCTCACAGGATTAAAAAATAATCTGTTATTTGGTTCTCAGGACAACAATACTATTATGGCAGAAGCTGAAAAGCTATTAGTCTTGTTAAAGGAGAGTAAGTAACTATACAACTATTATAGAAGATAAAAAGGGAGCAGAATATGGATTCTGTTCTCTTTTTTATGAAATTGTGTAAAAATTCTTGACATATTTTCTAAATAAAGATAAACTATTTACTAGTTAATTAAATGGTTAAACACTAGTTAAGGAGTTATAGTGAAAAAGAGGACGATTTTAGTATTGATGACCAGTGTATTGGCTCTGGTATTAGCTGCTTGTGGGCAGAAGGAAAGCCAGTCAGGTAAAGGGATGAAAATCGTGACCAGTTTTTATCCTATCTATGCTATGGTCAAGGAAGTATCTGGTGACTTGAATGATGTTCGAATGATTCAGTCAAGTAGTGGAATTCACTCCTTCGAACCTTCGGCAAATGATATTGCAGCCATCTATGATGCAGATGTCTTTGTTTACCATTCGCATACGCTCGAATCTTGGGCAGGAAGTCTGGATCCCAATCTAAAAAAATCCAAAGTTAAGGTTTTAGAGGCTTCAGAAGGAATGACATTGGATCGTGTCCCAGGGCTAGAAGATGTGGAAGCAGGTGATGGAGTTGATGAAAAAACGCTCTATGACCCTCATACTTGGCTAGATCCTGAAAAAGCTGGCGAAGAAGCGCAAATTATCGCTGATAAACTTTCAGAGGTTGATAGTGAGCACAAAGAAACTTATCAGAAAAATGCGCAAGCCTTTATGAAAAAAGCTCAAGAATTGACTAAGAAATTCCAACCTAAATTTGAAAAAGCGACTCAGAAAACATTTGTAACCCAACATACAGCCTTTTCTTATCTTGCTAAGAGATTTGGATTAAATCAACTTGGAATCGCAGGTATCTCTCCAGAACAAGAACCAAGTCCAAGACAACTAACAGAAATTCAGGAATTTGTTAAAACCTATAAGGTTAAAACGATTTTTACAGAAAGTAATGCTTCTTCGAAAGTAGCTGAAACTCTTGTCAAATCAACAGGTGTGGGGCTTAAAACTCTGAATCCTTTAGAGGCAGACCCACAAAACGACAAAACTTATCTAGAAAACCTAGAAGACAATATGAGTATTTTAGCAGAAGAATTGAAATGAGGAGATTATGAAAATAAATAAGAAGAAACTTGCTGCTGGTGCAGCTGTTGTCCTTTCTTTAAGTCTTTGTATTTATGCATTGAATCAACATCAGACGGGAGAGAACAAAGATACGAATCGTGTATCTTATGTCGATGGGAAACAAGACACTCCAAAAACAGAGACACAAACACCAGAGCAAGTCAGTAAAAAAGAAGATATCCAGGCTGAACAAATTGTTGTGAAAATCACCGATCAAGGTTATGTGACTTCACACGGTGATCATTTCCATTATTACAATGGGAAAGTTCCTTTTGATGCGATTTTCAGTGAAGAACTTTTGATGAAAGATGCCAATTATCAACTGAAAGACGCTGATATTGTCAACGAAGTCAAAGGTGGTTACATTATCAAGGTGGATGGTAAATATTATGTTTACCTTAAGGATGTGGCACATGCGGATAACGTTCGTTCGAAGGACGAAATTGAACGCCAAAAACAAGGTCATACTCACGATGCACCAACATCTAATAGAGCAGTGGCGCTTGCTCAATCTCAAGGTCGCTATACTACTGATGATGGCTACATCTTTAATGCATCTGATATTATAGAGGATACTGGTGATGCTTATATCGTCCCTCACGGAGGACATTACCACTACATTCCAAAGAGTTCCTTGTCTGCTAGTGAATTGGCTGCAGCTCAAGCTTACCTATCTGGAACGAGAAATCAGCCTAGTGTGACTGACTATCGTCCAAGTACAAATGGGACTGGTCAAACTACCAAGCCTATTCAACAGGCTGAAATACCAAGTAATAAAGCCGAGAGTCTTCAAAGTCTGTTACAGCAGCTCTATGCTCTTCCAAGTACTCAACGATATGCTGAATCGGATGGTTTGACTTTTGACCCTGCTAAGATTTCAAGCAGAACACCAAGTGGTGTAGCGATTCCTCACGGAAATCACTATCATTTCATCCCCTATACAAAGCTTTCTGCATTAGAAGAAAAGATTGCGAGAATGATTCCTCTAACTAGTGACAGTGTGAAACCAACACCATTGGAGAATCCAAGCAAACCAGCAGAAAAACCTACTCAACAAAACCATCATCATGAGCAAGATGGTGACCATGGAAGTCAGGCTCCTAAGCATGAAGAACATGGACATGACGCTCATCATGATGAAGACCATGATCATGGTTTTGATGCCAATCGTGTCATCAGTGAGGATGATCAAGGTTTTGTTATGTCACACGGTGACCATAATCATTATTTCTTCAAGAAGGACTTGACAGCGAAGCAAATTAAGGCTGCACAGAATCATCTGAAAAGTAAAACGCCATCAGTACTAAGTCCAGCTCATGATGATCACGATGAAGATACACACGCTCATCACCATGACGAACATGGCCATGATTTTGATGCCAATCGTGTCATCAGTGAGGATGATCAAGGATTTGTCATGTCACACGGTGATCATAATCATTACTTCTTTAAGAAAGATTTGACAGCAGAGCAAATTAAGTCGGCTCAAGATCATTTAAGAGCTAAGACGCCAGTAACACCAAGTCCAGCCCATGATGATCACGATGAAGATACACACGGTCATCACCATGACGAACATGGCCATAGTTTTGATGCCGATCGTGTCATTAGTGAGGATGAACAAGGCTTTGTCATGAGTCACGGAGACCACAATCATTACTTCTTCAAGAAGGATTTGACAGCAGAGCAAATTAAGGCCGCCCAAAATCATCTGGAAAGTAAAACGCCAGTAACACCAAGCCCAGCACATGAAGATCACGATGAAGATACACACGGTCATCACCATGACGAACATGGCCATGATTTTGATGTCAATCGAATTATCAGTGAAGATGCGGCAGGCTTTGTCATGACTCATGGTGACCACAATCATTACTTCTTTAAGAAGAATCTAACACCAGAACAAATCAAGGCCGCGCAGGATCATTTGAGAGGTAAAACACCAGTAACACCAAGCCCAGCCCATGATGATGAACACGATAACGATAATCATGGCCACAAACATGATGAAGACCATGATCACGGTTTTGATGCCGATCGTGTCATCAGTGAGGATGATCAAGGTTTTGTCATGTCACACGGTGATCATAATCATTACTTCTTTAAGAAGGACTTGTCAGCAGAGCAAATTAAGGCAGCGCAAGAACACCTGAAAGGTGCAAGTCCAGCAACACCAAGCCCAGCCCATGATGATGGACACGATAAAGACAATCATGGCCACAAACATGATGAATCCCATGATCACGGTTTTGATGCCAATAGCGTCATCAGTGAGGATGATCAAGGTTTTGTCATGAGTCACGGAGACCACAATCATTATTTCTTCAAGAAGGACTTGACAGCAGAGCAAATTAAGGCCGCACAGGATCATCTGAAAGTACATCATGATGCAGAACCTGTAAAACCTCTTGCTAAAACGGTAGAGTCTTTCTCAAGAGATGCTAGCGATGAAGAAAAGATTGCTTATATTTCTAAAACATACGGAGTTCCACTTGAAGCGATTAGAATTTCAAACGGATTCTTTGTCTTTGGAAATCCAGACCAAGCCTACGATCCAACTCATATCCATCCATATGCTGTTCGTAAGGAACACGTTCGGATTCCTCTCCAAACTGGAAATCCAGAACTTGATTTCCTAAATGAACTCTATACAACTGCTTTGCGAGATGGTGTGTCTCCTTATAGTTTACAGGTAGAAAATGGTAGTTTTGTGATTCCTCATGGCGACCATAATCACTACATCAAGGTTCAAACTAAGGGATATGAAGTGGCTTTGAAAAACAAGATTCCAGCCCTACAATCTAACTATCAACCTGGAGCTTTTGATGAGAAGGCAGTCTTGGCAAAAGTAGATCAACTTCTAGCTGATAGCAGAAGTATCTATAAAGACAAGCCTATCGAACAAAGACAGATTGAGTTAGCCTTAGGTCAGTTTACTGAAAATATGAAGAAACTGGCAACTAACTCTACAGCAGGTTATCTTGCAACACTGGATCTCTTTGATAAGCAATATATCCATATTGATGAAAGTGTCAAACCAGTTGAAACAAGCGCTCTAGATAAGAAATATCAGGCCTTGCTTGATAAAATCAATACACTGGATACAGACTCTTATGGACTTCCAAAGAAAGATCTTCTCGTTCGACTCCAAGAAGCAAAGTTGGCTAAAGATGAGGCTGCTTTAGCAGCGGTTGAATCACAACTTCAAGCTCTTCAAGACTTTAATGATCGAACAGGTGTTACAACAGTTGAATACATCAAGTATTTCTACGAACACGTAAATGACGGTCGTTTGAGTGATGAACTTCGAAACAAAGTCGCTCAGTTGACTTGGACCTTGTATCAATCTCAATCCTTCCTTAAGGCAGCAGAATTGAACAAATTATTCCCAAGTATCTATCAAGCAAAACAAGAAGTAGAAGAAGCTTTGAAAGCTCAGCCAACTACTGCGAAATCAAGCCAGACAGTTCTAGATACTGAAAAAGTTGATAATCAAAGTGCCAAGACAGCTATTTATGGCTTCTTGAAAGAATTGTACGGAGACTTTATGCCTGAAGAACATGTCAATCATGTTAGCAAGGAAGAAGTAGAAAGCCTCTTGAGCAAGGCACATCAACTCTTGGAACAAATCCAAGAAGAAGGAATCAGACAATCCTTGGCAGAAGAAGTAGAAAATCTCAAAGTTGCTACAAACAAGGCTGATGCAGACTTGGATGAAGTAAATAGTCAGGTAAAAGATGTCTTGACTCGTATTGCTAGCGCTCTTCAACAAGAGAAAGAAAATGCTGAGCAAGATCCTCAGACACTTGTACTCTATCAAAAACTTTACGATATCCTCATGTCACTTCACGCTTACTTAGAAAACAATAAGGGTTCTGATGCAGACTTTGATAAGGTGGATGCATTACTAGATCAACTTTCTACTAAGAGTAAAGACAAAGCTGCTTTACTTGAGTTGACAAAAGCTATTCTAGTTTTGAATCAAGAAATCAAGTCAAAATCAAGCGCAAGTGAAGAAGCAACTCCAGCAACAAATGCCGAAGCAAATGGTGATAACACCAGTGCTGATAACCGACCAAACGTAGCTGCAGAATCTAACAGTGAAACTGCTAGCGACGAAAACAAAGCAAGCAACACAACAGACTCTAAACCTGCTGAATCATCTTCAGAAAAGGAAACAACAGAATCTACAACAAGTACTGGAAATCAAGAAAAACCAGCAGAATAAAAAGAAAGGCGAAGTAGCTAAGCTACCTCGTCTTTTTAGTCTTTATAAGCTACGATACCAATGATGGTATCAACTGCACGTTCCATGGTTTGAAGGCTGACGTATTCAAAACGTCCATGCATATTTTCTCCTCCCGCAAAGATATTAGGAGTTGGGATTCCCATGAAGGAAATTTTAGAGCCGTCTGTCCCTCCACGGATTGGTTCGATAATAGGTGTGATTCCTAAACCTTCCATAACGGTTTTAGCAATGGTAATTGGAGTCATATCTTTTTCAATGACTTCTTTCATATTGTAGTACTGATCTGTTAAGTTTAGGGTGACACGGTCGCTCCCAAGTTCTTGATTCATCTTATCAGTGATAGACTGCATAGCTGCTTTACGCGCTTCAAAGGCATCTTTTTCAAAATCACGAATGATGTAGCTTGCACGCGCCTCCTCGACACTACCAGTCACATCCATAAGATGATAGAAACCTTGGTAACCTTCAGTTAACTCAGGTCGGTCATTTTCTGGAAGTTGATTATGAAAATCAATTGCTAGCTGAAGGGCGTTAACCATTTGTCCTTTAGCAGTACCAGGGTGGACATTACGTCCTTGGAAATGCAATTCAGCCCCAGCTGCTGAGAAGGTCTCGTACTGAAGTTCACCCAGTGGACCACCATCTACTGTGTAAGCAAAATCTACATTAAAGTCCTCAGCATCAAATTTATTAGCACCAACACCGATTTCCTCATCTGGTCCAAAACCAACACGAATCTCACAGTGTTTGATTTCAGGATGGGCAGTCAGATATTCAATAGCAGTCATAATTTCAGCAATTCCTGACTTGTCATCAGCACCTAGTAAGGTTGTTCCATCGGTTGTGATGAGCGTTTGTCCTGGATATTTCTCAAGACTCTTGAAGTCAGCTGGATCGAGTTTGAAACCAGAGTTTCCAAGTTCAATCACACCACCATCGTAGTTTTCAATTACCTGAGGATTGACCCCTTCGGCATTAAAGTCAGCAGTATCCATGTGGGAGATGAAGCCAATTTTACGTGTTAAAGACGAATCGTTGGCTGGCAAGGTACCAATTGCAAAACCATTTGGTAGATAATAAACATTTTGTAATCCAACACGTTTCATTTCAGGAATAAGAACATTTGTAGCAAAATCTACCTGACTCTGCGTACTTGGAGTAGTAGTAGAGTGTTCATCAGAGCGCGTGTTAACCTTAACATAGGTTAAGAAGCGGTCCAAGAGATTTGGATAAGTCATAAAAAACTCCTTTTGAATTCATTTTTTCCATTGTATCATAGAAAAGAGAGAAAAACAAAAGACAGAAGTTAGGGAAATTCGCTATGTTGGCGTTTACTTATCAACGAATTAATGATAAAATAAACTTGATAAAAATATCACAAGGAAGCGATTATGAAAAAAGCAATTTTAATGATGACTTTCGGTTCGCCAGAAGAGATTACCTTTGAAGGTGTGGCTGATTTTTTCACAAATATTCGTCGTGGAGTGAGACCTCAAGACCACGAGATTCAAACTCTCTATGATAATTATGTACTAATTGGAGGGACGCCTCTGCAAAAAATTACCCGAGAAGAGGTTGCCTTGGTAGAAGCTAGGCTGGGGAATGAGTATAGTGTTTATTTTGCTAATAAGTTTTCTAGACCCTTTATTCCAGATGTGATTGGTCAGATGGAAGCAGACGGAATCGAGCAGTGCATTTGCTTAATTTTAGAGCCCCATTATTCGTTCTACTCTGTCATGGGATATGAGAAATTTTTAGAAAGCAAACAAATTCAGTTTTTAGTTATTAAGGACTGGTATCAAGAAGAAGCGCTCTTAAACTATTGGGCAGATGAAATTGGTGAAATTTTAAAAGAAGAAGTGAAGCAAGATAGCTTTAAAATCATCTTTTCAGCTCACAGTGTCCCCATTTTTGCCTTGGATTTTGGTGATCCTTATATCGATCAAATTTTTGAAAATAGCAAGCTAGTTGCTGAAAAACTAGGTTTGAGTTCCGAGCAATATACTAACACTTGGCAAAGTGAAAGTGATATCGGGATTCCATGGATTAAGCCAGATGTCTTGGAGTATCTTAGAGAACGGAAAGAACATCCAGACCATTATATTTTTGTGCCTATTAGTTTTATCAGTGAGCACATTGAAGTCTTGTTTGACAACGATGTAGAATGTTATGACTTGTGTCAGGAATTTGGGGTGAACTATCATCGTCCACCAATGCCAAATACAGATTCTCGTTTGATCGATGCCTTGGTTAATACCGTCAGAGCTAATGAGGACAAAGAATTTAAGGAATTTCTCCCAGAAGAAGAAACCTTTGATGAGTTAGTTCCTTCAGATGAGACTAAAAATATCTTGGCCGAATCTCAAGATTTACAAATGCCGGAATTTGTGAAAAAACTGATTGAGAAAAAAGGTCGTGAGAATGTTAAGATGCCTTATCTTATTAAGAAAATGCTTGAAAAAGCAGGCAAGTTACCGAAAGAGTAAAGAAAAAAGGATTTAGCTTTGTGCTAGATCCTTTTAATCGATTATTTTTTCTCAAGAAGAGCTTTGATTTCTTGAAGTACTTCCAATTCAGTTGGTCCAGCTGGAGCTTCTTCAACAGTTTCTTCTTTCTTAGTAAGGCTTTGGGCTTTTTCCATAGCTTTAATAACGAAGAAGAGAACAGTACCTACAACAAGGAAGTTGATAATAGCACTCAAGAATTTACCATATGTAACACCATTCCATGCAAGCTCAGCGATATTTTGTACTTTCGCAGCTTCCAAGGCTGGGTTCAATAGTAGAGGAGTGATGATATCGTTAACGAATGAAGTTACGATAGCACCAAAAGCAGAGGCAATAATCACACCGACAGCAAGGTCAACAACATTACCACGAAGCAAAAATGCTTTAAGATCTTTTAACATTTTCATAATTCCTTTCCAAAATTTTTACTCTTGATTATATATTAATTAAGAAGTTCTTGCAAGCAATATGCTTAATTTTTTCTTATTTTTTAAAAATAAATACCTTACTAAAAATATAATTGAGGATAATTATCAAGAATTGTGAAATAACGGTTTCAATACTATTAACCTTGTCTATATTATTATTTACAAATTGTCCGATAATATTAGGAAACTGTGTCACAAAGAAAAATGTTAAAAACATGTCTAAAAGAAAAGTAGAAAGACGTGCTAGAGTAAATTTTACTAAACGGCTTGGCCAATTCTGCCTAACTTGCTTAAATACAAGTCTATCATTTGTAAAAAAGGCAAAGAGGATACCGATACTATTTGCTAGTCCAGTAGCAAGCAGTTCTTTATGGGTTAATTGATAAATGACTAATCGGGATAGAATGGAGACAAGAGTAGTTGCTACACCAAAAAAGAGATAGGCTAAGAGCTCATTCACGAAGAGACTTTGAATGCGTTTTTTCATACTTTTAGTATAGCATAAAGCAGGCTATTGTGCTATACTAGTAAGGTTGAATGTATCAACCCTTGGTGCTTAGCTTCTTTCACCAAGCATATTTTACGCGGGTAATTCGCTAAAGGAGAAAAGATGAAAAAATTAACTATTCGTGATGTTGCAGATATTGCAATCGTTGCTGCTATCTATGTCGTTTTAACTGTCACACCACCCCTAAATGCTATTAGCTACGGTGCTTATCAGTTCCGTATTTCAGAAATGATGAACTTTATGGCTTTTTACAATCCAAAGTACATTATCGGAGTTACTATCGGTTGTATGATTGCTAATTTCTTTAGCTTCGGACTGCTAGATGTCTTTGTTGGTGGTGGATCAACCCTAGTATTCCTTAGTCTAGGTGTTTGGCTTTTTGCAAAATACAGCAAAGATTACCTCTTTAATGGATTAATTCGAAAAGATCATTTCTTCTTTTCAATCCTCTTTTCAATTTCCATGTTTACTATCGCTGCAGAGTTGAATATCGTAGCGCAATTACCATTTTTCCTTACTTGGTTCACAACAGGGATTGGTGAATTTGCCTCATTAATTATTGGTGCGATTATCATTGGTAAAATTGGTCGTCGAATTGATTTAAGCAAATAGACGAAGAGAAGCTAGGTGGCTCTTACCTGGCTTTTTCTTATGGAAAATTTCTAAGGAAACTTGACAAGTTTTTCTAACTATAGTATACTTCTTAAGTAAGCTGATTTAGCTCAGTTGGCAGAGCGCATCCATGGTAAGGATGAGGTCGCCGGTTCAATCCCGGCAATTAGCATGATATTTACAGAGAAACTCTTGAACACAAGAGTTTTTTTCTTATGCTCGCGAGAAAAAATTCTGACTTTTGTATAATAAAAGTCATCCTGCAAAAATTTTTTATTGACAAAACCACTTATTTCTAGTAATATAATAGACGCGATGAGTCGATAGGTAGTCTTCGGACTACTATTGAGCATAAGGAGGTCATAACGCAGGAGCGGACCTTGATGAGTTGTGTGAACCTGCTCATCACATGAAGATGCCTCTTAGTCCCTAGTCTAGTGACTGGGGATTTTTATTTTCCAAAAAATGATGAAAAAGCTTTGCAATTCATGGAAAAAGTAGTATAATACATCTATTATAGAAATTTTTAGAAAATTCCGAAAGAGGTTATTTATGGGATATACAGTTGCTGTAGTCGGCGCGACAGGTGCTGTCGGAGCTCAGATGATAAAAATGTTGGAAGAATCAACACTTCCAATTGATAAAATCCGTTACCTTGCTTCTGCTCGTTCAGCAGGCAAGACTTTGAAATTTAAAGGTCAAGATATTACGATTGAAGAAACGACTGAAACAGCTTTTGAAGGAGTTGATATTGCTCTCTTTTCAGCTGGCGGTTCTACATCAGCTAAGTATGCACCATACGCAGTGAAAGCTGGAGCGGTAGTAGTAGATAATACATCTTACTTCCGTCAAAATCCAGATGTTCCTTTGGTTGTTCCAGAGGTCAATGCTCATGCACTTGATGTCCACAACGGTATCATTGCCTGCCCTAACTGTTCAACAATTCAAATGATGGTAGCTCTTGAGCCAGTTCGCCAAAAATGGGGCTTAGACCGTATCATTGTTTCAACTTACCAAGCAGTTTCAGGTGCTGGTATGGGAGCAATTCTTGAGACGCAACGTGAACTTCGTGAAGTCTTGAATGATGGTGTAGACCCACGTGATTTGCATGCGGAAATCTTGCCTTCAGGTGGTGATAAGAAACATTATCCTATCGTTTTTAATGCTCTTCCACAAATCGATGTCTTCACTGACAATGATTACACTTACGAAGAGATGAAGATGACTAAGGAAACTAAGAAAATTATGGAAGATGATAGCATTGCAGTATCTGCAACGTGTGTGCGTATTCCAGTCTTGTCAGCTCACTCTGAGTCTGTTTACATCGAAACAAAAGAAGTGGCTCCAATCGAAGAAGTAAAAGCAGCTATCTCAGCCTTCCCAGGTGCTGTTCTCGAAGATGATGTAGCTCATCAAATTTATCCTCAAGCTATCAATGCAGTGGGTTCACGTGATACCTTTATTGGTCGTATCCGTAAAGACTTGGATGCTGAAAAAGGAATCCACATGTGGGTTGTTTCAGATAACCTTCTCAAAGGTGCTGCTTGGAACTCAGTTCAGATTGCTGAAACTTTGCACGAACGTGGCTTGGTTCGTCCAACAGCTGAATTGAAATTTGAATTAAAATAGTCATATCGTTTAGGAGTTCAGTTGAACTCCTTCTTTGAAATAGAGAGGTGTTTCTCATGTCTTATCAGGATTTAAAAGAGTGTAAAATCATCACAGCCTTTATTACTCCCTTCCACGAGGATGGTTCCATCAACTTTGACGCTATTCCAGCCTTGATTGAGCATCTGTTGGCCCATCATACAGACGGAATTCTCCTTGCAGGAACCACTGCTGAGAGTCCAACCTTGACCCACGATGAGGAGTTGGAGTTGTTTGCGGCTGTACAAAAGATTGTCAATGGACGTGTTCCTTTGATTGCGGGTGTAGGTACCAATGATACGCGTGACTCAATTGAGTTTGTCAAAGAAGTAGCAGAATTCGGTGGTTTTGCTGCTGGGCTTGCTATTGTTCCTTACTACAACAAACCTTCTCAAGAAGGAATGTATCAGCATTTTAAGGCTATTGCAGATGCTTCTGACCTACCAATTATTATCTATAACATTCCAGGTCGTGTGGTTGTCGAATTGACTCCAGAAACTATGCTTCGTTTGGCTGACCATCCAAATATTATTGGGGTTAAAGAATGTACTAGCTTGGCTAATATGGCTTACTTGATTGAGCACAAACCTGAAGAATTTTTGATTTATACAGGTGAGGATGGAGATGCTTTCCATGCCATGAACCTTGGTGCTGACGGGGTTATTTCTGTTGCCTCTCATACAAATGGGGATGAAATGCACGAGATGTTTACTGCCATTGCAGAAAGCGATATGAAGAAAGCCGCAGCTATTCAACGTAAATTCATTCCTAAGGTTAATGCCCTCTTCTCATATCCAAGTCCTGCTCCAGTTAAGGCTGTTCTGAACTATATGGGATTTGAAGCTGGACCAACTCGTCTACCTCTTGTTCCAGCACCAGAAGAAGATGCTAAACGCATTATCAAGGTTGTTGTAGATGGCGACTATGAAGCAACAAAGGCAACTGTAACAGGTGTCTTAAGACCAGATTACTAATAAAGACAATAAAATCCATGACCGCAAGAATGATCATGGATTTTTCTTATTTTCCTAAACAGAATTGGCTAAAGAGTTGGGTAATGAGTTCATCTGGAGCAGCATCTCCAGTGATTTCTCCGAGAATTTCCCAAGTACGGGTCAAGTCAACTTGAAGCAAGTCAACTGGCATTCCCAGTTCAAGACCTTCATTAACAGCTTGTAGGCTTTCAACAGCCTTCTCAATCAAGGAAATGTGACGGGCATTTGACAAGTAAGTAGCGTCTTGCTCAACCAAACCAGCATTTTCAAAGAAGAGGTTGTTAATTCTCTCTTCAATCTTATCAATGTTTTGATTTTTAAGGACTGAAATACGGATGACATCTTCTGGAAGTTCTGAAGTTTCAATTGCTTCAGGAAGATCAGTTTTATTAAGAAGAATAATACGGTTTGTATCTTGGCTAATCTCAAGAAGTTGTCTGTCTTGAGCAGTCAGTGGTTCACTAGCGTTTAGCACTAGCAGAACTAGGTCAGCTTCCTTAAGAGCTTTTTTCGAACGCTCAACTCCAATTTGTTCAACAATATCATCCGTTTCACGGATACCAGCTGTATCAATCAATTTGAGAGGAACACCATTGATGTTGACGTATTCTTCAATGACATCTCGAGTAGTACCAGCAATATCTGTAACGATAGCCTTGTCCTCACGCAAGAGGTTGTTAAGAAGGCTTGATTTCCCAACGTTAGGACGGCCGATGATAGCTGTTGAAATTCCCTCACGGAGGATTTTGCCGCGACGGGCTGTCCTAAGGAGATTAGTTAGCATTTGCTCAAACTCCATAGTCTTTTCACGGATAATAGCAGTAGTGGCTTCCTCAACATCGTCATACTCAGGATAATCAATATTAACCTCGACTTGGGCAAGTGTATTGAGGATTTCTTGACGGGTATTATTGATAAGATCAGAAAGGGAACCATCAAGTTGTTTGACTGCAGTGTTCATGGCCTTGTCTGTCTTGGCACGGATGATATCCATCACTGCCTCGGCCTGTGTCAAGTCCACACGACCGTTTAGAAAGGCACGTTTGGTAAATTCACCAGGTTCTGCCAATCGAGCTCCTTCACGGATAGCTAACTGGAGAATCTCATTGGTCACCGCAATCCCACCATGGGTGTTAATCTCGATAATATCCTCACGAGTGAAGGTCTTTGGAGACTTCATAGCCCCAACCATAACCTCGTCCATGACTTTTCCTGTCTGAGGATCAATAATGTGACCGTAGTTGAGAGTGTGGCTGGCAACCTTGTTCAAGTCTTTTCCTTTAAAAATCTTTTGCGCAATTGCAAAACTTTCTGTTCCGCTCAGGCGGACAATACCAATAGCCCCTTCACCTAGTGGAGTAGAGATAGCAGCGATGGTATCAAATTCACGTGTAATCATAATATTTCCTTTAATTAATAGCTCTTTTCTTGGAAATTTTCCCAAGTCTCTTTTCAAATTGTAACAAATTTAGGCTATTTCTTCAATGGATGCTACTTGGAGATTGAAAAAGCCTAAGCAATTCTGCTTAAGCTAGATTATTTGGTGCGCATTTCACCTTGAGGGAAGTAAGTTCCTTCTGGCATGTCGTTGATGATGACATGGACAGCAGATTGAGGGGCTCCAGTGTTGCGAACAACAGCTTCTGTTACTTCCTTAGCAAGAGCCTTCTTTTGCTCGAGCGTGCGTCCTTCAAATAAATCGATACGTACAAATGGCATAATAGCTTCCTCCACTAGTTTTGATTTCTTCTATTTTACCACATTTTGCCGTTTAAAGCTTAAGAAAATTATGATATACTAGAATGTAGCAAAAATTTAGAAATGGACGTGAAGCAAGAAACATGGCACAGTTGTATTATCGTTATGGGACCATGAACTCTGGTAAGACGATTGAGATTCTCAAGGTGGCCTATAACTATGAGGAGCAAGGAAAAGGTGTTGTGATTATGACCTCAGCTCTTGATACTCGTGACGGTGTTGGCTATGTGTCGAGTCGTATTGGCATGAAACGCCCTGCCATTGCGATTGAGGAAACGACGGATATCTTCGGCTATATCCGAAACCTATCTGAAAAACCATACTGTGTGTTAGTTGATGAGGCTCAGTTTCTCAAGCGTCACCATGTTTACGACCTAGCTCGTGTTGTTGATGAGTTAGACATACCTGTCATGGCTTTTGGTTTGAAAAATGACTTTCGCAATGAACTGTTCGAAGGTTCCAAATATCTCTTGCTCTTAGCAGACAAGATTGACGAAATCAAGACCATCTGTCAGTATTGTAAGAAAAAGGCAACTATGGTTTTGCGAACACAGGATGGACTACCAGTTTACGATGGAGAACAGATCCAGATTGGTGGAAATGAAACCTATATCTCAGTTTGCCGTAAACATTATTTTGCCCCTGAAATCAATAAGGAGAATGAAGAAAAATGAACATCTATGATCAACTACAAGCTGTAGAAGACCGTTATGAAGAATTAGGAGAGTTGCTCAGTGACCCAGATGTAGTTTCGGACACCAAGCGTTTCATGGATCTTTCCAAAGAAGAGGCTTCTACTCGTGATACGGTAACAGCCTACCGTGAGTATAAACAAGTCCTTCAAAACATCGTTGACGCTGAAGAAATGATTAAGGAATCAGGCGGAGATGCGGACTTGGAAGAAATGGCCAAGCAAGAACTCAAAGATGCCAAGGCTGAAAAAGAAGAATACGAAGAAAAACTGAAAATCTTGCTCCTTCCAAAGGATCCAAACGATGATAAGAACATCATCCTTGAAATCCGTGGCGCCGCTGGTGGAGACGAAGCAGCACTTTTCGCTGGAGATTTGCTAACCATGTACCAAAAGTATGCTGAAGCCCAAGGCTGGCGCTTTGAAGTTATGGAAGCTTCTATGAATGGTGTCGGTGGTTTCAAAGAAGTCGTTGCCATGGTTTCAGGTCAATCTGTTTACTCTAAACTCAAGTACGAATCTGGTGCCCACCGTGTGCAACGTGTCCCTGTGACAGAAAGCCAAGGCCGTGTTCATACTTCAACAGCAACAGTTCTTGTCATGCCTGAAGTCGAAGAAGTAGAATACGATATTGATCCAAAAGACCTTCGTGTCGATATCTATCACGCCTCTGGTGCTGGTGGACAGAACGTCAATAAGGTTGCGACTGCTGTTCGTATCGTTCACTTGCCAACCAATATCAAGGTTGAGATGCAGGAAGAACGTACCCAGCAGAAGAACCGTGAGAAGGCCATGAAAATCATTCGTGCGCGTGTTGCTGACCACTTTGCTCAGATTGCACAAGATGAACAAGACGCTGAGCGTAAGTCAACAATCGGTACTGGTGACCGTTCAGAACGAATTCGTACTTATAACTTCCCACAAAACCGTGTTACAGACCACCGTATTGGATTGACCCTTCAAAAACTAGATACCATTTTGTCTGGTAAATTGGATGAAGTCGTGGATGCCTTGGTGCTCTATGATCAAACACAAAAATTAGAAGAATTAAACAAATAATGAAATTAGCTCAATTATTTTCAGATTTTGAAGAAGAGTTGATAAGACAAGGAGAGGAAGCTGAAAGCCTCTCTTTTGTCTATCGTAGCCTGAAAAATCTTTCTTTTACAGATTTTGTCTTTGCCCTCCAGCAAGAGGTAAACAAGGAAGAAAAACAATTTGTAAAAGGAATTTTCCAACAGTTAGCAGCTCATAAACCAGCCCAGTACATCATTGGACAGACAGATTTTTATGGAATGCAGTTAACAGTTGATGAGCGAGTATTGATCCCTCGTCCAGAAACAGAGGAGTTGGTGGGGCTTATTCTGGCTGAAAATCCTGAGACGAATCTTTCAGTTCTGGATATTGGAACAGGTAGTGGAGCTATTGCTCTCGCTCTAGCAAAAAACAGACCAGATTGGTCAGTGACAGCAGCAGATATTTCCCAAGATGCTTTAGATTTAGCTAACGAAAATGCTAAAAATCAAAATCTTCAAATATTTTTAAAAAAATCTGACTGTTTTACAGAAATTTCTGAAAAATATGATATAATTGTTTCCAATCCACCCTATATCTCTCGTGAAGATGAGTCAGAGGTCGGTTTGAATGTTTTGCATTCGGAGCCTCATCTAGCTCTCTTTGCAGACGAGGATGGCCTAGCTATTTACCGTAGAATTGCGGAAGATGCAAAAGACTATCTCAAAGATGGTGGTAAGATTTACCTTGAAATTGGATACAAGCAAGGTCAAAGTGTTCCTGAACTTTTTAGGAAGCATCTTCCTGAAAAACGTGTAAGAACACTTAAGGATCAATTTGGTCAAGATAGGATGGTCGTGGTTGATGATGGACAGTATTAAACAAGAGTTGGAAAATGGTGGAGCTGTCGTTCTACCTACAGAGACAGTTTACGGTCTTTTTGCCAAGGCTCTAGACGAAAAAGCAGTTAATCATGTATACCAGATTAAACGTCGTCCCAGAGACAAGGCGCTCAATCTTAATATCGCCTCTCTAGAGGACATTTTGTACTTTTCTAAGAATCAGCCAACTTATCTACAAAAACTTGTAGAGACCTTTTTACCAGGTCCCTTAACCATTATTCTCGAAGCTAATGACCGAGTTCCCTATTGGGTCAATTCTGGTCTTGCAACTGTTGGATTTCGGATGCCTAGTCATCCCACTACCCTTGATTTGATTCGAGAGACAGGACCCTTGATTGGGCCGTCTGCCAATATTTCAGGTCAGGAAAGTGGAGTGACCTTTAATCAAATTCTAGAGGATTTTGACCAAGAGGTTCTGGGTCTGGAAGACGATGCTTTTCTAACTGGACAGGATTCAACTATTTTGGATCTGTCTGGAGACAAGGTGAAAATCTTACGTCAAGGGGCCGTTAAGCGAGAAGATATTCTTGCTCGGTTGCCAGAGATTTCTTTTGAGGAGGCATGAAATGCTAAGAAATTTAAGAGAAACAGATGTGAAATCTATATGTGACATTAACCAAGAAGCTTTGGGCTATTCTTTTAGTCCAGAGGACACGGCTAGTCAACTAGCTAAACTGTCTCAGGATTCCCATCATTTCCTTCTTGGCTATGAGGATGAAGCTAGTCATGTCTTACTTGGATATGTCCACGCTGAGGTCTATGAATCACTTTATTCTAAAGCAGGATTTAATATTTTAGCCTTAGCAGTTTCACCTCAAGCGCAAGGTCAAGGTATTGGTAAAAGCTTACTGCAAGGGTTGGATCAAGAAGCAAAAAGACGTGGTTATGGGTTTATCCGCTTAAACTCTGCCGATCATCGTCTGGGTGCTCATGCATTTTATGAAAAAGTTGGTTATACTTGTGATAAAATGCAGAAACGGTTTATTCGCATCTTTTAGTTTAATTTTCTTATAAGAGAATTAAACTAATGGACTAGTCACACAATAAAGGAGAAGACCTATGATTTTTGACAAAGATGATTTTAAAGCATATGATGCTGATCTCTGGAATGCTATTGCCAAAGAAGAAGAACGCCAACAAAACAACATTGAGTTGATTGCTTCGGAAAACGTAGTTTCCAAGGCTGTTATGGCAGCTCAAGGGTCTATCTTGACGAATAAATACGCCGAAGGCTACCCAGGACGCCGTTATTATGGTGGAACTGATGTGGTAGACGTGGTAGAATCTCTAGCCATTGAACGCGCAAAAGAAATTTTCGGTGCAAAATTTGCCAATGTCCAACCACACTCAGGAAGTCAAGCCAACTGTGCGGCTTACATGGCCTTGATTGAGCCTGGCGATACGGTTATGGGAATGAATTTGGCTGCAGGTGGTCACTTGACTCATGGGGCTCCTGTCAGCTTCTCTGGTCAAACCTACAACTTTGTGTCTTATAGTGTGGACCCTGAAACAGAACTCTTGGACTTTGATGCTATCTTGAAACAAGCTCAAGAAGTAAAACCAAAATTGATTGTAGCAGGTGCTTCAGCCTATTCTCAAATTATCGACTTCTCAAAATTCCGTGAAATTGCGGATGCTGTTGGGGCGAAGCTCATGGTAGACATGGCTCATATCGCTGGTTTGGTTGCTGCTGGTCTTCACCCAAGTCCAGTACCATACGCTCATATCACTACAACAACGACCCACAAAACCCTTCGTGGACCACGTGGTGGTTTGATTTTGACCAATGATGAAAACTTAGCTAAGAAAATTAACTCAGCTATTTTCCCAGGTATTCAGGGTGGTCCTTTGGAGCATGTTGTTGCAGCTAAGGCAGTTTCCTTCAAAGAAGTTTTGGATCCAGCCTTCAAGGAATATGCTGCCAATGTTATCAAGAACAGCAAGGCTATGGCAGATGTCTTCTTGCAAGACCCTGATTTCCGTATCATTTCTGGTGGAACTGAAAACCACCTCTTCCTAGTGGATGTAACCAAGGTTGTAGAAAACGGAAAAGTTGCTCAAAACTTGCTGGATGAAGTCAATATTACCCTAAATAAAAACTCAATCCCTTACGAAACCTTGTCACCATTCAAGACAAGTGGTATTCGTATTGGAGCAGCAGCCATTACTGCACGTGGATTTGGTGAAGAAGAAAGTCGCAAAGTGGCTGAACTCATCATTAAAACCCTTAAAAATGCAGAAAATGAAGCTGTCTTAGAAGAAGTGAGAAGTTCAGTCAAAGAATTGACAGATTCCTTCCCATTATACGAGGACTAAAACTTTTATGGACATTTATATTAAGAAAGCTATTATTCATCAGTTCAGTCCGGATGATACCGAGCTGTTCCTAGCGGATAAGTTTCTCAATATTACTCCAAAAATCGAAGAATACTTGCGTAAAAAAATTGAACGTGTGTATTCAGATGAAGCCAAGACTGGGATTTTCGAGGGAGAAAATCCCTTCTTCAATCACATCACAGACGATTTGTTGGAGACATCAGTAACACTGGCTAATCTCTGGAAAGAGGAGTTCAGCATTTCAGAAAATCTCAAGACCAATGACTTGATTTTTGTGCAATTTTCTAAAGAAGGTGTAGATCATTTCGCTTTCTTACGAATTGCACTACGTGAGATCTTGACCCACCTCGGTGGAGAAGTTGATAATCCAATCAAGCTGACTCAGAATAACCTGCCTGGATTTGGAACGGGTGCTGACGAAGCCTTGGTGGTCAATCTTCAGAGTCGCAAGTACCATCTGATTGAAAAACGAATTAAGTACAACGGGACTTTTTTGAACTATTTTTCAGATAATCTTCTTGCTGTCGCTCCTAAGATTTCTCCTAAGAAATCTATCAAAGAACTGGAAAAAACGGCCCAGAGAATTGCTGAGACTTTTAACACAGATGATTTTCAATTTCAATCCAAGGTCAAATCAGCGATTTTCAACAACCTAGAAGAAAGCAATGAATTGTCACCTGAAAAATTGGCCAACGACCTTTTTGACAACAATCTGACGGCTCGTTTGAGCTTTATTGATCAAGTAAAGGAAGCTGTACCAGAGCCTGTTCAATTTGATGAAATTGATGCCAGTCGTCAGCTTAAAAAATTTGAAAACCAAAAACTTTCCTTGTCAAATGGAATTGAGCTCATCGTTCCCAATAACGTCTATCAAGACGCCGAGTCTGTTGAGTTTATCCAAAACGACAATGGAACCTACTCTATCTTAATCAAAAATATCGAGGATATTCAAAGCAAATAATGTTTAAACGAATTCGAAGAGTGCTTGTACTAGCAGTCTTCCTTTTTGCTGGATATAAAGCTTACCGTATTCACCAAGATGTCAAGCAAGTCATGACCTATCAAACCATGGTGCGAGAAATCTTGAGTGAAAAAGATACCCCAGCAAACGAAGAGCTTGTGCTCGCTATGATTTATACTGAAACAAAAGGAAAAGAAGGCGACGTCATGCAGTCTAGTGAGTCTGCAAGTGGTTCAACCAATACCATCAATGATAATGCCTCTAGCATTCGGCAAGGCGTTCAAACTCTGACAGATAATCTCTATCTGGCTCAGAAGAAGGGGGTAGATGTCTGGACAGCTGTTCAAGCCTACAATTTTGGACCTGCCTATATCGATTTTATCGCCCAAAATGGCAAGGAAAATACCTTGGCTCTGGCTAAACAGTACTCTCGTGATACTGTTGCTCCCTTGCTTGGCAATACCACTGGAAAGACTTATAGTTATATTCACCCCATTTCCATTTTTCACGGTGCTGAACTCTATGTAAATGGAGGAAACTATTATTATTCTAGACAGGTGCAACTCAACCTTTACATCATCAAAACTTTCACTCTCTTTTCGACATCTGGCTAGTCCAGGTGTTTTTGTTATAAGTTTTCTTTAAGATAGATATATTACTCTAGAAAGGTAAAGGAGGAAATTCCCTATGAGAAAGAAACTCTTTCTGACTAGTGCTGCGGTCTTGTGGGCAGTAACAGCTATGAATAGTGTCCATGCAGCAACAGATGTTCAAAAAGTCATTGACGAAACCTATGTTCAACCTGAATATGTTCTAGGTTCATCATTGTCTGAAGATCAAAAAAATCAAACCCTTAAAAAACTAGGCTACAATGCCTCAACAGACACCAAAGAACTCAAGACCATGACACCTGATGTCTATTCTAAGATTATGAATGTGGCAAATGATTCTAGCTTACAACTGTATTCATCAGCCAAGATTCAAAAACTAGGTGACAAGTCGCCACTTGAGGTCAAGATTGAAACACCAGAAAACATCACTAAGGTGACTCAGGATATGTACCGAAATGCAGCAGTAACGCTGGGTGTGGAACACGCCAAAATCACTGTAGCAGCACCTATTCCCGTTACAGGAGAAAGTGCTTTAGCAGGGATTTATTATTCGCTAGAAGCTAATGGAGCCAAGGTGCCACAAGCCAACAAAGATTTGGCTCAAGAAGAGTTGAAGGCTTTGTCAGATATAAATGCTGAAAACAAGGACAAGACTGGCTATGATGCTAATAAATTAAACGTTGCCCTAGCCGATATTAAGTCAGGACTAGCTAAAGCGAAAGAAAACAAGGGAAATCTGACAGAAGAAGATGTCCGTAAAATTGTTGAAGATACCTTGAAAAATTACAAACTTGATCAGGTCATAACAGGAAATCAGGTTAATATCATCATCAATTTTGCTTTGAATCTCTCAAAGAGTGATATCCTCAGCAATGCCGATTTCACTAAAACCCTGAATGACCTTAAACAAAGTATCGTATCAAAAGCTGGCGACAGTTTTAAAAATATCAACCTTAACTTTGATGCTGATAAGGCGCTAGAGGACGGTGGTAATTTCCTAAGCTCCCTCTGGCAAGCCATTGTCAACTTCTTCAAGAGTTTTGGTTCTTAAGAAATTTCATGGTATAATAGATGGTAACCGTAACGTTGCCGTCTTTTTTATCGGCCAATAGAAAGAGAAGAGAATGTTAAAGAAAAATGATATTGTAGAAGTTGAAATTGTTGACTTGACCCATGAAGGTTCTGGCGTGGCCAAGGTGGATGGTTTGGTATTTTTTGTCGAAAATGCTTTACCGAGTGAAAGAATTCTCATGCGTATCCTCAAGGTCAATAAAAAGATTGGTTTTGGGAAGGTTGAAGAATACCTTGTCCAATCACCACACCGTAATCAAGATCTAGATTTGGATTACCTGCGTTCAGGAATCGCGGATTTAGGACATCTTGCCTATCCAGAACAGCTCAAGTTTAAAACCAAGCAAGTCAAGGACATCCTCTACAAGATTGCTGGCATTAGAGATGTAGAGGTCGCTGAGACACTAGGTATGGAAAATCCAATCAAGTACCGCAACAAAGCACAGGTCCCTGTTCGTCGAGTAAATGGTGTTTTGGAAACAGGATTTTTCCGTAAGAATTCCCACGATCTCATGCCTCTAGAAGACTTCTTTATCCAAGATCCTGTGATTGATGAGGTAGTTGTAGCCCTACGCGACTTGCTCCGTCGTTATGATTTGAAACCTTATGATGAAAAGGAACAATCTGGCTTGATTCGTAATCTTGTGGTGCGTCGCGGACACTATTCAGGTCAAATTATGGTTATTTTGGTAACAACTCGTCCCAAAGTTTTTCGTGTGGAGCAATTGATTGAACAACTAATAAAGCAGTTCCCAGAGATTGTGTCGGTTATGCAAAATATCAACGACCAGAACACCAATGCAATTTTTGGTAAGGAATGGCGCACTCTTTATGGACAAGGCTTTATCACTGACCAGATGTTGGGTAATGACTACCAAATCGCTGGACCCGCTTTTTACCAAGTAAATACTGAAATGGCTGAAAAACTCTATCAAACAGCCATTGACTTTGCTGAATTAAAAGAAGATGATGTGGTTATTGATGCCTATTCTGGTATCGGGACGATTGGCCTCTCCGTTGCAAAACATGTCAAAGAAGTTTATGGTGTTGAAGTGATTCCAGAAGCGGTTGAGAATAGCAAAAAGAATGCTCAGCTGAACCATATTTCAAACGCCAGCTATGTCTGTGATACAGCTGAAAATGCTATGAAGGCTTGGCTTAAAGATGGAAAACAACCAACCGTTATCTTGGTTGATCCTCCACGCAAGGGCTTAACCGAAAGCTTTATCAAGGCAAGTAGTAAAACAGGAGCAGACCGCATCGCCTATATCTCATGCAATGTCGCTACTATGGCGCGTGATATCAAACTCTACCAAGAATTGGGATATGAGTTGAAGAAAGTACAACCAGTGGATTTATTCCCACAGACGCATCACGTGGAGTGTGTAGTGTTGCTACAACGAAAAAAAGGGTGAAAATCCTTGATTTTAAGCTATTTTACAAGCATTTTGTCTTTGTAGATAAAGGCAATTTTGACGTCAAAAAAGTCCTAAAAAGGCACATAGATGTATATGTATTTGTTGATGTCGTTTGCGCATCGGAAAAATGAATACAACAATAAATATTTATCTAAAGAGAGAACAATTGTATATTGTTCTCCTTTTTTTATTTTCAGGAGGGAAAATGACAAAAGAATTACAATCATCACGCTATATTGTCATTTCATTTTTAGTACGTGAAATGGGAATAGATATTGTTGAGGCCATATCTATTATGGCTGAATTGGAAAAAAGTGGCTTGGTTCACTTGGAATCAAGTGGAGATTTAACACTCAAAGAACTTGGAGGAGCGCTATGAAACGAATTACCGCAAATCAATACCAAACTTCAGAACGGTATTATAAATTACCTAAAATTCTTTTTGAGGATGAGAAATATATGGATATGAAACTAGAAGTAAAGGTGGCTTATTCTATTTTAAAAGATCGTTTAGAATTATCTCTCAGTCGTGGTTGGATAGATGAAGAAGGGGCAGTCTATTTAGTATTTTCTAATTCTAAACTGATGAGACTGTTAGGTTGTTCGAAGTCAAAATTACTGTCCATCAAAAAAATTCTTAAAGAATATGACTTAATTGATGAAGTCCAACAGTCTTCAAGTGAGAAAGGAAGACTAGCTAATAAGATTTATTTAGGGGAATTATCTTCTACCCCAGTAGCTAGTTCGAACAGGCCTAGTGTTAAAAAAAGACTAGGGCAGGATGAAAATGAAACGGCCCCCGTCTCTTATTCAACCCCTAGTGAGACTGAAGTTAGTGAGACTAAATATAGTGAGACTGATTCTTTATTTATTGAGGAAGAGGAAGAAAGGAATTCTCAACATATTTTGAGAAGAAAAGTAGAAAAGGTCACAAAATATGATCGAGATTATATTTGGGGATTGGTACAAGATCAATTTAGACGAGAGGGTTTTTCTGAAACAGCCAGTGAAATTGCTATGACTGACTTTGAGAGAATCTATCAGTATGCTCTTGACAATGTTCGCTTTGTTAGACGAGCGGAAGTACTTGCTGAATTTGTGTTTAATGGCCTATATTCCGTTTGGAATAACCGTGTTAGAAAAGGAGGTGGTTAAAATGTCGCCAATCGAGTGGATATTAGTTATGCTCATTGTCATTTCAAGTGGTGTGATACTTTGGACATTGATAGTCGATCAGAAAGGGGTAATCAAGAAATGAGATTTATTGATTTATTTTCAGGTATCGGTGGTTTTCGACTAGGAATGGAAAGTGTTGGACACGAGTGTATTGGATTTTGTGAGATTGATAAATTTGCTAGGAAATCTTATAAGTCTATATTTCAAACGGAAGGAGAAATAGAATTTCATGACATACGAGATGTTTCAGATGACGAATTTAAAAAACTTAGAGGGAAAGTCGATGTCATCTGTGGGGGATTCCCTTGTCAAGCATTTTCAATCGCAGGAAGACGATTGGGATTTGAAGATACTAGAGGAACTTTGTTCTTTGAAATTGCTCGAGCGACCAAACAAATCCAACCACGTTTTCTTTTTCTTGAAAATGTTAAAGGCCTACTCAATCACGATAAGGGACGGACGTTCACCACAATCCTTACCACGCTTGATGAATTGGGGTTTGATGTTGAGTGGCAGGTGCTTAACAGTAAGGATTTTGGCGTTCCCCAAAACAGAGAGAGGGTGTTTATTATCGGACATTCTAGAAAGAGAGGTACCCGACTCTTATTTCCTTTCAGACGAGAAGGTCAAGCAACTAACTCTGAGACTTTAAAAATATTAGGGAATTTGAATCCATCAAGAAGTGGAATGAGTGGTAAAGTCTATTATTCAGAAGGTCTTGCGCCAACCTTAGTTAGTGGAAAAGGAGAAGGATTTAAAGTTGCGATTCCTTGTATGACACCAGACAGATTAGAAAAGAGACAAAATGGTAGACGTTTCAAGGATAATCAAGAGCCAATGTTTACTTTAAATACTCAGGATCGCCATGGTATTGTCGTTGTTGGAGATTTACCAACTAGCTTTAAGGAAACTGGTCGCGTCTATGGAAGTGAGGGCTTATCTCCAACACTGACTACGATGCAAGGTGGAGATAAAATTCCCAAAATACTGATTCCAGAACCAATCCAATTTTTAAAAGTCCGGGAAGCAACGAAAAAAGGATATGCTCAAGCAGAGATTGGGGATTCAATCAATTTAGAAAGACCAAGTTCTCAGTATCGTCGTGGTAGAGTTGGAAAAGGTATAGCGAATACGTTAACAACTAGTGGGCAAATGGGAGTAGTAGTTGCTAGCTATGAAGGAGAAGATAAGCAAGTTTATCATGTAGCCGGTGTCTTAATAGATGGACAATTTTACCGTTTGAGAATACGACGAATCACTCCTAAAGAGTGTTTTCGCCTGCAGGGTTTTCCTGATTGGGCTTTTGAAGCTGCTAGAAAAGTCTCTAGTAATAGTCAGCTCTATAAACAAGCTGGTAATAGTGTAACCGTTCCTGTGATTGCCGCAATCGCAAAGAAATTAAAAGAAATAGAGGAAAAAGATGAAAGCATTAAATAAAGAGTCAATACTATATTGTGATGAATTAGAAACAGAATTACATGATGCAGAAATGATGCAATTGGATGAACAAATATTTTTGATGCCCAATTATCCATGTGAGTTTGAAGTAAAATTTTTAGATGATTACCATAAAAAACATAATTACCCACTATTTTATGAATCCTATCTTCAAAACATTATGGAATTCCTGGAAAGTCAGGATATAAAGAACGGAGCTGATGCCTTTGTAGATGATAATCATAATCTTGTTTTTGTTTTATATGGGCAAGGCTATCGAGCCGAGGGAAAAGAGGGAATACTTACAACCCAAGTAACTGTAAAAGCTTTTGATGAAGACAAGAAACCGATTAACTTCGCAAATTTATTAGATTCCTTAATCGTTTCAGAATATCAAATGGAACCGAATCTTTGGGAGGTTTCTCATGATTGATCTCTATCTAAGTAAAAATAGCCAAAGAAATCAACTTCTTTTAGACTTCTTTCAAAAATACGGCATCGAGGTATCTTGTCATTCAGTTTCTGAAATGACAAAGGACAAATTAATTGAGATGATGAGCTATTCTTCAGATTGTTTCGAGTTTTTATCTCCAAATTTATTACGTTTTAAGAATCGAGATAACCTAAAATTAACAGATTTCATCGAAATGATATTAAAAAATCCTGAACTAACCATCAGACTTCCTCTTGCGGTTTCAAATAAGCGAGTTTATCCAAATCTGAATCTGGAGGAGGCTAGAGCTTTATTGCCAAGAGATACGAAACAATTGATTTACATGGCACAAACACATTATTTATCAAGTTAAAGGAGAATCAATATGGCAGAACGATTTTGGGAGAACTTGTCCATTATTTTGGCTGAAAGAAATATCAGCTGGATTGAGTTAACCAGAAAAATGTTTGCGGGAGAGTTTCACTATCCAAGTGAATTGAATCGTTTGTATCAAAAGATTCGTCACTATAAGATGGAACAACGAATGCCTCAAAGTCCATGGGTAGAAAGGATTGTGCAGGTATTAGATTTAGATTATGAAGATTTATTTCGGAGGTAACTATGAAAAGAATAATTCCAGTTTATATATTCCAACAAGTAAATGTCCTATTGGTATCTCTATACTTACTGAAATTTCTTTGTATCGGTGAGTTAACTATACTACAGATTCTCTATGGAGCGTCACTCAGTTCTTTTTTATGGATGTATGGCCAACGAAAACAAGTGGCCAAGGTCAATATGAAAATTAGGATAAAGTGGATTGGTATTGGATTCGTTAGTCTACTGATTATAAGTCTATGTTTTAGTCTGATTCATGCTCAAGAAAGCACGAATCAAGCAAACTTAATTGGCCTTCAACATCAAGTTCCTTGGTTTTCATTTTTATTGTTCTTAACCAATGCGAGTATGGTTGAAGAATTTCTGTATCGAGAAATTTTATGGAACTTGGTTAGAAAATTAGATATACGAGTTGCTTTGACAAGTGTTTTATTTGCTTTAGCTCATCATCCAGGAACCATTCTAGCTTGGTGTTTGTATGTTTCACTTGGGATGTTTTTAGGTATGGTGCGCTATAAATCTGACTTATGGGGCAGTATGGGGCTACATTTAGTGTGGAACCTACTAGTTTATAGTTTGATGTTTTTTTAAAATAGGTGATCTGATTTATCTCATAAATCAGTAGTTTTTATAGGATTATTTTTAATTCGGAAACAAAAATGTATTAACAGCATAAAATAAAGAAACTAGGAACATTTTTTCTATTTTTTTAGAAATAAAATGTTGTATAGAAATTCCGAAAGAAATAATAAAATAAAAATATAAATTAATAAAACAGGTATATATGAGCATATTGACGTCGACAAATGTTCTTGCAAAGCATAAAATACAAATTAAAAGAATAAAAAATTGTTATATTTCTATATTTGTTGTTCTGTTATGAAATGAAAGAAATTGGAAACTAGTTTCTAAATCATGAAAAATATTGAAAAAAAAAAAAATAAGTGTTAAAATAAAGAATGTAAACGTTTACTTTAACAAAGGAGCTCATATGTTACTACAAAAAGAACTAATTCCAATGATAGAAGCTAACTTACCAAATATGGCATATGCTGAAAAAGACGTTGCTAAATTCTTCTTAAAACAGCAATCTCTGGATAATTATTCATGTGAGGCATTGTGCGAATGCCTTAATGTATCCAAAGCAACATTGACTCGATTTGCGAAAAAATGTGGTTTTAAAGGTTTTAGACAATTCATTTTCAAATACCAAGAGATGATTCGTGAGAAAGAAAAGTTAGCATTGTATACAGAGGCTACAGAAAAAGTTTTATCCGACTATGAAGAAATGTTGAGAAAAACTTACACGGTTCTTGATGAAGTTCAACTTGAGCGTATTGCTGAGATGATAGAAACTGCTGAGCGTGTATATCTTTATGGTAAAGGAAGTTCTGTTCTTGCTTTAGAAGAAATGAAGATGAGATTTATGCGTCTCGGAGTCATTGGTGAAGTATTATCAGACGAGGATATGATTTTGTGGAGTAGCTTATTACTTAATGAAAATTGCCTTGTCATTGGAGCATCCGTTTCAGGTCAAACTGATATTGTACTAGAAGGTCTTCAAAAAGCTGCGGATAAAGGCGCTAAAACAGTTTTAATGACTACAAGAAAATTTGACGAAGAAGATTGTTTCTTTGATGAACTATTGTTATTAGCTTCGACCAATCATCTCTCGTATGGCAATCGCATATCACCTCAGTTTCCAATACTTTTAATTACAGACTGCTTATTCTCTCATTATCTGGAAAGTCCAGAGAGACAATATTATTACAATCAAACTATTATCCATAAGGAGGAATAATAAAATGAGCCAAATTTGGACTAAAGAGAAATTTATAAGTCAAGTCCATGGTGGAGTCATTGTTTCTTGTCAAGCTTTACCCGGTGAACCCCTTTATAATGAAGAATTTAGCTTGATGCCTTTTATGGCTAAAGCAGCTTTAGAGGCAGGAGCAGTGGGCATTCGCGCAAATTCTGTGCGTGATATTAAAGCAATTCAGAAAGTAGTAGATTTACCAATAATTGGAATTATCAAAAGAGATTATCCACCTCAAGAACCATATATTACTGCTACGATGAAAGAGGTAGATGAACTTGTAGAATGCGGAACAACAGTCATTGCATTTGATGCAACTTTAAGACCAAGATATGATGGCTTAGTTGTCAGTGAATTTATCAAAAAAATAAAAGAAAAATATCCTAATCAATTGTTGATGGCGGATGTAAGTAATTTTGATGAAGGTCTCTATGCATTTAAATCAGGCGTTGATTTTGTTGGTACAACATTATCAGGCTACACAAGTACAAGTGTACAATCAGATGAGCCTGATTTTGAACTAATGAAAAAATTGGCTGATTTTAATATTCCGGTAATTGCCGAAGGAAAAATTCATTATCCAGAACAATTAAAAAAAGCTTATAGTTTAGGTGTTACCAGTGTTGTCATTGGTGGAGCGATTACACGTCCAAAAGAAATTGCTCAGCGATTTATTAATGTCATCAAATAAAAAACAATATAAAGGAGAAATCTGATGAAAGATTTAACTAAATACAAAGGCGTTATTCCTGCATTTTATGCTTGCTATGATGAAAATGGTGAAATTAGCCAAGAACGTGTAAAATCTCTGGTGCAATATTTCATTGACAAAGGTGTAAAAGGTATCTATGTAAATGGTTCTTCAGGTGAATGTATTTACCAAAGTGTAGAAGATCGTAAACAAATTATTGAAGCTGTTATGGAAGTTGCTAAAGGTAAATTAACAGTTATCAACCATGTTGCATGTAATAACACGAAAGATAGTATTGAATTGGCAAAACATTCAGAAAGTGTTGGAGTCGATGC
This sequence comes from Streptococcus mitis, assembly GCF_013305725.1. Lineage (NCBI taxonomy): Bacteria > Bacillati > Bacillota > Bacilli > Lactobacillales > Streptococcaceae > Streptococcus > Streptococcus mitis. The sequence continues at coordinate 949,809 of NZ_CP047883.1, forward strand.
TATTGCTGCTATCCCACCTATTTACTTCAAATTGCCAGAATATTCAATCGCAGCATATTGGAATGCAATGAGTGAAGCTGCGCCAAATACAGATTTTATCATTTATAATATTCCACAATTGGCAGGGGTTGCGTTGACTGGTAGTTTGTATGCAACAATGCGTCAAAATCCTCGTGTGATTGGAGTTAAAAATTCTTCTATGCCTGTACAAGATATTCAAATGTTTGTAGCTGCAGGTGGAGAAGATTACATTGTATTCAATGGTCCAGATGAACAATATCTTGGTGGTCGTTTGATGGGAGCAGAAGCTGGTATTGGTGGTACTTATGGCGTTATGCCAGATTTGTTCTTGAAATTGGAAAGTTTGATTCAAGAACGAGATTTAGATACTGCTAAAAAACTTCAATATGCTATCAATGAAGTTATCTATAAGATGGTATCAGGTAAGGCAAATATGTATGCTGTAGCAAAAGAGGTTTTGCGTCTAAATGAAAAACTTGATTTAGGTTCTGTTCGTCAACCCTTAGAAGCATTGGCAGAAGGTGACTTGGAAGTTGCAAAACAAGCAGCAGTACTTATTCAACAAGCACGAAAAGAATTTTTATAATAAATAAAATCAATATGGAGATATGTTATGAGCACAACAGGATTTACAATAATTGACTTAATTATCTTGATTGTTTATTTACTTGCGGTGTTGGTTGCGGGTATCTATTTCTCTAAAAAAGAGATGAAAGGAAAAGAGTTCTTTAAAGGAGATGGTTCGGTTCCTTGGTATGTTACTTCGGTATCCATTTTTGCCACAATGCTCAGTCCGATTTCCTTCTTGGGACTCGCTGGTAACTCTTATGCAGGTAGCTGGATTTTATGGTTTGCTCAATTAGGGATGGTTGTAGCTATTCCACTGACAATTCGTTTTATCTTACCTATCTTTGCACGGATAGACATCGATACGGCATATGATTACTTGGATAAACGTTTTAATTCTAAAGCACTTCGTATTATTTCAGCACTCTTGTTTATTATTTATCAATTGGGACGTATGTCTATCATTATGTACCTCCCATCAGCTGGTTTATCAGTATTAACAGGAATTGACATCAATATTTTGATTATTTTGATGGGTGCAATTGCAATTGTTTATTCTTATACTGGTGGTCTAAAATCCGTATTATGGACAGACTTTATTCAAGGTGTGGTTCTGATTAGTGGTGTCGTTGTAGCTTTATTTGTACTGATGGCTAATATTAAAGGTGGCTTTGGTGCAGTAGCAGAAACATTAGCAAACGGGAAATTCCTTGCTGCAAATGAAAAACTTTTCGATCCTAACTTGCTTTCAAACTCCATCTTCTTAATTGTGATGGGTTCAGGCTTTACAATCTTATCTTCCTATGCTTCATCTCAAGATTTGGTTCAACGTTTTACTACAACACAAAATATTAAGAAACTTAATAAAATGTTGTTCACAAATGGTGTCTTGTCACTTGCTACTGCAACAGTCTTTTACTTGATCGGTACAGGCTTGTACGTATTCTATCAAGTACAAAATGCAGGCAGTGCAGCTAGCAATATCCCTCAAGACCAAATCTTTATGTACTTTATTGCATACCAGTTACCAGTAGGTGTCACAGGTTTGATCTTGGCAGCGATTTATGCAGCAGCTCAATCAACTATTTCAACAGGTTTGAACTCTGTTGCAACTTCATGGACATTGGATATTCAAGATGTCATTTCTAAAAATATGTCAGACGATCGTCGTACGAAAATTGCACAATTCGTATCTCTAGCAGTAGGTTTATTCTCAATTGTTGTTTCCATTATCATGGCTCATTCAGATATTAAATCTGCATACGAATGGTTCAATAGTTTCATGGGACTTGTACTTGGTCTACTAGGTGGTGTATTCATTCTTGGTTTTGTTTCTAAAAAAGCAAATAAACAAGGTGCTTATGCAGCGCTGATTGTATCAACCATCGTTATGGTATTTATTAAATACTTCCTTCCTCCAACAGCTGTTAGCTACTGGGCATATTCATTGATTTCAATTTCTGTATCAGTAGTTTCAGGTTATATTGTATCTGTTCTTACTGAAAATAAAGTATCTGCACCTAAATATACAACGATTCATGATATTTCAGAAATTAAAGCGGATTCAAGTTGGGAAGTTCGTCACTAGTCACTAATAGAAAAGAGAAAATAATATGATTATTTCTGAACAATCTGATTTTAGACGATATGCTTCTGTCAATAAACATTTTTCAAAAGTCTGTGATTTTTTAGAAAATACAAATTTGACAGATTTAGTTGATGGAAAAATTGATATTGACGGGGAAAATGTTTTTGCAAATTGTATGACTTATCTAGCTGATGGAGTTCCAGGAGATATTTTTGAAACTCATAAGAAATATTTAGATATTCATATTGTTGTTGAAAATACAGAAAAAATGGCAGTAACTTCCCCAGTTCGTGCTCAGTCACGTGTACCTTTTAGCGAAGAGAAGGATATTGCTTTTTACGATAGCAAAGACTATCAAATTGTTGAATTGCTCCCAGGGAATATGTTGGTGACTTTTGAAGAAGATCTTCACCAACCAAAGATTCATTGCAATGATGAAACTGTTAAAAAACTTGTTATCAAAGTTTTAAACGAGGAAAAATAAAATGAAAAAAAATATTAAACAATATGTAACCTTAGGTACTGTAGTGGTATTATCAGCATTTGTTGCTAACTCAGTTGCAGCTCAGGAGACTGAAACTTCTGAAGTATCAACACCAGAGTTGGTGCAACCTGTTGCACCAACGACTTCGATTTCGGAAGTACAACATAAATCGGGTAACTCTTCGGAAGTTACTGGACAACCTCGAACAGTTGAAACTACTGTTAAGGATCAATCTTCTACAGAGGATGCGATTTCGGGAGTACAACCTAAATCGGATAATTCTTCGGAAATTACTGGACAACCTCGAACAGTTGAAACTACTGTTAAGGATCAATCTTCTACAGAGGATGCGATTTCGGGAGTACAACCTAAATCGGATAATTCTTCGGAAGTTACTGTACAACCTCGAACAGTCGAAACTACTGTTAAGGATCGATCTTCTACAGCGGAAGAAACTCCTGTCTTAGAAAAAAATAATGTTACTTTAACAGGGGGCGGAGAAAATGTTACTAATGAGTTAAAGGATAAATTTACTAGCGGTGACTTTACTGTAGTGATTAAGTACAATCAGTCTAGTGAGAAAGGTTTACAAGCTCTGTTTGGAATATCTAATTCTAAACCCGGTCAACAAAATAGTTATGTAGATGTGTTCCTTAGAGACAATGGTGAATTGGGAATGGAAGCGCGTGATACTTCTTCCAATAAAAATCACCTAGTATCCAGACCTGCTTCAGTTTGGGGTAAGTACAAACAAGAGGCTGTGACTAACACTGTTGCAGTAGTAGCAGATTCAGTCAAAAAAACATATTCTTTATATGCTAATGGTACAAAAGTAGTAGAAAAGAAAGTGGATAACTTCCTAAACATCAAGGATATTAAAGGTATTGATTACTATATGCTTGGGGGAGTGAAACGTGCAGGAAAAACGGCGTTTGGTTTTAACGGGACACTAGAAAATATCAAATTCTTTAATAGTGCATTGGATGAAGAAACTGTTAAAAAGTTGACAACAAACGCTGTTACTGGACATTTAATTTATACGGCTAATGATACAACAGGTTCTAACTATTTCCGTATTCCAGTTCTGTATACTTTTAGCAATGGTCGGGTTTTTTCAAGCATTGACGCTCGTTACGGTGGAACTCATGATTTCTTGAATAAAATTAATATTGCTACAAGTTATAGTGATGATAATGGTAAGACATGGACTAAACCAAAATTAACATTGGCATTCGATGATTTTGCGCCAGTACCATTAGAATGGCCTCGTGATGTTGGTGGACGTGACTTACAAATCAGCGGTGGTGCAACCTATATTGACTCTGTTATTGTTGAAAAAAATAACAAACAAGTACTCATGTTTGCTGATGTTATGCCTGCTGGAGTAAGTTTTAGAGAAGCTACTAGAAAAGATTCAGGTTATAAACAAATTGATGGTAATTATTACCTTAAATTAAAGAAACAAGGTGATACTGATTATAATTATACTATTCGTGAGAATGGTACTGTATACGACGATCGTACCAACAGACCAACTGAATTTTCAGTAGATAAAAAATTCGGTATTAAACAAAATGGTAATTATTTGACGGTAGAGCAATATTCGGTTTCATTTGAAAATAATAAAAAGACTGAATATCGTAATGGGACTAAAGTCCATATGAATATCTTCTACAAAGATGCATTATTCAAAGTAGTGCCAACGAACTATATTGCATATATTTCTAGTAATGATCATGGCGAATCTTGGTCTGCACCAACTTTATTACCTCCTATAATGGGACTTAATCGGAATGCGCCTTATTTGGGTCCTGGACGTGGAATCATTGAAAGCTCAACTGGACGTATTCTTATTCCGTCTTACACTGGTAAAGAGTCTGCATTCATTTATAGTGACGATAACGGAGCGTCTTGGAAAGTTAAAGTTGTGCCACTTCCTTCTAGTTGGTCAGCAGAAGCACAATTTGTAGAATTGAGTCCAGGAGTAATTCAAGCATACATGCGTACAAATAATGGTAAAATTGCATATTTAACAAGTAAAGACGCAGGTACTACTTGGAGTGCGCCGGAATATTTGAATTTTGTTTCAAATCCAAGTTATGGAACACAATTATCAATCATCAATTATAGTCAATTGATTGATGGTAAAAAGGCTGTCATTTTAAGTACTCCAAACTCCACAAATGGTCGTAAACACGGACAAATTTCGATTGGTCTAATTAATGATGATAATACAATTGATTGGCGTTATCATCACGATGTTGATTATAGTAACTATGGATACTCATATTCAACATTGACAGAGTTACCAAATCATGAAATTGGATTGATGTTTGAAAAATTTGATTCATGGTCTCGTAATGAACTTCATATGAAAAATGTTGTACCATATGTAACATTTAAGATTGAAGATTTGAAAAAGAATTAAAGCTGAAATTTAAATATATTGAAAGAGGATAAAAATTATGGTAAATTACGGTATTGTTGGAGCTGGATATTTTGGAGCTGATTTGGCTCGCTCAATGAACAAAATTGAAGATGCAAAAGTGGTTGCGGTATTTGACCCAAATCATGGAGAAGAAGTTGCTCAAGAGTTGGGATCAGATGTTTGTGCAAGTTTAGATGAACTTGTAGCACGTGAAGATATTGATTGTGTGATCGTAGCTTCACCTAGCTACCTTCACCGTGAACCTGTTGTGAAAGCTGCTCAACATGGCAAACACGTATTTTGTGAAAAGCCAATTGCATTGTCTTATGAAGATTGTAAAGCCATGGTTGACGCATGTAAAGAAAATAATGTTATCTTTATGGCTGGTCACATCATGAACTTCTTTAATGGTGTACACCATGCTAAAGAATTGATTACTCAAGGTAAAATCGGTAAAGTTCTTTATTGCCATGCCGCTCGTACAGGTTGGGAAGAACAACAACCAACTGTATCATGGAAGAAACTTCGTTCTCAATCTGGAGGACATTTGTACCACCATATTCATGAATTAGATTGCATTCAGTTCATCATGGGAGGACTTCCTGAAAAAGCGACAATGGTAGGAGGTAATGTATATCATAAAGGTGAAAACTTTGGTGATGAAGATGATATGCTCATTGTAAACCTAGAATACTCTGATGATCGTTATGCTGTTTTGGAATATGGTAATGCTTTCCGTTGGGGTGAACACTACGTCTTGATTCAAGGAACTGAAGGAGCTATCAAACTTGACTTGTTCAATACTGGAGGTACTCTTCGTGTTAAAGGTGAAGGAGAATCACACTTCTTGGTACATGAAACTCAAGAGGAAGATGATGACCGTACAGCTATCTATACCGGTCGTGGTATGGATGGAGCAATTGCGTACGGTAAACCAGGAGTACGTTGCCCATTATGGTTACAAACATGTATTGATAAAGAAATGGAATATCTACATGACATCATTAAAGGTGGAGAAATTACAGAAGAATATGAAAAACTTCTCAATGGTGTAGCTGCTTTAGAATCAATCGCTACCGCTGATGCATGTACTTTATCAGTTAAAGAAGATCGAAAAGTAAGTCTTTCAGAAATCACAAATGCTTAACTATTGTAAAACAGAATAGTAAATTCTTGTCATTATATAATTTCTAAAGTTCTGTGATACAACTCATTGAATAAAGAAATAGAGATGGGACTGGGATAATGCCCAGTCCCATTTTTTATCAAAAAGTAATGAGATCAAAAATGTGGGAGTGATGAAATGAAGATTATAGGGATCGATATTGGCGGAACAACAATTAAGGCAGATTTATACGATGATTTTGGAACGAGTTTAAATCAGTTCAAAGAGATAGAAACAATTATTGACTATGATTTGGGAACGAACCAGATATTAAATCAGGTCTGTGATTTAATTGGTGAGTATATTTTAAATTATTCAATTGATGGTGTTGGGATTTCCACTGCTGGAGTTGTTAATGCTAATACAGGAGAAATCATCTATGCAGGCTATACAATACCAGGCTATATCGGAGTAAACTTTACTTCCGAAATAGAAAAACGTTTTGGGTTGTCTACTTTTGTTGAAAATGATGTTAATTGTGCTGCATTAGGTGAATTGTGGAAGGGACAAGCCAAAGATAAGAAAAATGTAGTAATGGTTACTATTGGAACAGGTATAGGAGGCAGTATTATTGTCAATGGACAAATTGTTAACGGATTTAACTATACTGCTGGTGAAGTAGGCTATATTCCTGTAGGTAATTCGGATTGGCAAAGCAAAGCCTCAACAACCGCATTGATTCATTTATATCAAAAGAAGAGCTTGAAAACTAATCAAACTGGACGCACTTTCTTTACTGATTTAAGTTCTGGAGATAAAATCGCTAAAGAAACTTTTGAAATTTTTGTAGAAAATCTAACAAAAGGTTTATTAACTATTTCTTATCTACTTAATCCAGAAATTCTCATATTAGGAGGTGGGATTCTGGCTAAAAAGGATATTTTGTTACCTGAAATTCAAAGTTCTTTAGCTAAAAATGTAATGGATAATAGGTTTTTGCCTAAAAATGTTGTAGCAGCTACATTAGGAAATGAAGCTGGTCGTATAGGTGCTGTAAAAAATTTCTTAGATAGAATTTCTAATAAATAGTGTGAAAGATAAGGAGGTGTCACAATGACTAACTCTGTATTTTCGACAATGCAAGATATTGAGAATGTTGCAACCGATATTATAAAATCATATGATAATGAGATTTATACGTATAAAGCTGTCTCCCAAAAAGAATTGGAAAAACTAGAAAAAAGTTATGATGAAAAAAGTCACGAAGAATTAATTTCAATAGAAAGCAATTTAGAAATGAAACAACAGAACCTCATTGATGAGGTTAATAAAACAATCAAGGAAAATGATGCAAAGATTCAGTATATTTCATCAAGTAGGAGAGGAGAATTTGTAGAAAAAATTATTGGTAGGGTGGTAGAAAAATATGGCTATTAGTCAGATGAAAAGAATTTCTCTACTATTTACTAAGAGTAGTCTTGATGATGTTTTAAAAACTATTCAAGAACTAGAGTCAGTGCAGTTCCGTGATTTAAAGGTTCAGGATAACTGGTCAGAAGCTCTAGAAAAAGATGAGGTTGTATTTCCAACTATTCAAATTTCTCATACTTCTAATTCCAATCATGGGGTTATTGAAGGAAATGATGCCTTGACTTATTTGTTGAATAAACAACAACATTTGGAAGCAACTGTAGAGAAATTACAAGAATACCTACCGAAAGAAAACACGTTTAAGTTATTACAGCAACCTCCGATAACAACCTCTTATGAAGAATTAGAAAAATTTGGTAAAGCTAATGTTGCTGAAGGTGTTCTTAAAAAAGTGAATGATCAAATAAACAGAGTTCATGAATTAGAAAGAAACATTCAAAGTAATAATGAGGAAATAGAGAGATTAATAAAGTGGGAAAAATTAGAAATTGTTCCTGCGCATTTAGAACAATTTTCTTTCTGTAGAGGAAAAGTCGGAACAATTCCAAGGACTGTAGATAATCGCTTATACAATAATTTTTTAGAAAACAATATCGAAGTTCAAGAAATATTTTCTAATGATAGAGAGTACGGTGTTGTTGTTTTCTATCAGTCCAGTTGCTCTATTGATTTTGATGACTACTTATTTGAACCATTTGATTATTCTAGAAAAGAATTACCGAAGCAGCGAGTAGTAGATTTGGATCAAGAAAACATGCAGTTAATAACTGAAAAAGAGAATATTATCGCATCGTTGCAAGATTCAAAGAAAAATTTGATAGATTTACAATGGCAAATTGACTATATTTTATCTATCTATGCTCGTCAAATCTCTAAGAATAACCTTTTGAGCACTCCGCATCTAGTTGCATTAGAAGGATGGATAGAAGAAACTCGTATTTTATATTTTATAAAAGTTATGGATGAGCGTTTTGGACATTCTATTTATATTTATGAATCGGAAACATTGTCGGATAATCAAGATGAAATACCTATCAAATTAACGAATCACTCTTTAATTGAACCATTTGAATTATTGACAGAAATGTATGCTCTGCCCAAATATTATGAGAAAGATCCTACACCTGTATTAGCACCATTTTACTTTACATTTTTTGGAATGATGGTTGCTGATTTAGGCTATGGTTTACTATTGTTTTTAGGAACAATGTTAGCATTAAAAATTTTTCATCTACCTTCAGTAACTAAGAGATTTTTAAAATTCTTTAATATATTAGGGGTAGCCGTTGCAATTTGGGGTGGAATCTATGGCTCATTTTTTGGATATGAGTTGCCATTTCATCTGATATCTACAACCTCGGATGTCATGACTATATTAGTAGTGTCAGTTGTGTTTGGATTTATTACAGTATTTGTAGGTTTGTTAGCTTCAGGACTACAAAAAGTAAGAATGAAGAAATATGCAGAAGCATATAATTCAGGATTTGCGTGGTGTGTTATTCTGCTTGGCTTGTTATTTATTGCTGTCGGAATGTTGATGCCTGATATTAGACCGTTATTTGTATTAGGGAAATGGGTATCTATTTTTAATGCTGTGGGGATTTTGATTGTTTCTATTATTCAAGCCAAAAGCTTGTCAGGTATTGGATCAGGATTGTTTAATCTATATAATATTTCATCTTATATAGGTGATTTAGTTAGTTTCACTCGATTGATGGCATTAGGATTATCTGGAGCAAGTATAGCATCAGCTTTCAATTTAATTGTTGGTTTGTTTCCGGGGACATTGGCTAAACTGACAATTGGATTAGTATTATTCATTCTTTTACATGCGATCAATATTTTTCTATCGTTACTATCAGGATATGTTCATGGAGCACGTCTGATATTTGTTGAATTTTTTGGTAAGTTTTATGAGGGTGGAGGAAAACCATTTCAACCTTTGAAGGCTTCTGAGAAATATATTAAGGTTATTACAAAGAATTAATGGAGGATATATATAATGGAACATTTAGCAACTTATTTTTCAACCTATGGAGGAGCTTTCTTCGCTGCATTGGGAATTGTATTGGCGGTTGGATTAAGCGGTATGGGGTCTGCTTATGGAGTTGGTAAGGCTGGGCAATCTGCCGCAGCTTTACTGAAAGAACAGCCAGAAAAATTTGCCTCAGCTTTGATATTGCAACTACTGCCCGGAACACAAGGATTATATGGTTTTGTTATTGGAATTTTAATTTGGTTGCAATTAACTCCAGAACTTCCTTTGGAAAAAGGCGTTGCTTATTTCTTTGTAGCTCTTCCAATTGCTATTGTAGGATACTTTTCGGCTAAGCATCAAGGAAATGTAGCAGTAGCGGGAATGCAAATCTTGGCTAAAAGACCAAAAGAATTCATGAAGGGAGCAATTTTGGCTGCCATGGTAGAAACCTATGCAATTCTTGCCTTTGTCGTATCATTCATTTTGACCCTTCGTGTATAAGAAATTAATTTGCTATTCAAAGGAGGTGTCTAAATGAGCAATTTAGAAAACTTACGAGAATCTGTTATTGAACAAGCTCATGAAAAAGGGCGTATGAAATTATTGGATTCCAAAAAGAAGATTGATGATGAATTTGAAATGCAAAAGTCGATCATTGTAAAGAAAAAAGAAGCTGAACATGAACGAAAGTTAAAAGATTTACAGCAGAAATATCAAATAATTTTTCAACAATTAAAAAATAAGGAACGCCAATCAACGTTAGTATCAAAACAGAAAATATTAAAAGAACTTTTTCAATCTGCTTTAATAGAAATGGAATCTTGGAATGCAGATAAAGAAATGGAGTTCATCTATCGAATTCTGGAACGATATTCACAACAAGAGGTCATAGTAACTTTTGGGGAGCGGACTTTAGCTAAATTCAATTTGGAACAATTAGAGAAATTGAAATTCTCTTTTCCAAATCATTTATTTAGTGAACAGCCTGTCTCAAATGAATCAGGCTTACTTATTTCAATAGGTAAAATTGATGATAACTATTTGTATAAAACATTAATTGGTTCGATTTCTAAGGAAGAAAGTTCAAGTATAGCAAATCAAATTTTTATCAATTAAGGATGAAATTGGTTAATCCTTCTTAGAAATTTGGAGTATTCCAATAAAATTAGAAAGGTATTTTATGGATACTAATCTTTTTTCAAAAATAAATACGACGATTTCGGTAAAAGAAAACGATTTTATTACAGAAGAAAAATTTCAAAAAATTATACAATCCAAAGATACGGAGACATTGGCATTTATCTTAGAAGCAACTCCCTATCATTTATCTATTGACGTTTTAGAAAATCCTAGTCAGACAGAGATTTCGCTAATGACAAAATTAGTCAATGATTATAGATGGGCCTATGCTGAAAGTCCGTCTGATAAAATTGTGACTTTATTTGCTTTACGATATGTTTATCATAATATCAAAGTTTTATTAAAATCTAAGGCGGCAATTAAGAAAGATTTTTCTAAATTATTAATTCCAATAGGGATTTTTGATATAGAAAGTTTAAAACATTTAGTTTCTTCCTTACATTCAGATACACTTCCTGATTTTATGGTTCATGAAGTAGAATCAATTTGGAATGAGTATGAAACTTTTAATAATATTCGTGTACTTGATGTCGGAGCTGATCTAGCATATTTTAAACATCTGAAACTTTTATCTAATGAGTTAGGTGGGGTGCTGTCTCAGGTTATTGTTGCAATGATTGACTTTTATAATATTATTACTGTAAAACGTGGTTTATCTCAAAATAAGAGTCATGGGGATATTTTACAATTACTTTCAGATGAAGGAAGTATTTCTGCTAAAGAATTTATATACATTGTAGAAAATCAAGAAATATTTGTGTGGTTCAATAAAATAAATCTAAGCTTAGATTCAATCTTTTCAACTTACGAATTGAAGATGCAGGACGCAACAATTTCATCTTCTGAGTTAGAATTTTTATGTGATTTACTATTGTATAAAACTTTAGATCAAGGAAGGTATAATGTAGATGGGCCGTTAGTTCTTGCTAGATATTTATTGGGATGTGAGTTTGAAGTAAAGAATCTTAGAATGATCATATCAGCTCTTCAAAATACAATTCCTTTTGAATCAATAAAAGAAAGGATACGCCCGCATTATGGAAGCTAATAAGTATAAAATTGGCATAATTGGTAGCTATGATATTATTTTACCCTTTAGCATGATTGGGTTTGATATATTTCCTGCCTATCAAGAACAAGAAGCTACAAATACTCTAAGAAAATTAGCTCAATCTGATTATGGTGTCATTTATATCACTGAAGACATTGCTTCAATGATATTAGATACAATTCGCCATTATGATTCTCAAGTTGTGCCTGCTATTATTTTATTACCGACTCATAAACAAGGTTTAAATTTAGGATTAAAACGTATAGAGGATAATGTAGAGAAAGCAGTAGGACACAATATTTTATAATAATGTACAAAATTGTCTGTAATATTATTCTATAATTTTTGGACTTAGTAAGGAGAATAACTTTGACTCAAGGGAAGATTATAAAAGTATCGGGACCTCTAGTTATTGCATCAGGTATGCAGGAGGCTAATATTCAAGATATTTGCCGTGTAGGTAAGCTAGGGTTAATCGGTGAAATTATTGAAATGAGAAGAGATCAGGCATCTATCCAAGTCTATGAAGAAACATCTGGTCTTGGTCCGGGAGAACCTGTTGTTACAACTGGAGAACCTCTCTCGGTTGAATTAGGGCCAGGATTGATTTCTCAAATGTTTGATGGCATACAACGCCCATTAGATCGATTTAAATTGGCTACTCATAATGATTTTCTAGTTCGTGGGGTAGAAGTTCCAAGTTTGGATAGAGATATTAAGTGGCATTTTGATTCCACTATAGCAATTGGTCAAAAAGTGAGTACGGGTGATATTCTTGGAACTGTCAAGGAAACCGAGGTAGTTAATCATAAAATTATGGTTCCTTATGGAGTATCTGGAGAAGTCGTTTCTATTTCATCTGGCGATTTTACAATTGATGAAGTTGTATATGAAATAAAAAAATTGGACGGTAGTTTCTATAAAGGAACGCTTATGCAAAAATGGCCTGTCCGCAAGGCGCGTCCTGTTTCTAAACGTTTAATTCCAGAAGAACCATTAATCACAGGTCAACGAGTTATTGATACATTCTTTCCAGTAACCAAAGGGGGAGCTGCAGCAGTTCCTGGACCGTTTGGAGCAGGAAAGACAGTTGTACAACACCAAGTAGCTAAATTTGCCAATGTTGATATTGTTATTTATGTTGGTTGTGGAGAACGTGGAAATGAAATGACGGATGTACTGAATGAGTTTCCTGAGTTGATTGACCCTAATACCGGACAATCAATTATGCAACGGACAGTTCTGATTGCTAATACTTCAAATATGCCTGTTGCTGCTCGTGAGGCTTCAATTTATACAGGAATTACCATGGCTGAGTATTTTCGTGATATGGGCTACTCTGTCGCCATTATGGCTGATTCAACTTCACGTTGGGCAGAAGCGCTACGTGAAATGTCAGGACGTCTAGAAGAAATGCCTGGTGATGAGGGTTATCCTGCTTATCTGGGAAGTCGTATCTCTGAATATTATGAAAGAGCAGGACGTTCTCAGGTTCTAGGGCTTCCAGAACGTGAAGGAACGATTACTGCTATTGGAGCTGTATCGCCACCTGGTGGAGATATTTCAGAACCAGTTACTCAAAACACTTTACGGATTGTGAAAGTTTTTTGGGGGCTTGATGCTCCGTTGGCACAGCGACGTCATTTTCCTGCAATTAACTGGCTTACATCTTATTCACTATATAAAGACAGTGTGGGCACTTATATAGATGGTAAAGAGAAGACAGATTGGAATAGTAAAATAACTCGTGCGATGAACTACTTACAACGGGAATCTAGTTTAGAGGAAATTGTTCGTCTTGTTGGGATTGATTCTCTGTCTGATAATGAACGACTAACGATGGAAATTGCTAAACAAATTCGAGAAGATTATTTGCAACAGAACGCTTTTGATTCGGTAGATACATTCACTTCGTTTGCAAAACAAGAAGCAATGCTAAGTAATATACTAACTTTTGCTGATCAGGCAAATCATGCTTTAGAGTTGGGTTCTTACTTTACAGAGATTATGGAAGGTACCGTGGCAGTTCGAGACCGTATGGCGAGAAGTAAATATGTTTCAGAAGATAGATTAGATGAAATCAAAATTATATCAAATGAGATTACACATCAAATTCATTTGATATTAGAAACAGGAGGTCTATAAATGAGTGTTATAAAAGAATACAGAACTGCTAGTGAAGTTGTTGGGCCTCTTATGATTGTTGAACAAGTAAATAATGTATCTTACAATGAGTTAGTTGAAATTCAACTTCATAATGGAGAAATTCGTCGTGGACAAGTTTTAGAGATCCACGAAGATAAAGCAATGGTTCAACTTTTTGAAGGATCTAGTGGAATAAATTTAGAAAAGTCTAAAATTCGTTTTGCTGGTCATGCACTAGAATTGGCTGTATCTGAGGATATGGTTGGTCGTATTTTTAATGGGATGGGAAAACCAATTGATGGTGGACCAGATTTAATTCCAGAGAAATATTTAGATATTGATGGTCAAGCTATTAATCCTGTATCTAGAGATTATCCAGATGAATTTATTCAGACAGGAATCTCCTCTATTGATCATTTGAATACTCTTGTACGTGGTCAAAAATTACCAGTATTTTCAGGTTCGGGCTTACCTCATAATGAATTAGCAGCTCAGATAGCAAGACAAGCGACTGTTTTAAATTCTGATGAAAATTTTGCGGTTGTATTTGCGGCAATGGGTATTACTTTTGAAGAAGCTGAGTTTTTTATGGAAGAACTCAGAAAAACAGGAGCGATCGATCGTTCAGTCTTATTTATGAACTTGGCAAATGATCCTGCAATTGAGCGTATTGCAACTCCCCGCATTGCTTTAACTGCGGCAGAGTATCTAGCATTTGAAAAAGATATGCACGTTCTAGTTATCATGACGGATATGACTAACTATTGTGAAGCGTTACGTGAAGTCTCGGCAGCTCGCCGTGAAGTTCCAGGTAGACGAGGCTATCCGGGATATTTATATACAAATTTATCAACTCTATACGAAAGAGCTGGTCGCTTAGTTGGTAAAAAAGGTTCAGTGACACAGATTCCTATTTTAACAATGCCAGAAGATGACATAACACATCCAATTCCTGATTTAACTGGATACATTACTGAAGGGCAAATTATTTTGTCGCATGAGTTGTATAATCAAGGTTATCGTCCACCAATCAATGTTTTACCGTCTCTCTCTCGATTAAAAGATAAGGGATCTGGAGAAGGTAAAACTCGTGGAGATCATGCTCCAACTATGAATCAACTGTTTGCAGCCTATGCCCAAGGGAAAAAGGTTGAAGAGTTAGCAGTAGTATTAGGAGAATCAGCTTTATCTGATGTAGATAAATTGTATGTGAGGTTTACAAAGCGTTTTGAAGAAGAATACATTAACCAAGGATTTTATAAAAATCGAAATATAGAAGATACGTTGAATCTTGGGTGGGAATTACTATCAATTCTTCCTAGAACAGAGTTAAAACGTATCAAAGATGATTTGCTTGATAAATACTTACCTTTGGTAGAAGTTTAATCCAGAAATGGAGTGATTATCTATGGTACGTTTGAATGTAAAACCAACTCGTATGGAATTGAATAACTTAAAGGAACGTTTGAAAACAGCTGAACGTGGACATAAGTTATTAAAGGATAAAAGAGATGAATTGATGAGGCGATTTATTTCTTTGATTCGTGAGAATAATCAACTTCGGAAAGAAGTAGAAAGTTATCTAATTGATAATCTAAAATCCTTTGCAGTTGCTAAATCATTAAAGAATTCTCAAATGGTGGAGGAATTATTTTCAATTCCATCGAAAGAAATTGAATTATTTGTTGAGAAAGAAAATATCATGAGTGTAACAGTTCCTAGAATGCATATGAATATTACTTCTCAAAATGAGAACAGTGAATACAGCTATTTATCTTCTAATAGTGAAATGGATGATGTATTTGCTACAATGAATAGTTTAATTGATAAATTACTAAGACTGGCAGAAGTTGAAAAAACGTGTCAGTTAATGGCTGATGAAATAGAAAAAACACGTAGACGTGTAAATGGTTTAGAATACTCGATTATTCCAAACTTGTCGGAAACTATTCATTATATAGAATTGAAACTAGAGGAGGCAGAAAGAGCCAATTTAGTTCGTATTATGAAAGTGAAGTAGATCCTTTATTTAGATTATTAATTAGATGAACAAATATCAGCTTGGATAAGGCTTTAAGCCTTTCTAAGCTTTTTTATTGACAGTATCAGGATATCTTTTTCAAAATTTTGGTTTGTTAGATAATGAAAATGTTTCTACTAATCTAGATTTAGGATTAGTAAATCTTAAATGTAATTATATAGAAAAAGATAAGTTAAAAAAAAGATGTATTAGCAAGAGTTGGTCTAACTCATATTCATCTGGAACAAAAGATATATGAATTGTCTGGCGGTGAAGCACAACGTGTTGCTTTAGCGAAAATCATTCTTAAAAATCCACCATTAATACTTGCGGATGAGTTGACTGCATCGCTCGATCCTACGACTTCACAAGGAATTATGAAATTATTATTAGATATGAAAAATGAAAATCGTCTAATCATCATTGCAACTCATAATCCCGATATTTGGAATCAAGCAGATGAAGTTATAAATTTAAATCAATTATAGTTACAGTCAATAGATATCTTCTATATTTTAAAGTTATTTTATCTGAATCCGTAAAAGCAGTTCAATCTTGTACTGCTTTTTTCTTTTACGACTTACGCTGTTTGGTTTCATGAGCAAGCCCCTCAAAGTGAACTAATAACAAATCATGAGAAGTGATAGTGATGAAATTTCTGTAACGGATGTAGAGCGAATTGCTGAACCATTAAATGAGTATCTCTCGAAGTAGAAGCGTCTTTTTTGACTTTTATTCTGATAGAATGGTAGTTTTAAAATGTAAATGATAGCTACTGTTCATAAAACATAGAAGGTATGTACGGTGTTGTGTGAGGAGCTAGAAATTAGCACTTACCTGATTATTCCAACAACTCCAAAGATGTGATAAAAATTTCAACTACTCTTATCTATAATAAAGCTACCTGTTCTTTGAAAATTGAATCCACTCCGTCTTGATTAGCGTGCCTGTGTAAGTAGGGACTGAGAGTATTCCCCTGTGAAGGGCAACTGGCACAAGACGTGTGTGAGAATTTTCTAACAGACACGGAGTTTATCGTTACCAGACTCAAACGATGCGACAAACTAGATAAAGGAGTTAATCATGAAGATAGTAAACTTGTATGATTTGAAACAAATGGGAAATAAAGGTGGTTGTACCATCCAATTGATTCATCACTTTCCCTTTGGTATGGGCTTAGGACATCTCAAAAAAGATTACATTGAATTTAAACGTGTAGGTATTTTTGATGGGAAGACAGTAGAAGTCACTCTTCGAGAACCTTATTCGAGAGATTTACTGCAGGTTGTCAAGTCAATTAAGCAACATCAGAAATTGATAGCTTATCGCTATAAAGAAGGAAAGCTGCTATTTGTGAAGAAGGAGGCATCAGATGTCTTCTGAACAACAGGAACGAATGGCAGTTCAATATGCAGAGCGTAGTCTTTTATTTACTGTAAGAAGTCTATTAAAGATTCTAGAATGGTCTAGACGTCAGGCTTTAGCACAAGATTCCGCCTATAAGATAGGGGTACAGAAATTAGAAGAATTGCTACAATCTCCCTATGCGATTGATACGATTAATCTGAAAAAAGATTTTTTAGACAAACCAATTGATATAGAGAAATTTAAGTCTTTTTTAGAAAAAGAAGAGATTCCTTTAGCCATTGCTTGGCAAGGGGATTCTCTATATTTCTACACGAAAGACCGTTCGATTCTAGACAATCATTTAGACCATCTGTTAGAAAAAATGGTTAATGATCCAGAGAAATTAGCTGATTTTACCATGGATCAGTCATTAGACGATGCAATTGATGAGGCTAAATCCCAAATTACCTTTAGACAAGAAGGGGCCGTCAAACAGAAAGAGATGGTGAGATGATGTACAGTGGAAAGAAATTCCTACTATTCTCACTGTTAGGTATCTTACTAGGCTATCTTTTTCATCGTTTGACGCTTTTGTATGATTCCTATACTGGAAATACACTAGATAAATGGACTCATCTTCTGATGGAAGGTCAAGATGAAGTTCTTCAGTCGCCATGGAATATTTCTTTTACTGGAAAATCAAGTGCTTTTTTTCTACTAGGTTTTGTGATGATGTTGCTGGTTTATCTTTATTTAGAGACTGGCAAAAAACAATACCGAGAAGGGGTAGAATACGGGAGCGCCCGTTTTGGAACTCTAAAAGAAAAGAAGCTCTTTTACGGTAAGGAATTTTCTCATGATACGATCTTAGCACAAGATGTTCGTCTGACATTATTAGATAAAAAATTAGCCCAATATGATAGAAATAAAAATATTGCGGTGATAGGAGGTTCAGGAAGTGGGAAGACATTTCGCTTTGTGAAACCCAATCTGATTCAGATGAATAGTTCTAATATTGTCGTGGATCCTAAAGATCACTTGGCCGAAAAAACAGGCAAACTCTTTTTAGAACATGGCTACCAAGTAAAGGTGCTAGATTTAGTCAATATGAAGAACTCAGATGGCTTCAATCCTTTTCGCTATATAGAGACAGAAAATGATTTGAATCGCATGCTGACGGTTTATTTCAATAACACCAAAGGCTCTGGCTCCCGTAGTGATCCATTTTGGGATGAAGCTTCTATGACTTTGGTACGAGCTTTAGCCTCTTACTTGGTCGATTTCTATAATCCACCCAAAACAAGAGAACAGCTCATTGAAGAGAGTCGTTTGAGTCAAACAGAATACCAAAACTTGTTGAAACGTCAAAAAAAAGAAGTGGAAGAGCGAAAAAAACGAGGGCGTTATCCAAGCTTTGCTGAAATCTCAAAACTCATTAAACACTTATCCAAGGGTGAAA
Organism: Streptococcus mitis; assembly: GCF_013305725.1. NCBI lineage: Bacteria > Bacillati > Bacillota > Bacilli > Lactobacillales > Streptococcaceae > Streptococcus > Streptococcus mitis. The sequence continues at coordinate 968,573 of NZ_CP047883.1, forward strand.
ACCAAGAAAAAAGTGTCTTAGAAATTCTATTTGAAAATTATGCTAAAAAGTATGGGACTGAAAATTTTACCATGCGAAATTGGGCAGATTTCCAAAATTATAAGGATAAGACTCTGGATTCTGTTGTTGCTGTAACCACTGCTAAATTTGCCCTCTTCAATATTCAAAGTGTTATGGATTTGACCAAAAGAGATACCCTTGATATGAAGACATGGGGCAAGGAAAAATCAATGGTTTACTTAGTTATCCCAGATAACGATAGTACCTTTCGCTTTCTTTCAGCCCTCTTTTTTTCAACCGTATTTCAAACCCTAACAAGACAAGCAGATATTGATTTTAAGGGTCAATTGCCTCTTCATGTGAGAGTTTATTTAGATGAGTTCGCAAATATCGGAGAAATTCCAGATTTTGCTGAACAAACCTCAACAGTCCGCTCTCGTAATATGAGTCTCGTTCCCATTCTTCAAAATATTGCCCAACTTCAAGGGCTCTATAAAGAAAAAGAAGCTTGGAAAACCATTCTTGGGAACTGTGATAGCTTAGTCTACTTAGGTGGGAATGATGAAGATACCTTTAAATTTATGAGTGGATTACTCGGTAAACAAACCATTGATGTTCGAAATACTAGTCGTTCCTTTGGCCAGACAGGTTCAGGATCCCTTTCTCATCAAAAGATTGCTCGTGATTTAATGACACCTGATGAAGTCGGAAATATGAAACGGCATGAATGCTTGGTTCGAATTGCCAATATGCCTGTCTTTAAAAGCAAAAAGTACAATTCCACTAAGCATCCAAACTGGAAATACCTAGCCAATCAAGAAACCGATGAATGGTGGTGGAACTATCAAATCAATCCTTTGAATCAAAGTCAAGAAAACCATCTTGAAGGCCTTAGAATTCGTGATTTAACTTTTGAATCTAGTTTAAAATAAAAATAGAAAAGAGGAAATAGATGATTACGCATTTTAAAGGTTTTGTTTATGGAGTAGACGCAAGTGCTATGTTTGCACAAGCTATGTCTTTGTTACAGAAGGGATTGATTGCGGTTGGTGCCTTTCTCGTTGTTGTGGGGATTGTCAACCTTGCAACCAATATTAAAGATGGTGGACCAGGTGTTCGGAATGCCATTCTTGAAATTGTCGGTGGTGTTATGGTCGGGGCTGCTGGAGCCTTTGTAACCCAGATTTCAATTTAGGAGGATAAACAATGACATGAATCTTAGTTTAGTCTCACCCTTTGTTTACCTTGCATCTGAAAAAATATCAGCTGAAAATTTATTTGAAGGATTTAATGTAGATTTACAATCTACAGTAGATCTGATTAAATCTCTATCTAGCTACAATCCAACCGTTTGGACTTATATGTCTAGTATTACTAAAAGTGTCATGCAGCCTCTTGGAGTTGCGATTTTATCAGTTGTTCTCATCTTAGAATTTTCTAAGATGGCAAAGAAAATTGCTAACTCAGGAGGAGCGATGACCTTTGAAGCATTAGCCCCGATGTTGATTAGTTATATTATGGTCGCAGTTGTAATTACCAATACTACCGTTATTGTAGAAGCTATCATCGGGATTGCGAGTCACGCCATTGAACAAGTGGCCTCGATTGTGGCTCACGGTGGGGCGAAGTATGATACAATCTCTGGATTAAAAGGGTCAGGATTTATTGGCCGGATGATTGTGGGCTTTTTCGCACTCCTCATTTGGCTAGTTCGGATAGTAAGTGCAGCCATGGTCAATCTTTTGGTATCTATTCGATTTATTCAACTCTACCTTATGATTCCATTTGCCCCTCTTACGATTCCAACATTTTTAAGTGATGAGTGGAAGTCTATTGGTATTGGCTATTTAAAAAATATTATGGTCTATGCGGTACAAGGGGTTCTTATTTTTCTGATTGTTTCTCTTGTTCCTTTGTTTGAATCTGCTGGGAAAATAGCCGTTTCAAATGGTGCAGGAGTCCTGCAATCTCTTGCGATTATGTTTGGTAGTTTAATACAAGCTATCTTACTGATTATTGCCCTCGTTGGTTCTCAACGTACGGCTCGCTCAATATTAGGTATGTAATTAGATAAAGGCTAGGAAGTGATTGCTTCTTAGCCTTTTTAGAAAGGAAAGTCATGAATACACGTGTCTTTAAAGACATCACAAAATACCAACACAGGGCTTGGTTAGGTTTCACCACAAGACAAATCATCTTTGTTTTACCAGCCTTTATTGTCACAATTATTGTTTTGGGCTTGAATCTCTTTTTCTGGCAATTTGGAGATTGGTTTGTTTACGGTTTTGTGTTTGCTTTTACCATCCCCCTCATGCTTTTTGGAGTCTATAAACCCAATGATTTATATTTTGAACATTATTTGAAATACCGTCTTCATTTTGAACTAACGGTTCCCCTACGCACAATTACAGGAAAGAAAGGACCTGAACATGAAAAGAAAATCAAATACATTAAAGAAACAAAAAACTTCAATGACTAATAAAAAGGAAAAAGTTAAAGATAAAAAAGAGGAAGTGTTACCCTCAACGGCTAATACTCTTTCCTATCAAGCCCTGTATCAAAATGGTCTGATGCAGGTGAAAGAAGATTATTTCTCACAAAGCTATTTACTTGGTGATGTCAATTACCAGACCGTTGGTTTAGAAGATAAGGGCGCAATCATTGAGAAGTATTCTGATTTGATTAACTCCCTAGATGACCAAACCAACTTCCAATTGACCATCTTTAATAAAAGATTGAATTTAGAAAAGTTTAGACAAAGTGTTTTGTATGAGGAAAAAGAAGATGGATATGATACCTATCGTAAAGAATTGAATCGGATGATGAATCAGAATTTAGACAGTGGTGAAAATAATTTTTCAGCTGTGAAACTGATTAGCTTTGGTAGAAAGGATTCTAATCCCAAACAAGCCTATCGTTCCTTGTCCCAAATAGGAGAATATTTCAAGAGTGGTTTCTCAGAAATTGATGCACGATTTGAATCCTTGGCTGGAGAAGAGCGTGTCAACTTGTTGGCCGATATGCTTAGAGGAGAACACCATCTTCCTTTTTCTTACCGTGATTTAACGAGATCTGGTCAGACAACTCGTCACTTCATAGCACCTAATCTCTTAGATTTCAAAAACAAGAATTACCTACAAATCAATGACCGCTTATTGCAGATTGTCTATGTGAGAGACTACGGCATGGAATTAGGGGATCAGTTTATCCGAGACCTCATGCAAGGAGATTTGGAATTGATTGTGAGCCTTCATGCTCAAAGTTCGACCAAGGCAGATGCCATGAAGAAACTACGAACAAAGAAGACCTTAATGGAATCCCAAAAGATTGGGGAACAACAAAAACTTGCCCGTACAGGTATCTATTTAGAAAAAGTAGGCCATGTTTTAGAAAGCAATATAGATGAAGCTGAGGAACTCTTAAAAACCATGACCGAGACAGGAGATAAACTATTTCAAACAGTCTTCTTGATTGGTGTCTTTGGTCAGGATGAAGAAGAACTCAAACAAGCCCTAGACACTATTCAACAAGTGGCCGGCTCAAATGACCTAATGATTGATAAACTTCCATATATGCAAGAAGCAGCCTTTAATAGTTTGCTGCCATTTGGTTGTGATTTTTTAGAGGGAGTATCACGGAGTTTATTAACGTCCAATATAGCAGTGAACTCTCCATGGACTTCAGTAGACTTACAAGACCGTAGTGGGAAATATTACGGTATCAATCAAATCTCAAGCAATATTATTACCATTGACCGAAGTCTATTAAATACACCTTCTGGTCTGATTTTAGGAACATCTGGAGCTGGTAAAGGCATGGCAACCAAGCATGAGATTATCACGACAAAAATCAAAGAATCTGGTGAGAATACAGAAATTATCATCGTGGATCCAGAAGCAGAGTACAGTGTTATTGGACAGGCTTTTGGTGGAGAAATGATTGATATTGCGCCTGATTCCCAAACCTATCTCAATGTTCTTGACTTGTCTGAAGAAAATATGGATGAAGATCCTGTAAAGGTAAAATCAGAATTTCTTTTATCCTTTATCGGCAAGTTATTGGATAGAAAAATGGATGGAAGAGAAAAATCGATTATTGACCGAGTCACCAGACTGACCTATCAGTCATTTAAAGAGCCTTCTTTGGAAGAATGGGTCTTTGTCTTGAGCCAACAACCAGAAGAAGAAGCGCAGAATTTGGCACTTGATATGGAACTGTATGTCGAAGGTTCTCTTGATATTTTTTCTCATAAGACCAATATTCAGACAGGATCTAATTTCTTAATCTATAATGTTAAAAAGTTAGGAGATGAGCTGAAACAAATCGCTCTCATGGTAGTGTTTGATCAGATATGGAATCGTGTCGTTCGGAACCAAAAATTAGGGAAGAAGACCTGGATTTATTTTGATGAAATGCAGCTTCTCTTATTAGATAAATATGCCAGTGATTTCTTCTTTAAATTGTGGAGTCGTGTCAGAAAATATGGAGCTAGTCCGACTGGGATAACTCAAAACGTCGAAACCTTATTGTTAGATCCAAATGGTAGACGGATTATTGCAAATAGTGAATTTATGATTCTCCTCAAGCAAGCAAAAAATGATAGAGAAGAACTGGTTCAACTCTTAGGCTTGTCAAAAGAACTCGAAAAATACCTAATCAATCCAGAAAAAGGGGCAGGACTAATAAAAGCTGGTTCAGTTGTCGTTCCCTTTAAAAATAAGATTCCTCAAGGTACTCAATTGTTTGATATCATGAGTACGGATCCTGATAAAATGGCTTCTAACTAAGGGGAAGGTAAATGAAGGATAAAAGAGAAATCATACGTGCACGAAAGGCATTTAGAAGAAGTCTAAAAGATGAGAAGAAATTCTTGAAACAAGGAAAGAAGGAGGTGAGGAAACAGAAAAAAGATTCCGCTGTACTGGATGAAAAAGCATGGAAAAAAGAGATAAAAGAAAAGCTAGAGGAGATGAGAGAAGCTTCAAAGGAGAGAGTAAAACAAGCAAATGAAGACTACAATCATATTCTTCAAAATAGTCCTCCATCTCTTTTGAATCGCAAAGAATTAAGAGACAGACGATTACCTCATGCTAGGAAACGATTGAAAATAGCTAAGAAGCAATTTAGAGAAGCCAAGGTAGAAGCAAAAGAAGAAAGAAAAGAGAGTCGTAAAGAAAGAAAAACCAATCAAAAATTTCTTTATGGTCAGGAAACAAAAGCAAAATCCAATTTTTTCTTTCAAGGGAAGAGTTTAGAGGAATTAAAAGCTAAGAAAGAAGTCAAGGCCGCAAAAGAGAATCTAAAATCTACTAAACAAGCCTATAAATCTAAAAAAGTCAGTAGGAAAGCCAAAACTTTTCTTTATGTCCTTGGACGTGAAGGAGGAGAGTTAGCTTCAGAAAATGAAGATTTAGAAGGTTATCGCACACTTCAAGAGACAATTAGAAAAGGGAAACGCTACAGTCGGCTTTCTTATAACCTTGGAAAAGCTAGTGTCAAAACAGGACAAGCAACAGGTCGTTTTACCAAGAAAAGACTGACCAACACAAAAGAGCGATACCATCATTTTAAGGATGGGAAAGGATGGAAACTAGCGAAAGATAACCCAAGTTCCTTTAAAAATCGGTTTCGAAAATTAAAGAAACAAGGTCTTACAAGTGTCCGAAATATCTATCAAAAACTAAAAGCAGCCTTTTCCTTCTTTACATTTGCGGCTGGAAATCCTGCAACCTGGATAGTTGGAGGATTAGTCTTTCTTCTATTATTTATGATGAGCTTCTTTTTAGGATTTTCATCTGCTAGTTTGATTCAACAAGATGAATTTGAATTAACAAAAGCTTATACCCACCTAACTTGGGAAGACGCAGAACATACTCGTACAAATGACAAAGGCATTACCTATTACACAAAAGTTGATGATGTGATGGGGTATATGAACTTTAAATTCCATGACTATGAGTTACACAAACCAGTTCACTTATTTAGTTCAGAAACTTACAAGGATTATCTGTCTACTTTGTGGCATGATTTAAACGATGGGGAAGATTTGAAATCCATGCAAGACCTCTATGAAACTCCTAAGTATAAACTCTCGAAAGACGATCAAGAGGAAATAAAGGAACTAAAAGAAGAGGGTGTCTATGCTTCCATGCAGGAATTGGACAATCCATTTGAGGGGAAAAGCAACGAAGATAGTCTAACCATGACTTATCGTTATGGATACTATGATTTAGACGGAAAACCTACCCTTCAGGAGTACATTCTACTAGAAGCGAAGGCTCACCAAAGGATTGTCGCACCAATGGATGGAGTTGTATCTCTAGATGGCGACAATATAATTCTCACTAACGGAAAAGGAGAGAATGAGAGTCGATTGACCTTGTATTCCATTCATAATGGCCGTGCGATTGAGGGGATAAGAGTCCTAACGGGTGATATTATTGGTGAAACACCTGATGATACAGGTTTGAAAGTTTCCTATCAAAAGTATAAGAACAAGAAAGAAAAATTGGTGTATGTCAATCCGCAATTTTATTTTCCAAAAGTCATTCAACTTCAGACTACTATCTTACCAGCTATTGGTCAGTTTGGTGGGGATGAGTTTGAACGAGCAAAACATATTTATGAGTTTTTGAAATCTCAAGGGGCAAGTCCTCAAGCCATTGCGGCAATTTTAGGAAATTGGTCGGTAGAGTCTTCTATTAATCCTAAACGTGCTGAAGGGGATTATTTATCTCCTCCTGTTGGCGCTACCGATTCCTCATGGGATGATGAAGCATGGTTAGCGATTGGAGGTCCAGCTATTTATAGTGGTGCTTATACTAATATTCTTCATAGAGGTTTGGGGTTAGGTCAATGGACAGATACTGCAGATGGTTCAACACGTCATACAGCTTTATTGAATTATGCACATATCAAAAATAAGAAGTGGTATGATTTAGACCTACAACTTGATTTTATGCTTCATGGGGATAGTCCTTACTATCAAAGTTGGTTAAAGGATTTCTTTGGAAATACAGGCAGTGCAGCCAATCTTGCCCAACTCTTCCTCACTTATTGGGAGGGAAATTCTGGTGACAAACTACTGGAAAGACAAACCAGAGCAACGGAATGGTATTACCAAATTGAAAAAGGCTTTAGTCAAACAAATGGAGGACAGGCTAAGAGTGACCCACAATCCCTTGAAGGTGTTCGTGGGGACTTGTATGATCATTCTGTTCCTGGTGGTGGAGATGGTATGGCCTATGCCTATGGACAATGTACATGGGGTGTTGCGGCTCGTATGAACCAGTTAGGATTAAAGCTAAAAGGTAGAAACGGAGAGAAGATTTCAATCATTAATACCATGGGGAATGGTCAGGACTGGGTTGCGACAGCTTCAAGTCTTGGTGGGGAAACAGGCTCTACACCAAGAGCAGGTGCCATTGTTTCTTTTGTAGGAGGTACACATGGCACACCAGCAGACTATGGTCATGTGGCCTTTTTAGAGAAGGTCTATGATGATGGTTCTTTTCTCGTATCTGAAACCAACTATGGTGGCAACCCTAACTATACCTTTCGAAAAATCTCACAAGCAGATAGTGCCATTAGTTTTGCCTATACGGTGAAATAAAAGAATCATGTCATCAGTTTAGGTGACATGATTCTTATTTTTTATAGAGTGACATATTTAATGCCATAGGCTGATAACTTACTTGATGATCGTCTTTAATCAATTGACTGTAAGCAATAAATCCGAACTGTTCATAAAATTGAATGACTTTAGGATGATTGATACTATCTAAAAATATCATCTGGGTTCCTACAATTGCTCGAAATTCTTCAATTTTTTGAAATACAATTTCAAATAACTCTTGTCCTGATAGTTTATTTAGCTTTGTGTTTTTGCCGAATTGACCGATAAGTAACACAGGGAGATAATCAATATTTTTGGGACTTTTCCCTTTTAGGACGAGTTTCTTTTTTAAGGATTTCTCTAAATCAGAAATATCAACAACTTTGAGAGATAAACTAAAGAAACCTAAGATGTTATTTGTTTCAGTTTCTTCAACGATAAAATTACGAGAACGATGTTGTTTTTCAAAATTGGGAGCTTTATCAGATAGATAAGTCAACATCTCTTCATTACCGTTGAAATCAACATTTTCTAAAATGATAGTTTTAAATAGCTCCTGAACTTGTTTCTCAGTTTTATCAGGAGCCAGCACTTGAATATTTTCAAGATATTGCTTAAGTGGTGTTACTTGAATTGTCATCTTACAGATACTTTGAAATGAGTTTATTTTTCGTTGGAGCGGTAGCGTCCTGTGATTCAATAGATTTCAAGACTGCTTGTAGCTTTTTAGATGGTTTATGATTAAGAATTTTTAGAGCATCTTCGTTTGTTAGTTTTATATCACGTGTTAAACTGATTGTAGCCATTTGTTCTACCTCCTGTTTCTACTTAAATTCATTATAGCTTATTTTGAACAAAAGTTCAATCTGAAGATAGTGTATGTTTTCTATAGTGTATAAATCCAAAATAAGTTTTTCTCTTGCATTTGTAGCTCATATTCGTTAGAATAATGGTGTAGATGAGTGGTTGGCTCATGGTCAATCTGATAGTAATCTTGGACATAAGGGCCAAGCGGTGGCGGACACCAGAACGAAATCCGATAGCAATCTTGGACGTAAGGGCCAGGCGGTGGCAGACACCAGAATAAACCGACTGACTAGGTGGCTTACAGGTTCTGTAAGCCATCTTTTTTACTTTACTTTAATAGTAATGTTTTATATTTTAAGGAGAACGAAGTTTTGGCTCGTTCTCTTTTTTGTTGATGATATGCTCCAAACAACCTACACTGTAGAATATTAAGAAAATAGGATACTATAGGTTTAAATTAAATGTATAAGATAAATAGTTGGATTAGTAAAAGTTTCAAGTCTGATAAGAACAATATTACATTTCATACAACTGAATGTATATATTTTATAAGAGAGAGGGTTGCTTGGTTGGGAAAATCATTCAAAATACAGTTATAAGAATTTTAATAAGAATGAAAGTGTGATATTTCTTTTTCAATAATCTTCTAAATGTATTAAAATTAAGCTTCCCACTTATGTATTCTGCTAATAAACTTCAATACATTTCAATAGATTTTCAAAATTTGGTGGGGATTTTTATTATACTTTGTACGAGCTTTTCAATACCCTATCCCAACCTTTAAAATCCCTCAAGTTATTTACTCAAGGGATTTTTTATCTGCTTTTTTCATACTCAAACAGTCAGTCTAACTGTTTGATTTTCTTTGTGACTAACTCCCCTAAAAATAGTAGAATTAGCTACTTTACTGGTTTTACAAGATAATAACAAGACCTAAACGTTTAATTTATTTAGGTTTACCAATCATGACTTTAACATTTTCCAATAAGGTCTAACTCAACCGTACCCAAAGTTAAATCCTTTACTTTATTTAGTAATTCATTAACCCAAAAGCCATTTTTTAGTCCTGTTTTCTCTGATAATGCAAACACTTTTAAAGTATAGTTATGGTCTCGATCAGGTGGAGTCGGTCCAACAAACATTGTATCAATTTCAGAAAAATCACCATCTAAAAATTGACTAGAAAAACTATTTTTACCTTGAATTAATTGACCAATTCGGCTCATATTTTCTTCAATCTGAATACTATCACCATTAACTTTTAAATCAGCAACGCTCCAATGAATCCAAGGAAAAGAGCAAACAGGAATGGCATCATAATCAATAAGAGTAAAAGCGATATATTTAGTACCTTTGGGTAAATTATCAACTTCAAACGCAAAAGAACGAACCGGATTTCCTTGCATTATATCTTCCCTTTTTGCTTCCTTTCCAAACTCCTTTGGTAAAATATTATTAAATGTTGTTTTAATTTTCATTTTTTTCTCCTTTAAGAATTATAAAGCTAAATATACAATAAATAGCTAAAGCGATTAGCGACATACATATTCCCCCTTCAAAATTAAAATTTAAATATAAGAGACCTCCTAACATACCTCAATACCTCACTCCTTATTTTATTAGATATGAGCTCCTATCTGTAATAATATGGTATACTATATCAAGGTATTTTAAAATTTGAAAAAAGTTTAGAAATCATTAAGAAAAAATTTATAAATAGGAGTAACTATGAACTTAGATTGGTATTACACTTTTTTGGTATTATCAAAACATCTCAATTATCGTAAAGCCAGCGAAGAGCTATTTCTTACCGAACCAACGCTACATCAACAAATTAAGAAATTAGAAAAGCACCTCCAAGTTCAACTTTTCGAAACAGTGGGAAGAAACTTGACACTAACTGCTGTTGGAAGAGAATTTATAGAGATTGCTGAAAATCTTATACAAACCTATGAGCAAAGTATTCAAAAGATTAGGCTACAAAATAAAAAACAACAATTTCATATAGAAATAGCCGTATCTCCTTACATTGCCACATACCTTTTACCACAATTTTTACAGGAATTCTTTCAGCGCTATCCAGATATTGATATCTCTGTATCCGTGCTAAATAGCCATATTGAACAAGCTATTGAAACGAATACATTCGATATTGGTATTGATAGAGAAGTTCCATATAGTAAAAAAATCATATCCGAACAAATTTGTGAAGGAAAGATTGCCCTCTTTTATCCTAAAACAACAGTCAAATGCGACGAATTACAATTATTTAAAAACTATAAAATATTATCCGATAACCACCCCGTCTATTGGGAAAATCTAAAAAAAGAAATCATTGAGCTAGTCCCAGAAGCCGATTTCACTACTATCAATGATATTACAGTAACTGCCAAACTAATAGAAATGAATCAAGGCATTTCCTTTCTGCCCCTTTACTTAAAAAAGACTTTTACAGATAAGATTGCTCATCTTGAAACCACTACAGTAACAACCCCCGTTTCTTTTACTTACTTAATGAGCAGAAAAGCTTCTAAAGCTATCACTATTTTCAATAATGCGTTTAAAGACTTTATTTTAAAGGAGCAAAATTCAATTTAAGAATCAAAGGTCACTGATACTATTAGTGATTTTTGATTTACATCTTAATCAATGGATTAATGAATGAAATGGAAAATAGTTAATGAGAATAGTTTCTTAAAAGAATTTAGATTGATCCTTATTTTTATGCGTTTACTTTATACCTGTGATATGATTTTAATCTCTACATTTTTTAGGGAATGCTAATAAAACCTGCTATAATAATGTTGAAGTGCAGTAGTTAATTTTTACTGAACTAAATTATTCCCCTATTTAAAAAATATTGATTCATATTTTTAGAAATTAATAAGTAGATTTAGTTCTGAAAAACCTTGATATTACGCTGTTTTTATTCCAACTGAAACCCATACTTTCCAAATCAGGTCTTAAGAAAGTTCGTAAGGCATCACAATTCTCAAAACGTTAATAAATACGATTATATCAACGTTTCAAAGCACTTAAAAGTTTACCTTATGGGTGCTTTTTTCGGTACTACGGGCATGTCGTACATCTGAGGTGTAAGTCCTCCGTGGGCACCCGCTACCGGTGAACTCAATAGCGATTCCCAAGCCTGACTAACGTGAGGTAGCGGGGAGAGGAAGGGATAGTGAAATCGTGGCTCTACGAACAGGAACGTGATAGTAAGGCGTATATAGCGGATAAGGGGGCCTGAAACTCTAAAGTCCAAAAAGCTAGTCGTAACCTATATGCGTAAATCACGAGAGTAATTGAATTCGGACTAAGATTTATCTTTTTCACTGTAACCTTTTAACGTCCTCATATCTTGTATAAACGAGGAAAGATGTACGACTTATCCCGTGAGGTCTCATGAGTGCTGAAAGCGTAGTAACAACGAATCATGAGAAGTCAGCCGAGCCCATAGTAGTGAGGAAACTTCTGTAATGGAAGTGGAGCGAAGAGGGAATACTCAAACAGTCTGGGGAGAGACAGTTTGAGGTCTGTCGCTAGAAAGAGAAAACGACAGATTGAAAGACAATATGACTAAAACCAAGATTGTGAGATCAAGTAAACTGAAGTATCTAGGTTTTGGGTTCTGGAAATCATCAGATGGTTGGAAAAGTCGCCCCCATCAAGATAGTATTCTTCAATATTAAGCTTAAATTGAAGAAACTAACACAGAGGAAATGGAGTATAGACTTAACAAGACGTATTGAGCAACTGAATTTGTCAATTCGAGGATGGATAAACTATTTCTCATTGGGAAATATGAAAAGTATAGTAACCAGCATAGATGATCGTCTACGAGTGATTGTCTGGAAGCAATGGAAGAAAAAATCTAGACGATTATGGGGATTGCTTAAGTTAGGAGTTCCTAAATGGATAGTAGATAAGGTATCTGGCTGGGGAGAACATTATCAATTAGTAGCTCAGAAGTCAGTTCTCAAACGAGCTATATCAAAACAAATCCTCATCAAACGAGGACTGGTTTCATGCTTGGATTACTACTTAGAACGAAATGATTTAAAAGTTAGTTGAACCGCCGTATGCCGAACGGCACGTACGGTGGTGTGAGAGGGGCTAGAGATTATCCCCTACTCTATCTATTCTTGAAAGAAGTGGAAAGAATTCATGTGATGATAATATGTCAGTCTATACTTGAAATAATGTAATCGTTAAAAAGTGTTAAGACGTTAAATAGTATAATTAGATTTCCGAATACGCATCATGTTGAGGCGGTAAGTTTGCTAGTCAAGGAGTAAAACGACGAAGATTAGCATTTACTTCCGCCCATGCGATAGCTGTCCGTGATTGACAAGTGCTAGCACGCAGACAGAACGGAGATAGCGAACCGCTGAGTGTGTCGCTCTGCTCGTAAAAGCTTAGAAACCTTTGAACGAAAGGGATAATGAAAGCCTTGATTGCAAGGCTTTTTGCTTTATGGTGGGTAAGTATCAGAGTGAGAAAATTTTTGGAATGAGTAGAAGTGATAGCTAGAAATTATCAGTTTCTATTTCCATTTACCCTGTGGGTACGTGTTTGTTTCCATTGACAAGGAGTTTGTGGGAATAGAAATGTACCCACCTTGTTTGAATCAAGTGAAGTGTAGTTGAAGGAAATCTGTTGAAAGCAATACTTCATTTTACCGAATAAGTAATAATTTAGGCAACTTCAAATCGATTAAAAAAAACTATTTTAAAGGTTAAGAGTAGACAAAAATTGTCCACTCTTTTTTGCAAACTCAATTTATCAATAAATGAAATGAGGGAATGTAAAATGAAATATTTTGAGGTTGAGTTAGAAAATCCTGATGAATTTTTAAAACTACAAACAGAAGATTTTGTGAAAGCTAATCGCTTGCTACTAAGGAAGATAATCCAGAGCGTTACAGTCTATGAAGAAAACTTCGTCATATCCTTTAAATCTGGCATCGAATTGGAAGTATGAGTCTCATTCCATAACTTTTATATTGAACATATCATCTTGTTGTGTTATACTATAAATTGATATAAACAAAGATGTAGGAGGAACCGAAACTATGACAGCCTCAATGCGTTTAAGATAAGCTGGCAATAAAAAAAGCAGAATCTATACCCGATGATAGGCTTTTTTGTTGTGCTTATTTATACGATATTGAGCATTCATTAGTTACGGTGAGGATATTGGTTATTTAACTATACCTTTATTTAACTATGTCTTTAATATGAATGTTTCCAAATTGTATGTATGCAGACCAAAAGCCACATTGTGGGGTTTGGCCTGCATTTTTTATTGCCTAGAATGCTATTCAAAATAGAAATTCAAGCAAAATAATATGCAGGAGATAATATAAATGGAAAAATACAACAATTGGAAACGAAAATTTTATGCAATATGGGCAGGGCAAGCAGTATCATTAATCACTAGTGCCATCCTGCAAATGGCGATTATTTTTTACCTTACAGAAAAAACAGGATCTGCGATGGTCTTGTCTATGGCTTCATTAGTAGGTTTTTTACCCTATGCGATTTTGGGACCTGCCATTGGTGTGCTAGTGGATCGTCATGATAGGAAGAAGATAATGATTGGTGCCGATTTAATTATCGCAGCAGCTGGTGCAGTGCTTGCTATTGTTGCATTCTGTATGGAGCTACCTGTCTGGATGATTATGATAGTATTGTTTATCCGTAGCATTGGAACAGCTTTTCATACCCCAGCACTCAATGCGGTTACACCACTTTTAGTACCAGAAGAACAGCTAACGAAATGCGCAGGCTATAGTCAGTCTTTGCAGTCTATAAGCTATATTGTTAGTCCGGCAGTTGCAGCACTCTTATACTCCGTTTGGGATTTAAATGCTATTATTGCCATCGACGTATTGGGTGCTGTGATTGCATCTATTACGGTAGCAATTGTACGTATACCTAAGCTGGGTAATCAAGTGCAAAGTTTAGAACCAAATTTCATAAGGGAGATGAAAGAAGGAGTTGTGGTTCTGAGACAAAACAAAGGATTGTTTGCCTTATTACTCTTAGGAACACTATATACTTTTGTTTATATGCCAATCAATGCACTATTTCCTTTAATAAGCATGGAACACTTTAATGGAACGCCTGTGCATATTTCTATTACGGAAATTTCCTTTGCATTTGGGATGCTAGCAGGAGGCTTATTATTAGGAAGATTAGGGGGCTTCGAAAAGCATGTATTACTAATAACAAGTTCATTTTTTATAATGGGGACCAGTTTAGCCGTTTCGGGAATACTTCCTCCAAATGGATTTGTAATATTCGTAGTTTGCTGTGCAATAATGGGGCTTTCGGTGCCATTTTATAGCGGTGTGCAAACAGCTCTTTTTCAGGAGAAAATTAAGCCTGAATATTTAGGACGTGTATTTTCTTTGATCGGAAGTATCATGTCACTTGCTATGCCAATTGGGTTAATTCTTTCTGGATTCTTTGCTGATAAAATCGGTGTAAATCATTGGTTTTTACTATCAGGTATTTTAATTATTGGCATTGCTATAGTTTGCCAAATGATAACTGAGGTTAGAAAATTAGATTTAAAATAAACAATATTGGAGGAATATTTATGTATCTTATTTTCATGTAACTCTTCCTGCTAAAATCGCAGGGTTTTCCCTGCATACAAGCAAATGAAAGCATGCGATTATAGACAGGAGGAAATGTTATGGAATTAATATTAAAAGCAAAAGACATTCGTGTGGAATTCAAAGGACGCGATGTTTTAGATATAAATGAATTAGAAGTATATGATTATGACCGTATTGGTTTAGTAGGAGCAAATGGTGCTGGAAAAAGCACTTTACTCAGGGTACTTTTAGGAGAATTAACTCCCCCAGGATGTAAAATGAATCGTCTGGGTGAACTTGCCTATATTCCCCAGTTGGACGAAGTAACTCTGCAGGAGGAAAAAGATTTTGCACTTGTAGGCAAGCTAGGTGTTGAGCAATTAAATATACAGACTATGAGCGGTGGTGAAGAAACAAGGCTTAAAATAGCACAGGCCTTATCGGCACAGGTTCATGGTATTTTAGCGGATGAACCTACGAGCCATTTAGACCGTGAAGGAATTGATTTTCTAATAGGACAGCTAAAATATTTTACAGGTGCACTGTTAGTTATTAGCCATGACCGCTATTTTCTTGATGAAATAGTAGATAAAATATGGGAACTGAAAGATGGCAAAATCACTGAGTATTGGGGAAACTATTCTGATTATCTTCGTCAGAAAGAGGAAGAACGTAAGAGCCAAGCTGCAGAATACGAACAATTTATTGCGGAACGTGCCCGATTGGAAAGGGCTGCGGAGGAAAAGCGAAAACAGGCTCGTAAAATAGAACAGAAGGCAAAAGGTTCTTCAAAGAAAAAAAGTACTGAAGACGGAGGGCGTTTAGCTCATCAAAAATCAATAGGAAGTAAGGAAAAAAAGATGTATAATGCTGCTAAAACCCTAGAGCACAGGATTGCGGCCTTAGGAAAAGTAGAAGCTCCGGAAGGCATTCGCAGAATTCGTTTCAGGCAAAGTAAAGCATTGGAGCTCCATAATCCATACCCTATAGTCGGTGCAGAAATTAATAAAGTATTTGGGGATAAGGCTCTGTTTGAAAATGCATCTTTTCAAATTCCGTTAGGAGCAAAAGTGGCGTTAACTGGTGGTAATGGAATCGGAAAAACAACTTTAATCCAAATGATCTTAAACCATGAAGAAGGAATTTCTATTTCGCCTAAGGCAAAAATAGGTTACTTTGCACAGAATGGTTACAAGTACAACAGTAATCAGAATGTTATGGAGTTTATGCAGAAGGATTGTGACTACAATATATCAGAAATTCGTTCAGTGCTAGCATCTATGGGGTTCAAACAGAACGATATTGGAAAAAGTTTATCTGTTTTAAGCGGTGGAGAAATTATAAAATTGTTGCTTGCTAAAATGCTCATGGGTAGATATAACATCCTAATAATGGATGAACCCAGTAACTTCCTTGACATACCAAGTTTAGAGGCTTTGGAAATACTAATGAAGGAGTACACCGGAACTATCGTGTTTATCACCCACGATAAACGATTACTCGAAAATGTAGCAGATGTAGTTTATGAAATTAGAGATAAGAAAATAAATCTGAAACATTAAATTTAAGGTAGTCGCTGGTCAGTATAGTCTGTTCTGGTTGGCGACTCCATTGTTAAAGAGTATAAAGACTTTAGATTTTATGAATATTAAAAATAGGAACAGTCAATTGAACTGCTCCTATTTTTCTGCTAAATATATTGTAGTTTTCTTATATGTATAATGATAGATTAGCGGATTCTCATCTACGGTACTTACTTCAAATATGAAGAAGTGATCGCGGTTATCTCTGGACTTTTCCTTATTGAGGACAAAGTAATTCTTACGTGAAGTCGCCATTGTTTTTAGGATATCATCAGTTAGGAAGGTCAATGGAATATTCATGTTAGAGTAGCGGTAGAAGTCACGTTCAAAATCTTGGTAGCTCTCGCTATAATAGTCCATTTGTAGGTGATTACGCTGAAACTCAAGCTGATTCATAGAGCACCTCCTCGACAAGTTCAATACTAATAATGTCTTTTAATTTCAAATTGATGTGACCTGTTGTAGTTTTTATCAAAATGAAATCTTTGGTCAGACTTGGTATTGTTCCAGTGTAGGAAACACGCTTGTTTTTTTCAATCACTTGAATGCGTGTGCGTAGCTGCCCGGCGTATACTTGACTGAGGAGTAATAATTTCTTCTCTAGTGATAAGTCAGACATGTACGTTACTTTGTTTGTATCATCAGAGAGTGCTGATGCATGTTCAGATAGGAAAAAGCCCATCCATTTTTGCATCTTTGTATCCTGGTACTCTCTTGCTGATTGAAATGGTAAATATGAACGGTCAATCATATCAAATCCTTTCTATGCAGAGGCAAGGGTATTTTTATCAAATTGAATCGTAAAACCTTGAATTCCCCCACCTGTGTAACATTCTTTAAAGCGATTGATTACCTCAGTATAGATTATCACAGATGAGCTTGTTGGCTTAATGCTAAATGTAAATTCCAATGGTAATCGGTTTTCAGATTTAGCATGTACTAGTCGTATCGATATTTCAGTTGTTTTGAGTTTTCTCTGACGAAGTTTTGAAGTTGCTGTTTCAACGATTCCATGTAAAAATCTTTCAAGCATTTCAATATCATTACATCCTTTGCTACGGATTTCTGAAAATTGTACTGTATTTTTTTCTTGTTTCATTTTAATCCCTCCAATCCACCCGCGGAATGACCACCGATAAGTTTACTGCGTTCAATATTTCTGGAACCTTCAGTTAGGACGGTTCCTTTTTGTATGGCTAAAAAACCAAACTGTTCTCTGACAACATCAATAGCTGTCTGAAGTCTATTATCTTTTTCAATTTGTTCTACATCATCAAAGAGTGATAGTAGAGTATAGCTTTCATCTACGAAGCCACTATAAGATACACCAATTTGTCTCACTGCACCAGAGGTGTATTTTTTCGGAATAATACAAGTACATGACTCACCATTGTTTTGGGGAGATTTGCGGGTTCAATTTTATTCTGAGCATTTATAGATTTTTTCATCTCAGTCCTAGAATAGCCAATATGAATAGAAACGACAGTAGTCAATACTAGGGCTACTGTTCCGTTCCACAGTATCATTTAAAAATCATTTTCACACCCTTTCGTCTATTAGTATAGAAGAAAGCTCTCAGCACACGTGGAGTGTGTTGCTCTGCTCGTAAAAGCCTAGAAACCTTGGAACGAAAGGTGTTAAGAAAAGCTTTTTAGGTAAGGCTTTTTCTTATGTGCTGATGAAGTATCAGAGTGAGAATACAAGTTGAGTATCTTGATGTGATAGCCTGATAGGATGTCAATCTATTGTAAGGCAAGCAGATAGGGATTTGTATGATATCACTTTGTGCTTGCTTGCTAAAGAGTTTGATGAGAGTATTGAAGATATGTTTGCGAGGATTGGGATTAAACGTTCTACAGGTTTCTATCGCTTGCCAAAAGCTCGTAATCTGGTGGCAGCACTACTGAGAGAAATTAATCTGAAATAGTGTTTTTACTTGACACCAGTATCGTTTCTAGTCTAATTTAATTAGAAGTAGTCGGAGAGTAATACCGACTCTAAAAAGAAAATACTCATCAGGAGATTCCGTGCCTTACTGGAAGTTTTAAAGGGTTGTCTGCAGGCAATCCTATTTTTTAGTGATAATAACAACTATGTATGAAATTTTATCAAATTGCTACTAATTATTTGAATATGCTCTGTGATGAAATTTATAAAATAGTACGTGCATAAATTATAGTAAAATGATATAATTAATTTATGGAAGAGTTAAGCTTTAGTAATCAATTTAGCAACACAGCTGTTTGGTATCACGGAACGACATCTACTCAGGTTCCATCTTTAAAAGATGGAATAGATGTTTATCATAGTAAACGGAACTGTGATTTTGGTATAGGATTTTATGTGACATCTAAATTTGTTCAGGCTGTTAAATGGGCTCAGCGAAAAACAAAAGATGAACTTCCTTTTAATCCAAACGTAAAGCCTGTTGTTTTAAGTTATCAGTTTCAAGATTCTAATGATGTTGAAACGAAGATTTTTGAAATTGATAAAGAATACTTTCAGTTTGTTTATAAAAATAGATTGGAGTTAGACGCTAAGGCTGGAAGTAATATTCATAATTTTTCAGCAGTATTTGGCCCAGTTCTTGATGGTCAAGTTACTCGTTTGAAAGTCACTTTAGATGACTATTTCAAGGGAGTAAATTCCTTAGAAAAAACCGCTGATATTCTTTTGGGAAAATATCAGGGTGATACACAACTTTGTATATGTGATCAAAAAATTGCAAATAAACTAATCTTAGTTGAGGAGGACACGATATGATTTTGACAAATGAAAAACAAGCTCTTAGAGTTGAGGTAGAACAGTTTTTACGGAAGAATTATCGCATTACTCCTGATACTGTTTCTTCTGTCACAAATGTTGTATTGAAGAATTGGTTTGAAGAGTTGGATAATGGAGGCTCTCATTTGACTTCAGACCTTATCGCTGATAATATCGCGGATATTGCAAAACGTTACTCAGTACATTAATAAGTAATTTGAGTTAGGTTTATCAAATCCAAATCTTTCTTTATATTCTCAAAAACGGTTCATTACCATATTAGGTAATGAACCGTTTTTTGTGTACGACGGGCATGTCGTGCATCTGACGTGTAAGTCCTCCGTGGGCACCCGCGAAAAACGTGGACTGGTTTCGTGTTTGGATTATTACCTTGAACGACATGCGTTAAAAGTTAGTTGAACCGCCGTATGCCGAACGGCACGTACGGTGGTGTGAGAGGGGCTAGAGATTATCCTCTACTCGATTTGTGATACTTCTTTCAAGGAATATTTGGTAGGATTGGTGTGAAAAAAGATTAACTAGGAAAGAAGGAAGTAAGTATATGAAAACCATTTATCAACGTGATTCGGATAGGGATGGACTGACTGATGCTCAAGAATTGGCGCTAGGAACCAATCCTCTTAGCGCAGATTCTGATGGTGATGGACGTTCAGATTTAGTGGAAGTAGAAGAAGGAACCAATCCCTTAGAAAAGGATTTAGAAGACTTAGACCAAACATGTCTAACCGAACCGTCATCAGTATTTATGGAAATGAAACAAAAGATTTCAGATATGATGGAGAGTCACTACAAGGAATTTATACAGGCTCTGATTAGTATTGAAACAGGGATTGAAAACCAACAAGACCTAGAAGACTTATACACTTACTACATGAGAACAGATGCCGTTTCTCTTTTGTCTAGTGATTTAGAAACCAGTCCTCAAGAGGTTGAAATGGAGATAGAGTTGTAGGGGAATCATGTGATTCTCCTATTTTCATATAGATGAAAGGAGCGAGTATGGAAGTAATACAATTATTGGCTATGTTTCGTGGAACAATTCCAAAAGATAGGGAGAAAATGGACCTATTTCTTCGTTATCAAGCGCAACATTTTGATGAGAAATGGCAGGATTTGGTAGAGAGTTTTTTGGCTGAAGAGGGCAAGATAGAAGAGATTCCTCACGTCTATTCTTTTGATCAAGATATTGTTTCTTTCCTAGAGGCCAGTTCTGAAAATCATGACCAAGATTTAGAAAGTTATACAAGAAATTTTGGACAAGCAGGTCTAAGTAAATTATCTCAATTAAGTAGTTGGGAGAAAAACTTGGTGCTAGAAGTCGCAACCTATAACCTTTCCACTCGATTTTACATCCAATCTGAAAAAGAGAAGTTAGAACCATTAAGTGAGCTTGTATTTCATCAGAATCAGGATGTCAATTTAGTCAATGTCTATCGGGTTGCGAATAATCTATCTGACCGTGTTAGTAGAGATATAGAGGAATTTCTGCTAATGGTTGATTCCAAAGAGCTTAAAAAAGAAGTTCTTGAGATTCATTTTGAAGAAAAAGAGGGAGCTGTTCTAGCCTATTTGGGTTCTGAATTAATGGCTACTTTAGATACCGTGACGGATCTTGTCCATCATGAAGAAAACTACACACAACTCCCACTGACACAAAAGCTGAAGATTATTACTCATTTTGATGAAGTAAAGGCTATAAGAGAAAAGTCTAAGCAAGTAGAGGAAGTGGTCTTACCTTTAGATAATATTGACCAGGTAGAAGAAAATGTGGAAGTTCATTCCCTATCTAAAGTAGATAAAATTGTAGAAGAAGCTTTGAGGGAATATCCAATCAGTTCACAAGTAAGTTATAAAGGTCAAGTATTTCAGTTGGTTTCGATTGAAAATGCCCAGTTAAATGACTTAGTTCGCCTAGAGCTATTCAATGATTCCAAGCAGTTATTTGAAGAAAATCCTATCTTATACTTGAACAGTTTGGAAGAGATTGAACAAGTATTGTCTCTCGTAGAACTTGCAAAAGAAGATTCAGAGATTGAGATTGATTCATCAAGAGAAAGTCAGGAAATAGATTTGTTTTCCTATCTGGAAGAAGAAAATGAAAATGAAAATGAAAAGGAAAAAGATAAGGAAACAGAAACGCTTATTTCAGATATAGAAGAGACGGATGTCCCCGTTAAAGATTTTGTTTTTCCAGATGATTTAGAGGACTTTTACCCTAAGACAAATCGAGAAAAAATTGAAACGAATATCGCCGCAATTGAACTTGTTAAAAGATTAGAAAAAGATGGACGACAAGCGAATCCAGAAGAACAAGAGCTACTAGCCAAGTATGTCGGCTGGGGCGGTCTTGCCAATGAATTTTTTGATGAACTCAATCCAAAGTATGAAGCAGAACGTTTAACTCTTAGGAGCTTAGTAAGTAAGTCAGAATACTCCACCATGAAACAAAGTTCCCTCACAGCCTATTATACAGACCCAATGATTATTCGCCAGATTTGGCAAAAATTACTGGATGATGGTTTTGAGGGAGGAAGGATACTAGATCCTTCTATGGGGACTGGGAACTTCTTTGCGGCGATGCCTAGAAGTATACGAGAGAGGTCAGAACTCTATGGAGTTGAATTAGACAGCGTGACAGGCGCAATCGCAAAACAACTCCACCCCAATACCCATATTGAAGTGAGAGGATTTGAAGAAGTTCCCTATCAAAATAATAGTTTTGATTTAGTCTTAACGAATGTTCCGTTTGGAAATTTTCGGATTGCAGATAAAAACTATGATAAACCTTATATGATTCATGATTACTTTGTCAAACACTCACTTGATTTAGTAAGAGATGGAGGACAAGTGTCTATTATCTCATCTATCGGGACAATGGATAAGCGGACAGATAATGTCTTACAAGAAATTAAATCCAACACTCATTTTTTAGGGGGAGTTCGGTTGCCAGATACGGCTTTTAAAAAGATTGCAGGTACTCGAGTGACCACAGACCTCCTCTTCTTTCAAAAGGATCTAGCAAAGAATCTTAATGAAGATGAGCTTGTCTTTAGTGGCTCTATTCCCTTTGAAGAGGATAAGCGTGTCTGGATTAATCCATATTTTGATGGGAAATACAATACACAAGTTTTGGGTGAATATGAGGTACGTAATTTTAATGGAGGAACTCTCAATGTTAAGGGGGTATCAGAAACATTAGCTACTGACATAATGGAAGCTTTAGAGAATGTGGAAGCACCTAAACAAATTGACAATTCTTTGAAAGCACCTGTTTTTATCCAAGAAGAAGTGGATAATTCTATCCCAAGTCGTATACGTGAGGACTTAGCGCTCTATTCTTTTGGATATGAGGGAAATCAAATTTATTATCGAGATACGCATGGTATTCGGAAAAGTTCAAAAGTAGACGAAATTAGTTATTATGTAGACGAGAAGGGAGATTTTAAAGCCTGGGACAGTTCTTTGTCTGAACATAAAATAGACCGATTCGTGCAACTTCATTTGACAGATGAGGAAGCACTAGATGTTTACAAGTCAGAAGAAGCGAGTAAAAGAGGGAAATATAAGGGACTGTTCAAAAAAACTGTCTTTTATGAAAGTCCCTTATCGGATAAGGATATTAGTCGTATTAAGGGCATGGTTGATTTGAGAGAGACCTATCAATCCTTAATTGAAATTCAACGTCATCAAGATTATAGTCGGACAGATTTTCAGGTATTACTTAGTAAACTCAATCGTGACTATGACCGCTTTGTAAGTCAATTTGGATACTTGAATGCCTCAGTTAATCGGAACTTATTTGATAGTGACGATAAGTATTCTTTACTAGCAAGTTTAGAAGATGAATACATTGATTCTAAAGATCAGAAAGTAAAATATAAAAAATCTTTAGCCTTTGAGAAAGCATTGGTTAGACCAGAGAGAGTGATTGCAAGAGTTTCAACGGCTTTAGATGCCTTAAACTCCAGTTTATCGGATGGTAGAGGGGTTGATTTAGACTATATGGTATCAATTTATCCCGAACATAGCCAAGCTGCTATTTTAGATGAGTTAGGTGACCAGATTTTAATAGATCCAGAAAGCTATTTAAGAGGGGAAAGAAAATATCTTTCTAAGAACCAGTTTTTGTCAGGAGATATTCTCAACAAGATAGAAGTAGTTCAACTATTAGTGGAGGAAAACAATCAAGAATGTGACTGGTCTCATGCTTTAGATTTGTTAGAATCTGTTCGTCCTCCACGGATTCATCTGGCAGATATTGAGTTTAAAATAGGGTCACGTTGGATTCCTCAATCCGTTTATGGTAAATTTGCCTTTGAATGTTTTACCAATCGTGAATTTGAATTGTCTTCGCCTGATGTTGAACAAGTCATTGAAGTGAATCCTGTCGATGGCCAGGTTCATTTAAGGACATCATTTGCTTATCGCTATCCAAGTGCCAAAGATAGTAGTCTTGGAGTCAGTGGGTCACGTTATGATACAGGAAGAAAGATTTTTGAGAATTTACTAAATTCAAACCAACCGACGATTACTATGACTGTTACGGAAGGAGAAAAGAAAAAGACTATCACAGATTTGGAAAAAACCTCTGTTCTAAGAGCAAAAGAGCAGCATTTACAAGAGCTCTTTCAAGACTTTGTCTCACGGTATCCAGAAGTCCAACAAGTCATTGAGGAAAGCTACAATCGTCTTTATAATCGAACAGTTAGTCGAGAGTATGACGGTAGCCATCTAGTCATTGATGGCTTGGCACAAAACATCAGTCTTCGTCCTCATCAAGAGAATGCCATTCAAAGAATCGTAGAAGAAAAAAGAGCATTGTTAGCTCATGAGGTAGGTTCAGGAAAGACCTTGACTATGCTTGGTGCTGGGTTTAAATTAAAGGAGTTGGGGATGGTTCATAAGCCATTGTATGTGGTGCCCTCTAGTTTGTCTGCTCAATTTGGCCAAGAAATCATGAAATTTTTCCCTACTAAAAAAGTCTTTGTGACCACTAAGAAAGATTTTGTGAAGGCGAGAAGAAAACAATTTGTATCACGTATTATTACAGGAGATTACGATGCTATTGTCATTGGGGATTCTCAATTTGAAAAAATCCCTGTCAGTAAGGAAAGACAGATGAACTATATAGAGGATAAACTCAATGAACTACGAGAGATTAAAACACATTCTGAAAATAAGTATACCGTTAAAGAAGCAGAACAATCAATAAGTGGTCTAGAGAAACAATTGGAAGAACTCCAACGTTTCAATCGTGATAGTTTTATTGATTTTGAGAACTTAGGAATTGATTTTCTCTTTGTGGATGAAGCACATCACTTTAAAAATATTCGTCCAATTACTGGACTTGGGAATGTAGCAGGTATTACCAATACAACCTCTAAGAAGAACGTGGATATGGAGATGAAGGTTCGACAGATTCAGGAAGAACATGATTTTAAAAATATTGTCTTTGCGACAGGGACACCTGTTTCCAATTCTATTAGTGAGTTGTATACTATGATGAACTATATTCAACCAGATATCTTAAAACGCTATCAAGTTGATTATTTTGACTCTTGGGTAGGTGCTTTTGGAGAAATTCAAAATTCTATGGAATTAGCTCCTACAGGGGATAAGTACCAACCTAAGAAACGATTTAAAAAGTTTGTCAATCTACCTGAGTTGATGAAAATCTATAAAGAAACAGCCGACATTCAAACACAAGATATGTTGGATTTACCTGTTCCAGAAGCTCATATTATCCCTATTGAGAGTGAGTTAACTGAAAACCAGAAACTCTATTTAGAAGAATTAGTTATGAGGTCAGATATGGTCAAATGTGGAACAGTTGATCCGAGCCAGGATAACATGTTAAAAATTACGGGTGAGGCACGAAAACTAGCTATTGATATGCGTTTATTGGACTCTAGTTATAGTCTAGCAGACAATCATAAACTGCTTCAGGTAGTGGATAATGTTGAAAGAATTTATCGTGAGGGAATGGAAAATAAGGCTACTCAGATGATTTTTTCAGATATTGGAACACCTAAGAAAAAGGATAATGGCTTTGATGTCTATTCTGAAATAAAGGCTTTATTAGTTGATAGAGGAATCCCTAGTAAGGAAATTGCCTTTGTACATGATGCCAATAGTGATGAAAAGAAGAATAGTTTGTCTCGAAAGGTCAATGCAGGAGAAGTGCGGATTCTCCTTGCCTCAACTGAAAAAGGAGGAACAGGTTTAAATGTTCAGAGCAAGATGAAAGCAGTTCATCACCTGGATGTCCCCTGGAGACCAAGTGACATTCAGCAACGCAATGGACGGATTATCCGACAAGGAAATGAAAATAAGGAAGTGGATATTTACCACTACATTACCAAAGGTTCGTTTGATAATTATCTATGGGCAACTCAGGAGAACAAACTCCGTTATATTAAGCAGATTATGACTTCTAAGGAGCCAATTCGTGCTGCAGAAGATATTGATGAGCAGACCATGACAGCTTCTGATTTTAAGGCACTAGCAACAGGTAATCCTTATCTTAAATATAAGATGGAACTAGAGAATGATTTGACCCTATTAGAAAATCAAAGACGTGCCTTTCAACGCAGCAAGGATCACTATCGTCATACAATCTCTTACTGTGAAGAAAATATGCCCATTCTTGAGAAACGATTAAGCAAGTATGAAGGCGACATTCAACAGTCTGAAATGTCGAAAGACCAGGCATTTTCTATGACAGTAGGCAAGCAAGCTTTTGAGCAACGAGCTGAAGCAGGTGAATCCCTACACCGTCTTATCCGTCATAATCAAGCTGACAGCAAAGAATTCCGAACCCTAGCAAGCTATCGAGGATTTGACATTAAAATGCTTAGTCTTCCAACAAATCAACCTCTTCCTGAAACCTTCTCTGTTAAGATTGTGGGAGAAAATCAGTATTCTGTCAGTTTAGATTTGTATTCTCCTTTGGGGACAATTCAAAGACTTCAGCATACGATTGATCACATTAAGGAGGACCAAGTGAAAACTCAGAACTTATTGGATGAATTACAGGATAAATTGACTACTGCTAAAGTTGAAATTGAGAAAAATTTTCCAAAGGAAGAGGATTATCAAACTAAAAAGGCCGAATACGATGTACTCTCGCCATTGATTGAAACAGAAACGGATTTAGATATTATTGATCAGGCCTTAAGACAATTCCACGAAAAAGGAAAAGAAAGGCAAGAACAACTTTCTTTTGAATTAGATTAAAAAATAGATACAAATAGCGGACAAGAAAAGAAAAGCGCGGTAAAATAAAGATAGAAAGAAACGAGGTAACGATTATGATGGAAGATACCTATTATCAATTAGAAGAGGCCTTGGTACAGGGATTTCAAACGCCTGAAGAATACCAAGCCTACAAGGAGCTAAAGGAACATTATGAGGAAGTTACTGGGGATTACAGTTTTTCTAAACGAGAACTCACTAGTCAATTGGAAATAGCTCTTCAAAATCATCGAGGTGTGGACTTTGAAGAATATGAAAAAGAGGAGTATTTGGACTTAGTTCAAAAATTAGAAGAGTTTGATTCCTCTCTTGCCACCCATTATCGTCAATTGATTGACTAGAAAGGAGAAAGTCATGAATGATTTACTCCTTATCCCAGTAATTTTTTTAGCAGTAGGAGGAATTCTCATTCTTTTATGGAGACTCTTTCTTATTGCCAGTGGACTTTTCCTTATTGGTTTTATTAGTTTTCTTATTTTCGTGGAGGTCTATGGAATTTATTTGTTCTTTACTGAACCTAGTTTATATTTTGATGATATCAGACAACATGGTTTAACTAGTTTTACGGCTGTGTACCTTTTCATCAATCTGATGTTGGTTCTAGGATTCAGTTGGCACTTCATTAACTCCATAAATAAGGAAAAAATATGAACTTTTTAGATAATCAAAAGACTTTATCTGAATCTAAATTCGGATAAGGTTTTTTATTTGCCTTGATTCTTTCATATACTTCATAGCTAAATTGGAGTAATAATTTATGAAAATCATTATCCTCACTATTATTACTTGTATTTATAGCTTGTTTATGTCGTTCAATATGAGAAAGAGCTCTTCTCAAATTTTCTTCTTTTAATTTGTTCATATTTATATTATAAGCTGAAGACAGCTAATTTTGATATTTTTCTCTGAACTGTACGATTTGGCGCCTGAAATGTAGGAATTACCTTTCGTTGTGATGTGATAAAACTTACAAGTTCTTTTTGTTATTCTTGACCTAGTTTTTATAGAAAGAAGGTCTAAGATGTTAAATAAAGTCAAAACTAAAGCCTTAATTAGTGTTGGAGCAGTAGCCGCAACTAGCTTTATTCTCATGATGGGATATACTGCTGGTCAACATTCTACTGCTAAACAAAGTCGCAAAGAAATCGAATTGGCTGCAGCTAAACTTGTAGAGGACAAACAAGCAGAAGATAAAGCCAGCATTTTGTCATCGGATACTGTAAAAGAATTTTTGACGCAGTACTATACGAAAGAAAAGCTCGGAGAAAATAATACACGTATTCAACCTTATATGACTGAATCGGCTTATTCTCAAGAATTGTCAAGTCAAAATGATGCTATGAACCAAGTGTATAAGGATTATATTTTGGATTATCATTTTGAAAAAGCAGATATCTTTGTCAATCAGACTACGAATCAAGCCATTGCCATGGTCTCTTATAATGTAACCTATGTATCTGATTTAAAGAATGCCAACCAATCAAAGACTAATCAGACAGAAACAAGAACAGTTAAGTTGTCTTATTCGAAACTACCAGGTAAGTTATTGGTCAATCAAGTACAGGTTTGGAAATCTGGGTTAGATGATTTAGATAAGGCAACTCCTAAAACTTTAGAAGAATCATCATCAATACCATCACTGCCAAATACTACGACAAAATGATGATGTTTTATGAATATAGAGGAATGTAAGCAAATTTCAATTCTTGATGTAGCCAATCGTTTAGGTATTTCCTTTAAACAAGTTTCTAGCCGTGTCTATGAACATCCTGAACACGATTCATTCCGAATTTTTTCAACTACCAATACTTTTAAATGGTTTTCAAGAGATATTCAAGGTGATGTTATTGATTTTGTTCGACTTGTTAAGGGAATTTCCTTTAAAGAAGCTCTAGCTTTTCTTTCTGAAGAACCTTTTCAAAAAGAAGCTGTTCAAGAAAAAAGAGAGAGACCATTTTATTATCCTTTAAAGAGAGTAGAAGATTCTAACTGCAGTCTGGCCAGATATTACTTAACAAAATGTAGAGGAATCTCAGAAGAAATCATAGAAAAGATGATTCAACAAGGTTTGATAGCACAAGCTAGTTGGAAAACAAATGAAACTGTTGAACCTGTTATTGTTTTTAAAAGCTTTGATCATCGTCACAAACTGAAGGCAGCAAGTATACAAGGGATTTATAAGAATCACTCTCTTCCTAGAGAGAGGTTAAAAACGATTCTAAAAGGAAGCCATGGACATGTTGGAATATCCTTTGATATTGGTAAACCAAATAGACTGGTCTTTTGTGAATCGTTTATCGACTTGATGAGCTATTACGAACTTCATCAACAAAGCCTATCAGATGTTCGTTTGGTATCTATGGAGGGATTAAAAAGGTCTGTTGTTGCTTATCAAACTTTACGACTGATAGCTGAAGAAAATCAGAAGTTGGAATTTTTAGATACAGTAATACCTTCAAAGTTATTGCCTTTGTTCAATACAATTCGTGATACCACCAGCTATTTTGATAATCATTCTGATTTATTGACACTGGCAGTAGATTGTGATGATGCAGGTAAAGATTTTTCTGATAAGTTATCTAAATCAGGATTTCCTGTTTTACTGGATTTACCTGATAATGAATATGGGAAAGAAAAAAGAGACTGGAACGATATTCTTCGAGAAAAGAAATCAGATTTACAATTGATGTTCGAGAATGCAAAAGAGACATTGAGGAATCAACCAGTAAGACAAACCTCTCAATGTTTAGAATTGTGATAACAAAATCAAGATGTTTTAGCTAATATTAGAATGAAGGAGGATAGTATATGACCATTATTGAACGCTTAGAAGAAAAGGTCACTAGGCAAGAAAGTAAGGTAGCAAGAGAGACAGAAAAACTAGCTGCTTACAAAGAGCAACTGGAGACAGCGATGTTTGCGACGTTCAAAAGGCGTCAAAGCATCAGTCACATGAGTTTTGAAGAAGCTCTTGATCATGCCTTTGGTAAAGAAAGACAATTCGATGATTCTGAATTTAGAAAGGATGAAATGAGTGAATGACAAAAGATTGGAATTTTAATCAACCATTAGAAAGTAAATCAGAAAATCAAGAAGATCCAGATAAAATTGCGGCCTTATTTGGAAATCATCAAGGAGGTAATGATGTAAATTATGAAGCAGCTTTTCAAAAGCGCAAACAAGCACCTGTGACGGAATCAAATTCTAGTTCTAAACCCAAAGTTACAGAGGTTAGAACAGGAAAAGAGACAGATATCACTACAAGTTATCAGCAACATCTTAAAAGACTTATTGCGGATAACAATAGCGATATTCAAAGTAGTCAAAAGAAAATTGAAGAGCTACATACGTTGATTGACACAAAGAATAAAGAAAATAAGAAATTGCAGTCCATTTATGATGCGATTTCCGAATTACACTAAGCAGTCCTGATAGGCTGCTTTTTTTTTTGAGAGGTTATAGATGTTTACAACATTTTTTAAGAAAAATCACGACAATAGTGATGTATTTAAAAAGCTAATTCATAGACTATCTGATATGTCTGTCCAAGATCTTGAAAAAATAGACCGACTGCTAGATATTATTTTCACTCCAGATCAAGAAACCGAACAGCTAAAAACAGAAGCAACTTACAGAGAAGAAACTTTGGACGACACATTAAAGGAAGCTAAGAACCAACTTCATAAAGAACAATTGGAGAAGAATTTAGAGAGATTTAGGAAAAATGGAATGAAATAAATGGTTTTATAAAATTTTCTTTTACTTGCATAAAGTCTTGTGTTATACTTTTAGTATAGACTAGAGAAGGAAGTAAATATTTTGGAGTTGACTACCAAGCAGGAAAAGCAACTAGGTCAGACGCAGTGGTTTCATGCTACATTATTGAGACATTTAGAATCCTTAAAAAAAGGAATCGATGTTAAATTTAATTTAGGAAGTGAGCTAGACTTTGGACCTGGTTTCTATATCACACCTGACTTTGAACAAGCTAGAAAATTTATTAACAAGCAAGTTGAAGTATTAAATCGAAGCACTTCTAATAATAATATTTTTGACTCAGAAGAAGAAGTAGGAATTATAGTAGAATTTCGTATTTCAAATTTTATAGAAATTTTTAAGAACCCTGACTATCATTGTCACTATTTTGCAAAACATAAAAAGTCAGAGTCAGATTTAGATTTTGCGGAATTTGTCGTTCAAAATCGGGAAAATCCAGATGAATTACAACACCATTTTGATTTTATCTATGGTGTTCAGACTGATGACAATCCAACCCAAGCTTTAGCTCGTTTTCGTCAGAATGAAATTACAAAAGAAGAAATGCTTGCTGAGTTTAGAAAACCCTATTCTTTTAAACAATTATCCATTCACAACCAATCTTTTTGTGATATAATGAAAATAGAGAAAGTTTATCAATCAAAGACAGGAGAGGAGTTACAAAAATGGCAGTAGTATCGTTGGAAAATAATATTAAACTATATAGTTCAGAATTATTTCAAGCACTATTAAAAGCCTCTAATTATAAATTGGATGAGCGTATTGCTCAGACTGTTGCAGAAGGCTATGCTCGTAATCTAGATTATTCTGATCCTGAACTGATGCATGTTGGTGTAACTTCGGTTGCTAACAACCTGCTTACAAAAATTAAACAAGAGTATTTTATTGTATAGTATTTTGAAAAGCCACCGAAAAAGGAATTACTCTTTAAGGTGGCTTTTTTAGAAGTAAAGTTTAGGCTAGAAAAACAACAAACAACGCACCAATTTTGGTGCGTTCTGCTTTTTTATGCTATAATGGATTTAGAAAAATAAAGGAGTTTGCCATGATTGGAAAGAACATAAAATCCTTACGTAAAACACATGACTTAACACAACCCGAATTTGCACGGATTGTAGGTATTTCACGAAATAGTCTGAGTCGTTATGAAAATGGAACGAGTTCAGTCTCTACCGAATTAATAGACATCATTTGTCAGAAGTTTAATGTATCTTATGTCGATATTGTAGGAGAAGATAAAATGCTGAATCCTGTTGAAGACTATGAATTGACTTTAAAAATTGAAATTGTGAAAGAAAGAGGTGCTAATCTTTTATCTCGACTCTATCGTTATCAAGATAGTCAGGGAATTAGCATTGATGATGAATCTAATCCTTGGATTTTAATGAGTGATGATCTATCTGACTTGATTCATACGAATATCTATTTAGTAGAAACTTTTGATGAAATAGAGAGATATAGCGGCTATTTGGATGGAATTGAACGTATGTTAGAGATATCTGAAAAACGGATGGTAGCCTAGTGGAAATCCAAGATTATACTGACAGTGAATTCAAACATGCTCTAGCACGGAATCTTCGTTCACTGACAAGAGGAAAAAAGTCCAGTAAGCAACCTATAGCGATTTTGCTCGGAGGGCAAAGTGGTGCCGGTAAGACTACAATTCATCGAATTAAACAGAAAGAATTTCAAGGAAATATTGTTATCATAGATGGAGATAGTTTTCGTTCTCAGCATCCACACTATTTAGAACTTCAGCAAGAATATGGCAAAGACAGTGTTGAATACACCAAATATTTTGCAGGTAAAATGGTAGAGTCTTTAGTAAGAGAATTGAGTCATTTGGGATACAATCTTTTGATAGAGGGAACTTTACGAACTATTGATGTTCCAAAGAAAACAGCACAACTCTTGAAAAGTAGGGGATATGAAATACAATTAGCCTTGATTGCGACAAAGCCTAAGCTGTCCTATCTGAGCACCCTTATCCGATACGAAGAACTGTACGCTATTAACCCAAATCAAGCACGCGCAACTCCAAAAGAACATCATGATTTCATTGTAAATCATCTAGTTGATAATACACGACAATTGGAAGAACTAGCTATCTTTGAAAGAATTCAAATTTACCAACGAGATAGAGGTTGTGTATATGATTCAAGAGAAGATAAAATTTCAGCAGCAGATATTCTTCAAGAGTTACTGTTTGGGGAGTGGAGTCAGGTAGAGAAAGAGATGCTTAAATCTGGAGAAGAAAGATTTAAAGATTTAACTAATTGAAATAGTTGTTAGAACACAAATTTTAAAATATAGTCTACTTATAACTTTTGTTAGTTGTTTAATTAAGGTGGGCGAAAATTTTTTAGAACCAAAAAACGCATAATCTCAGGTGTTGAAAAACTTGAAATTATGCGTTTTCTTGTGGGAAGATTTACTCCATTTTCTTCAGGAATTGAGATTTTGCCCATCTCTTTTTATTATATTTAAGGATATTTGAAAGATATATTTTAGAAAAACAATTATGGAGTTCTTAAATACAGAATATATTATAAATGCTGATTCAAAGTGAAGTTTTATATGTTTTTTGATTTTGTTGAGCATAAAATCTATTAACTAAATTCGAACTACAAAAATTAATTTTAGATGAACTAAACTGTAGGCTTTGGAAAGTTCTCTTATTCGATTTCAGAATGAATCGCTGATACAGGATTAAAAGAACTAAGTATTTCTTTTTGTTTTGAATGAGATACGTGAGTATAGATTTGTGTGATTGATATAGAACTGTGTCCAAGAATTTGTTGAATGTATCGAATATCTACATCATTATCTAGAAGCATTGTCGCAAAGCTATGTCTAAACATATGTGGTGTAATAGTTTTAGATAAGCTATTTTGTTCAACGATTCTCTTTATAACTAAACGTACACTTTGCTCTGACAATGGTTTAAGAGAATGTTTCCCTGGAAACAAGAAATCATTTGATTCATTTCTTGTTTTATTTATATATGTTTCTAATAAATTGAATGTTTTTTGATCTCCTAAAAATAGGATACGTTCTTTCTTACCCTTTCCTATAATATGGAGTGTCTTATTGGAAAGATTAATATCTTTGAGATGAATGTGGCAAAGTTCAGAAATTCTGATGCCTGTTGAAAGTAAAAGTGAAATAATTAGTAGATTTCTTTCAGCGTGTTGTTTTTGATAGTCAGTTTTAGATACAATTACTTTCCGTTCTAAATATATAAAAATGCTTTTCAGAATGTCATACGGAATCGTTTTAGGCAATACTTTTTCAGTTCTAAATTGAAAGCGCAATTGATTGAAGGGATTCTCTTCAATTATGTTCTGGTATTTTAGATAGTTATAAAACACCTTCATACAAGCAATTTTTCTTCTTAATGTATTCGTTTTTATGTTAGATCGTGTCAACTGTTCTATATAGGATTCGACATTATCATAGTCTGAGTTATAAAATTGCATAAGATCATTCTTATAAGCGCGAATCGTGTGCGAACTCAAACGCTTATGAGTTTTGCAATAATCTAAGTAAGTAGAAATAAGTTTATAATCCATAAAAATCTCCTTTATCAATAATCATGCTATTATAAACCTATTTAGGTGCTTTGTATAGCGATAATAAATTGTTATCGATAGGAGAAGTCAGTGTATAAAATTAATAAATTTGAAGGT
The DNA here is from genome assembly GCF_013305725.1 of Streptococcus mitis. Classification (NCBI taxonomy): domain Bacteria; kingdom Bacillati; phylum Bacillota; class Bacilli; order Lactobacillales; family Streptococcaceae; genus Streptococcus; species Streptococcus mitis. The sequence goes on from NZ_CP047883.1 coordinate 1,002,689, forward strand.
GAAATCTATCAGAAGTTAAATAAAATTCTTGATTCATATAACCAAGAACAGAATAGCGTAATAAATCTTGCTGCATGTATTAGCTATCCATTCACCGAAGTATTAGAGATTCAAAGTTTCCCTCTCGCTACTCTGCCAACAGAGGGAGCTGTTGAAAAACGCTTTTTTCCTCATTGTACTTCATTGGATAATATTGAAATATATTCAGAAGAATTGTGTCTTCAACTTTTTGATTTAAATCCTGGTGATTATAGAGTTAATGTGCAACCACATTCAGGAACTCAGGCTAACCAAATAGTCTATAATTGTGTTTTAGAAAGTGACGATTATATTTTATCGTTATCTCCAAAAGACGGAGGACATATTTCACACACTTATACAGGCAAAGGTACTGTAAAATATTATCACTTAGATCATGATTTAAATATTGATTATATCGAATTAAAGGAATTATTAGATAAATATAAACCTAAATTGATTATTATTGGTGCTTCATCGTATGGAAATGAATTTAATTATCAACAAATTTATGAAATTATAAAAGAGGTTAGCCCCAATACCCTTATTTTAGCGGATATTTGCCATAGTGTTTTATATATTATGGCAAAGCTACATATCTTGTCACAACAGAGTTTAATGATGATACAGTACAAGCCATCATGGACGAAGCTCTGAAATTTGAAGGCTGGAAGTATGTCTATGGCGGAGCTTCCCCGACTACCTCTTTTGATTGTAGCGGACTGACACAATGGACGTATGGAAAAGCTGGAATCAACTTACCACGAACAGCACAACAGCAATATGATGTAACCCGGCATATCCCATTATTGGAAGCAAAAGCCGGCGATTTGGTTTTCTTTCATTCTACCTATAACGCTGGCTCTTATATTACTCATGTTGGGATATACCTTGGCAATAACCGTATGTTTCATGCAGGCGACCCAATCGGTTATGCCGACTTAACAAGCCCCTACTGGCAACAGCATTTAGTGGGAGCAGGACGAATCAAACAATGAGAAAGGAAGATTTAATGATGAAATTTAGAAAAAATCAGAATAAAGAAAAACAGATACCAAAGGAAAAGAAACCTCGTGTCTATAAGGTCAATCCTCATAAAAAGGTTGTGATTGCCTTGTGGGTACTTTTAGGGCTTAGTTTCAGCTTTGCGATATTCAAGCACTTTACAGCTATAGATACTCATACTATTCACGAAACAACTATCATAGAAAAGGAATACGTTGATACTCATCATGTAGAAAATTTTGTAGAGAACTTTGCGAAAGTCTACTATTCATGGGAGCAATCCGATAAGTCCATTGATAATCGAATGGAAAGTCTAAAAGGCTATCTGACAGATGAACTTCAAGCTCTCAATGTTGATACAGTACGCAAAGATATTCCTGTATCGTCTTCTGTAAGAGGATTTCAGATATGGACGGTAGAGCCAACTGGCGACAATGAGTTTAATGTAACCTACAGTGTAGACCAGCTCATTACAGAGGGAGAAAATACAAAGACCGTCCACTCTGCTTATATAGTGAGTGTCTATGTAGATGGTTCTGGAAATATGGTACTGGTTAAGAATCCGACCATTACCAACATACCTAAGAAATCAAGTTATAAACCAAAAGCCATTGAAAGTGAGGGGACGGTTGATTCCATTACAACCAATGAAATCAATGAGTTTTTAACGACGTTCTTCAAGCTCTATCCTACAGCGACAGCCAGTGAACTTTCCTACTATGTGAATGACGGGATATTAAAACCAATCGGAAAAGAGTACATCTTTCAAGAACTGGTAAATCCTATTCACAATCGTAAGGATAATCAAGTCACGGTATCGCTGACAGTGGAGTATATCGACCAGCAGACCAAAGCAACGCAGGTATCTCAATTTGATTTGGTACTTGAAAAGAACGGGAGTAATTGGAAGATTATAGAATAACAAATATTGGTACATTATTACAGCTATTTTGTAATCACGTACTCTCTTTGATAAAAAATTGGAGATTCCTTGACAAATATGCTCTTACGTGCTATTATTTAAGTATCTATTTAAAAGGAGTTAATAAATATGCGGCAAGGTATTCTTAAATAAACTGTCAATTTGATAGTGGGAACAAATAATTGGATGTCCTTTTTTAGGAGGGCTTAGTTTTTTGTACCCAGTTTAAGAATACCTTTATCATGTGATTCTAAAGTATCCGGAGAATATCTGTATGCTTTGTATGCCTATGGTTATGCATAAAAATCCCAGTGATAAAAGTATTTATCACTGGGATTTTTATGCCCTTTTGGGTTTTTGAATGGAGGAAAATCACATGAAAATTATTAATATTGGAGTTTTAGCTCATGTTGATGCAGGAAAAACTACCTTAACAGAAAGCTTATTATATAACAGTGGAGCGATTACAGAATTAGGAAGCGTGGACAAAGGTACAACGAGGACGGATAATACGCTTTTAGAACGTCAGAGAGGAATTACAATTCAGACAGGAATAACCTCTTTTCAGTGGGAAAATACGAAGGTGAACATCATAGACACGCCAGGACATATGGATTTCTTAGCAGAAGTATATCGTTCATTATCAGTTTTAGATGGGGCAATTCTACTGATTTCTGCAAAAGATGGCGTACAAGCACAAACTCGTATATTATTTCATGCACTTAGGAAAATGGGGATTCCCACAATCTTTTTTATCAATAAGATTGACCAAAATGGAATTGATTTATCAACGGTTTATCAGGATATTAAAGAGAAACTTTCTGCCGAAATTGTAATCAAACAGAAGGTAGAACTGTATCCTAATATGTGTGTGACGAACTTTACCGAATCTGAACAATGGGATACGGTAATAGAGGGAAACGATGACCTTTTAGAGAAATATATGTCCGGTAAATCATTAGAAGCATTGGAACTCGAACAAGAGGAAAGCATAAGATTTCAGAATTGTTCTCTGTTCCCTGTTTATCACGGAAGTGCAAAAAACAATATAGGGATTGATAACCTTATAGAAGTGATTACGAATAAATTTTATTCATCAACACATCGAGGTCAGTCTGAACTTTGCGGAAAAGTTTTCAAAATTGAGTATTCGGAAAAAAGACAGCGTCTTGCATATATACGTCTTTATAGTGGAGTACTACATTTACGAGATTCGGTTAGAATATCGGAAAAGGAAAAAATAAAAATTACAGAAATGTATACTTCAATAAATGGTGAATTATGTAAAATTGATAAGGCTTATTCCGGGGAAATTGTTATTTTGCAAAATGAGTTTTTGAAGTTAAATAGTGTTCTTGGAGATACAAAACTATTGCCACAGAGAAAAAAGATTGAAAATCCGCACCCTCTACTACAAACAACTGTTGAACCGAGTAAACCTGAACAGAGAGAAATGTTGCTTGATGCCCTTTTGGAAATCTCAGATAGTGATCCGCTTCTACGATATTACGTGGATTCTACGACACATGAAATTATACTTTCTTTCTTAGGGAAAGTACAAATGGAAGTGATTAGTGCACTGTTGCAAGAAAAGTATCATGTGGAGATAGAACTAAAAGAGCCTACAGTCATTTATATAGAGAGACCGTTAAAAAATGCAGAATATACCATTCACATCGAAGTGCCGCCAAATCCTTTCTGGGCTTCCATTGGTCTATCTGTAGCACAGCTTCCATTAGGGAGCGGAGTACAGTATGAGAGCTCGGTTTCTCTTGGATACTTAAATCAATCGTTTCAAAATGCAGTTATGGAGGGGATACGCTATGGCTGTGAACAAGGATTGTATGGTTGGAATGTGACGGACTGTAAAATCTGTTTTAAGTATGGCTTATACTATAGCCCTGTTAGTACCCCAGCAGATTTTCGGATGCTTGCTCCTATTGTATTGGAACAAGTCTTAAAAAAAGCTGGAACAGAATTGTTAGAGCCATATCTTAGTTTTAAAATTTATGCGCCACAGGAATATCTTTCACGAGCATACAACGATGCTCCTAAATATTGTGCGAACATCGTAGACACTCAATTGAAAAATAATGAGGTCATTCTTAGTGGAGAAATCCCTGCTCGGTGTATTCAAGAATATCGTAGTGATTTAACTTTCTTTACAAATGGACGTAGTGTTTGTTTAACAGAGTTAAAAGGGTACCATGTTACTACCGGTGAACCTGTTTGCCAGCCCCGTCGTCCAAATAGTCGGATAGATAAAGTACGATATATGTTCAATAAAATAACTTAGTGTATTTTATGTTGTTATATAAATATGGTTTCTTGTTAAATAAGATGAAATATTCTTTAATAAAGATTTGAATTAAAGTGTAAAGGAGGAGATAGTTATTATAAACTACAAGTGGATATTGTGTCCTGTATGTGGAAATAAAACACGATTAAAGATAAGGGAAGATACTGAATTAAAAAAATTCCCCCTCTATTGTCCGAAATGCAGACAAGAAAATTTAATTGAAATAAAGCAGTTCAAAGTAACTGTGATTACAGAGCCAGACGCAAAGACGCAGAGCCGATAAAATGAGATTAATACAATCTCATTTTATCGGCTCTTTCCGTTATGTATGGATTCTTTTAATTAGTCTTCGATGTTTCTTGCTTCGTTGATACCGCTGGCTAAAGATTCCATTAAGGATAGTTCTTTGTCTGTAAAGCTATCCATGTATTTCTCTATCTGTAATCGTCGGGTGCTTTTTACCAAGTTATTAGCAGGTAAGAAAAATTCATCAACGGAAACATGAAGTAACGATACAAGGTCATAAAGAACTTGTATGCTGGGGTGTTGCCCCTTATTTTCAATATTAGTTAAGTAACGTGGGTCAATTTCAATCAATGCTCCCACTTGTTCACGAGTTAAACCTCGTTTCAATCGAGCTTCTTTAATGGCTAAACCAAAGGCTCTAAAATCATATTTATCTTCTTTTTTACGCATAGTAGACCACCTCTATACATTTTACTGTTCCTATTGAATTAGAAACAGGTATAGAAAAACATGTTATATAGTTTATAGGTTCATATTTAATAAAAAGCACTACTAAACGCCAATAAAAAAAACCGTTATATGGTAGTGCTATTTATGCTGTTAAAATATTGTATCTTACTTCCAAATGGCGGTTTGTTGGAGGTCAAAGTCGCCATGAAGTATATCACATACAATCAAGTTCCCCACATTGAGTATTTATCAAAAAAAGTCGTCTATCTGCAATAGATAAGTACGTCCACCAATGTGGTTTTATAAATCATATAGATAGAAAAATAAAAGCATGTAAACAGAGAAATCAATCTGTTTGTGTGCTTTTTTGGTTATTCAGAACTTTTTTACAAAGTTTATTCATCAGTAATGCAACAAATCCCCCTTTCACATTGGGACTAAGAGTGAAAGGAGATAAAAGAGCAAGGCTCACTTCCTTTCCTAGACAGAAAGGGGGTGAGAAACATGAAACCATCTTTTTTTCAGACCACAATAGAAAATCAGTTTGACTATATCTGTAAACGTGCTATGGAAGACGAGCGAAAGAATTATCTGCTTTATCTTTCAAGGATCGCAAAGCGTGAAGTGTCCTTTTCTGATGTTGGCGATTATCTTGTTAGCCAGTTTGCGACAACAGATAACTATTCAACTGACTTTCAGATTTTTACACTCAATGGAATATCAGTTGGTGTTGAAAATGATTTATTGAGTGAAGCATTACGTGAGTTGCCAGACAAGAAACGTGAAATTCTACTGCTGTTTTACTTTATGGACATGAGCGATTCAGAAATTGCAGACCTGTTGAAATTGAACCGTTCTACTGTCTATCGGCATAGAACCAGTGGACTAGCCTTAATCAAAAAGTTTATGGAGGAATTTGAAGAATGAAAACACAATATCCTATGATTCCCTTTCCTCTCATTGTAAAGGCAACAGATGGCGATACAGAAGCGATTAACCAGATTCTACATCATTACAGAGGGTACATAACGAAACGTTCCCTACGACTTATGAAAGATGAATATGGCAATCAAAGTATGGTCGTTGATGAAGTCTTACGTGGAAGAATGGAAACCAGACTGATTACAAAGATTCTGTCATTTGAAATTAAGTAATAACCTCTCTCTTTTCGTGGAAGCGTGCCATACTATTCCACGCTTCCCGAACAGGGAGGTTTGTTATTCCATCAAAGCATATTGAGCTTTCAATGTGTTTTGATAGGCTAACGAGCCATTGTTCTTTGAAAACTGAATAAAAGTAATTGAATACGTTTCGATAAGAAAAGAGCCAACGGAGCTAACCGCCATGACCTATCTTCTAAAGATAGCGAGCGTTTCAGTTAGTGTTCCGAAAAACAATCTTTAGCAGGATTGCCAGCGACGACTTTCTTATCGTGATAATGATACTCCCATACAGTCAATAGTCCGAGCGTTAAAAGCGTCGCAGGCAATGAGTATGGCTACATGAGAACCATGCAGGGGTGGAACTCCCGTGAGCTTTGCTAGAGCTGTTCGATTGCTTGTAAAACAACTTTTATGAAATCCAATAAGTGATTTGGAAAGGAGGATTTTATGAAGCAGACTGACATTCCGATTTGGGAGCGTTATACCCTAACTATTGAAGAAGCGTCAAAATATTTTCGTATTGGCGAAAACAAGCTGCGTCGTTTGGCAGAAGAAAATAAAAATGCAAACTGGCTGATTATGAATGGCAATCGTATTCAGGTTAAACGAAAACAATTTGAAAAAATTATAGATACATTGAACGCAATCTAGCGTAGCCAAAGGGTCTTGTATATGATAAAATAGTATTAAGTCGTATCAGGGCTCTTTCCATAATGGAAAGGAGCAAATGCCATGTCAGAAAAAAGACGTGACAATAAAGGTCGAATTTTAAAGACTGGAGAGAGCCAACGAAAAGACGGAAGATACTTATACAAATATACAGATTCATTTGGAGAACCGCAATTTGTTTACTCGTGGAAACTTGTGGCTACAGACAGAGTACCAGCAGGAAAGCGTGATTGTATCTCACTTAGGGAGAAAATCGCAGAGTTACAGAAAGACATTCATGATGGTATTGATGTTGTAGGAAAGAAAATGACACTCTGCCAGCTTTACGCAAAACAGAACGCTCAAAGACCAAAGGTTAGAAAAAATACTGAAACTGGACGCAAATATCTTATGGATATTTTGAAGAAAGACAAGTTAGGTGCAAGAAGTATTGATAGTATTAAACCATCAGACGCTAAAGAATGGGCGATTAGAATGAGTGAAAATGGTTATGCCTATCAAACCATCAATAACTATAAACGTTCTTTAAAGGCTTCATTCTACATTGCGATACAAGATGATTGTGTTCGGAAGAATCCATTTGACTTTCAACTGAATGCAGTTCTTGATGATGATACTGTCCCTAAGACCGTACTAACAGGAGAACAGGAAGAAAAACTGTTAGCCTTTGCGAAAGCTGATAAAACCTACAGCAAAAATTATGATGAAATTCTGATACTCTTAAAAACAGGTCTTCGTATTTCAGAGTTTGGTGGTTTGACACTTCCAGATTTAGATTTTGAGAATCGTCTTGTCAATATAGACCATCAGCTATTGAGAGATACTGAAATTGGGTACTACATTGAAACACCAAAGACCAAAAGTGGTGAACGTCAAGTTCCTATGGTTGAAGAAGCCTATCAAGCATTTAAGCGAGTGTTAGCGAATCGAAAGAATGATAAGCGTGTTGAGATTGATGGATATAGTGATTTCCTCTTTCTTAATAGAAAGAACTATCCAAAAGTGGCGAGTGACTATAATGGTATGATGAAAGGTCTTGTTAAGAAATACAACAAGTATAATGATGATAAGTTACCACACATCACTCCACGTGGAGTGTGTAAGTTTGTTAGAGAAACGTAGTTAATCCTCAAAAGATTCCCCAAACCTTTTGAGTCCCACAAACGCACCACGTGGAGGCGGTATCACTGCTTGTACGAGCTTAGAAAAAATGTTGACGAAAAATCCTTGGTGTCAAGGATTTTTTTGGTATCCTCAAAAAGGTAATTTTATAATTGACAATTTGTCAGTAGAGTAGTATAATTTATAATCAGGAGGAATAAAATGCGAGATGTAAAAGATCCGGAAATTCGACGGGCTGAGATTATGGATGCTGCTATGCTCCTCTTTATGGAGAAAGGATATGCGAACACAACAACTCAGGATATAGTCGATAAGGTAAATATATCACGAGGTTTGTTATACTATCACTTTAAGAACAAAGAAGATATTCTGTATTGTCTTGTGGAACGTTATTCAGAGAAATTATTGAGAGATATTCATGTGATTGTCAATGATGACGACAAAACTGCTATTGAAAAAATAAGAGCCTTTATAGATGCCACAATAATCTCTACAGATAACGTTTCAGCGGAAGGAACTGAGTTACAAAAGACGGTTGATCTTGAAGAAAATCGTTATATGTTAGATAAGTTATCTCATAAGCTCATTGAAAAACTGACTATATATTTTGAGAGGATAATAAATCAAGGCATCTCAGAAAAAGTATTTTCTGTAAAATATCCATCAGAAACAGCAGAATTTCTGATGACAGCCTATGTTTTTGTTTCAAATAACATAGGTATCATAACTTCAAAGAAAGAACCTGTCAAAGATTACTTGAATGCATTTAAGATAATGCTGGAACAAAATCTAAATACAAAAGGACTCTTTAGCAATTAAAAAAAGATAGAATGTTTGTAAAGAGAACTATGTACCGATAGCTAAATCAAAACAAGCTATCGGTATTATTTCAAAATATAACTGACAAATTGTCAATGGAGAAGAAAATATGTTAGAGATAAAGAATTTTAGTAAAAGTTATGGGGATAAGAAGGTTGTGGATAACCTATCTATTTCAGTACAGCCTGGAGATATTTATGGTTTTATTGGAGCAAATGGTGCGGGAAAAACGTCAACGATAAAGGCAGTTGTCGGTATCCATGATTTTGAAGACGGAAGTATAATTATCAACGGTCATTCTATTAAAGAAGAACCTGTTATTTGTAAAAAAATGATGGCGTATATCCCAGATAATCCAGATTTGTATGAACATATGACAGGACTTCAATATATTAATCTTATTGCTGACTTGTTTGAAATTCCTACAAAAATACGCAGGGAGAGAATCCAAAAATACGGTGATTTATTTGATATGACTGAGCATCTTTCGGGGATTATTTCTTCATATTCACATGGTATGAAGCAACGAACAGCCATTATTTCTGCACTTGTACATTCTCCCAAACTGTTGATTTTAGATGAACCTTTTGTTGGGCTAGATCCCAAAGCAACTTTCCTACTAAAGAAAATTATGCATGAGTGTGTTTCAGATGGAGGTGCTATTTTCTTTTCAACCCATGTATTGGATGTTGCGGAAAAATTATGTAATAAGATTGCCATTATCAAAAATGGAAAGTTAATTGCAAGTGGCAATACAGGAGACGTCAAAGGTGATGAATCATTGGAGGCATTTTTCATGGAGGTGCAGGACAATGAGTAACATTTGGATATTGCTTAAAGCGCAATTGATTAATTTCTTTCCTATTAACGAGATTAGAGATTCAGGAAATAAAAAACAAAGTTCAATGGCTATTGCGAGTTTTGGTATAATAACTCTTTCCTTATTTTGCTTTGTTTATAATATACTAACAGCGAAAACATTGGTATACGTCGGACAGCAGGACTTGATACCGGCATATATGGTCTCTGTATCAAGTTTTTCAATATTATTTTTGACTATCTTTTATTCGAATGGCATTTTATTTGGCAGTCGAGATATGGAAATTCTCCTATCCTTACCTGTTAAAAGTTCGTATATTATCACCAGCAAGTTCATGTTTATGTACTTATTGAATTTTTTAATAGGCTTGATGTTTATGCTTCCAGGTGGAATTGTATGGGGCTTGAACGGAAGTTTAAACCTCCTACAGATTATATTGTATTTTACTTCTATAATTTTTGCCCCTTTGATCCCCATGTGTATAGCGACATGCATGGGAATCGTTATTGTTGTCGCTTCATCTTTTTTTAAAAGAAAAAATGTTATCTCTCTTATTTTTTCATTTGCGATGTTAGGTATAATTGGATATTTTGCATTATCAGCTTTGCAATCAGGTGATGAAAGTAGTATTGGGGTTACTCTGGCTAAGCAAATTATTGGACTGTATCCAATTTCTAGACTATTTATGTCATACTACAATTTTCCAATGTACTATGGGATGGGATTTTATATAGTTCTTTCAATAGTCGTCTTTTATCTATTTGTCAAAATTGCTTCGTTGAAGTATGGACTACTTAATACACTTGCCAATACAAAATCAAGATATGCTAATGGCAAAGTATCTTATGAAAGAAAATCGGTATTTTTTGCTTTGTATCAAAAAGAGCTTGGACGATTTTTAAGTTCTTATATGGCAGTCTTGAATGCTGGGCTTGGAGTGATTCTTTTATGTGTCTTTAGTATATGTTTCCTGTTTAATTCTGTAGAGCAAATAGGAAATTCTGCAGGAATTGAAAATATAAATGAGTATCTTTCAAACTTAGCTCCCGTCTTTATTTCATCTATGCTTTCACTCAGTTGTCCAGCAGCTTCATCTATGTCTTTAGAGGGTAAAAATATTTGGATTTTGAAAAGTTCTCCGGTTGAGGTAAGAATGATTTTAAATGCTAAGATAGCTGTTAATCTTACACTTCATTTGATTGGATATATGATTTCTATATCTGTATTTGTGCTAAAACTAGATATGAATCTCATTCAAGTCACGAACCTAATTATTGTTCCTATATGTTACTCCTTTTTTATAACTGTAATCGGAATTGCATTAAATAAAAAATATCCTAACTATGATTGGGACAGTGAGATGATAGTTGTCAAACAAAGTCTTCCTGTTATTGTAACTGGAATTATTGGTATGATTGCGCTTATTACGCCACTTTTGCTTAATTGGCTGTTTAATCTTCCGATTATATTTGTTTTACAGGTAGTATCAGTAGTTTTATTGATTATTACAATGGGTGTTTATTTAACAATAAGCAAGTCAAATTTTATCTAGTTAAAGGAGAAAAATAAGATGAAAAACAGACTGATAAAAGATATTTTGGTGTTATTAGTAATGCTAGCTATAATAGTTGTTATTTGTAGATTTCTGCCAGAAAAAGTTCCGATTCATTTCAATGCAAAAGGAGAAGCAGATATGTTTGCAAATAAATACTATCTTCTACTAGCTACAGTTATCCCCTATTCTGCATATTGGAAGTTTGTTAGGGAAAGTGATAATAAAAAGATTAAATGAAACACCATCTATATTTACAAATTGCATCAAAATTAAGAACGACGATTTTAAGAGGTGATTATGCACCTGAACAACAAATTCCTTCAATAAGGAGATTAGCAGAAAACGAGAAGTGTATCCGTCAACTGTCCAAAAAACAATGAAAGTTCTCGAAGAACAGAATTTGGTTATTAGCTGTGGAACATTAGGATATTTTGTCATAGCAAGAGAGCAAGAAATAAAGGAGTTAAGATGTCAAGAATCTAACAAGCTAGTGAAAACTTTGTTTGAAAAACTTGGTGAGCTAGGCTTTTCAGAAGATGAGATTGTCAATTTATTTTTTAGAAAAGATGCTTAGAAGAAATTGAATGGAAATTTATTAGGATTATTTGTGAAAGTATAGAAAAGCCTTGATTGTAAGGCTTTTTTTGTGTTTTTGTGATAGAATATAGGTAGTTTAAAATCGACAGCAACTAAGAAGCAGTAAAAATATTATTCATAAAATAATCAAGCTAGCGTAGACGAACTGGATAGGTTACTAGTGAAAACTGCAAAAAGTGTTGTGAAATGAATCGGAGAGTGCTTGATGGATTTTAGTAGTAAGATAGTCATAAATAAAGGCTGGTCAGATGATAAAAAATATTATGTGACAGATCAAAATCAGCAAAAATATTTCTTGCGTGTTTCTGATAAGGAGAAGTTAGATTCTAAAAAATTTGAATTTGATATGATGGAGAAAGTAGCTTCTCTTGGAGTTCCAATGTGTAGACCAATTAGCATAGAACTCTGCGATGACGAAGTACATTCTTTACACGAATGGATAGACGGGAAAGATGCAAGTGAAACCATTTTAACTGTTTCGCAAGAACAACAATACACTTACGGAGTAAAAGCAGGAAATATACTTCGAAAAATTCATTCACTTCCTGTTACAGAAGTTCGTGAAGATTGGGAACCCTTTTTTAATCGTAAAATTGATGAAAAAATCAAAAAATACAAAGAATGCCCCGTTCAATACGAAAATGGTCAGATTTTTATTGATTTTTTAAATGCAAATAGAGAATTATTAAAAGATAGACCTCAGGTTTTTCAACATGGAGATTATCATATCGGGAATTTCATGATTGGTGAAGATCGTAATATTTATGTCATTGACTTTGATCGATTTGACCTTGGAGATCCTTGGGAGGAATTCAATCGTATTGTGTGGTCAGCTCAAGTTTCACCTTCTTTTGCCTCTGGTATGATAGATGGATATTTTGATCATAAGGTTCCAGATTTATTTTGGAAACTTCTTGCTATCTATATTGTAAATAACATAGTTGGTGCTCTTCCATGGTCTGTTCCTTACGGAGTTGAAGAAATATCAGTAATGCAAAATCAAGCTAAGGAAATTTTAGAATGGTATGATGATATGAAGCAAATCATTCCTAGTTGGTATTTGATTGAGAAAAAGTTGAATAATAAAAGAGTTTAAATATCAATTTGAAAAAATGTCAAGATTATTTTTCTCATATTATAACAAATTCAATTCTTTATTAATACCTATCAAGAATTATCTTGAAAATTGGAATGATATTTAGGGGGCAAGTTAATGATTGGGATGTTAAGAGTAAAGAAGTTTAACAAGTTTACAAGTTAGCAAGTAAATTTATTAAGTGACAATTATCAGCTATAAAGTTGAAAAAAGGGAACTATACCAAAGAAAAAGAAATAATTAAATTAGAAGTAGTAGGTGAAATGATGAGAATCGGAGTTATTCAAGCAAGTTCGCAAGCGACTAAAAATCAATTAATCTATGATGCTGTATTAAAGTATGCTCCAAAGAAATCTGAGGTTATAAATTTTGGCTGTACGTTGGAAGAAAATGAAAAATACTCGTATATAGAGATTTCTATTCTTATAGGTATCTTGTTGGCAAGTAGGACAGTTGATTTCGTTGTTACGGGCTGTTCTTCCGGACAAGGAATGATGCTTGCTTGTAATAGTATGCCTGATGTCATTTGCGGGTATGCACCTACACCGAATGATGCCTATTTATTTGCTCAGATTAATAATGGAAATGCGATATCATTACCATTAGGTGAAGATTATACATGGTCAGGTACTGAAAATCTTGAAAGAACAATAGAAGCTCTTTTCTCGGAGCCATTTGGGCAAGGATACCCCAAGAGTGAGGCAGAAAGAAAGGTAAGAGATGCCGAGAAACTTAAAGAAATAAGAAGAATCGGGCAGGTTCAGTTTGAAGAATTCGCAAATGTACTAGATATATCATTGTTTGAATCAATAAAGAGGAAACAGAATGTAATTCAGAATGTAAAGGCGTATGGGAAGAAAGAAATAGCTGATTTAATGAAATGAGTAAATCACAGTTTGTCGGGGTAATACCTTTTAACGATAACCTTATGCTATTGTCAAAAGGTTTATAGACATGTTCCCACATACATGTTCACTTGGCATACATAGTGTTCACTGGTTTTATGTCGAGTGTGTGGTACTGCTTTTAAGAGCTGATTGAACAAGGAAAATTAGCTAGTGAAAGTCCTACAGTAAGGAGTTTAAACATGAAATTCCATGAATTTGGTGATAAGAATTTACCTCCTATCTTACTGATACACGGTGGTGGCAGTTCTTGGTGGAATTATCTTCGTCAAGCACGAATCTTGTCAGAAAAATACCGTGTTATTTTACCTACTTTGAATGGTCACGGCGAGGAATATCAACTTGCTTATGTTTCTACTGAAGATTCTGCATTGGAAATCTTGGACTATATCAAAGCAAACTGTGGTGGGAAATTGTTTGCAATCGGTGGTGTTTCACTTGGTGGTCAAATTGCCATGGAGCTTTTGTCTTTAGACAGTGAAATTGCTAAGAAGGCCATCATAGACGGAAGCCTCTGTATTCCTCAACCAATGTTATCTAAAATCAGCATCTTTCTAGTGTCTCTATTTGGTAAACTGATGTTCAATAAATTCTCTTGCAAACTTCAGTTAAGCATGATGAACAAACTCTATCCTAAACTAGCTTATTCAAAAGAAATAAAAGCTTATTATTTGGAGGATCTACCAAGGACGCCTGTTAAAACATTGGTGACCATTTACAAAAACTATATGGGGCATTACAAGCTGAAAGATATGATTTCTGCTAGCAAGGCTCAGGTTCTGTATATCTATGGTGAAAAAGAATTGAACTGTGTGAAAGAATCAGCGAAATTATTTCATCAGCTACATCCAAATACGATTTTGTATGAAGCAAAGGGCTATAATCACGGCTATTTGTCAGCTTACCTGCCTCAAGAGTGGATTGATTTGGTGGCACCGTTTTTAAAGAGTTAACCATTGGGAATGTTTAATAAATCTGATATGTCACAAGGAGGAATCTTATGCTAGGAGCAATTGTTGGAGATATTGTAGGTTCTGTTTACGAATGGAACAATATCAAAACGAAGGACTTTCCTTTATTTCGGAAGGACTGCTTTTTTACAGATGACACGGTTATGACCTGTGCTGTTGCAGAAGCGATTATGAATGGGGGACAAAAAGACGACTTTATTGATGCCATGAAGAAATATGGAAGGATGTATCCTGATGCTGATTACGGTGCTCGGTTTAATGCATGGCTAAACAGCGATAACCGTGAGCCTTATAATAGCTTTGGGAATGGATCAGCTATGCGTGTTTCTCCATGTGCTTGGATCATGGACTGTGGTTTTTATGCGAGAGCTGGTACGTTGCCATCATCTAGAGGACTTGCGAGTCTTTCTGCAGAGGTAACTCATAATCATCCAGAAGGTATTAAAGGTGCAATGGCTACAGCTGATGCTATCTTTCTGTGTCGTTTTTACTTTGGTGGTCATTGTAGAGAATACGAGCAACCAATTAACGACAATCCTACGGAGTGTAAAAGACGGATTAAGGATTATATAGAGAAGGAATACAGCTACAATCTATCTCAAACTTTAGATGAAATCCGTCCTAACTATCGTTTCAACGAAACATGTCAGGAAACTGTCCCTCAAGCCATTATTGCCTTTCTTGAAAGTAGAGACTTCGAAGATGCGATAAGAAATGCCATCTCACATGGTGGCGACAGTGATACACTGGCAGCATAGCAGAGGCAGCTTATGGTATTCCTGACTGGATAAAGGATAATGCCTATTCTTACTTGGATGAACCCTTAAAGGATGTAGTTAGAAGATGGGAAAATAGAATAAAAGCGTATTAATCTCCAGTACGTCAGATTTCTCTTTTCTGTATTTTCGTAGTATAATAGGGATACGTTTAGTTTCATATAATGAGATATATATTTTTAACGAATATTAAGGAGAACATTAATGAAAAAAGCAATGGTAATTATCAACCCTACTTCTGGTGGCGAAAAGGCTTTGGATTACAAAGAAAAGCTGGAGAATAAAGCAAAAGAATACTTTGAGCACGTGGAAACCAAAATTACCGAAAAGGCGCTGGATGCAACACATTTTGCTGAAGAAGCTTCTCGTGAGCAGTACGATGCAGTGGTTGTTTTCGGTGGGGATGGGACTGTCAATGAAGTCATTTCGGGTATTGCTGAGAGAGACTACATTCCTAAGTTAGGGATTATCCCTGGTGGCACGGGTAACCTCATTACAAAACTGTTGGAAATCAATCAAGACATCGACGGAGCTATTGATGAGCTTGATTTCAATCTCACCAACAAAATCGATATCGGTAAAGCAAATGATAACTATTTTGGTTATATTTTTAGTATCGGTTCACTTCCTGAGGCGATTCACAATGTTGAAATCGAGGACAAGACAAAATTCGGTATTTTAGCCTATGCTGTAAATACCATGAAGTCCGTTATGACAGATCAGGTCTTTAACATTAAGATTGAGACAGAAAATGGAAATTATGTTGGTGAAGCTAGTCATGTTTTGGTTCTCTTGACAAATTACTTCGCTGATAAGAAAATCTTTGAAGAAGACAAAGATGGCTATGCCAACATTTTGATTCTGAAAGATGCGTCTCTATTCTCCAAATTATCCGTTATTCCTGATTTACTAAAAGGAGATGTTGTCGGCAATGATAATATTGAGTATATCAGAGCGCGTAATATTAAGATCTCTTCAGATAGTGAATTGGAATCAGATGTTGACGGCGATAAATCGGATAACCTACCTGTTGAAATCAAAGTCCTAGCTCAACGAGTAGAAGTATTTTCAAAACCGAAAGAGTAGAAATTAAAAATTAGTTTATTATTCACAACGAAATTAAGTTCTATATCAACGATTGGAGGAGGAATGAATTCTCTATTTGATGAATTTCGAACAATTTGTTCTCATTTAAACCAAGTCGGAATCACTCCGACGCTCATGGGGTCTTTGGGGTTTGAATACCGATCAAATGAAGAATGGGGGCCGTCTGACATTGACATTCATGTTCCTGGTGACCCTAGAGGTTGGGAAGCACCTGATCATCTCAGAATTTATGACTGGGACAAGATAATGAAAGTGATGAACCACTTGGGCTATACCTTGGTAGATATTCACGAGCACGAATTCCAAAAAGATGGCGTGAGCGTTGAATTTGGAAGTATCAATTCATTACCAGATTTTGCAGGAGTTTCGGAATCGGATATAGAGCTGATTCATCTCGAAAACATCACTTTTCGCGTTCCAAGTTTAGAACAGTATTTAAGTATTTACAAGGCTTCTTCCCAAGATTCTTATCGAAATAACCACAATAACAATAAGGATTTTAAAAAAATTGAGTGGCTGGAAAGACATTTGTAAATCATCATTTGAAAAGTAGCAAGTTGTAAGACTGGCTGCTTTTTTATTTATAGAACCAAACCACTAGAATCTACGGACAAGCCTTGAAAATAAAATACGAAAGTAGTATACTAGAATCACAATTGTGAAAACGTTTGCGTCGCAAATGCAACCAAGTAAATCAGGAGACAAATTGATGGAATTAAGCGCTATTTTCCATAGGCCTGAGTCGGAGTATGCCTATCTTTATAAGGATAAGAAGCTTCATATTCGGATTCGAACTAAGAAAGATGACATTGAAAGCATCAACTTGCATTATGGGGACCCTTTTATCTTTATGGAGGAGTTTTATCAAGATACAAAGAAAATGGCCAAGATAACTTCTGATGCCATCTTTGATTATTGGCAGGTTGAAGTGTCCGTTGACTTTGCACGTATCCAGTATCTCTTTGAAGTCACGGATACAGAAGGTCAAAGTATTTTGTATGGTGATAAAGGTTGTGTGGAAAATTCTCTAGAAAATTTCCATGCTATTGGGAATGGATTTAAGTTGCCCTATCTTCATGAGATTGATGCATGCAAGGTTCCTGACTGGGTTTCAAATACGGTATGGTATCAGATATTTCCTGAGAGATTTGCCAATGGAAATGCTTTATTAAACCCAGAAGGGTCATTAGACTGGGATTCATCAAGCACACCTAATAGTGATGATTTCTTTGGTGGTGATTTACAGGGGATTATTGACCATCTGGATTACTTGCAAGACTTGGGAATTACTGGACTTTATCTTTGTCCTATCTTTGAATCTACGAGCAATCATAAGTACAATACGACGGATTACTTTGAAATCGACCATCATTTTGGAGACAAGGAAACCTTTCGAGAGCTGGTCGAGCAAGCTCATCAACGTGGTGTGAAAATCATGCTGGATGCTGTATTTAACCATATAGGTTCGCAATCGCCTCAATGGCAAGATGTTGTCAAAAATGGTAAGGAGTCTGCATACAAAGATTGGTTCCATATTCAACAATTCCCAGTGATGACTGAAAAACTAGCCAACAAGAGAGAGTTGCCTTATCATGCTTTTGGTTTCGAGGACTATATGCCTAAGCTAAATACGGCCAATCCAGAGGTCAAGGATTATCTTTTAAAGGTTGCGACTTATTGGATTGAAGAGTTTGATATTGATGCTTGGCGTTTGGATGTGGCTAATGAGATTGATCATCAGTTTTGGAAGGATTTTCGAAAAGCAGTTTTAGCTAAAAGGCCTGATCTTTATATCCTTGGAGAAGTCTGGCATACGTCTCAGCCTTGGCTAAATGGAGATGAGTTCCATGCGGTCATGAATTATCCTTTATCTGATAGCATCAAGGAGTATTTTTTACGAGGTATTAAGAAGACAGACCAATTCATCGATGAAATCAATGGTCAGTCTATGTATTACAAGCAGCAGATTTCAGAGGTTATGTTTAATCTCTTGGATTCGCATGATACAGAGCGAATCTTGTGGACGGCAAATGAAGACGTTCAACTGGTTAAATCAGCCCTAGCCTTTCTCTTTTTACAAAAAGGAACACCCTGCATCTATTACGGAACCGAGTTAGCCTTAACCGGAGGACCAGACCCAGATTGCCGTCGTTGTATGCCTTGGGAACGCGTATCAAGTGACAATGATATGTTGAATTTTATGAAGAAGCTAATCAAGATTCGCAAACACGCGTCAGCAATCATTTCGCAAGGCAAGTACAGCCTAAAAGAAATCAAACAAAATGTAGTTGCCTTGGAATGGACATACGAAGGCCGGGTCCTTAAAGCCATCTTTAATCAATCAAAAGATGATTATCTTTTAGAAAAGGAAGCAGTAGCACTAGCAAGCAATTGCCAAGAACTAGAGAATCAGCTTGTGATTTCTCCAAATGGATTTGTGATTTTCTAAAAAGTAGTGGATGAAGATTATGGTCTTAAGTTCAATTTATATAGTATAATAAGGCTAGTTACTAAACCTGTAAAAGGAGAAAGAGATGAAGAAATCAAGAAAATTAACCACATTAGGAATCTGTTCCTTCTTGTTTTTAGGCTTGGCTGCTTGTCAACAACAAAATACTACTTCTGAAGGGACGAATCAAAGACAAAGTAGTTCAGCGAAAGTTCCATGGAAAGCTTCATACACAAATCTAAACAATCAGGTAAGTACAGAAGAGGTCAAATCTCTCTTATCAGCCCATTTGGATTCAAATAGTGTTGATTCATTTTTTAATCTTGTAAATGATTATAATACCATTGTCGGCTCAACTGGCCTATCAGGAGATTTCACTTCCTTTACTCACACAGAATACGATGTTGAGAAAATTAGCAACCTTTGGAATCAAAAGAAGGGCGATTTCGTTGGTACAAACTGTCGTATCAATAGTTATTGTCTCTTGAAACATAGTATTACAATTCCTAAGTTAGAAAAAAACGATGACTTACTTTTCCTAGATAATGATGCCATTGATAAAGGTCAGGTTTTTGATTCCAAAGACAAAGAAGAGTTTGATGTGCTTTTTTCTAGGGTCAAAACAGAAGCAACTACGGATGTGAAGGTCCATGCTGAGAAGATGGAAAAATTCTTTTCTCAATTTCAATTTAACGACAAAGCTCGAATGCTATCTGTGGTCTTGCACGACAATCTGGATGGTGAGTATCTGTTTGTTGGACACGTTGGTGTTTTAGTGCCTGCTGATGATGGTTTCTTATTTGTAGAGAAATTGACTTTCGAAGAGCCCTACCAAGCGATTAAATTTGCCAGCAAGGAAGATTGCTACAAGTATTTAGGCACCAAGTATGCGGATTACACAGGTGACAGACTGGCTAAGCCTTTCATCATGGATAATGATAAGTGGGTTAAGCTTTGATAGTGGTAAGATATGACAGTAATCCTAGGATATTTATATTTTTGATGAGTTAATCATTAATAGCCAGGAACCACGAAAAAATGAAACATTTATTAGTTATATCCAAAGATACGATATTGATGGGGAAGGCTATCAATCAGAGGTATAGGAAGTGACTGAGGAGGAAGATTCATAATTAAAAATCAGAGTCTTCTTATTAGTATTCCACATATTTCAAAACAGTACATTTGTAGTTTTATATGGATTGGTATATAATTTAACATAGAGAAAATAGGAGGATTAATCGAATGGAATTAAAAGATTTTACAGAAAAAGAACAGGAAATGATTAAGAAGGGGCTTACGACGTCTAAGATTAGTGACAAGGAAACTGCTAAAAAAATTCTTGCACTTATCCCACAAGACTTGATTAAGCGAATCCCATTTTTCGTCAGAAAACACGCTACGACACGTACGATTAAACGCATTTCAATTGAACACCCTGAACTCTACGCTGCAGCTCAAACAAGTGGTGAGATTCCAGAAAAAGAACGCGAAGAATTACGTCAGATTATCACAACTATCTTTGAACAAAAGATGAATAAGCATAGTATTAAGTAGAAAATGAAAAAATATTTTATTGGCGGTTTGGGAAGCAATGTCTATCATAGCAAGGATTTTTTTCAAGAACTAAATTCGCAGATTTATTTTCTAAATCCATATGAAAAGCATCTTCGAGATGAAACAGAATTGAAATCATGGTTTAAAAATGAGATTGTAGAGGAAGAATCTATATGTCTGATAGGTCATTCTCTTGGAGGAGATTTGGCGGTTATCTTGCATCGGAATTTTATGAAGTGACAAAACTGATTCTTTTGGATGGTGGCTATCTAGATTTAGATAAGATTTTACCTTTAGATACAGAGTTAAAGGAAACTAAAAACTATATTGAATCTCAAGTCGTTTCGGACTTAAATCTTCTTATTTCTAAAGAAAAATCCGAAGCAAAGCATTGGTCAGAAAATATGGAGAAAGCCGTAAGACAGTCCTATCACTGGAATGCGGAGTATAATAGATATGAGTTAGCTATAAAATATGAAAATATAGAAGCGATACTCCGCCTACGAAGAAAAATCCAAGCTTTTAAGAGAGAAGTGGGAGATGCTTTGTTTATCAGTCCTCGCTATCCTAATGAAGCTACATGGAGAGAGGAAGCCCTAAAAGAATTGCCAGATTATTTTGATACTATTTTTCTAGAAAACGTTAGCCATGAAGTTTATACTGAAGCACCCAAAGAAATCGCTAGTATGATTAATGAGTGGCTCGCTTATTCTCAATGAGCTACTTGTATTGCTTGAAAAAAAAGCATGTTTTTACCAATGCTAATAAACGAACCGCTTTATTCGTTTTGGTGAAATTTATACAATTAAATGGCTATCGTTTTTCTGTTACCATTAATTAAATAAGCACAAGATTCGTTAAGATACATTTAAAAGAACTAGTGGACTAGTTCTTTTTATATCCGCTTTCACATTATACAACTTATTCAAATCTATATAAAATATTATTTTTCCGAACAAAAATAGATATTTTTTTTAAAAAGTACTTTACAGAGTGTTTGAAGTATGATATAGTAATAAAGCTTAGAAAATGAGATGATGTTTTCTAGCAAATATAAACCCGAGTAAAAAATGCCTACGGACAGGCAGGGTTGAATGCCGAAGCGTGGTTGAAAAGCCACATTATTGATAGGGTTAAAAGCCTACTTTTATAAGTTGATGTTAGGACACTTGTCCTAATTCATAAATTTTTAGTGTGGTGAAAGCACACGTCATCTTGTGAAACGATCAATAAAGTACGTAATATTTGCTACTAGAGAGTTAGGAAACATCGGGAACAGACATACTCAAAAGAAACAAACATAAAAACGTCAGAAGATTGCAGAGCAGGTGAAATCCTGCTCTTTTTTCATGAGTCAACCTTTAGCTCCTTAGTTTTCATAAGGTCCTAAAAATATTGAAAGGAGTATGTCTTGAAAGAGTTAGATCAAAACCAAGCCCCAATTTATGAGGCCTTGGTGAAGTTGCGCAAGAAAAGGATTGTTCCCTTTGATGTTCCAGGTCACAAGCGTGGACGAGGAAATCCAGAACTTGTCGAACTCTTAGGAGAAAAATGTGTAGGCATTGATGTCAATTCGATGAAACCCTTGGATAATCTTGGTCACCCTATTTCGATTATTCGAGATGCGGAGGAATTGGCTGCAGACGCTTTTGGAGCTAGCCATGCTTTTCTAATGATAGGGGGAACAACCTCATCGGTGCAGACTATGATTCTTTCTACCTGCAAGGCTGGAGATAAGATTATTCTGCCACGTAATGTCCATAAATCTGCTATCAATGCGCTGGTTCTATGTGGTGCTATTCCCATCTATATCGAGATGAGTGTGGATCCAAAAATCGGTATTGCTTTGGGGCTTGAAAATGATCGAGTAGCCAAGGCCATAAAGGACCATCCAGATGCCAAGGCCATTTTGATTAACAATCCTACTTACTACGGAATCTGTTCAGACCTAAGGGGATTGACAAAAATGGCTCATGAAGCTGGTATGATGGTTTTAGTAGATGAGGCCCACGGAGCGCATTTGCATTTTACTGATAAACTTCCAATTTCTGCTATGGACGCAGGGGCTGATATGGCAGCAGTCTCCATGCATAAGTCTGGTGGGAGTTTGACACAAAGTTCGCTTCTTTTAATCGGGGAGCAGATGAATCCTGAATACGTTCGTCAGATCATCAACCTGACCCAGTCAACATCCGCCTCTTATTTGTTGATGGCTAGTCTGGATATTTCGCGTCGCAACTTGGCCCTTCGTGGTAAAGAGTCGTTTGAGAAGGTCATTGAGCTATCCGAGTACGCTCGTCGTGAAATCAATGCTATCGGTGGCTACTATGCCTACTCAAAAGAGTTAATAGATGGTGTGTCGGTTTGTGATTTTGACGTGACCAAATTGTCAGTTTACACTCAAGGTATTGGCTTAACAGGTATCGAGGTTTATGACCTCCTACGAGACGAATACGACATTCAGATTGAGTTTGGTGATATTGGCAATATCTTGGCTTATATTTCAATCGGTGACCGTATCCAAGACATTGAACGATTAGTTGGTGCTTTAGCAGATATCAAGAGACTCTATTCACGAGATGGGAAGGACTTGATAGCTGGAGAATATATCCAGCCCGAGTTAGTGCTGTCTCCGCAAGAAGCCTTCTATTCAGAGAGAAAAAGTTTGACCTTGGACGAATCTGTTGGACAAGTCTGTGGGGAATTTGTCATGTGCTATCCTCCAGGAATCCCTATCTTGGCTCCTGGAGAACGCATTACACGTGAAATTGTAGACTATATCCAATTTGCCAAGGAACGTGGTTGCTCCCTCCAAGGGACGGAAGATACCGAGGTCAATCACATCAACGTCATTAAGAGAAAGGAGAACTAGATGGATTTATGGTTTTCTGAAGTTCATACTCCAGATGTCAAATTGTCCCTGAGAACAGCAAAGCAACTCTACGCTGGAAAAAGTGAATGGCAGGATATCGAAGTCTTGGATACGCCAGCTTTTGGAAAGATTTTGATTTTAAATGGGCATGTTTTGTTCTCAGATGCGGATGATTTTGTCTACAACGAAATGACTGTTCACGTTCCAATGGCTGTGCATCCCAATCCCAAGAAAGTCTTGGTTATTGGGGGTGGCGACGGAGGTGTTGCCCAAGTATTGACACTCTATCCTGAGCTGGAACAAATCGATATTGTGGAACCGGATGAGATGTTGGTCGAGGTTTGTCGTGAGTATTTTCCAGATTTTGCTGCAGGGCTAGATGATCCTCGTGTTACCATTTACTACCAAAATGGGCTACGCTTTTTGCGAAACTGCGAAGATGACTACGATATTATCATCAACGATGCGACAGATCCATTTGGCCATACGGAGGGACTCTTTACCAAGGAATTTTACGGCAATAGTTATCGAGCTCTAAAGGAAGATGGTATCATGATCTACCAGCATGGGAGTCCCTTCTTTGACGAGGATGAGTCGGCTTGCCGAAGCATGCACCGCAAGGTCAATCAAGCCTTTCCAATCAGTCGGGTCTATCAGGCCCATATCCCAACTAGCCCAGCTGGCTATTGGTTGTTTGGATTTGCATCGAAAAAATACCACCCTGTCAAAGATTTTGACAAGGAAGGCTGGAAAAAACGCCAGCTTTTCACAGAATACTACACTGCAAACTTACACGTGGGAGCCTTTATGTTACCCAAGTATGTTGAAGACATTTTAGAAGAAGAGGAAGGAAAAAAATGAGTCGTTTATTAGTTATTGGATGTGGGGGAGTTGCCCAAGTTGCTATTTCAAAGATTTGTCAAGATAGCGAAACATTTACAGAGATTATGATTGCTAGCCGTACTATGTCAAAATGCGATGACTTAAAAGCTAAACTGGAAGGCAAAACAAGTACAAAAATTGAGACAGCAGCTCTTGATGCTGACAAGGTAGAAGAAGTGATTGCCCTGATTGAAAGCTACAAACCAGAAGCTGTTTTGAACGTAGCTTTACCATATCAAGATCTAACAATTATGGACGCTTGTTTGGCAACAGGTGTTCACTATATCGATACAGCCAACTACGAAGCAGAAGACACAGAAGACCCTGAATGGCGTGCCATCTATGAGAAACGTTGTAAAGAACTTGGATTTACAGCCTACTTTGATTACTCATGGCAATGGGCTTATCAGGAGAAATTCAAAGAAGCTGGCTTGACCGCCCTTCTTGGTTCTGGTTTTGACCCAGGTGTGACCAGCGTCTTTTCTGCCTATGCTCTCAAACACTATTTTGATGAAATCCACTATATCGACATTTTAGACTGTAATGGTGGTGACCACGGTTATCCATTTGCGACCAACTTTAACCCAGAAATTAATCTCCGTGAGGTTTCTGCTCCAGGTTCTTACTGGGAAGATGGAAAATGGGTCGAAGTTGAAGCCATGTCTATCAAGCGCGAGTACGATTTCCCTCAAGTTGGACAAAAAGACATGTATCTCCTTCACCATGAAGAAATCGAATCATTGGCCAAGAACATTCCAGGTGTTAAACGTATTCGCTTCTTTATGACCTTTGGTCAATCTTATCTAACGCATATGAAATGCTTGGAAAATGTTGGACTCCTTCGTACGGATACCATTAACTTCAATGGACAAGACATCGTTCCGATTCAATTTTTGAAAGCCTTGCTTCCAGATCCAGCCAGCCTTGGGCCACGCACTGTAGGTAAAACCAATATTGGATGTATCTTTACAGGTGTCAAAGACGGCGTTGAAAAGACCATCTACATCTACAATGTCTGCGACCATCAGGAATGTTACGCAGAAGTTGGTTCACAAGCTATTTCTTACACAACTGGTGTTCCAGCCATGATTGGGACAAAATTAGTGATGAATGGTACTTGGAAACAACCTGGAGTCTATAACCTTGAAGAATTGGATCCAGATCCATTCATGGAAGCTTTGAATAAATACGGCTTGCCTTGGGTTGTGGTTGAAAATCCGCAAATGGTGGACTAATGAAGTTAGAACAAGTACCCACACCAGCCTATGTCATTGATTTAGCCAAGTTAGAAGCCAACTGCCGTATTTTACAGCAAGTTCAAGAAGAAGCAGGTTGCAAGGTTTTGCTTGCCCAAAAGGCTTATTCCCTCTATAAAACCTATCCCTTGATTAGCCAGCATCTGTCGGGTACAACGGCTAGTGGTCTCTATGAAGCCAAGCTAGCTAGAGAAGAATTTCCGGGTGAAGTCCATGTTTTTGCGCCAGCTTTCAAGGATGCGGACTTGGAGGAATTGCTTGAGATAACGGACCATATCGTCTTTAACTCGGAGAGACAGTTGCGTAAACATGGGGTCCGTTGTCGGGAGGCTGGTGTCAGTGTTGGTTTGCGACTCAACCCTCAGTGTTCAACTCAAGGAGATCACGCGCTCTATGACCCTTGTGCACCAGGTTCTCGTTTTGGAGTCACTCTAGACAAGATTCCGAGTGATTTATTAGATTTGGTGGATGGGCTTCATTTTCACACCCTTTGCGAGCAGGGAGCAGATGATTTAGAGACAACTTTGAAAGCAGTAGAAGAGCAGTTTGGTTCCTATTTGCATCAAGTTAAATGGCTCAATATGGGCGGCGGACACCACATCACAAGAGAAAACTATGATCTGGATTTGCTGATTTCAGAAATCAAGCGTATCCGAGAAACTTACGATCTTGAAATCTATATCGAGCCGGGTGAAGCCATTGCGCTCAATGCGGGTTATCTAGCAACTGAGGTATTAGATATTGTCGAAAACGGTATGGAAATCTTGGTTTTAGATGCCTCTGCGACTTGCCATATGCCTGACGTACTTGAGATGCCCTATCGTCCACCTTTGAGAAATGGCTTTGAGGCACAGGAAAAAGCCCATACCTACAGACTTTCTTCTAATACCTGTCTGACGGGCGATGTAATTGGTGATTACAGCTTTGAAAATCCAGTTCAAATCGGTGATAGACTTTATTTTGAAGACATGGCTATTTACTCATTTGTTAAAAATAATACCTTTAACGGTATTGGATTGCCAAGTCTCTATCTCATGGACGATCAGGGTGACTGTAGCTTAGTCAAAGCCTTCGGATATCAAGATTTTAAAGGGAGATTATCATGATGGACAGTCCAAAAAAATTAGGCTATCGCATGCCAGCAGAGTACGAACCCCATCACGGAACCTTGATGATCTGGCCTACAAGACCAGGATCATGGCCTTTTCAAGGTAAAGCTGCTAAAAGAGCATTTAGCCAGATTATCAAAACCATAGCAGAAGGGGAAAGAGTCTATCTTTTGGTGGAGCAAGATCACTTAGCTGAAGCCCAAGACTACCTTGGAGATAGCGTTGTTTATTTAGACATTCCCAGCAATGATGCCTGGGCGCGTGATACAGGTCCGACTATTCTTGTCAATGATGAAGGCCAGAAATTAGCCGTGGATTGCTCTTTCAATGCTTGGGGTGGAGCTGTAGATGGTCTCTACCAAGACTATGAAGATGATAATCAAGTAGCCAGTCGTTTTGCTGGGGCCTTGGAAATGCCTGTTTACGATGCCAAACCTTTTGTCCTAGAAGGAGGCGCAATCCACAGCGATGGTCAGGGAACCATTCTCGTAACTGAAAGTTGCTTGCTTAGTTCTGGTCGCAATCCTCATCTTAGTAAGGAAGAAATCGAAAATACCTTATTAGAGTGCCTTGGAGCTGAAAAAGTTATTTGGCTTCCTTATGGTATTTATCAGGACGAAACCAATGAACACGTTGACAATGTTGCAGCCTTCGTTGGTCCTGCTGAGCTTGTTTTGGCTTGGACAGACGACAAAAGCGATCCTCAATATGCCATGTCAAAAGCAGATCTCGAACTCTTAGAGCAAGAGACAGATGCAAAAGGTCGTCACTTCACCATTCATAAATTGCCTATCCCTGCAGTTCGACAAGTTGTGACAGAAGAAGATCTTCCTGGTTATTCCTACGAAGAAGGAGAAGAAGAGCGATACGCAGGTGAACGACTAGCAGCTTCCTATGTAAACTTTTATATCGCTAACAAGGCTGTCTTGGTTCCACAGTTTGATGATGTAAACGACCAAGTGGCCTTAGATATCCTCAGTAAGTGTTTCCCAGATCGTAAAGTTGTCGGAATTCCAGCCAGAGATATTCTCTTAGGTGGTGGCAATATCCACTGTATCACCCAACAAATCCCAGAATAGGAGAAAAAGATGAGAAATGTAAAAGTTTCAGCCATTCAGATGCAATGCGCTAAGGATGTGGCAACAAATATCCAAACCGCAGAGCGCTTAGTACGTCAGGCTACAGAACAAGGCGCACAAATCATTCTCTTACCAGAGTTGTTTGAACGTCCTTATTTTTGTCAGGAACGTCAGTATGACTACTACCAGCATGCCCAGTCGGTGACAGAAAATACTGCCATTCAGCATTTTAAGGTGATTGCTAAGGAACTACAAGTTGTTTTA
The DNA here is from genome assembly GCF_013305725.1 of Streptococcus mitis. Lineage (NCBI taxonomy): Bacteria > Bacillati > Bacillota > Bacilli > Lactobacillales > Streptococcaceae > Streptococcus > Streptococcus mitis. The sequence goes on from NZ_CP047883.1 coordinate 1,030,697, forward strand.
CCGATCAGTTTCTATGAAAAAGATGGCAATGTCTTGTATAACTCAATTGCTGTCATTGATGCAGATGGGGAAGTGCTGGGCGTTTATCGGAAGACCCACATACCAGATGATCATTATTATCAAGAAAAGTTTTATTTCACGCCTGGTAACACTGGTTTCAAGGTCTGGGATACTCGCTATGCTAAGATTGGGGTCGGTATCTGTTGGGATCAATGGTTCCCTGAAACAGCGCGCTGTCTTGCGTTAAATGGTGCTGAATTGCTCTTTTATCCTACAGCTATCGGTTCAGAGCCAATTTTGGATACAGATAGTTGTGGCCATTGGCAACGTACCATGCAAGGACACGCAGCAGCAAATATTGTTCCAGTTATTGCAGCCAATCGTTATGGATTAGAAGAAGTCACTCCAAATGAGGAAAATGGTGGACAAAGTTCCAGTCTTGACTTCTACGGTTCATCCTTTATAACGGATGAAACAGGAGCTATTCTAGAGCAAGCTGAAAGACAAGGAGAAGCTGTTCTGTTAGCAACTTATGACCTAGACAAGGGAGCAAGCGAACGCCTAAACTGGGGCTTGTTTCGTGATAGAAGACCCGAAATGTATCAACGTATTACGGACTAGTAGGGGAGAAATAAGAGATTCATTCTGCTAGATTAGTTTTCACTAGCAACTATAAGATACTAGGTCATCTAGCAAGTGGATTTTATATTTTAACCCTCTAAGGCTTTCTCGCGCTTTGATGCGAGGAGCTTTTCTGTTTAAGATTTATCAATAAAACATGCTATAATAGTTGCAGAAAGGTTGGTATTTATGGCTAGGATATTGGTTATTGAAGACAATAGTGACATTCAAGAGATTTTGCGAACACTTCTTACTGAGGAGCATGAGGTGATTCAAGCCTTTTCCGGTACAGAAGGAATCATGCGTTTTGACCAAGGTGGGATTGACCTCGTTTTGCTAGATATCATGCTTCCTGGGAAAAATGGGGATCAGGTTTTAAAAGCCATCAGGGAACAAAGTCAAACTCCAGTCATTATGCTAACAGCTTTGAGCGATAAGAAGTTAATCAGTCAATACCTCTTAGACGGTGCCAATGATTACATAGTCAAACCTTTTGATTTGGACGAAGTCTTTGCAAGAGTTACTGTTCAGTTACGTCAAAGTGCAGAAAAACAGCCTGCAGAAATTGTAAAAACTGAAAATCTGCCACAAAACTTGAAAAATATCCAGTTTGATGCCGAAAGTTTTGAAATCAAAAATAGTCAGGAAACGATTCGTCTTGCTAAGAAAGAATGCTTGATTCTCCAAACTCTCCTCAAACATCCTAAGAAAATTTTCACCAAGGAAGAACTTTATGAATTGGTCTGGGAGGATAGCTACCTACCTGGAGATAATACTCTCAATACGCATTTGAGTAATCTTCGAAAAAAATTAAACCAGCTTGACCCAAATCAAGAATATATTGAAACCATCTGGGGAGTTGGGGTAAGATTAAAAGGAGACAAGCAATGACCTACATGATAATTTTTGTCCTACTAGTACTCCTAATTATTTTATCGATTGCATTGATTCGCTACCATCTAGCACTTAAAAACTTGAGTCAACAGATTGAAGACAAGATTCTCACAGGTAGTATGAAAAGAGTCGGAGTCAGCATTTTTTCCAAACATTTTTTACATCTCTACCAGCAAATTGAAAATCTATTTCAGGAAGTAGAACAATCTCGATTGGTGATGAAAAGGGAAAAACAGACTCTGGATATGGCCATCAGCAATATCGCCCATGATATTCGAACACCTTTGACTATCGCTTCAGGTTACACCCAACAATTGATAAAGTCTCCTGAAAACAAAGCAGAAACCTTACAAAAAATCGCCCAGCATCTTGATTTAGTTTCCAAACGTTTGGAGGCTCTCCTAGAATACCGTCGTTTGATGGAAGGAGCTGTCAAACCGAAACTGGAAGAAGTGGACCTTTCAGCTTTTATCACCAAAAAAACTCTGACTTATTATGATGTTTTTCAGGCGGCAAATATCACGCTTGATTTTAAGGTTGAAGCTGGTTTAAAAATGATGACTGATGAAGACTTACTGGATCGAATTTTACAAAATCTGCTTGGGAATGTCCTCAAACATGGCAAGGAAGAAGCGCGTCTGTCTTTGCGAAAAGAAAAGGAACAGCTTGTCTTAGAGATTGCAAACCTTGTTAAACAGCCCATCAAAAAAATAGAAAATCTCAGCAACCGTTTTTATTCTGAAAATCTATCAGACACCGAAGAATCCTCTGGTTTAGGCCTTTATATTACTGAAGAATTATGTCATCTTCTCGGTGCAGAGATGAAACTAAGCACAGATGGGCAGTGGTTATCGGTTTTTATTCACTTTTAACGAAATAAACCTCCTCTGTAGGCTAGAGGAGGTCATTTTTTATAAACTTTTCTTTTTGAAAACTGCCAGTCCACTTAGATTAAAAATTACAATAACAGCTAAGGTAACTATAAGTGTATAGAAAATGGATTCACTATTAGCAGTCATAGCATAGAAAAACTGCAATGATAAATATGGCAAAATTTTGATACTTGGGAAGATGAGCATTGGCATAGAAAGGATGATAGAGCTAATCAGATATCCAATAAATACTGCAAGATAAGAATGACTAACATAGAGGATGAAGGAAACAATGGAAAGCCAAGCAAGGAGGCAAAGGAATTGAAGGAAAATGGTTACCAGTAGATTGCCAATAAAGCCATCAGGCATAGTTCCAAATCCATTTAAGATTGTTGCTGGAATAAAGGCAATCACAAGGCTGATGATGACTTGTAAAAGTGCAATACAAGCCAATACAAAGGCTTTCGCTAGAAAAAACTCGGTACGAGAGACACCCACTGTTAAATTATTTTTATAGAGTTTGCCGATTAAATCAACTCCAAGAACGAGGCAGGCTAGGATGATGCAGAGAAAAACGAGGTTTGAACCTTGACTAGATGCGTTGATCAGGGCTTGTACACCGTCCCAACCATGGGTTGGAATGTCTGGCTCTTCTGTCTGGATTGCCATTAGATGGCCAGTAGCTCCAAAAATAGCCCCCATTAACATGAGTACAAAGAGAATGAACTCTGTAATCCAGAATCCTTTGGAACGGAAAAGACGGTAAAAGTCTGCTTGAATGGTATGTATCATGATTTTCCTCCTATTGGACCAATTGAGTGAAGTATTCTTCTAGGTTTTGACGGGCATAGTAAATCTCGTCAATGGCAACATCTGCCAAGGTTAATTCCTTGAGAATCTGTTTGACATCTTGTTCCTGACCAAAGATATGGATTTCATTTTCTGGATTAACAACCTTGAACTGGAGCTGGATTTGTTCTTTCAATACTTGACAAGCTTTCTCTTGGTCGGCTGTCTTAAGCACAATATAATCCTCACTTAGTGTTTCAAATTCAGCTTTGCTGATTTCACGGATAATCTTGCCTTGATCTAAAATACCAAAACGATTAGCTACGAGGTAGAGTTCTGACAAGATATGGCTAGAGATGAGAATGGTTATTCCTTTTTCTTGATTGAGTCGTTGAATCATTAGTCGAAATTCTTTGATACCGATTGGGTCGAGACCGTTGATAGGTTCATCTAGGATCAGGAAGTCTGGTTTGGATAGGAGGGCAATGGCAATACCAAGTCTTTGTTTCATTCCTAGCGAGAAATCACGAAAGACTTTCTTACCTGTATCTGGCAAACCTACATAATCCAGCGTTTCTCTAATGACTTGATCAGCATTTGGAATATGACGAATCATACAGTAATATTTCAGATTTTGGTAGGCTGTTAAGTGATTATGGGCTACAGGTGATTCGATTACTGAACCTACTCGAGATAGAGCCTTGGTCCACTCATTTTCCGTTTGGCTAGAGAAGAGGGAAACAGTTCCCTTATCCGCAAATAGTAGTTGCGTAATGATTTTTATCAAGGTGGTTTTCCCAGCTCCGTTCTTCCCGATAAGTCCATAAATATCTCCCTCTCTTATCGTTAGATGAAGATCCTGAAGAATAGCTTGTTTGTCAAAGTTTTTGGACAATCCATGAATGTCAAGTACTGTTTTCATGATTCTCTCCTTTTGATTTATTTTGTTAACTTTAGTATAAAGCATAGAAATCAAAGAAAGCTCAAGGATTTCTAAAGAGTTTCTAAAGTTTTAGGAATTCTTAAATAGCAAAACCCAGTTGACACGAACTGGGCTTCTTGATTATAAAATATATTTCTCAATGGCACGCGCAACGCCGTCTTCTTCGTTGCTTGCTGTAACGTCATCAGCTAGGGATTTGACATAATCGCTGGCATTTCCCATTGCAATCCCAAGGCCTGCAAACTGGAGCATTTCGATATCGTTATTGGCATCACCCATGGCCATAATTTCTGATGGTTCAATCTGCAAAATCTCAGCTAGTCGAGAAAGAGCGGTAGCCTTTGTCGTTCCCAGTGGCATAGCTTCATAAATGACAGGCTGTGAACGAACTCCACTAAATCGTTTGCAAAGCTCCCCAGCAAAACGCTGCTCAAAATCATCTGTTTGCTCTTTTGTACCCAAAAACATACCTTGGAACATACGGTACTTACCACTGGTAGCTTCCTCAAGAGAAATTTCAGTCAGGTCTGAAAAGACTAGCTTAGCATCATTTTCAATGACTTGATTTGGCTTGCCACCGAGGACAAAATAGTGTTCCTCATCAAAAAGAGTCAACTGGACGTCACTTTTTTCTGCTAGGTCATAGAGGTATTCGATATCAGCTGGACTAAGTTCTTGCCAGTCAACTAGCCCCCAGTCACTGGTCTGGTGAGTTGAACAACCGTTGTTAACAATCACATACTCATTCTGGAGGTCAAGCCCCAGTTTTTTATAGTAGGGGAGGACACCGAAAAGGGGGCGGCCCGTACAAAGTACCAGTTTGACACCTTTTTCAATAGCTTGGTGAATAGCAGTAATATGAGCTTGTGGGATTTCCTTGGCTTCATTGAGGAGGGTTCCGTCCATATCCAAGGCTAGTAGTTTAATCATAAGACTTCCTTCTTTATCTTTTGGTATTATTATAGCATATTTTGGAGGAAAGGAGGAGGAATCTTCGGGCTAATCATGGTATAATAAAAGGTAATGAAAAATTCCAACGAGGCTGAGATGAAATTACTTTATACTGATATTCGGACTTCTTTGACTGAAATTCTAACCAGAGAGGCGGAGGAGCTAGTTGCTGTGGGCAAGCGGGTCTTCTACATCGCTCCCAACTCTCTTTCTTTTGAAAAGGAACGTGCCGTGCTGGAATGCTTGTCCCAGCAGGCTTCTTTTGCGATTACTGTCACGCGCTTTGCGCAGATGGCTCGTTATCTGATTTTAAATGATTTGCCTGCCAAGACTAGTCTAGATGACATCGGTCTTGGGATGGCCTTTTACAAATGCCTGGCCGAACTTGATCCTAAGGATTTACGTGTTTATGGAGCTATCAAGCAGGATCCCCAATTTATCCAGCAGTTGATTGAGCTTTACCACGAGATGACCAAAGCTCAGATGAGTTTTTTGGACTTGGAGAGTTTGACGGATGAGGACAAGAGGGCCGATTTACTCTTGATTTTTGAGAAGGTAACGGCCTATCTAAATCAAGGACAATTAGCTCAGGGAAGTCAGTTATCCCACTTGATTGAGGCTATTGAGAATGACAAAGTTAGTAGTGATTTTACTCAAATCGCCTTGGTTATTGATGGATTTACCCGTTTTTCTGCTGAGGAAGAGCGAATTGTGGACTTACTTCATGGCAAGGGTGTTGAGATTGTCATTGGAGCCTATGCTAGTAAGAAAGCCTATACCAGCCCATTCGCTGAAGGCAATCTCTATCAAGCCAGTGTGGAGTTTCTCCATCATTTAGCTGCTAAATACCAAACGCCTGCTCAGGACTGTTCTCAAACTCATGAGAAGATGGATAGCTTTGACAAGGCCTCTCGTTTGTTGGAGTCTTCTTATGACTTTTCAGAACTCGCTTTGGATGTCGATGAGAAGGATCGTGAAAACTTACAAATCTGGTCTTGTTTGACGCAAAAGGAGGAGTTGGAGCTAGTAGCCCGTAACATTCGTCAGAAATTGCATGAGAACTCAGACCTGAGCTACAAGCATTTTCGGATTCTCTTGGGGGATGTAGCTTCTTACCAGTTATCGCTGAAAACCATTTTTGCCCAGTATCAGATTCCTTTCTATCTTGGTAGAAGCGAATCCATGGCGCACCATCCCTTGACTCAGTTTGTAGAGTCTATTTTGGCTTTAAAACGCTATCGTTTCCGTCAGGAGGATTTGATAAACCTTCTTAGAACAGGTCTGTATACCGATCTTAATCAGGCTGATATTGATGCTTTTGAACAATATATCCGCTATCTTGGTATCAATGGCTTGCCAGCCTTTCAGCAATCCTTCACCAAATCCCACCATGGAAAATTTAATTTGGAACGTTTAAATGCTCTTCGTCTGCAGATTGTAGCGCCTCTTGAGACCCTCTTTGTCAGTCGAAAACAAAAGGCTGAAAATCTCTTGCAAAAGTGGAATTCTTTTCTAAAAGAAGGAGCGGTGACCAAGCAGTTGCAAGACTTAACAGCCACCATGGAAGCCCTAGAGCAGGAAAGACAAGCCGAAGTTTGGAAGGCTTTCTGCCATGTTTTAGAACAATTTGCAACTGTTTTTGCTGGTTCACAGGTTAGTCTGGAAGACTTCCTAGCCTTGCTCAATTCTGGAATGAGTTTATCTCAGTATCGCACTATTCCAGCAACAGTGGACACCGTTCTGGTGCAGAGTTACGATTTGATTGCGCCCTTAACATCTGACTTTGTCTATGCCATTGGGCTGACTCAGGACAATTTACCAAAAATTGCGCAAAACACCAGTCTTTTGACAGACGAAGAAAGACAGAGCCTAAACCAAGCGACAGAAGATGGGGCGCAATTGCTGATTGCTAGCAGTGAAAATCTCAAGAAAAATCGCTACACTATGCTTTCCTTGGTCAATTCTGCTCGTAAGCAGTTGGTCTTGTCGGCTCCAAGCCTTTTTAACGAAAGTGAAAGCAAGGAATCAGCTTATCTTCAAGAGCTAGTCCATTTTGGATTTAGCAGGAAAGAGAAGAGGATGAATCACAAAGGGCTGTCTAAGGAAGATATGGGGTCATATCACAGTCTTTTGTCCAGTCTAGTTGCCTATCACCAGCAGAGCGAGACGAGTGAGAATGAGCAAGATTTGACCTTTATCAAGGTTCTAGCGCGTGTCATGGGTAAAAAACTAGACCAGCAAGGTTTGGAAAATCCAGCCCTGCCAACCAGCCCGAGTAGCAAGCCCTTGACCAAGGATACCTTGCAAGCTCTCTATCCTGCAGAACAGGAATTTTACCTGTCTACGTCTGGTTTAACAGAGTTTTACCGTAACCAATACAGTTATTTCCTCCGTTATGTTCTAGGCTTACAGGAAGAATTGCGCCTACGTCCAGATGCACGTAGTCACGGAAATTTCTTGCACCGTATTTTTGAACGTGCCTTGCAGTTGCCTGACGAAGATTCCTTTGACAAACGTCTAGAACAGGCTATCCAAGAAACCAGTCAAGAACGGGAATTTGAGGCTATTTATCAGGAAAGTTTGGAAGCCCAGTTTACCAAAGAAGTTTTGCTTGATGTTGCACGGACGACTGGTCACATTCTCCGCCATAATCCAGCCATCGAAACCATCAAAGAAGAAGCAAATTTCGGTGGGAAAGAGCAAGCCTTTATTCAATTGGATAATGGGCGCAGTGTCTTTGTACGAGGTAAGGTTGACCGCATTGATCGATTGAAAGCTGATGGGGCGATAGGAGTAGTAGACTACAAGTCTAGTCTAACTCAGTTCCAGTTTCCTCATTTCTTTAATGGGCTCAATTCCCAGTTGCCAACCTATCTAGCTGCCCTAAAAAGAGAAGGGGAGGAGAACTTTTTCGGTGCTATGTACTTGGAAATGGCTGAGCCTGTTCAATCTCTGATGGCCGTTAAAAGTCTGGCAGGTGCAGTAGTAGAAGCCAGCAAGTCTATGAAATACCAAGGACTCTTTTTAGAAAAAGAAAGCAGTCATTTGGGCGAATTTTACAATAAAAACAAAGCTAATCAGCTGACGGATGAGGAATTCCAGCTCCTACTGGACTACAATGCCCATCTTTACAAGAAAGCAGCAGAGAAGATTTTAGCAGGCCAGTTCGCCATCAATCCTTATACTGAAAATGGTAGAAGTATTGCCCCATACGTCCAGCAACATCAGGCCATTACAGGCTTTGAAGCCAATTACCACTTAGGCCAAGCCCGTTTCCTAGAAAAATTGGATTTAGCTGATGGTAAACGTCTGGTCGGAGAAAAACTTAAGCAAGCATGGTTTGAAAAAATAAGAGAGGAGTTGAATCGATGAAGCCTATTCCCTTTTTAACTGAGGAGGAAATTCAAAAACTGCAAGATGCAGAAGCAAATTCGAGCAAGGAACAAAAGAAAACTGCTGAGCAAATTGAAGCCATCTACACTTCTGGTCAGAATATCCTTGTCTCAGCGTCGGCTGGTTCTGGGAAAACCTTTGTTATGGCAGAGCGCATTCTGGACCAATTGGCGCGTGGTGTCGAAATTTCTCAACTCTTTATCTCAACATTTACAGTTAAGGCAGCCACTGAGCTTAAGGAACGTTTGGAGAAAAAAATCAGCCAACAAATCCAAGAAAGTAGCGATGTTGACCTCAAACAACACTTGGGTCGCCAGTTGGCAGACCTACCCAACGCTGCCATCGGAACCATGGACTCTTTCACACAAAAATTCCTTGGTAAACATGGCTATCTGATTGATATTGCACCTAATTTCCGTATTTTACAAAACCAAAGCGAGCAACTCCTTCTTAAAAACGAAGTCTTTCATGAGGTCTTTGAAGCCCATTATCAAGGTAAACAGAAAGAAAAGTTTAGTCATTTGCTGAAAAATTTTGCAGGGCGTGGCAAGGACGAACGGGGGCTGCGCCAGCAAGTCTATAAAATTTATGACTTCCTCCAATCCACCAGTAATCCTCAAAAGTGGCTGAGTGAATCTTTCTTAAAAGGATTTGAAAAAGCCGATTTTAGCAGTGAAAAAGAAAAACTGACTGAGCAAATCCAGCAAGCCCTTGGGGATTTGGAAAGTTTTTTCCGTTATCATCTGGATAATGATGCCAAGAAATTTGCAAAGGCTGCTTATCTAGAAAATGTTCAGTTGATTCTAGACGAAATTAGCTCCTTGAATCAGGAGTCCGATAGTCAGGCTTATCAAGCAGTGCTTGCGCGTGTCGTCGCAATTTCGAAAGAGAAAAACGGTCGGGCCCTGACAAATGCCAGTCGTAAGGCTGATTTGAAGCCACTGGCCGATGCCTACAATGAAGAAAGAAAGACCCAGTTTGCTAAACTAGGACAACTGTCAGACCAGATAACCATTCTCGACTATCAAGAACGTTATCATGGAGATACCTGGGAACTAGCTAAGACCTTCCAATCTTTCATGAGTGATTTTGTAGAGACCTATCGTGAACGTAAGCGCCAGGAAAATGCTTTTGAATTCGCTGATATTAGTCATTACACCATTGAGATTTTAGAGAAATTCCCGCAAGTTCGTGAGGCTTATCAGGAACGCTTCCATGAAGTCATGGTCGATGAGTATCAGGATACCAACCATATTCAAGAACGGATGCTAGAATTGCTGTCTAATGGTCACAATCGCTTTATGGTAGGGGATATCAAGCAGTCCATTTATCGTTTCCGTCAGGCAGATCCGCAGATTTTCAATGAGAAATTCCAACGCTATGCGCAAAATCCACAAAAAGGTAAGCTGATTCTCCTTAAAGAAAATTTCCGTAGTAGTTCAGAAGTGATATCAGCAACCAATGATGTTTTTGAACGCCTTATGGACCAAGAGGTCGGCGAAATCAACTATGATAACATGCACCAGCTTGTTTTTGCCAATACCAAACTGACTCCTAATCCAGACAACAAGGCAGAATTTCTCATCTACGATAAGGACGACACAAGTGAGGAAGAAGAGGGGCAGGCAGAAACGAAACTAACAGGCGAAATGCGCCTGGTTATCAAGGAAATCCTTAAACTACATAAGGAACAAGGTGTTTCCTTTAAAGAAATCGCCCTTCTGACCTCCAGTCGCAGTCGTAATGACCAGATCCTTCTCGCCCTGTCTGAGTACGGAATTCCTGTCAAAACTGACGGAGAGCAAAACAATTATCTTCAATCCCTAGAAGTGCAAGTCATGCTAGACACCCTTCGTGTCATTCACAATCCTCTTCAAGACTATGCCTTGGTTGCCCTTATGAAGTCTCCTATGTTTGGCTTTGATGAGGACGAGTTAGCACGTTTTTCCCTTCAGAAAGCAGAGGATAAAGTCCACGAAAATCTCTATGAGAAACTAGTAAATGCTCAAAAACAGGTAAGTAGCCAAAAAGTCTTGATTCACTCAGCTCTAGCTGAGAAACTAAAGCAATTCATGGATATCTTGGCCTCTTGGCGCTTGTACGCCAAAACCCACTCCCTCTATGACTTGATTTGGAAGATTTACAATGACCGTTTTTATTATGATTATGTTGGAGCTTTGCCAAATGGTCCTGCTAGACAGGCCAATCTCTATGCCCTAGCACTGCGTGCTGATCAATTTGAAAAGAGCAATTTCAAGGGTTTGTCGCGTTTTATTGGTATGATTGATCAGGTTTTAGAAGCCCAGCACGATTTGGCAAGCGTGGCTGTCGCACCGCCAAAAGATGCAATAGAGCTCATGACCATTCACAAGAGTAAAGGGCTGGAGTTTCCTTACGTCTTTATCCTCAATATGGATCAAGACTTTAATAAGCAAGACAGCATGTCAGAGGTCATTCTCAGTCGTCAGAATGGTATTGGTGTCAAATATATTGCCAAAATGGAGACAGGAGCAGTGGAAGATCACTATCCTAAAACTATCAAACTCTCCATTCCTAGCTTGACCTATAGGCAGAATGAAGAGGAATTACAGCTAGCAAGCTATTCAGAGCAAATGCGTCTGCTGTATGTTGCCATGACGAGGGCTGAGAAAAAACTCTATCTTGTCGGTAAGGGTTCTCGTGAAAAGCTGGAAGCCAAGGAATATCCAGCAGCTAAAAATGGAAAACTAAATAGCAACACTAGACTTCAAGCCAAGAATTTCCAAGATTGGATGTGGGCTATCAGTAAAGTATTTGCCAAGGATCATCTCAACTTTAGCTATCGTTTTGTTGGTGAAGATCAGCTGACTAAAGAAGCTATCGGAGAATTGGAAACCAAAAGTCCTCTCCAAGATAGCTCTCAAGCAGATAACCGTCAGTCAGAAACCATCAAAGAAGCCCTTGAAATGCTAAAAGAGGTGGAAGTTTATAATACTCTTCACCGCGCAGCTATTAAACTGCCAAGTGTTCAAACCCCAAGTCAAATCAAGAAATTCTACGAACCAGTTATGGATATGGAGGGTGTCGAGATTGCTAGTAAAGCCCAGTCAGTGGACAAGAAAATCAGCTTTGATTTACCAGATTTTTCAAGCAAAGAAAAGGTAACAGGAGCTGAGATTGGTAGTGCTACCCACGAACTCATGCAGAGAATTGACCTCAGTCAGCGACCAACACTTGCTAGCCTGACAGAAACTCTCAAACAAGTTCAAACCAGCCCAGCTGTCAGAGACAAGATTAATCTTTCGAAAATTCTTGCATTCTTTGACACAGCACTTGGTCAGGAAATTCTTGCTAATGCCAACCATCTTTATCGAGAGCAACCTTTCTCCATGCTCAAACGAGACCAAAAGAGTCAGGAAGATTTCGTTGTCCGTGGTATCCTTGATGGCTATCTACTTTACGAAGACAAAATAGTTCTGTTCGACTATAAGACAGACCGCTATAATGAACCAAGTCAACTCATAGACCGTTATCGTAGTCAGTTAGCCCTATATGGAGAAGCTTTATCTCGAGCCTATTCGATTGAAAATATTGAAAAATACTTGATTTTACTCGGTAAAGACGAGGTTCAAGTTGTAAAAGTATAATCTAGAAAGGAGACCTCATGACACTTCCAGTTAGAAAATCCCTGCATGATGCGGTGTTACAGGTTTCAAAAGCTGATACTTGGGAACAAGCTACCAAGGAATGGAATGAAGTTTCCTTGATTTTTAATGGTATTGGCCGTAGCAATTGTGTCTGTGGAAATGCCATCAAGTACGCTTACGAACTCTTTAACGGTGTCACAGGTCAACGACTCTTTCCGATTGGTAGCGATTGTGTTCGTCATTTTCATCGATTAAACCTCGACCAGCAATTAGAAGAGGAAGAAAAATTGCTCAGAAAGGTTGAAAATCTGACCAGAAAAGCCCAGAAAAAGGAAAAAATCAAGGTCAATAAAAGTGACTTTGACGAGCGTCTTCTAAAGTGGCTCTGGGAAAAAGGTGTTTTTAAACCCAATCGTGGCAATCAGTTCTCACCTGAGAAAGACTACCAGCTCTTCCTAGAAGTCTTTCAAGGAGGAAGTTGGACCAAGGCAGAACCCAAGAAGAAAGCTCGGATGGAAGAAGTCCTTGAAAAATGCATCAAACCCTTTTTACTTGGCAAATCAGATGACCAACTCTACCTTGTCAAGCTAGGAAAGGAAAAAATTGACTACGAACAAGAACTCCGTATCCAGGCAGAGAAAGAGCGCAAGAAGAGGGATAAAATCGCCAAGCAGTATGCAGACAATCTAGTCCTAGCCATGGGCCCAGCAGAGCGAGCCTATCAAGATTACTTTGGCTTTACAGAGACCTTGACTCAAGAAGAACGCAAGTGGGAGAAAATTCTTTTTGGTAAAAATCGAACAGAACGGGCTATCAAGGCCAAACAATACCAAAAAGAGTTGGAAAAAGACCAACGAATTGCAGCTCAGAATCCAATTGAAAGAAAACAGAAGCAGACATGGCTTCTCAATTCCTATTTTCGTGAGCTTCCTGAAGAAAAATCCCGATTTGCCCGGCTCTTATTAGAATATCGAAAAAGCGGAGAAGTTCCCTTTTCAACCGAATATCTGTCAGATCATCTGCTCGACTTTTTCTATAAAATGAAAGCTTTTGAGTTTGAAATCGCACCAGAACAAGTTCGAGATTTTCTAAAAGAAAGCCTCCAGGCAGAACATCTCTCCTCAGCACAGGAAAGCTGGATAGAAGGGATTCTCATCAACTGTATTAAACCATTTTTAGAACGATTATTGATATAAGTAACACCTACCGTGGAAATTCCATGGTAGGTGTTAGTTTTAATAGTCAGTATCATTATCATTCTCTACAGATTTATTCGAAAACAAAATACGCTTATTTATATATTCTATATTAAACTAGATAACTTTTAAAATATTATAAGAATAACTAGCTTATTTTTAGTTTTCGTAGTATAATAACACTAGGAAAATAAACTGTATAAACTAATATTTACAGGTTGTTCAAAACGCTTATATATGTGTTTTGAAAAAAATAATTATTGTTTTACTTTTCACGCTTTAAGGTTGAGAATTTTCTCATTTTATGATATATTAAAATTCGCTTTATACATAACGAGTATATATATTTATATTGATTCTGTATTTTCTGGTTTTAGTTAACACACACATATATATATATATATATATATTAACATTGCTAGACGCACTTTTATATTTATGTGTATTATCAAGGAGAAAGATGATGAACTATAGAAGAGCCAAGAGAATAATCGGTCTTCTGATTTCTATATTATTATTAATTTTAATAATCCCAATTTGTCTCATTGCTTGCTTCTTTATTGTCATCGAATCAAGCGGAAACCCCATTTACATGCAAGAAAGAGTTGGTTTAAATGGACAAAAATTCATAATGTACAAACTACGTTCCATGTATTTAGATGCCGAGAAGAACGGATATCAATGGGCGGAAAAAAATGATCCACGGATAACGAAGATTGGACGTTTTATACGCAGAACTCGAATTGATGAATTTCCACAAATTATTAATATTATTAAAGGCGAGATGTCTATTATCGGTCCTCGACCAGAAAGACCAGAATTTGTTAACGAATTTTTAAAATATATTCCTGATTTTAATGAGCGATTGGCTGTTCGTCCAGGAATTACAGGCTGGGCTCAGGTAAATGGTGGCTATGAATTATCTCCAAAAGAAAAATTAGGATATGATGTTTACTATATCAGACATGAAAGTATTAAATTAGATTTCCTTATTTTACTAAAAACAATTAAAGTTATTTTTAATGGACATGGATTTAGATAATTCAGATAGGGAAGAAAAGTAAAGGACAAAAATAAAAGATGAGTATTTTCAATAAAAATATCAACAGAATTTTTACTTTAATTAAAAGTAAATTTCTGTTTCTAATCCTTTTTACATTAATAGGGACGACAGCAGTTGGTCTATATACTGTTTTTATCATTTCTCCTATATACAGTGTCTCCTCTAAGCTCATAATGAAGAACACTTCAAGCCAAACAAATGGTCAGAATAATGATACACAAACAATTGAAGCCATAAATCTCTTTCAAAGACAAGCTAAGACTTATTTAGAAATAGCAGATCTTCCTCCAGTAAAAGAAGATACCAATAAAGCATTAGGTTTGTCTCCGGATGAAATTGCTAAAATCAAATCGGTTAAATTAACAAATGACACAGGTTCTCAGTTGGTCACAGTAACAGTAAGAGCGCTAGATAGAGATTTAGGGGAGCGTTATATAAAAGAGTATGTAACTCAATACAAAAAATTTACAGCAGATCGATTAGGACGTGATAATTTATCAGTTGTTATAGAAGCTTTAGGAAGTAACAATCCAGTTTATCCTATTTTATGGAAAAATCTTCTTGTATCTATTCTAGTATTTTCTTTCATAGGATTTAATATCATCTTTATTAAGTATGTATTGAGTGACTCGATTGATTCTTATGAAGATTTGGAAGAGCTTGTTGGGAAACCTGTCCTTGGCATGATTCCAACTATAGAGAAAAAGAAGAGAGGTTAGTACCATGCATATAGAAGTTATCCATAATAGCAAATCTCTTGTAGCTGAGTCCTTTAGAACTTTAAGAAGTAATCTTCAGTTCTCAGAATTCGGAAAAAATATCAAATTGATTGTCGTTACAAGTGCCAATCCTAACGAAGGAAAGAGTGAAGTCAGTATCAATCTTGCTGCCTCTTTGGCTCAACAAGGGAAAAAAGTGATTATCATAGATGCAGATATGCGTAAACCAACCCAACATAAATTAACAGAGCTAAACAACACTGTAGGATTAAGCACCTTTCTATTAAAAAGGTCAGGTGTAGATTCCATTAATCATTTGACGATAAATGATGTGAATTTAGATGTACTGACTTCAGGACCTGTTCCGCCTAATCCTTCTGAGATGTTAGCTAGTTCTTCTATGGATGAAACACTTAAAGCATTTGAGGATTTTTATGACTATGTCATTATCGATACACCTCCCTTGCTAGCAGCAACGGATGCTCAAATTTTAGCAAGTATTGCTGACGCCACACTTCTAGTCGTAGATACAAAAAAATCAAAACGTCGACAGATCACTGAAGCAAAACGTAGATTAGATAATGTTGGAGCTAGACTACTTGGTGTGATAATGAATAAAATAGATTCACATAAAGACACCTATTATTACTATTATTAAAATAACTATTTGAAAGGCTAAGGATAAAGAAAAAAATGGCAATCTATCTTTTAATGTTCGTTTATATCTCTTTCCTTGCCTTTTTCTCATTAAAATATGAGGATAAAGAACAAGAGTTAAGATTTCTTGTTCTTCCGACTTTCTTCTTTTTTTTAATCATTGCAGGTTTTCGTACTTCTAGCGTCGGAGGAGATTTAGGAACCTATATCCATATTTTTGAATCGAATCATTTACAACTTCCAGACTTATCACATTTCTTTAGTTCTCGATTTGAAATTGGTTATTTAGTAAGTAATATTTTTCTAAGAAACTTTAGTGATCACTATCCCTTTTTATTATTTGCCTATGCCTTTATAACTTTAGTTGCCTGGTTTTTTGTGCTTTATAAGCATTCTAAAAATGTTTACATGAGTTTATTGATTTACCTCAGCTCATTAGGACTCTTTTTTTATTCCTTATCAAATATCAGACAAGGTCTGGCGATTGCTTTAAGTTTTTTAGGATTTCATTACTTAGTAAAAAATAAGAAGGTTTTAGCATCGATATTTATCCTACTAACTCCCTTATTTCATACATCTGGTATCGTATGCCTCTTGTTTTTCCCCCTTAAAAAAATCGTTTTAAATAAAAGAATATACCAATTTGTGTTCCTTGTATTTCTTATTCTCTTTCCTTTCATCAAACAAATTGCCACTACCTTTATTTCTTTCTTTCCTCAGTATACTTCCTATCTGGAATCATCATGGTTTTTGGAAAGCAATAAATGGGCACCCGTATTTTTAACAATTTGGTATGGTCTAGTTCTGGTCTTTGGAGAAGTAGTGATTAGAAAACAGAAATTATCGACTGAAGAAGAATTTATAAGAAGTCTATTTTTTATCTCCTTTTTATTTACCGCGTCAACTTTGCAAACAAGTCTTTTTGGCAGATTTGCACACTATTTTACCCCCTTTATTTGCCTATATATCCCCATGATTTTATCTAAAATAGGTGAAAAAAAAGTTCAGTGGATTTTATTTTATTTGGTGATATTGGTTTATGCTTCAATCTTTCTAGTCATTGTTTACTTTAAAGCTGACTGGTACCATGTCGTTCCCTACCGTTCAGTTATTGTAGATTGGTTATTTGGAAATTAGGTTTAGGAGTTATAAAATGAAATTTTCAGTTTTAACTACAGTCTATAAAAAAGAGACTCCTAGAAATTTAAGGAAAAGTTTACTAAGCTCTTACCATCAGACCATTAAACCGACAGAAATCATTTTAGTTTGTGATGGTGCATTGACAGAAGAGTTAGATAGAGAAATCGAAAAGTTGCAGAGAGAAATCCCCATTTTAAAGGTTTTCCATTTACCTGAAAACTTAGGCTCTGGACCAGCTTCCCTCTTTGGAGTTAATCAATGTCAAGCAGAATTCATTGCAAGAATGGACAGTGATGACTATTCTCTAGAAACAAGGTTTGAGAAGCAAGTAGCAGCCTTTGAAAAAAATCCCAATCTCATCATGGTTGGTTCCAATATCCTAGAGAAAAATACAGAATTTACCGCCTTAAAGAAAGTACCAGAAACTACAGCCGAAATTCGTCAATATTCGAAAATGAGAAATCCCTTTAATAATCCATCGAGTATGATGAAAAAAGAGTATATCTTGAAGGCTGGCAATTATCGTAAATTCCGTTACCTAGAGGATTATGACCTCACAATGAGATTATTACACGATAATCCAACTAAGGATTTTTTGAATATCCAGGAACCTTTAGTAGTCATGCAGACAAATGATTCAAGCTATCTGCGGAGGGGCGGTTTCCTGTATGTAAAGACTGACTTTATGCTCCAATTAGATTTTTATCGCAGAAGAGATATTACTTTAGTAGAATTTCTTAGAAATATTTTCCTTCGTAATGCGATTCGAATTCTTCCGAATTCAATTAGGAAATGGGTCTATAAGAAAAAAATGAGAGAAGATGTAGAGGTGGTTAGGAAGATATGAAAAGAGTCATTACATACGGAACATTTGATTTATTGCATTACGGTCATATTAATCTTTTAAAAAGGGCAAAATCCTTAGGAGATTATCTCATAGTTGGACTTTCTACCAATGAGTTCAATAGACTGGAAAAAAATAAAGAATGTTATTTTGATTACGAGAAAAGAAAATCTCTATTAGAGGCTATCAGATATGTGGATCTCGTTATACCAGAAGAAAATTGGGATCAAAAAATCTCAGACATAGAAAAGTATCATGCTGATGTGTTTGTCATTGGAGATGATTGGCAGGGAAAATTTGATTATTTAAGTGATTTTGGAATAGAGGTTGTTTACCTATCACGAACAAAAGAAATTTCAACAACTAAGATAAAGAATGATTTGAATCAAGGGAACTAGGATGAAATATCAGGTCATACATGTAACAGGTGGTGTAAGGAATACCATGAGTGGGGTACAAAGTTTTATCAAAAACCATATCCTAACTGATGATCAAGAGTTTGAATATATGGTAGGTGAGTCAAATGGAGACTCTCATTTCCCATTTAATCAATACCTAGATGAAAAAGAAATTAAACGAATTGTATTTCCTGCCCTAAAGATTTCTAAACTATTTGCCTATGCGAGAGAGTGCCGACAATTTTATGAAACGAATAAAATTGACATTCTCCATGTCCATAATCCTATAACCGCTTTTATACATAATTACTATGCTCGAAAAAATGGTGTTCCAGTTAGGATTTACCACAATCATAGTAGCCAATTTTCAGACACTTGGTTAAAAAGTATTCGCAATCGATTTTTGGTCTTTTTAGCTTTGAAAAATGCGACCCATCGTATCTCTTGTGGCCAATTAGCTGGACTTAAGATATTTGGAAAGAAATCATTTCAAATCCTCCCAAATGCTATTGCCATCAATAAGTATCGGTTTTCTCCAACTTTTAGAGAAGAAATTCGAAAAGAGTTTCATATAGCTGAACATCAAAAAGTAGTTGGGATGATTGGTATCTTAAATCCTTTCAAAAATCAGAGTTTTTTGATTGAAATTGCTAAAGAATTGCCTGATGTTACTTTTTTCTTTGTTGGTGAAGGACCAGATCGTTCAATTTTAGAAGGAAAAAGTAAGAAATTGAAGAATATTATCTTTACAGGAAAAAGAGATGATGTTCATAAATTTTATTCAGCCTTTGATATTTTTGCCTTTCCTTCTTTGTATGAAGGTTTCCCAATCGTGCTGGTAGAAGCTCAGTGTTCCGGAGTCAATATTATCATGAATGAAACGATTGATCCGACAACTCAGATAGTTGGTGAACTCTGTACAGCTATGCCTCTAGATAAGGATAAATGGGTAAACTATATCGAAAAGGCGCCTATCAATGAGAAACAACGACAGCTAAATGAACACCTAAAGCCGTTTGACATTGAAGAAAATGTTCAAAATTTAAAAGAAATTTATAAGCAAGGTTTAAAAAGAGAATGATTAACTATTTAAAACCCTTACTTTTTAAAGTAAGTGATTTTACTTATAAAATAAATAAAATGATTCCCAAGAAAAGGAACAGAATTGTTCTCTATTCTAATTGGGGGTTTAGAGATAATCTTAGAACCCTCTATCACTATTTAGTGGATAATAACTATCAGGAAACTTATGAAATTATTTGTGCTTCAAATGATTTTTATCATTTAGAAAAAGAACATGATGTAAAGTATGTTTCTATTTATCGAGGTTTCTTTTATTTTTTAACATCTAAATATTTTTTCTATTCATTTGGCAAGTATCCCATCAAACCTACTCCAAACCAGATGGTTGTCAACTTGTGGCATGGAATGCCCTTGAAAAAAATTGGGAATCTTGAAGTTGGCATGGAAAAGATTGACTATAATTTCTTTACAAAATTAGTCTCCTCTTCAGAATTATTTACTCCAATCATGAAAGCTGCTTTTAATGCTAAAGATGAGCAGATGCTTCTTGTTGGAAATATTCGAAATGATGAGCTCTTTAAAGAGAAAAAAGAGAAGAAAATCATTTGGATGCCAACTTATCGTAATTCTAAAAATTATCATGACAGCCAAGCAGCATTGATATTTTCTTTAGAAGAAGAGGATTTTCAAAACATTGAAGAACTACTCTCAAACTATGGGTATCAACTTTATATTAAACTTCACCCTCTTGAGGAATCTCAGTTAAAATTTGAAATGAATTATTCGACCATTCATCTATTGTCAGAAGATATCATTAGTGAGCGGTATGGAACTTTATATACCTTTTTGGGCACAACCAGTGCATTAATTACAGATTATTCTTCAGTATTTTTAGATTATTATTTATTAAATAGACCAGTAGCATTTACTATTAATGATTACGAAGAATATAAGGACAAACGTGGTTTTGTATTTGAAGATGTTAAGAGTCTTATGGTTGGGAGTGTCATTCGTGATTCACACGATTTATTAGAGTTCCTAGAGAGTGTCATGAAATCTGAAGATACTTATATTGACGAACGAAAAAAAGTCAATAATAGAGTCAATGCTATTCAAAAAGATTTTACAAAGACACTTTTGGATGAAATTGGATTAGAGAAATAAGGTTAGGATAAAGAATGATTAGTGTAATCGTACCCGTTTATAATGTAGAAACTTATCTGGAAGAATGTTTAGACAGCATTCAAAACCAAACCTATACAGACCTTGAAGTCATTTTAGTCAATGATGGTTCAACAGATGGATCAAAAGCTATTTGTGAGCGTTATTGCCAAACAGATAAGCGTTTCCGATTAATCAATCAAAGCAACCAAGGCCAAAGTGTTGCACGAAATACAGGTGTAACAGCTTCAAGAGGCGAATTCATTGCATTTGTTGATAGTGATGACATGATCCTAGCGAATTATTTAGAAACCTTAATGCAACATATGGGCGAAGACGTAGATATTGTAGAAAGTCAGTTCACCGTACATAAAAAGGATTTCTTGGCAGAAAATTCTCAAGATATCAAGATCATTTTTGAGGGAAATTCTGAAGAAGCAGTGAAGGTAGTCCCTAACCATCTACTAAGTGTCAATCCAGTCACAAAGCTCTATAGAAGAGCTATTGTCGAATCTGTCCCCTACCTAGAAGAGCTCATTTTTGAAGATATTTATAGTGGCATTGGTATGCTTAAATATATACGAAATATTATTAAAATCGATTATGTAGGGTATTATTACCGTCAACATTCATCTAGTACGATGCATAGAACATTTACAGAGAAAAATCTAGATGTGTTTACAGTAAGTGACCAATTGATTGACTTGTATTCTGATAGGGAAGAACTTCTTCCTTATATTGGTAAATACCTAGTTCATGTAGCAACCATGCATTATCAAGACTATATTCAAAAAGGAAATCCATATGCAGAAGTCTATAATCAGAAATTGGCCGACTATGTAACTATCACCAAGAAAAATCCAGACTTAGCTAGATCGTCACGTTTGATTAAGCTCTATAATGTTTGCCCAAAATATTATAATTCAATTGTATTCCCACTCTATTACGCAATTTGGAAATTCAAAAATGGCATTAAAGAAGTAAAGCTAGATGAATAAACATAAATGAGAAGGAAATTATTTTATGATTAGCGTTATCGTGCCCGTTTATAATGTGGAAGAATATTTAGAAGAATGTCTAGAAAGTATTCAACATCAAACTTATACAGATATTGAAGTCATCTTAGTAAACGATGGTTCAACGGACACCTCAAAAGAGATTTGCGAACGATTTTGCCAGATAGATAGTCGCTTTAGATTGATTAATCAAGAAAACCAAGGACAAAGTGTCGCGAGAAATCGTGGTGTCGAAGAATCAGTTGGACAATATATTATGTTTGTGGATAGCGATGATGTGATCAATACAAGCGTGTTAGAAGTATTACTTCCTTACATGAAGATGGATGTAGATATCGTAGAATGTAGAATGACAAGAAATAAAGAAGAGTTCTTTCTTAATAGAACTTCTACAATTGCATTCGAAGGAAATGCTAAAAAAGCAATTCTTAATTGTATTGCGTTTAAAGAAGTGAAGTTTTGTGCTTTTACGAAATTATATAGAAGAGAAATTGTTGAAAAAGTTCCATTTTTAGAAGGTTATATTTATGAAGATGTCTTTACAGGAATAAATTATTTAAAACATATTCGAAAAATAGTAATTGTTGATTATATCGGTTATTACTATCGTGTTCGTCCCAATAGTACTATGACAAAATCCTTTAATGAAAAAGATTTAGATATTTTTAAAGTGGGAAATCAGTTAATAGATTCTTTTAAAAATGATGAAGATATGCTTCCTTATATTGGATATTTTATGTTTTATATAGGTCATGGACACTATTTAAAAGATGGGATAAATAAGGAGAATCCATATGTCGATTTATATGAAGATTTTATTCGAAACGCTGCTTTTATAGCAAAGCAATCCAAGGAAGTTGTCCAGAAATATCGTTTATTGCGACTGTACTTACTTGCTCCAAAATATTATACAACGATTACTCATCCCATTTATACAAGTATACAAAAGATTTGGATATCTACTAAAAAAGTAATGAATCATCTAAATGATAAATTACATATAGGAAAAAATTGATTGCCTGAATATATAGGGTAATACACTAAATTTTAAAGGAGATGTCAGAATAAAAATGATTAGCATTATCGTCCCCGTTTATAATGTGGAAGAATACTTGGAAGAATGTATAGAGAGTATAAGGCAGCAAACTTTCACAGATTTTGAAGTTATTTTAGTCAATGATGGATCTACTGATTACTCAAAAGAAATTTGTGAGAAATATTGTAGGAAAGATTCTCGTTTTCGCTTAATAAATCAGGAAAACCAAGGACAGAGTATTGCAAGAAATAGAGGCGTTGCTGAGTCTACAGGAGAATTCATCGTTTTTATTGATAGTGACGATATAGTAAAGTTTGATTTGTTGACACAATTAAAGAAGTATATGTCTGACGGAATTGATATTGTAGAATGTAATAGAACCGAAGATATTCAATATTTAAATTTAGAAAAAAAAGTAATTGATGTTAAAGAATTGGATTCAAATGAAGCGTTATATGAATGTTTTAATCATGGAGTAAGTTGGAGCCCAGTCGCAAAACTTTATCGTCGTGAAATAGTGGAGAAAGTTCCGTTTTTAGAAAATTTAATTTATGAAGATTTTTATACTGGAATCGTATCTTTAAAATATATTCATAAAATGAGAAAAATTGACTATATTGGTTATTATTATCGATATCATACTTCTAGTACAATGAATCAGACATATTCAGAAAAGAATCTTGATATTTTTAAAGTTGGCAAAAAATTATTAGAGGAATTTAGAGAAGATAATTGGTTACCTTATGTAGGGAATATGTTATTTTTAGTCGGTATTGGACATTTTAAAAAGTATAACATAAGAGTTGGACATCCATATTATCAGTTATATGTTGATGCAATTGATAACTATTTTGAAATAGCTAAGAAATCATCAGATATTTTCAATTCTAGTAAATTATTAAGATGGTATAGCTATTCACCAAAATATTTTTTAAGTTTATATTATCCGTTGTATTTAAGATATTTAGACATTCGAAAAAAATGGAAAATTTAATAGGAGCCTATTTATGATTAGTGTCATTGTACCTGTTTATAATGTTGAAGAGTATCTGGAAGAATGTTTAGATAGTATTCAATGTCAAACTTATAGCAATATTGAAGTAATACTTGTTAACGATGGTTCTACGGATCATTCACAAGAAATTTGTGAGAGATATTGTAAACAAGATCCTCGCTTTCGCTTAATCAATCAAGCAAATAAAGGATTAAGTGGCGCTCGTAATCGTGGTATGACTGAATCTAAAGGCGAATCTATCACTTTTGTAGACAGCGATGATGTTCTTAAAGACGATATGTTGGAGCAATTATTAAAGCACATGACTTCAGAAGAAATGGACATCGTAGAATGTTGGTATACAAATGATAAAAAAGAAATAGAAATCCCTTCTCCCGAGAATGTCAAAATTATTTTTCAAGGAAATGCTAAAGAAGCTTTAGTCTCTTTATGTGAAGATAATATTGTCCGTTTGAATGCAGTCGCTAAACTGTTTAGAAGAGAAGTGATTCTCAATTTTCCATTTTTAGAAGGTCTATTTTATGAAGATGTGTATGGAGGAATGGGAATCTTAAAACATATTCATAAAATAGTGAAAATTGATTATACAGGATATTATTATCGCGTGCGTTCTGGTAGTATTATGAATCGCGAATTTAGTTTGAAAAATTTGGATTTGTTTACTATTTGTGATAAAGTGGAGCAACTATATGAAGGAAATGCTGACTCACTTCCATACGTACAGCGTCGCTTATTTCATTTAGTATTGATGCATGTTGTCGACTATCGTATATTTGAGGGAAATCCCTATCAAGAAAAATATGTGGAATATTTGAATCGATACGCTAAAAGTTCAAGTCGCTCATTTTTAATGAAAGCCTATCGATTATTCCCTAAAAAGATTGTCTTTATTTCAAGAGTTGTTGGAGCCATTCAATGGAGATTTGAAAAATATATTGTAAAAAGATTTTGGAGAGGGTTGAAGTAGTATGAATTATTACTTAAAAGAATTTTACGCAGAAGCCAAACATGCAGGATCTAAGGCAAGATTAGATGCTGAAAAAATAATGGTAGAAGCAGGATATCAACCTTTTTCCCTAAATAATGATTCAAATCCCATCACTTTGACAAAAAATGATGTGTTAGTTCTTCAATTTCCGTTATTATGGCATACCTTAAAAAAACAAATTTTTACGAGATTTTTGAAAAATAGAACATTCAAAGCTTATTTGCTGATTCACGATATCGAGTCCCTGAGAAATAAAAAAATCAAGTCATTTACAGATTTCAAATATTCCATTATCCATTTTTTACAAAATAAAACAGTCCTTGAAAAAGTCGATGGTATTATCGCCCATAACGAAAAGATGAAAGCAGAACTTGTGCGATTAGGAATACCGGAAGAGAAGATTGTTTCCTTAGAGATATTTGACTATTTGATTCCACATTATAAAGAGAAGAAAGCTTATGAAAAAGAAACTATTTTGTTAGCTGGAAATTTCGATATTCGGAAAACAAAATACGCAAGACAATTACCTGAAAAACCAGATTTTTCTATTTATGGCATTAACTTTGAAGAGGAGAATCTTCCTCACAACGTTCATTATCAAGGTGCTTTTTCTCCTGATGAACTCCCTAATCGCTTACATGGCGGCTTTGGGTTAGTCTGGGACGGAGATAGTCCTCATACTTGTAGTGGGATGTATGGAGAGTATTTAAAGATGAATAACCCACATAAAGCTTCTCTATATTTAGCATCTGGTTTTCCGATTATTGTATGGAGCCAATCTGCCTTGGCTGATTTTGTACGGAAAAATCAATGTGGAATCATTGTTGATTCATTATTTGAAATTGCAGATTGTTTAAACTCGATTGATGAAGAAGATTATCAAGAATTGATTAAAAATAGTAAAATAGTAGGAGAGAAACTTCTTAACGGATATTTTCTAAAAACAGCTTTAGAAAAATGTGAAAGGAATTTGTAGAGTTTATGAAACTACAAATCTTACAAAAAAAAATGACTCGCTATCGTCAAATTTTAAAATATTATGGCCTTAAACTAACATGTGTTTACTTTTTTGCACAAAAATCTGACAAGATGTTTTATGATTTTCGTAGAAAGATTCTTTTGGATTTTGTATTAAAATTAAGAAAAGAAGCACAACTAGTTGATTCGAGTAATGAAAAAGAGGAAGAAACAACAGAATTTCCGAAAATAATTTGGACAATGTGGCAACAGGGAGAAGCTCAAATGCCTGAGACGGTCCAGGCTTCAATGAAGACCATAAAAGACTTCGCCAAAAGAAATGACTGTGAATTCTACTTGTTGACGGATGAAAATCTGGCGGATTTCATCAATATTCCAAGAAACATCACCGAAAAATACAAGAAAAAAGAATTATCAGCTGCGCATTATTCCGATATTATTCGTTTTAGTCTCTTATACCAATACGGTGGAATATGGATGGATGCAACCTTATTTGTATCTCCATACGCCACGATAAAAATGTTTGAATGGGACTTTTTTAGTTTGAATCATCCACCGACATATCCTGAGCAAATGGAGCGAACGATTGGTGATTTTAAATGGTCAGGTTTTTTCCTGGCAGGACAAAAAGGAGGATCTCATTTCAAACATATTCGGGATTTATATCTTTACTATGTTCGTAAATACCCAGTTTTTATTCATTACCTGATGATGGATTATTTTATTTTGTCCGAATATGAATCAAATCATGAATTTAAAGAATTAGTGGATAGATTACCTATTCTAGCACCAGCTGAGCGTGTTTGGTTTTTAAGAGGCCATGTCCATGATCTTTTTGATGAAAAAGAATGGGAAGAAGTGTTGAAAACAACACCGATTTTGAAAACGACTTATAAAATCAAGAAAGAAGAAGTTCTTCCAGAGAGTTATCTCGATCAACTTTTACAAGGAAAATTAAAGGAATAGATGAAATACACGAAAAAAAGTAGAACCGAATTTGCCACCTTAAATACAAGTATAGCTCTTGCATTGCAACCTTTTCAAGTCCTTCTTGGCTTTATCAATCGAACTATTTTTATCAATTTACTTGGGGTAACCTATCTAGGATTAAACAATTATTTGTCTAGCTTAGTTTCTATCCTGTCTTTGGCAGAATTAGGGGTTGCTGGAGCCATGAGCTATGCACTATATGGACCCTTAGACAGAGAAGAACATGGAAAAATCAATGCCTTTATGATTCTTTTCAAAAAATTATATAGAATCATTGGCTTTTCTATTTTTATACTGGGTGCTATACTTTCTTTATTTCTTCCTTATATGATAAAGGATTATACGGTAAATAGTGAATTATATTTGATTTTTTTCCTCTTTGTATTTAATTCTGCTTCAAGCTATTTTTTCTCCTATAAACGAACCTTACTTTATGTCGATCAGCGTAATTATATGATGACTTTGATTGACTTTGGATTAAATACGCTTCGTGTATGCTTGCAAATCGGAATTTTATTCTTTACAAAAAATTATATCTTTTATCTATTGATCAGTATCATCATGAATTTTATAGGGAATATCATCATGTCGGGGATTGTAGATAGATTGTATGGTTACTTGTTTAAGAATGACATAACACCCATTAATCAGGAGGAAAAAGAAAAATTTATCCGAAATATCAAAGGAAATATAGTCGGTAGTATTGGAGAAACGATTGTTTTTCAAACAGACAGTATTCTAATGGCAAGTTTTGTCAGCTTAGCAGCTATAGGTATTTATGGGAATTATACCTATGTTTTAGGATTTCTTTCACTGATTTTAAATACTGTGATTAATTCAGTTGTTTCTTCCGTAGGTAACTTAGTCCATTCGGAATCTACGACAGTAGCAGATATGGTTAAATTCCTAAAAAAATTCCAGTTTATTACTTTTAGCCTGATTTATTTTGCTAGCTTAGGTTATTTAATGTTCATTCATCCATTTATGACTATCTGGTTAGGTGAGAGTTTTTCATTTAATTATACGATTGAGATTTTGATCGTCCTTCATTTTTTCCTAACTTTTTATAGAAGACCGATTCTAACGTTGATTTCAGTTTATGGCTTAAGTTATGAGCAAAATAAAAAAACCCTTGCAGAAATTATATTAAATATAATTCTTTCACTGTACTTTTTAGCGATTTTAGATTTAGGGGTATCTGGAATTTTATTGGGTACAATTTGTTCAACAGTCTTGGCCTGTACATGGTATGAACCATATAGCGCCTTTAAGTATGGATTGAAAGCTTCCTCTAAGGACTTTTTTAAAACATTGTTACAAGATTTCACTGTCGCAGGGATGAGCTTCCTACTTTTGAGTTTGCTGGATAACTTAGTCTTAACTCAGCTAGATTTCATTTTCGGTTTGATCATCAAAATCGTCCTTTATTTGACAGTATTGGGTAGTTACGTTTTCCTATTTAGAAATCATGAAGGTGGTAAACAAATTATACTAATGATTCAAAAAGTATTAAAGTTAAAAAATAAGGTGGTAAAAATATGAAACGAATATTAGTTTGTGGTTTAGTTCCAGATATCGGTGGACTAGAAAAAATTGTGGTAGATTTTTATAATCATATCGATACCTCTGAATTTGAACTGGAATTTTTACTACAAGGTTCTGAAGATGTTGAATTTAGTGAACATTTTAAAAAGCTTTGCCACAATCCTCTCGTCGTTCATAGAATCCCTAAGTTAAGACCTCATATGAAACAGGCATTAAAGGAATGGGATAGTTTCTTTAAGAAGAATGCTCATCGTTATGATATTTTATGGTCCAATCAAAATGGTCTGACTCATCTAGAATTTTTAAAATTAGCAAAGAAATACGGAATCGAAAAAAGAATTGTTCATGGACATTGTGCAACAGCAGATAAATTTTACCGCTTTGTTCATCCAGTCAATCGTCTTTTTGTCGGCAAATATGCGACCGATTTTTGGGCCTGCGGAACAGAAGCGTTAAACCATTTTTATCATGGTCAAGAGAGAAAAAAAGCCTTAGTGATTCATAATGCCATTGAGGTAGAAAAGTTTTTATATAATCAAGAAATGCAAGCCCAACTTCGAAAGGAATATCATATTCCAGAAGATTGTTTAGTCGTAGGACAAGTTTCTCGCCTATATGAAAAACAAAAAAATCAAAGTTTCTGTGTTAAGGTTTTTTCTGAAATCGTCAAAAAAGAACCCAATTCTCGCTTAGTATTTATCGGAAGAGGAGATACTTCTTTTTTAGAAAATGTGGCAAAAGAATATGGAGTAGCAGACAAAGTCATCTTTACAGGCTTGACCACTAATGTCGGAAAAATGCTAAATCTTCTAGATGTTTTCTTTTTTCCATCTAATTTTGAGGGATTACCGATTGTACTCATTGAAGCGCAAGCCAATGGATTACCTGTTGTAACAGCAAAGCATTTACCAGACGCAAGGATACTAAATAACTATGATAACAGTCTGTCTTTGAATGATTCTCTTGAAGAATGGGCAGATAAGATTTTGTCTGTCAGAGATCATCGAGAGCTTGATACACCAAAGGTGAAGCAGCTGATAGTTGAAAACGGGTACGAGATTGAATCAGCAACTAGACAGTTGGAGAAGTTGTTTGTAGAGTGATAAAAAGTTGATGGAGAGGACAAGAATGTCTTCTCTAATTTTATTTCTATCAGACCATTATCCGGTAGTTTCATAAATAAAATTAGGTATGTTTTAATAGTACTTCTAAATGATATTTCATAAAAATATATTTTGATTATTTTATCAGATGATTAATTAACTTAATTGAATGCAATACGACTAAGTTTATATTTAATAATCTCATGGATTAGAGATAGGTATTCGCTGAAAGTTAATATATTAAAAATGAGATTGCATTCAATTTTCCTTAATAAAATAGCTTTTCTAGACAAAAGCTTATGCAAAAAAGAATAATTTATGATAGAATAGAGGATAAGAAAGAAAACGTTTTTACAATTTTTTTCAATCCTAAGGAGATATATTATGGCTACTATTCAATGGTTGGTCTAGAAGATTTAAAATAATAAAACATTGTGAAGTAGAATAAATGCTTAAAACCCTTGAATTCCAAGGGTTTTTGTTATTTTAGATTTTAATTTTTCACATTGTTATAAGTGCTTAATTAAGCAATAATCATCAATAAAAACATTTTTTTGGTGTTGAGTTTGGTGTTCAAATATTTGTTATGTTACGGAAAGGAATTTCACAATCTTTCCGTTTTTTTATTTTCTGGAGGAAAAATGACAAAAGAATTACAATCATCACGCTATATTGTCATTTCATTTTTAGTACGTGAAATGGGAATAGATATTGTTGAAGCCATCTCACTTATGGCTGAATTAGAAAAAAGTGGCTTGGTTCGATTGGAATCAAGTGGAGATTTAATACTCAAAGAACTTGGAGGGACGCTATGAAACGCATTACCGCAAATCAATACCAAACTTCAGAACGGTATTATAAATTACCTAAAATTCTTTTTGAGGATGAGAAATATATTGATATGAAACTAGAAGTAAAGGTGGCTTATTCTATTTTAAAAGATCGTTTAGAATTATCTCTCAGTCGTGGTTGGATAGATGAAGAAGGAGCAGTCTATTTAGTATTTTCTAATTCTAAACTGATGAAGCTATTAGGTTGTTCGAAGTCGAAATTACTGACAATCAAAAAAATTCTTAAAGAATATGACTTAATTGATGAAGTCCAACAGTCTTCAAGTGAGAAAGGAAGACTAGCTAATAAGATTTATTTAGGGGAATTATCTTCTACCCCAGTAGCTAATTCAAACAGGCCTAGTGTTAAAAAAAGACTAGGGCAGGATGAAAATGATACGGCCCCCGTCTCACATTTAGCCCCTAGTGAGACTGAAGTTAGTGAGACTAAATATAGTGAGACTGAATCTTTATTTATTGAGGATGAGGAGGATAGGAATACTCAACCTATCTTGAAAAGAAAAGTAGAAAAAGTCACAAAATATGATCGAGATTATATTTGGGGATTGGTACAAGATCAATTTAGACGAGAAGGTTTTTCTGAAACAGCCAGTGAAATTGCTATGACTGATTTTGAGAGAATCTATCAGTATGCTCTAGATAATGTTCGCTTTGTTAGACGAGCGGAAGTTTTGGCTGAATTTGTGTTTAATGGCCTGTATTCTGTTTGGAATAACCGTGTTAGAAAAGGAGGTGGTTAAAATGTCGCCAATCGAGTGGATATTAGTTATGCTCATTTTCATTTCAAGTGGTGTGATACTTTGGACATTGATAGTCGATCAGGAAGGGGGGATAAAGAAATGAGATTTATTGATTTATTTTCAGGTATCGGTGGCTTTAGACTTGGAATGGAAAGTGTCGGACACGAGTGTATTGGATTTTGTGAGATTGATAAATTTGCTAGGAAATCTTATAAGTCCATTTTTCGAACAGAAGGAGAAATAGAATTTCATGACATACGAGATGTTTCAGATGACGAATTTAAAAAACTTAGAGGGAAAGTCGATGTCATCTGTGGGGGATTCCCTTGTCAAGCATTTTCAATCGCAGGAAGACGATTGGGATTTGAAGATACTAGAGGAACTTTATTCTTTGAAATTGCTCGAGCGACCAAACAAATCCAACCACGTTTTCTTTTTCTTGAAAATGTTAAAGGCCTACTCAATCACGATAAGGGACGGACGTTCACCACAATCCTTACCACACTTGATGAGTTGGGGTTTGATGTTGAGTGGCAGGTGCTTAACAGTAAGGATTTTGGCGTTCCCCAAAACAGAGAGAGGGTGTTTATTATCGGACATTCTAGAAAGAAAGGTACCAGACTCCTATTTCCTTTCAGACGAGAAGGTCAAGCAACTAACCCTGAGATTTTGAAAGCACTAGGGAATTTAAATCCATCAAGAAGTGGAATGAGTGGTAAAGTCTATTATTCAGAAGGTCTTGCGCCAACCTTAGTTCGTGAAAAAGGAGAAGGATTTAAAGTTGCGATTCCTTGTATGACACCAGACAGATTAGAAAAGAGACAAAATGGTAGACGTTTCAAGGATAATCAAGAGCCAATGTTTACTTTAAATACTCAGGATCGCCATGGTATTGTCGTTGTTGGAGATTTACCAACTAGCTTTAAGGAAACTGGTCGCGTCTATGGAAGTGAGGGGCTATCTCCAACACTGACTACGATGCAAGGTGGAGATAAAATCCCCAAAATACTGATTCCAGAACCAATCCAATTTCTAAAAGTCCGAGAGGCAACGAAAAAAGGATATGCTCAAGCAGAAATAGGAGATTCAATCAATTTGGAAAGACCAGGTTCTCAGTATCGTCGTGGTAGAGTTGGCAAAGGTATAGCGAATACGTTAACAACTAGTGGTCAAATGGGAGTAGTAGTGGCTAGCTATGAAGGAGAAGATAAGCAAGTTTACCATGTTGCTGGTATTTTAATAAATGGACAATTTTACCGTCTGAGGATACGACGAATCACTCCTAAAGAGTGTTTTCGCTTGCAGGGGTTTCCTGATTGGGCTTTTGAAGCTGCTAGAAAAGTCTCTAGTAATAGTCAGCTTTATAAACAAGCTGGTAATAGTGTAACCGTTCCTGTGATTGCCGCAATCGCAAAGAAATTAAAAGAAATAGAGGAAAAAGATGAAAGCGTTAAATAAAGAGTCAATACTATATTGTGATGAATTAGAAACAGAATTACATGATGCAGAAATGATGCAGTTGGATGAACAAATATTTTTGATGCCCAATTATCCATGTGAGTTTGAAGTGAAATTTTTAGATTATTACCATAAAAAACACAATTACCCACTATTTTATGAATCCTATCTTCAAAACATTATGGAATTCCTTGAAAGTCAGGATATAAAGAACGGAGCCGATGCCTTTGTGGATGATAATCATAATCTTGTTTTTGTTTTATATGGGCAAGGCTATCGAGCCGAGGGAAAAGAGGGAATACTTACAACCCAAGTAACTGTAAAAGCTTATGATGAAGACAAGAAATCAGTTAACTTCTCAAATTTATTAGATTCCTTAATCGTTTCAGAATATCAAATGGAACCGAATCTTTGGGAGGTCTCCCATGATTGATCTCTATCTAAGTAAAAATAGCCATAGAAATCAACTTCTTTTAGACTTCTTTCAAAACTATGGCATTGAGGTATCTTGTCATTCAGTTTCTGAAATGACAAAGGACAAATTAATTGAGATGATGAGCTATTCTTCAGATTGTTTTGAGTTTTTATCTCCAAATTTATTACGATTTAAGAATCGAGATAACCTAAAATTAACAGATTTCATCGAAATGATATTAAAAAATCCTGAACTAACCATCAGACTTCCTCTTGCGGTTTCAAATAAGCGAGTTTATCCAAATCTGAATCTGGAGGAGGCTAGAGCTTTATTACCAAGAGATACGAAACAATTGATTTACATGGCACAAACACATTATTTATCTAACTAAAGGAGAAGCAATATGGCTGAACGATTTTGGGAGAACTTGTCCATTATTTTGGCTGAAAGAAATATTAGCTGGATTGAGTTAACCAGAAAAATGTTTGCGGGAGAGTATCACTATCCAAGTGAATTGAACCGTTTGTATCAAAAGATACGCCACTACAAGATGGAACAACGAATGCCTCAAAGTCCATGGGTAGAGAGGATTGTGCAGGTATTAGATTTAGATTATGAAGATTTATTTCGGAGGTAACTATGAAAAGAATAATTCCAGTTTATATATTCCAACAAGTAAATGTCCTATTGGTATCTCTATACTTACTGAAATTTCTTTGTATCGGTGAGTTAACTATACTAGAGATTCTCTATGGTGCGTCACTCATTTCTTTTTTATGGATGTATGGTCAACGCAAACAAGCTCATAAGGTCAATATGAAATCTAGGATGAAATGGCTTGGTATTGGATTCATTAGCCTACTGATTATAAGTCTATGTTTTAGCCTAATCCATGCTCAAGGAACCACGAATCAAGCAAACTTAATTGGACTTCAACATCAAGTTCCTTGGTTTTCATTTTTATTGTTCTTAATCAATGCGAGTATGGTTGAAGAATTTCTGTATCGAGAAATTATATGGTATTTGGTGAGAAAATTAGATATTCGAGTTGCGTTGACGAGTGTTTTATTTGCCTTAGTACATCATCCAGGAACCATTCTAGCTTGGTGTTTATATGTTTCATTGGGAATGTTTTTAGGGATGGTACGCTATAAATCGGACTTATGGGGCAGTATGGGTCTACATTTGGTGTGGAACCTACTAGTTTATAGTTTGCTGCTTTTTTAAAATAGGTGACCTGATTTTTAGGTAACTTCTAAAACTAACTTCCAGTTTCCCACACCCTAGCCTTTAGTATGAGAAAAACGCGTGAAATCAGTGGAAATTCGTCTTAGACAAACTTCCACTGGTTTTCTTTTTCTTGATATATAAGGGTTCAAAAGCGAAAAGACTCAGAAAAAAGTGCACGACACATAGCCCTAAAACAGAGTCGTCTTAGAGTAAATTCGAGTTGTTAGCGTTTAGTGTGAGATTTTTCGGAACAAAAAAACTATTGCATAACAAATAAAAAAACTATTGCATAACAAATAAAAAAATGATATAATTAAAGCGCTTTCGAAAGTAAATATATTAGTGAGGTGGAAGCCATGAAAAAATCAGCAAAAGTTGTTTTATTAGCTAGTTTGTTATCTGTTGGTCTTTTTCAGTCCAGTGTATCTGCTAAGACAGTTCTTAAAAGTTATCGCTATGATTGGAATACCTACTATAAGTCTAGTATGAATTACCATGCACATTACTATAAAGTCATTCCGGAATGGTCTCGTTATTATAGCTATTCTGAGTATATAGTTGGCGGAGGCTGGAACTACGATCGTTATGAGGTAGTAAACCATTACAGAGGAGGCTATTAATCCTTAAAGAATGATAAAAAGGAGGGCAAGATATGTTGCAGCTTACTCATGTGACCTTAAAAACGCGACAAGTCATCTTACAAGATGTTGATTTTACATTTGAAAAGGGCAGTATTTATGGCGTTCTTGCTATCAATGGCTCTGGAAAGACGACCCTGTTCCGCGCCATTAGCAATTTAATTCCTATAAGTAGTGGAAATATCGCAGTCCCTCCTTCTTTATTTTATTATGAGAGCGTTGAATGGCTGGATGGAAACTTAAGTGGGATGGACTACCTTCGCCTTATAAAAAATATCTGGAAGTCAGATCTAAACTTGGGGGATGAAATTGATTACTGGGAAATGCCTGACTATATCAGCCTTCCCATTCGCAAGTATTCCTTAGGCATGAAGCAACGCTTGGTGATTGCCATGTATTTCCTGAGTCAGGCGAAATGCTGGCTTATGGATGAGATTACAAATGGCTTAGATGAGTATTATCGACAGAAGTTTTTTGATAGACTGGCACAAATCGATAGACAAGAGCAGCTGGTTCTTTTAAGTTCCCACTATAAGGAAGAGTTGGTTGATGTCTGCGATAGAGTAGTAACCATTCATCAGGGTCAGATAGAAGAGGTTTAGTTTATGAAAGATGTTGGTCTGTTTTTATTGAAAAAAGTTTTCAAAAGTCGCTTAAACTGGATTATCTTAGCTTTATTTGTATCTGTACTCGGTGTTACCTTTTATTTCAATAGTCGGACTGCAAACTCAGTCAGCTTGGAGAGCGAGTTGGAAACTCGTCTTGTAGACCGTGAGAG
Source organism: Streptococcus mitis (assembly GCF_013305725.1). Taxonomy (NCBI): domain Bacteria; kingdom Bacillati; phylum Bacillota; class Bacilli; order Lactobacillales; family Streptococcaceae; genus Streptococcus; species Streptococcus mitis. Next base: position 1,065,768 of record NZ_CP047883.1, read on the forward strand.
AGTCATCAATGAATATAAAGAGAAACTCTCTCAAATATCTGACACCAGCTCGGAGGAATACCAAATTGCTAAAAGTGATTTAGAATCGCAAAAAAATCTTTTGACGCTAAAGACAGAAATTCTGACTTTATTAAAAGAAGGGCGCTGGAAAGAAGCCTACTATTTGCAGTGGCAAGATGAAGAGAAGAATTATGAAAAGATATCAAATACCCCGACTTCTAGCTCTGAACTAAAAATGGGGGCTGACCGCCAGCGAAAGATTTACCAAGCCCTATATCCCTTGAACATAAAAGCGCACAATTTAGATTATCCGACCCACGGGATTGATCAGATTGTCTGGATTTTAGAGGCTATTATCCCAACCTTGTTTGTGATTGCTATTATTTTTATGCTAACGCAACTATTTGCAGAAAGATATCAAAATCATCTGGACATAGCTCAGTTATATCCTTTTTCAAAAGTGGCATTTGCCATGTCCTCTCTTGGAGTTGGAGTGGGTTATGTAACTGTGCTGTTTATCGGAATCAGTGGATTTTCTTTTCTAGTGGGAAGTCTGATAAGTGGTTTTGGACAGTTAGATTATCCCTACCCGATTTATAACTTAACGAATCAAGAGGTAACTATTGGAAAGATACAGGATGTGTTATTTCCTAGCTTGTTCTTAGCTTTCTTAGCCTTTATCGTCATTGTGGAAGTTGTGTATTTGATTGCTTACTTTTTCAAGCAAAAAATGCCTGTACTCTTTCTTTCACTCATTGGGATTGTTGGCTTATTGTTTGGCATCCAAACAATTCAGCCTCTTCAAAGGATTGCACATCTGATTCCCTTTACTTACTTACGTTCAGTGGAGATTTTGTCTGGAAGATTACCTAAGCAAATTGATAATGTCAATCTAAATTGGGACATGGGGCTAGTTTTACTTCCTTGCCTGATTATCCTTTTGTTAGTGGGGATTCTATTTATCGAAAGATGGGGAAGTTCACATAAAAAAGAAGTTTTTAATAGATCCTAGCTTTCCTATAGGGAAAGTAAGGAAAAACTAACATAGAGAGGGAATCAACTTGATTCTCTCTTTTTGATTCGAAAACCAAGCCAAAATACAAACACAAACTTTTCAAAAAAAGGACCTGATTTATTTAGATATTCATAATGAATGTAATTGTTGACAAATATGGACTAATTGCGTATAATGAAGGTAGTTAAATGATATAATTACTTGTGGGCTAGTGGATATGGTCTGCACCCGCCTGTGGGCTCCGCTCTCAGTTCAAACTGTTTGTTGAGAAAAAGAATAGCAGGACTGCCTACCCTTGAGGAACAGATAGGGCATATCTAGCGTGAGGTGAAACTCAATACGTGGGAGAGAAGGAAGCAGGAGCTTCCTTCTCTTTTTTAGGAGAAAATTCAAATGACTTATACTTTGGAATGGCTAAAGACTTTTGATGGAAAGATTGATATTGTCAATGTTAAGATGGATTGCTTGGCCAATACTATTGAGAAAAATGTTTCTCAGTACAAATATATTTATCAGACAAATATGGAGAACTGTCCTAAAATTATTCTATCAGTTCCAAATTCCTCCATTCCTCATCTTTTAGGATTATCTAGAGAACATCATGTTAATTTACCAACTAATAATGCAGGGAGTATTTTTGAAGGATTAAAAGATGATTGGACATTGGAACGCCTGAATAAAGCTGATAATGGTTGGTTCAACGAAAATAAATTCAAAATAGTTGGAACCTTGTTGCTTTATCAAATGTTACATGTAATGGAGTGTAAATTCTATACAACTGATGGCATTTTGAATAGAAGAGTTGGTAGCCGATTTAGAAGAGATCATATTTATTTTGTAGTCTTTAAATTAAGTAATGGTATTAGTTATACAGTAGAACTATCACGTGAACAAGGAAATCAATACTTTCCAAGAAGCCTTAAAATCAATGATACCTCCGTTACAGATTGTAGAGAAATAGAGCTTAGACTTATTAATAAGATTCGATTTAAGCCAGTTAAGGCAAGAAAGGTGAAATGGCCATCATGATTTAAAAATTGAAATCATGGTTACATCACTATTCTTTTCTTAACCAATGTGAGTATTGTTGAAGAATTTCTGTATCGAGAAATTTTATGAAAGTTAATCATATCAGAGTTTCTTTGACAAGCATTTTATCTTGCTGTTTGTATGTTTTTACTAGAAATATTTCTAGGGCTTCATTTGGAGTAGAACCTATTAGTCCATGGCTTACTTCTTCTTTATAATAGGTGGTCTGGCTTACTTATAGATTCAGTTTGAAATAAAAAACTAAATGAATTGATTTTAAAGAAATAAAATGCTAACATATGTAGAAGGTGTTAGCATTTTATTTCTAAGAAGGGAGAATGGTATGGTTGATAAAAGAGAGAAACTGATGAACTCTTTTAATCAGTATGGTTTTTTAACTTTTAAACAAGTAATAGATGAAAATTTACACTACAAAACCTTATTAAAAATGGTTACAGAAGGAAAAATCGATGCTGAAGAAAAAGGGTTATATCGCTTACCTGATATTTATTTAGATGAGTGGTTTGTCCTTCAGCATCGATTTCCAAAGGGAATCTTTTCTTTGGAGACAGCACTTTGGTTACATGGTTTATCTTTAACTATCCCTTTTAACATGACGATGAGTTTTCCTTATGGTACGAATACCAAAAACATTAAGGAAGCAGATATATGTCCTATTATTTTACGCTCTCACTATAGTGAAGGAATTATTGAAATAGAGCGCCTTCCTGGTCAATTTATTAAAGTTTATGAAGTTGAACGAGTTTTGGTTGAATGTCTAAGACCAGTTCATAAGGTGGATCTTCAAATTATTGCACCAGCGTTTAAAAAATATTTTCAACAAAATAAAATTCATTTACACAAATTATTTTATTATGCCCAGCTATTTAAAGTAACTGATAAGTTACAATCTTATACGGAGGTACTATCTTAATGTTTTCAAATGCGAATAGCTTTAAAGCAAAAATCAAAAACATTTCAAAAGATAAGGGAATTCCAGCTCAACAAGTACAACAACATTATTTAATTGAGCAAGTGTTAAAGCTGATTTCTACTAGTTCTTATAGAGATTCCTTCATTGTAAAAGGAGGGTATCTAATAGGTCAAATGATTGGACTAGATAAGCGAACCACAATGGATTTAGATGTCACTCTGAAGGGAACCGAAATGAGCAGAGAAAATTTGATTCATATCTTTGAAGAGATTCTTTGTTCTAAAACTGATGGATTTTCATTTTCAGTAGATAAGCTAGAGCCTATTCGCCAAGATGATGAATATGGAGGATTTTCATTAAAATTAAATGCAACTTTTGATACATTAAAGGAGGTTGTTTTTATTGATATTACTACTGGTGATAAAATCACACCAAGAGAAATTACTTATTCAATGACTTCTATCTTTACTAATGAAAGCATCAAGATATGGACATATAATCTAGAGACTGTACTTGCTGAAAAGTTAGAAACGATCATTAGTAGGGGATTAGCTTCGACACGCCCACGTGATCGATATGATCTTTTCACCTTGTATAAACTTAGAAAAGAAGAGATTAATCTTAAAGTATTAAAAAATGCACTTGAAAATACGGCAGAAAAACGTAAAAGTAAAGATACTATTTATAATTGGGAAGAACAAGTGAGAGGAATTGAAATTTCTGATTATCAGAAAGAGCTATGGATTCGTTATCAACGCCAATTTAAGTATGCTAAAGATATCTCATTTGATAACTCTGTTCAGGTTATTAAGGAAATTATGCAACAAATATTTTAGTACAAAAGCAACTCATTCGTAAATCAGTGAGTTGCTTTTGTATTCCAATAACCTCAAAAATGTGATAAAAATTTCAACTACTCTTATCTATAATAAAGCTACCTGTTCTTTGAAAATTGAATTCACTCCGTCTTGATTAGCGTGCCTGTGTAAGTAGGGACTGAGAGTATTTCCCTGTGAAGGGCAACTGGCACAAGACGTGTGTGAGAATTTTCTAACAGACACGGAGTTTATCGTTACCAGACTCAAACGATGCGACAAACTAGATAAAGGAGTTAATCATGAAGGTAGTAAACTTGTATGATTTGAAACAAATGGGAAATAAAGGTGGTTGTACCATCCAATTGATTCATCACTTTCCTTTTGGTATGGGCTTAGGACATCTCAAAAAAGACTACATTGAATTTAAACGTATTGGTATCTTTGATGGGAAAGCAGTAGAAGTAACTCTTCGAGAACCTTATTCGAGAGATCTACTGCAGGTTGTCAAGTCAATTAAGCAACGTCAGAAATTGATAGCTTATCGTTATAAAGAAGGAAAGCTGCTATTTGTGAAGAAGGAGGCATCAGATGTCCTCTGAACAACAGGAACGAATGGCAGTTCAATATGCAGAGCGTAGTCTTTTATTTACTGTAAAAAGTCTCTTAAAGATTCTAGAATGGTCTAGACGTCAGGCCTTAGCACAGGATTCCGCCTATAAGATAGGGGTGCAGAAATTAGAAGAATTGCTACAATCTCCTTATTCGATTGATACGATTAATCTGAAAAAAGATTTCTTAGACAAACCAATTGATATAGAGAAATTTAAAGCTTTTTTAGAAAAAGAAGAGATTCCTTTAGCCATCGCTTGGCAAGGGGATTCTCTACATTTCTACACGAAAGACCGTTCGATTCTGGACAATCATTTAGACCATCTGTTAGAAAAAATGGTTAATGATCCGGAGAAATTAGCTGATTTTACTATGGATCAGTCATTAGACGATGCAATTGATGAGGCTAAATCCCAAATAACCTTTAGACAAGAAGGGGCCGTCAAACAGAAAGAGATGGTGAGATGATGTACAGTGGAAAGAAATTCCTACTATTCTCACTGTTAGGCATCTTACTAGGCTATGTCTTTCATCGTTTGACGCTTTTGTATGATTCCTATACTGGAAATACATTAGATAAATGGACTCATCTTCTGATGGAAGGTCAAGATGAAGTTCTTCAGTCGCCATGGAATATTTCTTTTACTGGAAAATCAAGTGCTTTTTTTCTACTAGGCTTTGTGACGATGTTGCTGGTTTATCTCTATCTAGAGACTGGTAAAAAACAATACCGAGAAGGGGTAGAATACGGGAGCGCCCGTTTTGGAACTCTAAAAGAAAAGAAGTTTTTTTACGGTAAGGAATTTTCTCATGATACGATCTTAGCACAAGATGTTCGTTTGACATTATTAGATAAAAAACCACCTCAATATGATAGAAATAAGAATATTGCGGTGATCGGAGGTTCAGGAAGTGGGAAGACATTTCGCTTTGTGAAACCCAATCTGATTCAGATGAATAGTTCTAATATTGTAGTGGATCCTAAAGATCACTTAGCTGAGAAGACAGGCAAACTCTTTTTAGAACATGGCTACCAAGTAAAGGTGTTAGATCTAGTTAATATGAAGAACTCAGATGGCTTCAATCCTTTTCGCTATATAGAGACAGAAAATGATTTGAATCGCATGCTGACGGTTTATTTCAATAACACCAAAGGCTCTGGATCCCGTAGTGATCCATTTTGGGATGAAGCTTCTATGACTTTGGTACGAGCTTTAGCCTCCTACTTGGTCGATTTCTATAACCCACCTAAAACAAGAGAACAGCTCATTGAAGAAAGTCGTTTGAATCAAACAGAATACCAAAACTTGTTGAAACGTCAAAAAAAAGAAGTGGAAGAGCGAAAAAAACGAGGGCGTTATCCAAGTTTTGCGGAAATCTCAAAACTCATTAAACACTTATCCAAGGGTGAAAACCAAGAAAAAAGTGTCTTAGAAATTCTATTTGAAAATTATGCTAAAAAGTATGGGACTGAAAATTTTACCATGCGAAATTGGGCAGATTTCCAAAATTATAAGGATAAGACTCTGGATTCTGTTATAGCTGTAACCACTGCTAAATTTGCCCTCTTCAATATTCAAAGTGTCATGGATTTGACCAAAAGAGATACCCTTGATATGAAGACATGGGGCCAGGAAAAATCAATGGTTTACTTAGTTATCCCAGATAACGATAGTACCTTTCGCTTTCTTTCAGCCCTCTTTTTTTCAACCGTATTTCAAACCCTAACAAGACAAGCAGATATTGATTTTAAGGGTCAATTGCCTCTTCATGTGAGAGTCTATTTAGATGAGTTCGCAAATAGTGTGACACGTTCTACGCCCAAAGCGGTAGGAATAACCGACAAAAGCGTAGCCTAAAGTCACAAACAATTTAATAATGTGGTTTTAGAGAACTGCATAACTGAAATCTCAAATGATGGGGTAACGCCCTGAAGGGGATTCGCTAATACTCCGAATAGCGTTGGTCGGATACAGACGACTAAGGTTATAAGCTCGGGGAAGTCGTGCGAAGCACACCCTAAAGTAGAAATACTAGGAAAGATACCTAGAGGTAGGTGTTGTGTGTGACAGTGCGGGCGGGGTTATCATATGGTTAGAATGACCAAATAAGTGGTCTGACAAAATTCCGAATGTACAGCTCTAAACGAATGGCTGGTAGAAATACCAGTGTACTAATGGGTACGCAAGTGGGGTAAAGTAAAAGTTGTTAGTATGAAATACCCTCTGTGTTTACAGGACACAGGTATCTTAAGAAAAGTCTTGAAGATAATACTTGCAGGGCTAAAGGAATGACCTAAGTGGTAACAATCCTAAGTTATGTGGAACGTGGAAAGCAACCAATACGGGAGCTGACTGTAACAGCGACAAAGTACCGTAGTTGTATCGAAAATGAAAAGTCTGAAAGAACCTTTTCTACAATAAGTGCATTTATGGTTGTGAGAGTAGTGGCACAGTACCGTTGAAGCCGTGATAATAAGCGGTGGAGGGATAGCCACAAGCCGATACTGAATTTTCTTTCATGTCTATATAGTAATCACCAAAAGGAGATTTTCATAGCTGTCGTGGTGCGACTAAGAAAAAATCATTCTCCGATAGGGAGTTGGTTACTATGGCAAAACGAATTGTAAATAAAGCAGAACGAAATGCAGAAAGGTATGATGCTAAAGAAATAGGATATCAGCTTTATGAAGATAGCCTAAAAGGGAAGAGATTTGATAGACTTATGCCAATAATTGTCTCTGACCAAAACATCATACTTGCATATCGAAATATCTGCAAGAATAACGGGAGTAAAACTCCTGGTACAGATGGTAAAACGATTGTAGAAATACAGAAATTACCTATCAAAATGGTCATAAAAACCATCAGAAACAAGTTAAACTATTATCAACCAAAGAAAGTCAGACGAGTAGAAATCCCGAAAGATAATGGAAAGACAAGACCTCTTGGAATTCCGAGTATTTGGGACAGACTGATACAACAGTGTGTCTTACAGGTTTTAGAGCCAATCTGTGAAGCTAAGTTTCACGAAAGAAACAATGGTTTCAGACCGTATAGGTCTACACAGAACGCAATAGCACAGTGCTATAAAATGGCACAAATACAAAATCTTCACTTTGTTGTAGATGTGGATATTACAGGCTTCTTTGATAATATTGACCACTCAAAACTTATCCGTCAGTTATGGGGATTGGGAGTACAGGACAGAAAGCTGATTATGATAATCAAGCAAATGTTAAAAGCAGATATTCTGTTCAAAGATATAGTCATCACACCAGAAACAGGCACACCTCAAGGTGGCATTCTATCTCCGCTACTAGCTAATGTAGTACTGAATGAACTGGACTGGTGGGTTGCTAATCAGTGGGAAATGTTCAAAATCAAAGAGGGAAGTACAGGCTACGAGTTTACAAAGGTTGATAACGAGGGAAACATACTCACAATAGATCGAACGCAGAAATGGAACAAGCTCAGAGCAAAAACCGACTTGAAAGAAATGTATATCATAAGATATGCGGATGATTTTAAAATATTCTGTAGAGATTATGTGACAGCGGTTAAGGTAATGGGTGCGACAAAGTTATGGTTAGCTGAAAATCTTCACTTGAAGACAAGTGATGAAAAATCAGGAATTACCAACCTTAGAAAGAACTACACGACTTTTCTTGGAATAAAATTCAAGGTAGTACCAAAAGGGAATAAATGGATTATTCGTTCCCATATGGCAGATAAGAGTAAAGCAAAGGTTATCAGTAAACTGGGTTCTGTTTGGAAGGATATTAAGAATCCAAGCAAACAAAGTGAATTAGATAAAAATATAAGTCTTTACAACGCTACGGTAATGGGAATGCACAATTATTACTGTATGGCAACGCTTGTATCAGCTGATTTTGCGGAAATAGCCTTTAAGGTTACAGGGAAAAGCAACGGAATGAATCATAACAAACGATGCTTTCCCATAGAGAAACAAGGTGAAATTACAAGTAAATACATCTTGGATAAGTACGGAAAGTCCAAACAATGTAGATGGATAAATGGTCGTATGATTGTTCCTGTCGGATATGTATCTTATGAATATCCAAAATATAAAAGACGTGAAGTCAACAAATATGTGAGGAAATACTCAGACGCTGAAAACTGTATCAGCTTTGAGGTTATGAAGTACATGATGGAAAATGCTCATCTCTATCCTACATTAGAAATGGCAGATAATGCTCTTTCAAGGTATATAGCACAAAGAGGCAAATGTGCTGTTACTCATAATGCTTTGACCATTGTGGATATGGTCTGTGAACACATCAAGCCTTGCAAAGGAGAAAGAAACGATACTTACAGGAATTTAATTATTCTCTCAAAAGAAGTATCGGATTTGGTAGGAGCAGAAAATAGCAATAAAGTAAGTAAGATACTTAAAAACCTACCATTGACCAATGAAATGCAAGAGAAAATCAATAAGCTTCGTGAACACAGGGAGCTAGAAATGATACAATTCAATGACTATATAGGCACTAAAAAGTAAGATTTAGTCGGTGGAACGCCGTGTGATGGGAAACTATCACGCACGGTGTGGAGCGGGGGAAAAGCCCGAGGTGGTAACACCAGAGGCTTACCTATCGCTATTCGGAGAAATCCCAGATTTTGCTGAACAAACCTCAACAGTCCGTTCTCGGAATATGAGTCTCGTTCCTATTCTTCAAAATATTGCCCAACTTCAAGGGCTCTATAAAGAAAAAGAAGCTTGGAAAACCATTCTTGGGAACTGTGATAGCTTAGTCTACTTAGGTGGGAATGATGAAGATACCTTTAAATTTATGAGTGGCTTACTCGGTAAACAAACCATTGATGTTCGAAATACGAGTCGTTCCTTTGGCCAGACAGGTTCAGGATCCCTTTCTCATCAAAAGATTGCTCGTGATTTAATGACACCTGATGAAGTCGGAAATATGAAACGGCATGAATGCTTGGTTCGAATTGCTAATATGCCAGTCTTTAAAAGCAAAAAATACAATTCAACCAAGCATCCAAACTGGAAGTACCTAGCCAATCAAGAAACCGATGAACGGTGGTGGAACTATCAAATCAATCCTTTGAATCAAAGACAAGAAAATCATCTTGAAGGCCTTAGAATTCGAGATTTAACTTTTGAATCTAGTTTAAAATAAAAATAGAAAAGAGGAAATAGATGATTACGCATTTTAAAGGTTTTGTTTATGGAGTAGACGCAAGTGCTATGTTTGCACAAGCTATGTCTTTGTTACAGAAGGGATTGATTGCAGTTGGTGCCTTTCTCGTTGTTGTGGGAATTGTCAATCTTGCAACCAACATTAAAGATGGTGGACCAGGTGTTCGGAATGCCATTCTTGAAATTGTCGGTGGAGTTATGGTCGGGGCTGCTGGAGCCTTTGTAACCCAGATTTCAATTTAGGAGGATAAACAATGACATGAATCTTAGTTTAGTCTCACCCTTTGTTTACCTTGCATCTGAAAAAATATCAGCTGAAAATTTATTTGAAGGATTTAATGTGGATTTACAATCTACGGTAGATCTGATTAAATCCCTATCTAGCTACAATCCAACAGTTTGGACTTACATGTCTAGTATTACTAAAAGTGTCATGCAACCTCTTGGAGTTGCGATTTTATCAGTTGTTCTCATCTTAGAATTTTCGAAGATGGCAAAGAAAATTGCTAACTCTGGTGGAGCGATGACCTTTGAAGCATTAGCGCCGATGTTGATTAGTTATATTATGGTTGCAGTTGTAATTACCAACACTACCGTCATTGTAGAAGCCATCATTGGGATTGCGAGTCATGCCATTGAACAAGTGGCCTCGATTGTGGCTCACGGTGGGGCAAAGTATGATACAATCTCTGGATTAAAAGGGTCAGGATTTATTGGCCGGATGATTGTGGGCTTTTTCGCCCTCCTCATTTGGCTAGTTCGGATAGTAAGTGCAGCCATGGTCAATCTTTTGGTATCTATTCGATTTATTCAACTCTACCTTATGATCCCATTTGCCCCTCTTACGATTCCAACATTTTTAAGTGATGAGTGGAAGTCTATTGGTATTGGCTATTTAAAAAATATTATGGTCTATGCGGTACAAGGGGTTCTTATTTTTCTGATTGTTTCTCTTGTTCCTTTGTTTGAATCTGCTGGGAAAATAGCTGTTTCAAATGGTGCAGGAGTCCTGCAATCTCTTGCGATTATGTTTGGTAGTTTAATACAAGCTATCTTACTGATTATTGCCCTCGTTGGTTCTCAACGTACGGCTCGCTCAATCTTAGGTATGTAATTAGATAAAGGCTAAGAAGTGATTGCTTCTTAGCCTTTTTAGAAAGGAAAGTCATGAATACACGTGTCTTTAAAGACATCTCAAAATACCAACACAGGGCTTGGTTAGGTTTCACTACAAGACAAATCATCTTTGTTTTACCAGCCTTTATTGTCACAATTATTGTTTTGGGCTTGAATCTCTTTTTCTGGCAATTTGGAGATTGGTTTGTTTACGGTTTTGTGTTTGCCTTTACCATCCCCCTCATGCTTTTTGGAGTCTATAAACCCAATGATTTATATTTTGAACATTATTTGAAATACCGTCTACATTTTGAATTAACGGTTCCCCTACGCACAATTACAGGAAAGAAAGGATCTGAACATGAAAAGAAAATCAAATACATTAAAGAAACAAAAAACTTCAATGACTAATAAAAAGGAAAAAGTTAAAGATAAAAAAGAGGAAGTGTTACCATCAACGGCTAATACTCTTTCCTATCAAGCCCTGTATCAAAATGGTCTGATGCAGGTGAAAGAAGATTATTTCTCACAAAGCTATTTACTTGGTGATGTCAATTACCAGACTGTTGGTTTAGAAGACAAGGGGGCAATCATTGAGAAGTATTCTGATTTGATTAACTCACTAGATGACCAAACTAACTTCCAATTGACTATCTTTAATAAAAGATTGAATTTAGAAAAGTTTAGACAAAGTGTTTTGTATGAGGAAAAAGAAGATGGATATGATACCTATCGTAAAGAATTGAATCGGATGATGAATCAGAATTTAGACAGTGGCGAAAATAATTTCTCAGCTGTGAAACTGATTACCTTTGGTAGAAAGGATTCTAATCCCAAACAAGCCTATCGTTCCTTGTCTCAAATTGGAGAATATTTCAAGAGTGGTTTTTCAGAAATTGATGCTCGCTTTGAATCCTTGGCTGGAGAAAACCGTGTGAACTTGTTGGCAGATATGCTTAGAGGAGAACACCATCTTCCTTTTTCTTACCGTGATTTAACGAGATCGGGTCAGACAACTCGTCACTTTATAGCTCCTAATCTCTTAGATTTCAAAAACAAGAATTACCTACAAATCAATGACCGATTATTGCAGATTGTCTATGTGAGAGACTACGGTATGGAATTAGGAGATCAGTTTATCCGAGACCTCATGCAAGGAGATTTGGAATTGATTGTGAGCCTCCATGCTCAAAGTTCGACCAAGGCAGATGCCATGAAGAAACTACGAACAAAGAAGACCTTGATGGAATCCCAAAAGATTGGGGAACAACAAAAACTAGCTCGTACAGGTATCTATTTGGAAAAAGTAGGTCATGTATTAGAAAGCAATATCGATGAAGCTGAGGAACTCTTAAAAACCATGACAGAGACAGGAGATAAACTATTTCAAACAGTCTTCTTGATTGGTGTTTTTGGTCAGGATGAAGAAGAACTCAAACAAGCACTAGACACTATTCAACAAGTGGCCGGCTCAAATGACCTAATGATAGATAAACTTCCATATATGCAAGAAGCAGCCTTTAATAGTTTGCTGCCATTTGGTTGTGATTTTTTAGAGGGAGTATCACGGAGTTTATTAACATCTAATGTAGCAGTGAACTCTCCATGGACTTCAGTAGACTTACAAGACCGTAGTGGGAAATATTACGGTATCAATCAAATCTCAAGCAATATTATTACCATTGATCGTAGCCTATTAAATACACCGTCTGGTCTGATTTTAGGGACATCTGGAGCTGGGAAAGGGATGGCAACCAAGCATGAAATTATCACGACCAAAATCAAGGAATCTGGTGAAAATACTGAAATTATCATCGTGGATCCAGAAGCAGAATACAGTGTCATTGGACGAGCTTTTGGGGGAGAAATGATTGATATTGCGCCCGATTCCCAAACCTATCTCAATGTCCTTGACTTGTCTGAAGAAAATATGGATGAAGATCCTGTAAAGGTAAAATCAGAATTTCTTTTATCCTTTATCGGCAAGTTATTGGATAGAAAAATGGATGGAAGAGAAAAATCGATTATTGACCGAGTTACCAGACTCACCTATCAGTCATTTAAAGAGCCTTCTTTGGAAGAATGGGTCTTTGTCTTGAGCCAACAACCAGAAGAAGAAGCGCAGAATTTGGCACTTGATATGGAACTGTATGTCGAAGGTTCTCTTGATATTTTTTCTCATAAGACCAATATTCAGACAGGATCTAATTTCTTAATCTATAATGTTAAAAAGTTAGGAGATGAGTTGAAACAAATTGCTCTTATGGTTGTTTTTGATCAGATATGGAATCGTGTCGTTCGGAATCAAAAATTAGGGAAGAAGACCTGGATTTATTTTGATGAAATGCAGCTTCTCTTATTAGATAAATATGCCAGTGATTTCTTCTTTAAATTGTGGAGTCGTGTCAGAAAATATGGAGCCAGTCCGACTGGAATAACTCAAAATGTCGAAACCTTATTGTTAGATCCAAATGGTAGACGGATTATTGCCAATAGTGAATTTATGATTCTCCTCAAGCAAGCAAAAAATGACCGGGAAGAACTGGTTCAACTCTTAGGCTTGTCAAAAGAACTCGAAAAATACCTAGTCAATCCAGAAAAAGGAGCAGGACTAATAAAAGCAGGTTCAGTTGTTGTTCCCTTCAAAAATAAGATTCCTCAAGGTACTCAATTGTTTGATATTATGAGTACGGATCCTGATAAAATGGCTTCTAATTAAGGGGAAGTGGAATGAAGGATAAAAGAGAAATTATACGTGCCCGAAAGGCATTTAGAAGAAGTTTAAAAGATGAGAAGAAATTCTTGAAACAAGGAAAGAAGGAGGTGAAGAAACAGAAAAAAGATTCCGCTGTACTGGATGAAAAAGCATGGAAAAAAGAGATAAAAGAAAAGCTAGAGGAGATGAGAGAAGCTTCAAAGGAGAGAGTAAAACAAGCAAATGAAGACTACAATCATATTCTTCAAAATAGTCCTCCATCTCTTTTGAATCGAAAAGAATTAAGAGACAGACGGTTGCCTCATGCTAGGAAACGATTGAAAATAGCCAAGAAGCAATTTAGAGAAGCCAAGGTAGAAGCAAAAGAAGAAAGAAAAGAGAGTCGTAAAGAAAGAAAAACCAATCAAAAATTTCTCTACGGTCAGGAATCGAAACAAAAATCTAATTTTTTCTTTCAAGGGAAGAGTTTAGAAGAATTAAAAGCTAAGAAAGAAGTCAAGGCCGCCAAAGAGAATCTAAAATCTACTAAACAAGCCTATAAGTCCAAAAAAGTCAGTAGGAAAGCCAAAACTTTTCTTTATGTTCTTGGACGTGAAGGAGGAGAGTTAGCTTCAGAAAATGAAGATTTAGAAGGTTATCGCACACTTCAAGAGACCATTAGAAAAGGGAAACGCTACAGTCGGCTTTCTTATAACCTTGGAAAAGCTAGTGTCAAAACAGGACAAGCAACAGGTCGTTTTACCAAGAAAAGACTGACCAACACAAAAGAGCGATACCATCATTTTAAGGCTGGAAAAGGATGGAAACTAGCGAAAGATAATCCAAGTTCCTTTAAAAATCGGTTTCGAAAGTTAAAGAATCAAGGTCTTACTAGTGTCCGAAATATCTATCAAAAACTAAAAGCAGCCTTTTCCTTCTTTACATTTGCGGCTGGAAATCCTGCAACCTGGATAGTTGGAGGAATAGTCTTTCTTCTTTTACTTATGATGAGCTTCTTTTTAGGATTTTCATCTGCTAGTTTGATTCAACAAGATGAATTTGAATTAACAAAAGCTTATACCCACCTGACTTGGGAAGATGCAGAACATACTCGCACAAATGACAAAGGAATTACTTATTACACAAAAGTTGATGATGTGATGGGGTATATGAACTTTAAATTCCATGACTATGAGTTACACAAACCAGTTCACTTATTTAGTTCCGAAACTTACAAGGATTATCTGTCTACTTTGTGGCATGATTTAAACGATGGGGAAGATTTGAAATCCATGCAAGACCTTTATGAAACTCCTAAGTATAAACTCTCGAAAGACGATCAAGAGGAAATGAAGGAACTAAAAGAAGAAGGTGTCTATGCTTCCATGCAGGAATTGGACAATCCGTTTGAGGGACAAAGCAACGAAGATAGTTTAACCATGACTTATCGTTATGGATACTATGATTTAGACGGAAAACCTACTCTTCAGGAGTACATTCTACTAGAAGCGAAGGCTCACCAAACGATTGTCGCACCAATGGATGGAGTTGTATCTCTAGATGGAGATGATGTTATTCTCACTAACGGAAAAGGAGAGAATGAGAGTCGATTGACCTTGTATTCTATTCATAATGGCCGTGCGATTGAGGGAACAAGGGTCTTAACTGGTGATGTTATTGGTGAGACACCAGACGATACAGGTTTGAAAGTTTCCTATCAAAAGTATAAGAACAAGAAAGAAAAATTGGTGTATGTCAATCCGCAATTTTATTTTCCAAAAGTCATTCAACTTCAGACAACTATCTTACCTGCCATTGGTCAGTTTGGTGGGGATGAGTTTGAACGAGCAAAACATATTTATGAGTTTTTGAAATCTCAAGGGGCAAGTCCCCAAGCCATTGCGGCTATTTTAGGAAATTGGTCGGTAGAATCTTCTATCAAACCTAAACGAGCTGAAGGGGATTATTTATCTCCTCCAGTTGGCGCTACCGATTCCTCATGGGATGATGAAAGCTGGTTAGCGATAGGAGGGCCAGCCATTTATAGTGGTGCTTATCCTAATATCCTTCATAGAGGTTTGGGGTTAGGTCAATGGACGGATACCGCAGATGGGTCAACACGTCATACAGCTTTGTTAAATTATGCACGCACCCAAAATAAGAAATGGTATGATTTAGACCTCCAACTTGATTTTATGCTTCATGGGGATAGTCCTTACTATCAAAGTTGGTTAAAGGATTTCTTTAAAAATACGGGTAGTGCAGCCAATCTCGCCCAACTCTTCCTTACCTATTGGGAGGGAAATTCTGGTGACAAACTACTGGAAAGACAAACTAGAGCAACGGAATGGTATTATCAAATTGAAAAAGGCTTTAGTCAAACAAATGGAGGACAGGCAAAAAGTGACCCACAATCCCTTGAAGGGGTTCGTGGGGACTTGTATGATCATTCTGTTCCTGGTGGTGGAGATGGTATGGCCTATGCCTATGGACAATGTACATGGGGTGTTGCGGCTCGTATGAACCAGTTAGGATTAAAGCTAAAAGGTAGAAACGGAGAGAAGATTTCAATCATTAATACCATGGGAAATGGTCAGGACTGGGTTGCGACAGCTTCAAGTCTTGGTGGAGAAACGGGCTCTACACCAAGAGCAGGTGCCATTGTTTCTTTTGTAGGAGGTACACATGGCACACCAGCTATCTACGGTCATGTGGCTTTTGTCGAGAAGGTCTATGATGATGGTTCTTTCCTTGTGTCTGAAACTAACTATGGTGGCAACCCTAACTATACCTTTAGAAAAATCTCTCAAGCAGATAGTGCCATTAGTTTTGCCTATACAACGAAATAAAAAAATCATGTCATCAGTTTAGGTGACATGATTCTTATTTTTTATAGAGTGACATATTTAATGCCATAGGCTGATAACTTACTTGATGATCGTCTTTAATCAATTGACTGTAAGCAACAAATCCGAACTGTTCATAAAATTGAATGACTTTAGGATGATTGATACTATCTAAAAATACCATCTGAGTTCCTACAATTGCTCGAAATTCTTCAATTTTTTGAATTACAATTTCAAATAACTCTTGTCCTGATAATTTATTTAGCTTTGTGTTTTTGCCGAATTGACCGATAAGTAACACAGGGAGATAATCAATATTTTTGGGACTTTTCCCTTTTAGGACGAGTTTCTTTTTTAAGGATTTCTCTAAATCAGAAATATCAACAACTTTGAGAGATAAACTAAAGAATCCTAAGATGTTATTTGTTTCAGTTTCTTCAACGATAAAATTACGAGAACGATGTTGTTTTTCAAAATTGGGAGCTTTATCAGATAGATAAGTCAACATCTCTTCATTACCGTTGAAATCAACATTTTCTAAAATGATAGTTTTAAATAGAGCTCCTGAACTTGTTTCTCAGTTTTATCAGGAGCCAGCACTTGAATATTTTCAAGATATTGCTTAAGTGGTGTTACTTGAATTGTCATCTTACAGATACTTTGAAATGAGTTTATTTTTCGTTGGAGCGGTAGCGTCTTGTGATTCAATAGATTTCAAGACTGCTTGTAGCTTTTTAGATGGTTTATGATTAAGAATTTTTAGAGCATCTTCGTTTGTTAGTTTTATATCACGTGTTAAACTGATTGTAGCCATTTGTTCTACCTCCTGTTTCTACTTAAATTCATTATAGCTTATTTTGAACAAAAGTTCAATCTGAAGATAGTGTATGTTTTCTATAGTGTATAAATCCAAAATAAGTTTTTCTCTTGCATTTGTAGCTCATATTCGTTAGAATAATGGTGTAGATGAGTGGTTGGCTCATGGTCAATCTGATAGTAATCTTGGACATAAGGGCCAAGCGGTGGCGGACACCAGAATAAACCGACTGACTAGGTGGCTTACAGGTTCTGTAAGCCATCTTTTTTACTTTAATAGTAATGTTTTATATTTTAAGGAGAACGAAGTTTTGGCTCGTTCTCTTTTTTGTTGATGATATGCTCCAAACAACCTACACTGTAGAATATTAAGTAAATAGGATACTATAGGTTTAAATTAAATGTATAAGATAAATAGTTGGATTAGTAAAAGTTTCAAGTCTGATAAGAACAATATTACATTTCATACAACTGAACGTATATATTTTATAAGAGAGAGGGATGCTTGGTTTGGGAAAATCATTCAAAATACAGTTATAAGAATTTTAATAAGAATGAAAGTGTGATATTTCTTTTTCAATAATCTTCTAAATGTATTAAAATTAAGCTTTCCACTTATGTATTCTGCTAATAAACTTCAATACATTTCAATAGATTTTCAAATTTTGGTGGGGATTTTTATTATACTTTGTACGAGCTTTTCAATACTCTATCCCAACCTTTAAAATCCCTCAAGTTATTTACTCAAGGGATTTTTTATCTGCTTTTTTCATACTCAAACAGTCAGTCTAACTGTTTGATTTTCTTTGTGACTAACTCCCCTAAAAATAGTAGATTTAGCTACTTTACTGGTTTTACAAGATAATAACAAGACCTAAACGTTTAATTTATTTAGGTTTACCAATTATGACTTTAACATTTTCCAATAAGGTCTAACTCAACCGTACCCAAAGTTAAATCCTTTACTTTATTTAGTAATTCATTAACCCAAAAGCCATTTTTAAGTCCTGTTTTCTCTGATAATGCAAACACTTTTAAAGTATAGTTATGGTCTCGATCAGGTGGAGTCGGTCCAACAAACATTGTATCAATTTCAGAAAAATCACCATCTAAAAATTGACTAGAAAAACTATTTTTACCTTGAATTAATTGACCAATTCGGCTCATATTTTCTTCAATCTGAATACTATCACCATTAACTTTTAAATCAGCAACGCTCCAATGAATCCAAGGAAAAGAGCAAACAGGAATGGCATCATAATCAATAAGAGTAAAAGCGATATATTCAGTACCTTTGGGTAAATTATCAACTTCAAACGCAAAAGAACGAACCGGATTTCCTTGCATTATATCTTCCCTTTTTGCTTCCTTTCCAAACTCCTTTGGTAAAATATTATTAAATGTTGTTTTAATTTTCATTTTTTTCTCCTTTAAGAATTATAAAGCTAAATATACAATAAATAGCTAAAGCGATTAGCGACATACATATTACCCCTTCAAAATTAAAATTTAAATATAAGAGACCTCCTAACATAAGAAATATGATATTAAAACAAGCATAATACACTTCTGCAATTTTCAGAACAATAGACAATTTGCTATTACTCTCTTTTAACATTTTAATAGTCTGAGGTCTAGTAATTCCAGATGATAGCCCCAATAAAACCATACCTAAACAAATACAAATAATATTGTTGGTAAGAAATAATAGCAAAGATGGGAACAATAGTACGGAAGAAAAGTATCTATTCTTATTAACAAAAAATTTCGAGGAGATATTTCCCATCAAAGTGTATGAAGCCAATATTAAGACAAAATATTGAGTTGAAATATGCAGATCTGTAAAAAAATAAAATGGTAAAAATCCTGTAAATAGTCCTAGGATGATTCCTCTTAGGAAAACATAATGACCAACCCAATATTTTTCAAAATTCGTCAAATGATATTTAGTAGTATTTCTAAATTCACGTTGCTCTTTCTTATAATCTAGAGGTACTAATAAAGAAAGTAATATTGTATTAATAATCGTGGCAATAATCGTGGCATAAATCGGATAATTAGGATTTAGTTTATAAAGAGTCCCCCCAATAATTCCAGAAAATAATAATGAGATGAACATATAGCCATTTGTTCTATTTTGAAAATCAGTTGCTTCAGAATCTAAGAAGTACTGGATAAGATTAGTATCCTCACCAGCTCCAATAGAATAGCTTGCTCCTAAGCATAGTTGAGCAATAACAATTAAAATTGTACTATCAGATAAACTTAATAACCCTAATCCAATTAATTTGACAACTTCACTCAGAATTAATAATCTCTTTGATGGAATATTGCTAATGTACCTTTTAATAAAAGTAGAACTTACAAACGTTCCTATTCCATAACAAGACATCAATAATTCTATACCTATAATTGAGTATCCTTTTGAATATAAAATTATTAATAAAAAGGGTAAATAGAAATATGCCCTTGATAAAATCCGATAGAATATTATTCCCAACTTATTTTTCAATTACATATCCCTCCTTTTGTAATACATTTTGGATTTCTTTTTTGCTAATATCTCCCTCCCTCAAAATAGTGACAGTTCCAATATCATTAACTTTTATTATAGTACTTGATTTAGTAGCCAATGATTCTACATTTGATTTTAACAAATAATCAACTTTATCTCCCATATGTTCATCAGCGACCTCCTCTGTGATAAGTAGGTCATCAGCTGTTCCAGAGATATTAGCTGAGGTAATTGCAACTACTCCTCCTAAATATTCTACAAATTCTCTAAAAACTTCATTTTGAACACATCCCAAGGAAATTGTGGAACTATCATTTATTGCATAATGAAATGGACTAATATTTTCTACCACTATATTTAGTGCTCCTGGCCAAAACTCATCGACCAATAATTTCATTAAATTTGTTTGTGAAGTCTTACCATATTTTTCCCAATCATTAGGATTGGACATGAAAATAGAGAGAGGCTTATTTTTAGGCCGAATTTTATATTCAAAAATTCGGTTAACAGCCATCCTATTATCTGGAAGACAACACAAATTATAGTTAGTATCTGTTGGAACTATGATGGGATATCCAGCGTTTAATTTAGATTTGAGAATTTCTAAATTCTCCTGATTTAATTCTAAAATTTTCACTATTAACCTCTTTCTAATTTAAACAATTCTAAACAATCTTCTGGACTAAGCTTATCAGTAATTTTACTCAATTTTCTATAAAAACTTATTAGTTCATCAATATTTACATCACCTCCTACTAACGATTCAAAATATCTATATAAAACCTTTTTACTAGATATTCCACTAATTGTATAATTAGTGGAATTAGGAATTCCTAATTCATTCGGCAATAAATACTGGTACATTTCAATATTTTTCATAGTTCCATCTTGATGAATTCCTGATTCATGTACAAAGACATTCTTCCCTATTATTGGTTTAGTGGGTGCTACATCATACTCTAAAATATCACTTATCTTTATAGACAGTTGATATACAGTCTGCAAATCAAAGTCAATTTCATCAAACTTCTTCTTTTGTAAAATAGCAATCACCTCATCTAAAGATGTATTACCAGCACGTTCCCCAATTCCTAAAAAGGTTGTCTCAATCTGACTTGCATGATTCATAATCGCAGCTACTGTATTAGCTGTTGCTAATCCTAAATCATTATGACAATGCGCTGATAACTTTAGAGCTGGAAATCTACTATGAATATCACTAAACATTTTTCCATATTCATCTGGCGTAGAACATCCAACAGTATCTGCTAAAGTTACAAATCCTACTTCATAGTTTGAAACAATATCTAATACTTGGAATAAAAATTCTCTATTAGCACGTGTTGAATCTTCTAAGACCATATCTACATGCAGTGATTTTTCTTTAGAATAATCCAAAATTCTCTCTAAGCGTTTTAGATAGATATCCTCTCTAGTTTTTAATTTTTCGGTTATATGCATCTTAGAAACAGGTACCAGTAGTTTAATAACCGTATTAGGAAACATACTATACAGCTGGAATGCTAAGTCAATACTACTCTCAATCAAGCGAGTTAAAACTACCCCAGATTGATCTTTTCTTAATATACGCATATAGCCTTTTAAAATATTCAAATCTTGAATAGTATCACACATACCAATCTCAACCGAATGAATTTTGGATTTACTAATCTCAGTAATAACCTTTTTCTTAGTTGCAACATCTTTCTTAATCGACGTTTGCTGCATACCATCTCTAATTGTATTATCTTGAATGTATATCATACCTCACTCCTTATTTTATTAGATACGAGCTCCTATCTGTAATAATATGGTATACTATATCAAGGTATTTTAAAATTTGAAAAAAGTTTAGAAATCATTAAGAAAAAATTTATAAATAGGAGTAACTATGAACTTAGATTGGTATTACACTTTTTTGGTATTATCAAAACATCTCAATTATCGTAAAGCTAGCGAAGAGCTATTTCTTACCGAACCAACACTACATCAACAAATTAAGAAATTAGAAAAGCACCTTCAAGTTCAACTTTTCGAAACAGTGGGAAGAAACTTGACACTAACTGCTGTTGGAAGAGAATTTATAGAGATTGCTGAAAATCTTATACAAACCTATGAGCAAAGTATTCAAAAGATTAGGCTACAAAATAAAAAACAACAATTTCATATAGAAATAGCCGTATCTCCTTACATTGCCACATACCTTTTACCACAATTTTTACAGGAATTCTTTCAGCGCTATCCAGATATTGATATCTCTGTATCCGTGCTAAATAGCCATATTGAACAAGCTATTGAAACGAATACATTCGATATTGGTATTGATAGAGAAGTTCCATATAGTAAAAAAATCATATCCGAACAAATTTGTGAAGGAAAGATTGCCCTCTTTTATCCTAAAACAACAGTAAAATGCGACGAATTACAATTATTTAAAAACTATAAAATATTATCCGATAACCACCCCGTCTATTGGGAAAATCTAAAAAAAGAAATCATTGAGCTAGTTCCAGAAGCCGATTTCACTACTATCAATGATATTACAGTAACTGCCAAACTAATAGAAATGAATCAAGGCATTTCCTTTCTGCCCCTTTACTTAAAAAAGACTTTTACAGATAAGATTGCTCATCTTGAAACCACTACAGTAACCACCCCCGTTTCTTTTACTTACTTAATGAGCAGAAAAGCTTCTAAGGCTATCACTATTTTCAATAATGCGTTTAAGGACTTTATTTTAAAGGAGCAAAATTTTAATTTAAGAATCAAAGGTCACTGATACTATTAGTGATTTTTGATTTACATATTAATCAATGGATTAATGACTAAAACGGAAAATAGTTAATGAGAGATGAAATTTATAAAATAGTACGTGCATAAATTATAGTAAAATGATATAATTAATTTATGGGAGAGTTAAGCTTTAGTAATCAATTTAGCAACACAGCCGTTTGGTATCACGGAACGACATCTACTCAGGTTCCATCTTTAAAAGATGGAATAGATGTTTGTCATAGTAAACGGAACTGTGATTTTGGTATAGGATTTTATGTGACATCTAAATTTGATCAGGCTGTTAAATGGGCTCAGCGAAAAACAAAAGATGAACTTCCTTTTAATCCAAACGTAAAGCCTGTTGTTTTAAGTTATCAGTTTCAAGATTCTAATGATGTTGAAACGAAGATTTTTGAAATTGATAAAGAATACTTTCAGTTTGTTTATAAAAATAGATTGAAGTTAGACGCTAAGGTTGGAATTAATTTTCATAATTTTTCAGCAGTATTTGGCCCAGTTCTTGATGGTCAAGTTACTCGTTTGAAAGTCACTTTAGATGACTATTTCAAGGGAGTAAATTCCTTAGAAAAAACCGCTGATATTCTTTTGGGAAAATATCAGGGTGATACACAACTTTGTATATGTGATCAAAAAATTGCAAATAAACTAATCTTAGTTGAGGAGGACACGATATGATTTTGACAAATGAAAAACAAGCTCTTAGAGTTGAGGTAGAACAGTTTTTACGGAAGAATTATCGCATTACTCCTGATACTGTTTCTTCTGTCACAAATGTTGTATTGAAGAATTGGTTTGAAGAGTTGGATAATGGAGGCTCTCATTTGACTTCAGACCTTATCGCTGATAATATCGCGGATATTGCAAAACGTTACTCAGTACATTAATAAGTAATTTGAGTTAGGTTTATCAAATCCAAATCTTTCTTTATATTCTCAAAAACGGTTCATTACCATATTAGGTAATGAACCGTTTTTTGTGTACGACGGGCATGTCGTGCGTCTGAGGTGTAAGTCCTCCGTGGGCACCCTCGAAAAACGTGGACTGGTTTCGTGTTTGGATTATTACCTTGAACGACATGCGTTAAAAGTTAGTTGAACCGCCGTATGCCGAACGGCACGTACGGTGGTGTGAGAGGGGCTAGAGATTATCCTCTACTCGATTTGTGATACTTCTTTCAAGGAATATTTGGTAGGATTGGAGTGAAAAAAGATTAACTAGGAAAGAAGGAAGTATATGGAAGCCATTTATCAACGTGATTCGGATCAAGATGGACTGACTGATGCTCAAGAATTGGCGCTAGGAACCAATCCTCTTAGCGCAGATTCTGATTGTGATGGTCGTTCAGATTTAGTGGAAGTAGAAGAAGGAACCAATCCCTTAGAAAAGGATTTACAAGACATGGAACAAACAAGTATAACTGAACCGACATCAGTATTTATGGAAATGAAACAAAAGATTTCAGATATGATGGAGAGTCACTACAAGGAATTTATACAGGCTCTGATTAGTATTGAAACAGGGATTGAAAACCAACAAGACCTTGAAGACTTATATAATTACTACATGAGAACAGATGCCGTTTCTCTTTTGTCTAGTGATTTAGAAACCAGTCCTCAAGAGGTTGAAATGGAGATAGAGTTGTAGGGGAATCATGTGATTCTCCTATTTTCGTATAGATGAAAGGAGCGAGTATGGAAGTAAAGGAAATATTAGCTATGTTTCGTGGAACAATTCCAAAAGATAGAGAGAAAATGGACCTATTTCTTCGTTATCAAGCGCAACATTTTGATGAGAAATGGCAGGATTTGGTAGAGAGTTTTTTGATTGAAGAAGGCAAGAGAGAAGAGATAGCTCATGTCTATTCTTTTGAACAAGATATTGTTTCTTTTCTAGAGGCCAGTTCTGAAAATAATAATCAAGATTTAGAAAGTTACACAAGAAATTTTGGACAAGCAGGTCTAGGTAAATTATCCCAATTAAGTAATTTTGAGAAAAACTTGGTGCTAGAAGTCGCAACCTATAATCTTTCCACTCGATTTTACATCCAATCTGAAAAAGAAAAGCTAGAACAACTAAGTGAGCTTGTATTTCATCAGAATCAGGATGTCAATTTAGTCAACGTCTATCGAGTTGCGAATAATCTATCTGACCGTATTAGTAGAGATATAGAGGAATTTCTTCTAATGGTTGACTCAAAAGAGCTTAAAAAAGAAGTTCTTGAGATTCGTTTTGAAGAAAAAGAGGGAGATGTTCTAGCCTATATGGGTTCAGAATTGATGGCTACTTTAGATACAGTTACGGATCTTGTTCATCGTGAAGAAAACTACCAACAACTCCCACTGACACAAAAGCTGAAGATTATTACTCATTTTGATGAGGTAAAGGCTAGAAGCGAAAAATCAAAGCAAGTAGAAGAATCCTTATCTCCTTCAAGTGAAATTGAACAGGAAATAGAAGAAACTAACTCTTTTTCTAATGTCGATAAAATTGTAGAAGAAGCTTTGAGGGAATATCCGATTGGTTCACAAGTAAGTTATAAAGGACAAGTATTTCAGTTGGTTTCGATTGAAAATGCACAGTTAAATGACTTAGTTCGCCTAGAGCTATTCAATGATTCCAACCAGTTATTTGAAGAGAATCCTATCTTATACTTGAACAGTTTGAAAGAGATTGAACAAGTATTGTCTCTTGTAGAACTTGAGAAAGAAGAATTAGAGATTGAGATTGAATCATCAAGTGAAAGTCAGGAAATAGATTTGTTTTCCTATTTGGAAGAAGAAAAAGAAAAAGAAAAAGAAAATGAAAAGGAAACAGAAACTCTAATTTCAGGTATAGAAGAGACGGATGTCTCTGTTCAAGATTTTGTTTTTCCAGATGATTTAGAGAACTTTTATCCTAAGACAAATCGAGAAAAAATTGAAACGAATATCGCCGCAATTAATCTTGTTAAAAGATTAGAAAAAGAGGGAAGACAAGCGAATCCAGAAGAACAAGAACTACTAGCCAAGTATGTTGGCTGGGGTGGCCTTGCCAATGAATTTTTCGACGAACTCAATCCAAAGTATGAAACAGAACGTTTAACTCTTAGGGGCTTAGTAAGTAAATCAGAATACTCGACCATGAAACAAAGTTCTCTCACAGCCTATTATACAGACCCAATGATTATTCGCCAGATTTGGCAAAAATTACTGGATGATGGTTTTGAGGGAGGAAGAATTTTAGATCCTTCTATGGGGACTGGGAACTTCTTTGCGGCGATGCCTAGAAGTATACGAGAGAAATCAGAACTCTATGGAGTTGAGTTAGACAGTGTGACAGGCACAATCGCAAAACAACTCCATCCAAATGTCCACATTGAAGTGCGAGGATTTGAAGAGGTTCCCTATCAAAATAATAGTTTTGATTTAGTCTTAACGAATGTTCCATTTGGAAATTTTCGCATTGCAGATAAAAACTATGATAAACCTTATATGATTCATGATTACTTTGTCAAACACTCACTTGATTTAGTAAGAGATGGAGGACAAGTGTCGATTATCTCTTCTATCGGGACAATGGATAAGCGGACAGATAATGTCTTACAAGAGATTAAAGCCAACACTCATTTTTTAGGGGGAGTTCGTTTGCCGGATACGACTTTTAAAAAGATTGCAGGTACTCGAGTGACCACAGACCTCCTCTTCTTTCAAAAGGATCAAGCAAAGAATCTTAATGAAGATGAGCTTGTCTTTAGTGGCTCTATTCCCTTTGAGGAGGATAAGCGTGTCTGGATCAATCCTTATTTTGATGGGAAATACAACACACAAGTTTTGGGTGAATATGAGGTACGTAATTTTAATGGAGGAACCCTCAATGTTAAGGGGGTATCAGAAACATTATCTACTGACATAATGAAAGCATTAGAGAATGTTGAAGCACCTAAACAAATTGACAATTCTTTGAAAGCACCTGTTTTTATCCAAGAAGAAGTGGATCATTCTATCCCAAGTCGTATACGTGAGAACTTAGCGCTCTATTCTTTTGGATATGAGGGAAATCAAATTTATTACCGAGATACGCATGGCATTCGGAAAAGTTCAAAAGTAGACGAAATTAGTTATTATGTAGACGAGAAGGGAGATTTTAAAGCTTGGGACAGTTCTTTGTCTGAACATAAAATAGACCGATTCGTGCAACTCCATTTGACAGATGAGGAAGCACTAGATGTATACAAGTCGGAAGAAGCGAGTAAAAGAGGGAAATATAAGGGACTGTTCAAAAAAACTGTCTTTTATGAAAGTCCCTTATCGGATAAGGATATTAGTCGCATTAAGGGCATGGTTGATTTGAGAGAGACCTATCAAGCCTTAATTGAAATTCAACGTCGTCCAGATTATAGTCGTCCAGATTTTCAGATATTACTTAGTAAACTCAATCATGACTATGACCGTTTTGTAAGTCAATTTGGATACTTGAATGCCTCAGTCAATCGGAACTTATTTGATAGTGACGATAAGTATTCCTTACTAGCTAGTTTAGAAGATGAATACATTGATTCTAAAGATCAGAAAGTAAAATATAAAAAATCTTTAGCCTTTGATAAAGCATTGGTTAGGCCAGAGAGAGTGATTACAAGAGTTTCAACGGCTCTAGATGCCTTAAACTCCAGTTTATCGGATGGTAGAGGAGTTGATTTAGACTATATGGTATCAATTTATCCCGAACATAGCCAAGCTGCTATTTTAGATGAGTTAGGAGACCAGATTTTAATGGATCCAGAAAGCTATTTAAGAGGGGAAAGAAAATATCTTTCTAAGAACCAGTTTTTATCAGGAGATATTCTCAACAAGATAGAAGTAGTTCAACTATTAGTGGAGGAAAATAACCAAGAATGTGATTGGAACCATGCTTTAGATTTGTTAGAATCTGTTCGTCCTCCACGGATTCATCTGGCAGATATTGAGTTCAAAATAGGGTCACGTTGGATTCCTCAATCCGTTTATGGTAAATTTGCCTTTGAATGTTTTACCAATCGTGAATTTGAATTGTCTTCGCCAGATGTTGAACAAGTCATTGAAGTGAATCCTGTCGATGGCCAGGTTCATTTAAGGACATCATTTGCTTATCGCTATCCAAGTGCCAAAGATAGTAGTCTTGGAGTTAGTGGGTCACGTTATGATACAGGAAGAAAGATTTTTGAGAATTTACTAAATTCAAACCAACCGACGATTACTATGACAGTTACGGAAGGAGAAAAGAAAAAGACTATCACAGATTTGGAAAAAACCTCTGTTCTAAGAGCAAAAGAGCAGCATTTACAAGAACTCTTTCAAGACTTTGTCTCACGGTATCCAGACGTCCAACAAGTCATTGAAGAAAGTTACAATCGTCTTTATAATCGAACGGTTAGTCGAGAGTATGACGGTAGCCATCTAGTCATTGATGGCTTGGCACAAAACATCAGTCTTCGTCCTCACCAAGAGAATGCCATTCAAAGAATCGTTGAAGAAAAAAGAGCCTTGTTAGCTCATGAGGTAGGTTCAGGAAAGACCTTGACTATGCTTGGTGCTGGGTTTAAATTAAAGGAGTTGGGGATGGTTCATAAGCCCTTGTATGTGGTGCCCTCTAGTTTGTCTGCTCAATTTGGC
The DNA here is from genome assembly GCF_013305725.1 of Streptococcus mitis. Taxonomy (NCBI): domain Bacteria; kingdom Bacillati; phylum Bacillota; class Bacilli; order Lactobacillales; family Streptococcaceae; genus Streptococcus; species Streptococcus mitis. The sequence goes on from NZ_CP047883.1 coordinate 1,093,768, forward strand.
CAAGAGATCATGAAATTTTTCCCTACTAAAAAAGTCTTTGTGACTACTAAGAAAGATTTTGTGAAGGCGAGAAGAAAACAATTTGTTTCACGTATTATTACAGGAGATTACGATGCCATTGTCATTGGGGATTCTCAATTTGAAAAAATCCCTGTCAGTAAGGAAAGACAGATGAACTATATTGAGGATAAACTCAATGAACTACGAGAGATTAAAACACATTCTGAAAATAAGTATACCGTTAAAGAAGCAGAGCAATCAATAAGTGGTCTAGAGAAACAATTGGAAGAACTCCAACGCTTTAATCGTGATAGTTTTATTGATTTTGAGAACTTAGGAATTGATTTTCTCTTTGTGGATGAAGCACATCACTTTAAAAATATTCGTCCCATTACTGGACTTGGAAATGTAGCAGGGATTACTAATACAACGTCTAAGAAAAATGTGGATATGGAAATGAAGGTTCGACAGATTCAGGAAGAACATGATTTTAAAAATATTGTCTTTGCGACAGGAACACCTGTTTCCAATTCTATTAGTGAGTTATACACTATGATGAACTACATTCAACCCGATATCTTAAAACGCTATCAAGTTGATTATTTTGACTCTTGGGTAGGTGCTTTTGGAGAAATTCAAAACTCTATGGAATTAGCTCCTACAGGGGATAAGTACCAACCTAAGAAACGATTTAAAAAGTTTGTCAATCTACCTGAGTTGATGAAAATCTATAAAGAAACAGCCGACATTCAAACACAAGATATGTTGGATTTACCTGTTCCAGAAGCTCATATTATCCCTATTGAGAGTGAGTTAACTGAAAACCAGAAACTCTATCTAGAAGAATTAGTTATGAGGTCAGATATGGTCAAATGTGGAACAGTTGATCCGAGTCAGGATAACATGTTAAAGATAACAGGTGAGGCACGGAAACTAGCAATTGATATGCGTTTATTGGACTCTAGTTATAGTCTAGCAGACAATCACAAACTGCTTCAGGTAGTGGATAATGTTGAAAGAATTTATCGTGAGGGAATGGGAAATAAGGCTACTCAGATGATTTTTTCAGATATTGGCACACCTAAGAAAAAGGATAATGGTTTTGATGTCTATTCTGAGATTAAGGCTTTATTAGTTGATAGAGGAATCCCTAGTAAGGAAATTGCCTTTGTACATGATGCCAATAGTGATGAAAAGAAGAATAGTTTGTCTCGAAAAGTCAATGCAGGAGAGGTGCGGATTCTCCTTGCCTCAACTGAAAAAGGGGGAACAGGTTTAAATGTTCAGAGCAAGATGAAAGCAGTTCATCACCTGGATGTACCGTGGAGACCAAGTGACATTCAGCAACGCAATGGACGGATTATCCGACAAGGAAATGAAAACAAGGAAGTGGATATTTACCACTATATTACCAAAGGTTCGTTTGATAATTATCTATGGGCAACTCAGGAGAACAAACTCCGTTATATTAAGCAGATTATGACTTCTAAGGAGCCGATTCGTGCTGCAGAAGACATTGATGAACAGACTATGACAGCTTCTGATTTTAAGGCACTAGCAACAGGTAATCCTTATCTCAAATATAAGATGGAACTAGAGAATGATCTAACTCTATTAGAAAATCAAAGACGCGCCTTTCAACGCAGCAAGGATCACTATCGTCATACAATCTCCTACTGTGAAGAAAATATGCCCATTCTTGAGAAACGATTAAGCAAGTATGAAGGCGACATTCAACAGTCAGAAATGTCGAAAGACCAGGCATTTTCTATGACGGTAGGTAAGCAAGCTTTTGATCAACGATCTGAAGCAGGGGAATCCCTACACCGTTTTATCCGTCATAATCAAGCTGACAGCAAAGAATTCCGTACCCTAGCAAGCTATAGAGGATTTGACATTAAAATGCTTAGTCTTCCAACAAATCAACCTCTTCCTGAAACCTTCTCTGTTAAGATTGTAGGAGAAAATCAATATTCTGTCAGTTTAGATTTGTATTCTCCTTTAGGGACCATTCAAAGGCTTCAGCATACGATTGATCACATCAAGGAGGACCAAGTGAAAACTCAGAACTTATTGGATGAATTAAAGGATAAATGGACTACTGCTAAGGTAGAAATTGAGAAAAATTTTCCAAAGGAAGAGGATTATCAAACTAAAAAGGCCGAATACGATGTACTCGCGCCATTAATTGAAACAGAAACGGATTTAGATATTATTGATCAGGCCTTAAGACAACTCCACGAAAAAGGAAAAGGAAAAGAAAAGCAAGAACAACTTTCTTTTGAATTAGATTAAAAAATAGATATAAATAGCGGACAAGAAAAGAAAAGCGCGGTAGAATAAAGATAGAAAGAAACGAGGTAACGATTATGATGGAAGATACCTATTATCAATTAGAAGAGGCTTTGGTACAGGGATTTCAAACACCTGAAGAATACCAAGCCTACAAGGAGTTAAAGGAACATTATGAGGAAGTGACAGGCGATTACAGTTTTTCTAAACGAGAACTCACTAGTCAATTGGAAATCTCTCTTCAGAATCATCGAAGTGTGGACTTTGAAGAACATGAAAAAGAGGAGTATTTGGACTTAGTTCAAAAGCTAGAGGAATTTGATTCCTCTCTTGCCACCCATTATCGTCAATTGATTGACTAGAAAGGAGAAAGTCATGAATGATTTACTCCTTATCCCAGTAATTTTTTTAGCAGTAGGAGGAATTCTCATTCTTTTATGGAGACTCTTTCTTATTGCCAGTGGACTTTTCCTGATTGGTTTTGTCAGTTTTCTTATTTTCGTTGAGGGTTATGGAATTTATTTGTTCTTTACTGAACCTAGTTTATATTTTGATGATATCAGACAACATGGTTTAACTAGTTTTACGGCTGTGTACCTTTTCATCAATCTGATGTTGGTTCTAGGATTCAGTTGGCGCTTCATTAACTCCATAAATAAGAAAAAAATGTGAACTTTTTAGATAGTCAAAAGACTTTATCTGAATCTAAATTCGGATAAGGTTTTTTATTTGCCTTGATTCTTTCATATACTTCATAGCTAAATTGGAGTAATAATTTATGAAAATCATTATCCTCACTATTATTACCTGTATTTATGGCTTGTTTATGTCGTTCAATATGAGAAAGAGCTCTTCTCAAATTTTCTTCTTTTAATTTGTTCATGTTTATATTATAAGCTGAAGACAGCTAATTTTGATATTTTTCTCTGAACTGTACAATTTTGCGCCTGAAATGTAGGAATTACCTTTCGTTGTGATGTGATAAAACTTACAAGTTCTTTTTGTTATTCTTGACCTAGTTTTTATAGAAAGAAGGTCTAAGATGTTAAATAAAGTCAAAACTAAAGCCTTAATTAGTGTTGGAGCAGTGGCTGCAACTAGCTTTATTCTCATGATGGGATATACTGCTGGTCAACATTCTACTGCTAAACAAAGTCGCAAAGAAATCGAATTGGCTGCAGCTAAACTTGTAGAGGACAAACAAGCAGAAGATAAAGCAAGTATTTTGTCATCGGATACTGTAAAAGAATTTTTGACTCAGTACTATACGAAAGAAAAGCTCGGAGAAAATAATACACGTATTCAACCTTATATGACTGAATCGGCTTATTCTCAAGAATTGACAAGTCAAAATGATGCCATGAACCAAGTGTATAAGGATTATATTTTGGATTATCATTTTGAAAAAGCAGATATCTTTGTCAATCAGACTACGAATCAAGCTATTGCCATGGTCTCTTATAATGTAACCTATGTATCTGATTTAAAGAATGCCAACCAATCAAAGACTAATCAGACAGAAACAAGAACAGTTAAGTTATCCTATTCTAAACTACCTGGTAAGTTATTGGTCAATCAAGTACAGGTTTGGAAATCTGGGTTAGATGATTTAGATAAGGCAACTCCTAAAACTTTAGAAGAATCATCATCAATACCATCATTGCCAAATACTACGACAAAATGATGATATTGCATGGAAATAGAAGAGTGTAAGCAAATTTCAATTCTTGATGTAGCCAATCGTTTAGGTATCTCCTTTAAACAAGTTTCTAGCAGTGTCTATGAACATCCTGAACACGATTCATTCCGAATTTTTTCCACTACCAATACTTTTAAATGGTTTTCAAGAGATATTCAAGGTGATGTCATTGATTTTGTTCGACTAGTTAAGGGACTATCCTTTAAAGAAGCTCTAGCCTTTCTTTCTGAAGAACCTTTTCAAAAAGAAGCTGTTCAAGAAAAAAGAGAGAGACCATTTTATTATCCTTTAAAGAGAATAGAAGATTCTAACTGTAGTCTGGCCAGATATTATTTAACAGAATGTAGAGGAATTTCAGAAGAAATCGTACAAAGGATGATTCAACAAGGTTTAATAGCACAAGCCAGTTGGAAAACAAACGAAACAGTTGAACCTGTTATTGTTTTTAAAAGCTTTAATCATCGTCACAAGCTGCAGGCAGCAAGTCTACAAGGGATTTATAAGAATCCCGCTCTTTCTAGAGAGAGGTTAAAAACGATTCTAAAAGGAAGCCATGGACATATTGGAATATCCTTTGACATTGGTAAACCAAATAAACTGGTCTTTTGTGAATCGTTTATCGACTTGATGAGCTATTACGAACTTCATCAACAAAGTCTATCTGATGTTCGTTTGGTATCTATGGAAGGATTAAAAAGGTCTGTTGTTGCTTATCAAACTTTACGACTGATAGCTGAAGAAAATCAGAAGTTGGAATTTTTGGATACAGTAATACCTTCAAAGTTATTGCCTTTGATCAATACAATTCGTGATACGACCAGCTATTTTGATAATCATCCTGATTTATTGACACTAGCGGTAGATTGTGATGATGCAGGAAAAGATTTTTCTGATAAGTTATCTCAATCAGGATTTCCTGTTTTACTGGATTTACCTGATAATGAATCTGGGAAAGAAAAAGTAGACTGGAATGATGTCCTTAGAGAAAAGAAATCAGATTTACAATTGATGATCGATACTGCAAAAGAAACATTGAGGAATCAACCAGTAAGACAAACCTCTCAATGTTTAGAATTGTGATAACAAAATCAAGATGTTTTAGCTAATATTAGAATGAAGGAGGATCGTATATGACCATTATTGAACGCTTAGAAGAAAAGGTCACTAGGCAAGAAAGCAAGGTAGCAAGAGAGTCAGAAAAACTAGCTGCTTATAAAGAGCAACTAGAGACAGCGATGTTTGCGACGTTCAAAAGGCGTCAAAGCATTAGTCACATGAGTTTTGAAGAAGCTCTTGACCATGCCTTTGGTAAAGAAAGACAATTCGATGATTCTGAATTTAGAAAGGATGAAATGAGTGAATGACAAAAGATTGGAATTTTAATCAACCATTAGAAAGTAAATCAGAAAATCAAGAAGATCCAGATAAAATTGCAGCCTTATTTGGAAATCATCAAGGAGGTAATGATGTAAATTATGAAGCAGCTTTTCAAAAGCGAAAACAAGCACCTGTGACGGAATCAAATCCTAGTTCTAAACCCAAAGTTACAGAGGTTAGAACAGGAAAAGAGACAGATATTACTACAAGTTATCAGCAACATCTTAAAAGACTGATTGCAGATAACAATAGCGATATTCAAAGTAGTCAAAAGAAAATTGAAGAGCTACATACGTTGATTGACACAAAGAATAAAGACAATAAGAAATTGGAGTCCATTTATGATGCGATTTCAGAATTACACTAAGCAGTCCTGATAGGCTGCTTTTTTTGAGAGGTTATAGATGTTTACAACATTTTTTAAGAAAAACCACGACAATGGTGATATATTTAAGAAACTAATTCATAGACTATCTGATATGTCTGTCCAAGATCTTGAAAAAATAGACCGACTGCTAGATATCATTTTCACTCCAGATCAAGGATCAGAACAACTAAAAACAGAAGCAACTTTGGACGACACATTAAAGGAAGCTAAGAACCAACTTCATAAAGAACAATTGGAGAAGAATTTAGAGAGATTTAGGAAAGACGGAAGGAAGTAAATGTTTTGGAGTTGACTACCAAGCAGGAAAAGCAACTAGGTCAGACGCAGTGGTTTCATGCTACATTATTGAGACATTTAGAATCCTTGAAAAAAGGAATCGATGTTAAATTTAATTTAGGAAGTGAGCTAGACTTTGGACCTGGTTTCTATATCACGCCTGACTTTGAACAAGCTAGAAAATTTATTAACAAGCAAGTTGAAGTATTAAATCGAAGCACCTCTAATAATAATATTTTTGACTCTGAAGAAGAAGTAGGTATTATAGTAGAATTTCGTATTTCAAATTTTATAGAAATTTTTAAGAGCACTGACTATCATTGTCACTATTTTGCAAAATATAAAAAGTCAGAGTCAGATTTAGATTTTGCGGAATTTGTAATTCAAAATCGAGAAAATCCAGATGAATTACAACATCATTTTGATTTTATCTATGGTGTTCAGACTGATGACAATCCACCCCAAGTTTTAGCTCATTTTCGTCAGAATGAAATTACAAAAGAAGAAATGCTTGATGAGTTTAGAAAACCGGTAACTTCTAAAACTAACTTCCAGTTTCCCACAATCTAGCCTTTAGTATGAGAAAAACGCGTGAAACCAGTGGAAATTCGTCTTAGACTAACTTCCACTGGTTTTCTTTTTCTTGATATATAAGGGTTCAAAAGCGAAAAGACTTAGAAAAAAGTGCACGACAAATAGCCCTAAAACAGAGTCGTCTTAGAGTAAATTCCAGTTGCTAGCGTTTAGTGTGAGACTTTTCGAATTAAAAAAATTATTACATAACAAATAAAAAACTATTGCATAACAAATAAAAACATGATATAATTAAAGCGCTTTCGAAAGTAAATATATTAGTGAGGTGAAAACCATGAAAAAATCAGCAAAAGTTGTTTTATTGGCTAGTTTGTTATCTGTTGGTCTTTTTCAGTCCAGTGTATCTGCTGTGAGCGTTCTTAAAACTTATAGGTATGATTGGAATACCTACTATAGGTCTAGTATGAATTACCACAAACATAGCTATATTAATGTTCCATCATGGTCTCGTTATTATAGCTATTCTGAGTATAAAGTTGGTTCTGGCTGGAATTATGATCGTTATGAGGTAATAAACTACTACAGCGGAGGTTATTAATCCTTAAAGAGTGAGGAAAAGGAGGACTGGATATGTTGCAGCTTACTCATGTGACCTTAAAAACGCGACAAGTCATCTTACAAGATGTTGATTTTACATTTGAAAAGGGCAGTATTTATGGCGTTCTTGCTATCAATGGCTCTGGAAAGACGACCCTGTTCCGCGCCATTAGCAATTTAATTCCTATAAGTAGTGGAAATATCGCAGTTCCTCCTTCTTTATTTTATTATGAGAGCGTTGAATGGCTGGATGGAAACTTAAGTGGGACGGACTACCTTCGCCTTATAAAAAATATCTGGAAGTCCAACCTAAACTTGAGGGATGAAATCGCCTATTGGGAAATGTCTGACTATATCAGCCTTCCCATTCGCAAGTATTCCTTAGGCATGAAGCAACGCTTGGTGATTGCCATGTATTTCCTCAGTCAGGCGAAATGCTGGCTCATGGATGAGATTACAAATGGCTTAGATGAGTATTATCGACAGAAGTTTTTTGATAGGCTAGCACAAATCGATAGACAAGAGCAACTGGTTCTTTTAAGTTCCCACTATAAGGAAGAGTTGGTTGATGTCTGCGATAGAGTAGTAACCATTCATCGGGGAAAGATAGAAGAGGTTTAGTTTATGAAAGATGTTGGTCTATTTTTATTAAAAAAAGTTTTCAAAAGTCGCTTAAACTGGATTATCTTAGCTTTATTTGTATCTGTACTCGGTGTTACCTTTTATTTCAATAGTCGGACTGCAAACTCAGTCAGCTTGGAGAACAGGTTGGAAACTCGTACTGCAGCCAACGAGAGAGCTATCAATGAAAATGAAGAGAAGCTCTCCCAAATGTCTGACACCAGCACGGAGGAATACCAGTTTGCTAAAGAAAATTTAGACTTGCAAAAAAATCTTTTGACGCAAAAGAAAGAAATTCTGACTTTATTAAAAGAAGGACGCTGGGAAGAAGCCTACTATTTGCAGTGGCAAGCTGAGGAAAAGAGTTATGAAACTGTATCAAATGACCCAACTTCTAGCTCGGACTTAAAAATAGCGGTTGACCGCGAACGAAAGACTTACCAAGCCCTGTATCCCTTGAACATAAAAGCGCACAATTTAGTTTATCCAACCCACGGGATTGATCAGATTGTCTGGATTTTAGAGGCTATCATCCCAACCTTGTTTGTGATTGCTATTATTTTTATGCTAACGCAACTATTTGCAGAAAGATATCAAAATCATCTGGACACAGCTCAGTTATATCCTTTTTCAAAAGTGGCATTTGCCATGTCCTCTCTTGGAGTTGGAGTGGGTTATGTAACTGTGCTGTTTATCGGAATCAGTGGATTTTCTTTTCTAGTGGGAAGTCTGATAAGTGGTTTTGGACAGTTAGATTATCCATACCCGTTCTATAGCTTAACGAATCAAGAGGTAACTATTGGGAAGATACAAGATGTGTTATTTCCTAGCTTGTTACTAACTTTCTTAGCTTTTATCGTCATTGTGGAAGTCGTCTACTTGATTGCTTACTTTTTCAAGCAAAAAATGCCTGTACTCTTTCTTTCACTCATTGGGATTGTTGGCTTATTGTTTGGCATCCAAACAATTCAGCCTCTTCAAAGGATTGCACATCTGATTCCCTTTACTTACTTGCGTTCAGTGGAGATTTTGTCTGGAAGATTACCTAAGCAAATTGATAATGTCAATCTAAATTGGGACATGGGGCTAGTTTTACTTCCTTGCCTGATTATCCTTTTGTTAGTGGGGATTCTATTTATCGAAAGATGGGGAAGTTCACATAAAAAAGAAGTTTTTAATAGATCCTAGCTTTCCTATAGGGAAAGTAAGGAAAAACTAACATAGAGAGGGAATCAACTTGATTCTCTCTTTTTGATTCGAAAACCAAGCCAAAATACAAACACAAACTTTTCAAAAAAAGTTTAGAAAACCCTATTCTTTTAAACAATTATCCATTCACAACCAATCTTTTTGTGATATAATAAAAATAGAGAAGGTTTATCAATCAAAAATAGGAGAGGAGTTACAAAAATGGCAGTAGTATCATTGGAAAATAATATTAAACTATATAGTTCAGAATTACTTCAAGTACTATTAAAAGCCTCCAATTATAAATTGGATGAGCGTATTGCTCAGACTGTTGCAGAAGGCTATGCTCGTAATCTAGATTATTCTGATCCTGAACTGATGCATGTTGGTGTAACTTCTGTTGCTAACAATTTGCTTACAAAAATTAAACAAGAGTATTTTAATGTATAGTATTTTGAGAAAAACCACCTAAAAAGGAATAACTTTTTAGGTGGTTTTTCTAGAAGTAAAGTTTAGATAGAAAAACAAGAAATAATGCACCAATTTTGGTGCGTTCTGCTTTTTTATGCTATAATGGATTTATAAAAATAAAGGAGTTTGCCATGATTGGAAAAAATATAAAGTCCTTACGTAAAACTCATGACTTAACACAACACGAATTTGCACGGATTGTAGGTATTTCACGAAATAGTCTGAGTCGCTATGAAAATGGCACTAGTTCAGTCTCTACGGAACTAATAGACATCATTTGTCAGAAGTTTAATGTATCTTATGTCGATATTGTAGGAGAAGATAAAATGCTTAATCCTGTTGAAGATTATGAATTGACTTTAAAAATTGAAATTGTGAAGGAAAGAGGTGCTAATCTATTATCACGACTCTATCGTTATCAAGATAGTCAGGGAATTAGCATTGATGATGAATCTAATCCTTGGATTTTAATGAGTGACGATCTATCTGACTTGATTCATACGAATATCTATTTAGTAGAAACTTTTGACGAAATAGAGAGGTATAGCGGCTATTTGGATGGAATTGAACGTATGTTAGAGATATCTGAAAAACGGATGGTAGACTAATGGGAATCCAAGATTATACTGATAGTGAATTCAAACATGCTCTAGCACGGAATCTTCGTTCACTGACAAGAGGAAAAAAGTCCAGTAAGCAACCTATAGCGATTTTGCTTGGAGGGCAAAGTGGTGCCGGTAAGACTACAATTCATCGTATTAAACAGAAAGAATTTCAAGGAAATATTGTTATCATAGATGGCGATAGTTTTCGTTCTCAGCATCCACACTATTTAGAACTGCAGCAAGAATATGGCAAAGATAGTGTTGAATACACCAAAGATTTTGCTGGGAAAATGGTAGAGTCTTTAGTAACTGAATTGAGTCATTTGGGATACAATCTGTTGATTGAGGGAACTTTACGAACGATTGACGTTCCAAAGAAAACAGCACAACTCTTGAAAAGTAAGGGATATGAAGTACAATTAGCCATAATCGCAACCAAGCCCAAATTGTCCTATCTGAGTACTCTTATCCGATACGAAGAACTGTACGCTATCAATCCAAATCAAGCATGCGCAACTCCAAAAGAACATCATGATCTGATAGTGAACAATCTAGTTGAGAATACCCACCAGCTGGAGCAATTAGGTATCTTTGAACAAATCCAAATCTATCAACGAGATAGGACCTGTGTTTACGATTCGAGAGATGATGAAATATCAGCAGCAGCTGTTCTTCACGAGTTACTGTTTGGAGAGTGGAGTCAGGTAGAAAAGGATATGCTTAAATCTGAAGAAGAAAGATTTAAAGATTTAACTAATTGAAATGGTTGTTAGAACACAAATTTTAAAATATAGTCTACTTATAACTTTTGTTAGTTGTTTAAGGTGGGCGAAAATTTTTTAGAACCAAAAACGCATAGTCTCAGGTGTTGAAAAACTTGAAATTATGCGTTTTCTTGTGGGAAGATTTACTCCATTTTCTTCAGGAATTGAGATTTTGCCCATCTCTTTTTATTATATTTAAGGATATTTGAAAGATGTATTTTAGAAAAACAATTATGGAGTTCTTAATACGGAATATAGTATAAATGCTGATTCAAAGTGAAGTTTTATATGTTTTTTGCTTTTGTTGAGTATAAAACTATTAACTAAAGTCGAACTACAAAAATTAATTTAAGATGAAGTGAACTGTAGACTTTGGAAATGTCTCTTACTCGATTTCAGAATGAATTACTGATACGGGATTAAAAGAACTAAGTATTTCTTTTTGTTTTGAATGAGATACGTGAGTATAGATTTGTGTGATTGATATAGAACTATGTCCAAGAATTTGTTGAATATATCGAATATCTACATCACTATCTAGAAGCATTGTCGCAAAGCTATGTCTAAACATATGCGGTGTAATAGTTCTAGATAGGCTGTTTTGTTCAACAATTCTCTTTAAAACTAAACGTACACTTTGCTCTGACAATGGTTTAAGTGAATGTTTCCCAGGGAACAAGAAATCATTGGATTCATTTCTTGTTTTATTTATATATGTTTCTAATAAATTGAATGTTTTTTGATCTCCTAAAAATAGGATACGTTCTTTCTTACCCTTTCCTATAATATGGAGTGTCTTATTGGAAAGATTAATGTCTTTGAGATGAATGTGGCAAAGTTCAGAAATTCTGATGCCTGTTGAAAGTAAAAGTGAAATAATTAGTAGATTTCTTTCAGCGTGTTGTTTTTGATAGTCAGTTTTAGATACAATTACTTTCTGTTCTAAATATATAAAAATGCTTTTCAGAATGTCATACGGAATCGTTTTAGGCAATACTTTTTCAGTTCTAAATTGAAAGCGCAATTGATTGAAGGGATTCTCTTCAATTATGTTCTGGTATTGTAGATAGTTATAAAACACCTTCATACAAGCAATTTTTCTTCTTAATGTATTCGTTTTTATGTTAGATCGTGTCAACTGTTCTATATAGGATTCGACATTATCATAGTCTGAGTTATAAAATTGCATAAGATCATTCTTATAAGCGCGAATTGTGTGTGAACTCAAACGCTTATGAGTTTTGCAATAATCTAAGTAATTAGAAATAAGTTTATAATCCATAAAAATCTCCTTTATCAATAATCATGCTATTATAAACCTATTTGAGTGCTTTGTATAGTGATAATAAATTGTTATCGGTAGGAGATGTTTTATGTATTACGGTCGCGATACTGAAATAGAAGAATTAAAACAGCATTTTAAATTTTCTAGTAATGATAAAAATAGTTTATATATTATTAATGGTTTAAGTGGTAGTGGTAAAACCGAGCTAATCAAAGAGGTTTGTCAACGAGTTTACAGCCATGATAAAGAAGCCTTTATTCTCTACATTGATGTTATAAATGATGGGTTTGAAAGTAATAAATTTTTTGAAAATCTACTAAAAGGAGCGTATGTCCCAACACAATTCAGAAGAAATCTATGCTTATCAATACCTCAAAAATATTCGTTTTCAAATTATTTAAGAAAACAAAAACTAACAAATCTAACTCTGAAACATAGTCTTAGGTTAATCAGATCGTTTATTGCGTTCGATACAACTTACAAAAAAGTAATTGATTATCCTTGGGAAGAAGTTATTACTGAAATAAAGGAGGGAATATTTGAAAATGATTTATATTTAAGATATTTCATTCATGTTTCAAAAAAAATCCGTCTTAATATTATTATTGATAATTATCAATTTTTATCTGAAGATATAAAAATAAAATTTGAAGATGACTTTAATACACTTCAAAGCGGAATCTCTTTAACAATTATAAACCGAACAAATGATAAGTTAAAATCGATTGATAAACTAGATACATTGGACAATTATACTCCTACTGTATTAAATTTATCGTATCTTACTGAGGATGAGTGTAAATTACTAATAAGAAATAAAATTGCTTTACTTGATAATGTCAAATTGAATCAAATCTGGCAGATAACACAAGGTAATTATAAAGATATTGAATTAATTATTAACAGACTTATTGATAATCCAAATTCAGAATTATTTAATATTTCTGATATATATGACAAACTTCCAGATATTCAAAAAAATATACTTATCATATCATCAATTTTTCCTGCTGGTATGAAAAAAGATATAGTTTTTAACTACATTAAATCTATATTAGACGAAAATACTGAAGTAGCTGATTCTCTAAAATCCCTTATTGATGCAGGTTTTGTCTATATTAATGGTGATACAAATGATAAAATCAAAATTTCACACGAATCAATTGTAAATGGTATTTTAAATCACACAAATGCTTCTGATCTTCAATTAGTAACCAACAATCTAAAAATATATTTAGAGCAAACTATCCTATCTATAGGAGTTGGTGGCGAGTTAGCTTATTTAATTCACTGCTTAATAAATATATGTAATATTGAAGAGTTGCGGCAAAATGTAGAATATATCAAACAGTTACTTGAAATCGAATACAGGAAAAATTCATATTTTTACATTGTATCTTTGAGTAAGAAGATACTTCATTTAATAGAATTATTACCCGAAAAATACTTACATTATATGTTGAACTCGTACCAGTGGATTTCTGATTTTAATGGAGGTTTAGCTATTTTAAACAGTCTTCAAAAAGATAATTATTCAAAAGATTTACAGCTATACTATCCTAGATTTCAAATTCAAAAATATGAATTTGAGGAGGCGCTAAAATCACTGGAAAAGTTAGAAAATTGCTCTGGAACATTACTCTACAAGCTAAATGCTTATGGTCATTTAGGTAAAGATCGAGAGGCAATTAAACTCCTTAATGAAAGCATGAATTCTGTAGAAAAAGACGACTTCTATTATATTATTTTACGAAATTCTGCTCATTATTTCCCAACTAAAGAAGCTACCGAAAATCTCAAACTAGCATTGGACTATTTTCAACGTAATGAATATCAAATACCTGTTGCAACAGTATATAATAATTTAGGTGTTGTTAATATCTGGGACGGAGAATATGATATAGCTTTAGAGAATCTAAATAAGGCCATAAAAATACTAAAAAAATATGATTCAAATGAAATTTTTGAACCATATTGTAATAAATCAATTATTTTTTTGATGAATAAAAATTATCAACAATCTCTGAAGTTTATAAATAAATCACTTCAAGAATGTCCTAAAGCTTTGACCTTAGATATTAGGATGCTCAAGTTAAACAAATTAATTATTGAATTGATTTCTGAAAGAATCTCTTTTACAGAATTTCAAAATTCACTAAGAAACTTTGAGGAAGAAATTCCACTCATAGACGATCCTTGGTATAAATTTCAAATAGTATACAATTTACAACAATTTGATGATATTCCTTTTGTTTGTGAAAAAACTTATATTGATGATTATCAAGACGGACTCACTAAATACTATCTGTTGATTCCTTACAAAAAATATAATTTCTGTATAGGTCTTTCTCCTAATTGGAGATATTAATTTGTTCATGGTACTTGCGAATGAGATCTAAATATATGGAATAATCATATTGTTTATATTTTAATAAATTAGCTACTAGTTTAGCTAATTTTTTAATATCATCATCAGTATAGGATAAATTTGTAATTCCGATTGTTCCTAATCTTATTCCTGAAGTCGTCATTGGTCCGTGTGTATCATTTGGAATTTGATTTCGGTTAACTAATATTTTATGTTGAAAAAGTAGATTCTCTGCATCCTTACCACTCAAGTTTAGATTCAGTAGATTAACTAAAATTATATGAGTCTTTGAGTTTTTATAAACAACATCAACCCCTTCTTTACTTAATTGTTTTATAAACAATAAAGTATTTTTTATAACCTGTTGTGCATAATCTTGAATATCTATTGATAATAATTTGATTAAACAGATACATTTCGCAAATAATGCATTTTGTGTAGGACCTCCCTGTGTTCTAGGAAAAATTGAATTAGTTATTTTTTCTTCAAATATAGAACGATACATTAGTACTCCTCCTTGAGGCCCACGTAAACATTTATCCATTGTAAAAGTAACGAAATCGACATATGGAAAAATCGACTTATGTAGCTTTGCCATAATATATAAAACACTATGGCAAATATCCGCTAAAATAAGGGTATTGGGGCTAACCTCTTTTATAATTTCATAAATTTGTTGATAATTAAATTCATTTCCATACGATGAAGCACCAATAATAATCAATTTAGGTTTATATTTATCTAATAATTCCTTTAATTCGATATAATCAATATTTAAATCATGATCTAAGTGATAATATTTTACAGTACCTTTGCCTGTATAAGTGTGTGAAATATGTCCTCCGTCTTTTGGAGATAACGATAAAATATAATCGTCACTTTCTAAAACACAATTATAGACTATTTGGTTAGCCTGAGTTCCTGAATGTGGTTGCACATTAACTCTATAATCACCAGGATTTAAATCAAAAAGTTGAAGACACAATTCTTCTGAATATATTTCAATATTATCCAATGAAGTACAATGAGGAAAAAAGCGTTTTTCAACAGCTCCCTCTGTTGGCAGAGTAGCGAGAGGGAAACTTTGAATCTCTAATACTTCGGTGAATGGATAGCTAATACATGCAGCAAGATTTATTACGCTATTCTGTTCTTGGTTATATGAATCAAGAATTTTATTTAACTTCTGATAGATTTCACCTTCAAATTTATTAATTTTATACACTGACTTCTCCTATCGATAACAATTTATTATCATTAGTATACCATAAATTCATCTTTAGTAGATTGATTTGTATAATGATTTTTTTAGTAAAAATTAAATAGCAAACTATGATATTGGTCAACGAGAGCTTAAAACACGATTTTTAAATCATATCTAATACTTTTGATTTAATTACAAACTTGAAACAATGGGGGATTAGTATAGGTTGAAGGAAATAAGTACAAATTTATTAGAAAATCAAGATTGCATAGAATTAGCACGAAAAATTTCAATTTTAGAACTATAGCCCCAAATGATTTTGAATCAGTCTTTTTAATTTTCTAAATGATATGATAGTATTATCAAGTAAAAAGAAATTTCCCTGATTGGAGACCATATCAAATCTTTACGAAAGACACATGACATGACACAACTAGAATTTGCACGAATTGGGGATATTTCACGTAATAGCCTTAGTTGTTACTATAGTGAAATGAACCAAAAATAGTACATAATGTGGTATAATCTTCTTATGGCATATTCAATAGATTTTCGTAAAAAAGTTCTCGGTCATTGTGAGCGAACAGGTAGTATAACAGAAGCATCACATGTTTTCCAAATCTCACGTAATACCATTAGTTAAAAGAGAAAATAGGAGAGCTAAACCATCAAGTAAAAGGAACAAAACCAAGAAAGGTTGATAGAGATAGACTTAAAAACTATCTTACTGATAATCCAGACGCTTATCTGACTGAAATAGCTGCTGAATTTAGCTGTCATCCAACTGCTATTCACTATGCTCTCAAAGCTATGGGCTACACTCGAAAAAAAAGAACCACACCTACTATGAACAAGACCCAGAAAAAGTAGCTTTATTTCTTAAGAATTTTAATAGTTTAAAGCACTTAGCACCTGTTTATATTGATGAAACAGGATTCGATACTTATTTTTATCGAGAATATGGTCGCTCATTGAAAGGTCAGTTATCTGGAAGAAAATATCAGAGGATTTCTTTGGTTGCAGGGCTAACAAATGGTGAGTTAATCGCTCCAATGACTTACGAAGAGACAATGACGAGCGACTTTTTTGAAACTTGATTTCAGAAGTTTCTCTTGCTAACATTAAATACACCCTCAGTTATTATTATGGATAATGCAAGATTCCATAGAATGGGTAAGCTAGAGCTTTTATGTGAAGAATTTGGACATAAACTTTTACTCCTTCCTCCCTACTCCCTACTCACCTGACTACAATCCTATTGAGAAAACATGGGCTCATATCAAAAAGCACCTCAAAAAGGTATTACCAAGTTGTAATACTTTTTTCGAGGCTCTTTTGTCTTATTCTTGTTTCAATTGACTATAACAGTATCAACTAAGGATAGCGTTACCGTTGTTCCACTTCCAAAAGTGGAAAGCATAGATGACTGTATCGATAAAGCCAAGTCTCAACTTAAGACGGATAAATTAGAGAAACGGATAGAGGAGTTTAAGAAGAGGAGGAAGTAAGGCTAGCAGAATTTTATTGATAATATAAATGTTTCTATTCATATGAAATATGGTACAATAAAATTGTAATGGAGGTTTAGCAATGATAATTTCAACTCTTAAGAAACTGACGATAAAGTCGTTTGATAATTATGATATTCCCGATGATTTTTTTAAACGAAAAAATTTAGTATTTGGTCACAATGGTAGAGGAAAGAGTTCACTAGCCAGAGCGATTATTGATGAATATAGGTCTTTTCCAGAGACGTCTTCAGATGGATACCGTTTTTTTAATAGAGACTATGTACGGGATAAGCTCTTATTGACAGACTCAAACAATGAATTAAAGGGCGTAAAGGCTTTTTTTGGTGAAAAAGACACTGATATTCAAAATAAGATTATTAAACTAGAATCTGAAATCGTAGATACGATTCAGCTTAAAATGTCAATTAAGGAAGATAGTGATACTGTTAGACAGAAAATTAATGATATTCACGATTCTAAAAAAGGCAAAGCAAGGATATCTAAAAAGAACTCAAGTTTTACATTAAGACAAGTAATTTCTAGCTATGAAAACGATTTGGAAGATGCCAAAAAAGTCAATCCCAATCTTACTAATATAAAAGATTTTTCAGGGGATAGCGAGTCCCTTGAAAAGGAATTAGAAAGGGTTCAGAATATTGTTCTTCCTAATTTAGAAATTAAAGCTCTTTCATCAGAGGATTTGGAATTTTTGGATACTTGTTTATCAAAAAATTATAAGCTTGAAGATATTCCCAGCTTTAAAATTGTTAATTGGATAGAAGAGGGACTGAGTATACATCATCAAGATGAACATGAGTGTTTATTTTGTCATAGTCAGTTGAATATAGAGGAGATTAAATTAAGAGTAGAAAAATATAAACGAAATCAGGTTCAAAAAGATACTCAACGACTGTCTCTCATACTCGAAAAGTTAAAAAATAATTTATCTCTCTTTAATGAAGCAAAAAATAGCACAAATTCTTTACGAATATTGGAAGTCTCTGAGGAAGAAATACATAACTACTATACTATAGAGAGTGAACAGGGACTCATAGAAATTATTAATATTATTATTACAAAACTTTCTGATATGAATAATACTCATTCAGTAAATCTTGATAGTATAAAGAAATTTGAAAATCAGGTCAACAAACTAGATCTCAATTTAAAGAATCTTCGTAGTTCTAAATTAAATAGAATTAATAGTGACCTATCTAATATAGAAACATTAACTAAGGGGGCTATTTATTTAGCTATAAAAGATACTGATATTTTACAGAGCATTAATTCTATAGAAAATTCTGAAAAGGAGTTAATATCTATCGAACGATCCAATAATATTAAACGACTTGAAATTGAAAATTTAAATAAAAGTTTATCTGAGTATAGCGATTTTGCGGAGTTTTTGAATGAAGTATTGAAAGATTTAGGGATTCAATTCTCTTTACAATTACATGGTAAAAATTATTATCTTCAGCATAATTTTCACGATGTTGTTTTGTCAATAAATGATATTAGTGAGGGTGAAAAAAATCTATTAGCTTTGTTATTTTTTTATTTTGAGTTGTATTCTGATAAAGAACAATTACAAATAAAAGAAACAATTGAGTTAATTGTTGTTGATGACCCGATATCTAGTTTAGATGAATCGAATAGATTTTATGTACTAGAAATTATAAAAAGGATTTTTGAAGAAGACCAACCACAAGTTTTTATCTTTACTCATTCTTGGAATGATTTCAGTAGCTTAGGCTACCGTTTGAATGATGAAAATGTTTATTCGTTATTTGAAGTGTACAAAAAAGAAACGAGCGAGGTTAGGAAAATTCATGAAAATTTACCTCCTTATAAACTACTATTCAAAGAAATTATAGAGGTAAGTAGAAAAAATTATTCAGAAGAGCTTACTGAAGCCGAAAGATATCATACTGCTAATAGCATGAGAAGAGTTTTTGAAGAATTTTTATATTTTAAAAAGCCAAATCTATTACCTCAACGTAGTAATCATTCAGCAATTGAAGAATTTTATATGAAAGCAACTGGTGAACCACTTAGTAATAACTATCGCAGGAAATTAGGTGAGTTACTAAGTTTTATAAATGTGCTTTCGCACACGCCTTATCGTTCAGATGCTGTGATTGCGAATGCAAAATTTTTGATGAATCTCATTCAGAAACTTGATAAAGTACATTATGATTCGATGATTTCTTAAAAAATATAATTAATAAAATGAAAGAAAAAGAAGGATAGGAAGTAAGTTATGAAATTACAAGAAGTAAGAAATATGTTAGGGAATGATTTTGAAGCCATTATTTCTGAGTTTGAAAGAGAAGGAATTGTATTTGAGTCTCAATTCAGCTCTCTATATTCGATGTTTTGCAAGAAGTACACATATCAATTAGTTAAATTATTGGAGAAAGAAACTCAATTAGAAGTATCCTATGGCTATGCAGTTCCATATTTCTACTATTTCGATACTAATAGATTTGACCGTTCTGAGGCTACCAGAATTGCTATAAAGTATCAAATAGATAAAGGAAATATGTAATAAAATAGTTTTTGGAACGGTTAATAAGATTTTCACATATATAAGAATGTTGATTTGTCAGCATTCTTTTTTATTTCAAATGTATTCTCGGAATTAGAACATGGGGGTTATTAAACTCTTGATTTTTTCAGCAAGCTATGGTATTCTTTTGTTAGTTAATAAACTTACAAAAAGGAGAACAAATGTTTTCACCTACTAAATTAAAAGAAAAAAGAGAAAGTCAAGGATTATCGCAATCACAACTTGCATCCAGTTTGGGAATCAGTAGAGCCTCATACTTTAATTGGGAATCAGGTAAAACAAAACCGAATCAAAATAATCTAAGTAAGTTGAGCCAGATTTTAACTGTCGACCCTTGCTATTTTGAATCAGAGTATGAAATAGTTGAAACTTATCTCAAGCTAACGGAAAAGAATCAAAAAGCGACACTTCATTATGCTACAGAATTGTTGAACAAACAGAATGCGAAGGTTGTAGACATTCCTGAGCGTTTTGCTTATAAGGTCTACGAAAAATTATCAGCTGGTACAGGAACAGCTTATTTTGATGATGGTAATTACGATACAGTTTACTTTAATCACCAATTTGATTATGACTTTGCATCATGGGTGTTTGGTAATTCGATGGAACCAACATATGAAAATGGTTCTGTAGCCCTTATTAAGCAAACAGGATTTGATTATGATGGAGCTATCTATGCCATAGATTGGGATGGTCAAACCTATATCAAGAAAGTGTATCGTGAAGAAAATGGGCTACGTTTAGTTTCACTCAATCGGAACTATTCAGATAAGTTTGCGCCTTATGATGAGAATCCTCGTATCATAGGGAAAATCGTTGGAAACTTTATGCCTTTAGAGGACTGAGTATGACTTGGTTTGATTATAGTCTCGAACCTAAAAGCGATATTGCCTTTATTGATATGAAATCTTTTTACGCAAGTGTAGAGTGTGTCGATAGAGGCTTACACCCGCTTAAGACTTCACTTTGTGTTATGAGTCGAGCAGATAATTCTGCTGGGTTAATCCTTGCTTCCTCTCCTATGTTTAAGAAGGTATTTGGGAAATCAAATGTTAGACGTTCCTATGATTTACCATTTGATGTAAAGACTAGAAAGTTCTCTTACTATAATGCTAGAAAACAAGGTTTGCCGACAACGATAGACTATGTCCGTTATATAGAGGACTGGGCAAAATCAACAGTGATTGTTCCTCCGAGAATGGATACTTATATTGCAGTCAATATGGAGATTCAAAAAATCTTTCAAGATTTTGCAGCACCAGACGATATTTATCCCTACTCAATTGATGAAGGATTTATCGATTTAACCAGTTCATTAAATTATTTTGTGCCTGATAAAAGTATTAGTCGAAAAGATAAGTTAGACATTATCTCAGCTGCTATTCAAAAAAAGATTTGGAGAAAAACAGGAATCTATTCAACGGTAGGTATGTCTAATGCCAATCCCTTATTAGCTAAGTTAGCACTAGATAATGAAGCTAAAAAGACTCCGACAATGAGAGCCAATTGGTCCTATGAAGATGTTGAAAAGAAAGTATGGTCTATCCCTAAAATGACAGATTTCTGGGGAATTGGGAATCGTATGGAGAAGAGATTACATAGTTTAGGAATCTTTTCGATTAAAGAATTGGCACAAGCTAATCCTGACTTGATTAAAAAAGAGCTTGGTATCATGGGCTTAGAGTTATGGTTTCATGCTAATGGGATTGATGAAAGTAATGTTCATAAACCTTATAAGCCAAAGTCAAAAGGGATAGGGAACTCTCAAGTTTTACCTAGAGATTATGTCAAACCAAGAGATATTGAGATCATACTTCGTGAGATGGCAGAACAAGTTGCGGTTAGATTGAGAAGAGCTGGTAAGAAAGCAACTGTAGTTTCTATACACTTAGGGTATTCTAAAGTGGAACAGAAACGATCTATTCATACTCAAATGAAGATTGAACCAACCAATCAAACAGCACTACTGACAAACTATGTTTTAAAGTTATTTCACACTAAATATACTTCAGGAGCTATCAGAAGTGTTGCCGTGAGCTATTCAGGTTTAGTAGATGATTCATTTGGATTGATTTCATTATTTGATGATGTTGAGAAAATAGAAAAAGAAGAAAGGCTCCAGTCCGCAATCGATGCTATTCGAACAGAATTTGGTTTTACTTCACTATTGAAAGGGAATGCCCTGGATCAAGCTTCTAGAACAATCGCAAGAAGTAAACTCATTGGTGGTCATTCAGCTGGAGGATTAGATGGACTAAAATGATGAATCGTTCTTATTTACCTTTTTTGTCTGCAAGAGAGTATCAAGACCGTGGGATGGCTAAGTGGATGGGATTCTTTTTATCAGAACATTCCAGTTCTCTTTGGGAAGAAAAAAATAGAGAAGATATCTCCATTTCCCTATCAATGGAAGAGAAAGTTCTATTTGTTCGTCAACTTTATACGAATGTATTCCCAGCAACTTTTGTTTGTAAGCTCTCAAATAGAAGAAAAGTAGTATCGGGTATTGTTAAAGAGATTGGGAGAGAGTCTATATCCATTAAATCAGACTCTGGTTTTCTTCGATTAAGATGGGAAGATATACTCGATATCCAGATAGAAGGGGTGGATTTATATGAATCGTAAAGAATTATATGACGATAAATTGCAGCTGGATTATTTTTCAGATTCTTATTTACAGTTTGAGTCAGATTTTTACAAGTATTCAGCTTTAGATATACCATTAACATTTATCACTGATGATATTTTACGCACAATGGCTATGTCTCAAAAACATTATTTTAAACTTAACAAAAGTAAATCTTTAGACGGTCGTGACCATTACTTTGTTTTTTCTATCAAGATGAACAAAGACAGTAGTGGTATTAGACAGTATGAATATCAGAGACATTGTTTTAATTTGTAAGAGTCCGACAGGGCTCTTTTTCTGTGATAATTTTATCAAAAAGTATTTGTTATACTTTTTTTAATTTAGATTTATCTTAGGGGTTTGGGGGCGGAGCCACCAAGTTATCTTATCGTTGGCTGTCAAAACTGGAAGGTTTTGATCGGTTGACGATATGATTTTTGGGATATTGTGGACACAATATCTGAGCTCGCAAAGACCGAACAAGAAGCGAGTGAGGTCTTTAGGAAGCGTAATGACAATGTGAGGTAGACTGACACTGTCAGACAAGTAGAATATTGAAGGGATATCAGAATGGGACAAGAAATTAAGTCAATCCGAAAGCAATTTAGAATTACGAGACAAGAAGAAAAACAGATAAAAGAAATGATGAGGGAACAAAAAGTGGATAGTTTCTCAGAATTTCTTCGTCAAAATTTATTGAAAAAGAATTATCAGGATAGAATTTTTGAAAGTTGGTTCTCCCTTTGGCAGTCTCAAAAGTTTGAACAGATTAGTCGAGATGTGTATGAAGTTCTGGTTGTCGCAAGAGAAAATCATCAAGTGACTCAAGAGCACGTCTCAATCTTATTGACTTGCGTTCAAGAATTGATTGCAGAAGTGAATCAAGTGCAGCCACTCAGTCGTGAGTTCCGTGAAAAATATATGGGTTAGGAGGATGTAATGGTTTATCGCTATCGTACCAATCTCAAAAAAGTATTTCTAACTGATCCAGAATTACACCAATTGAATGAACGGATTGCTAAGAGCAATTGTCAAAATTTCTCAGTCTATGCCAGAAAAGTGTTACTTAATCCTAATATGGCTTTTGTCACAATTAACACGGATACCTATGAACAGTTAGTGTTTGAATTGAGACGGATTGGAAATAACATCAATCAGATTGCGCGTGCGATTAATCAAAGCCATCTGATTTCTCAGGACCAATTACAAGAATTGAGTAAAGGAGTCGGAGAGTTAATTAAGGAAGTGGACAAAGAATTTCAAGTGGAGGTGAAAAGACTGAAGGAGTTTCATGGTAGTTACTAAACATTTTGCGACACATGGTAAAAAATATCGTAGGCGTTTGATTAAGTATATCCTCAATCCCGATAAAACAGATGATTTGAAATTGGTATCTGATTTTGGAATGAGCAATTACTTGGACTTCCCTAGTCATGCAGAAATGGTAGAGATGTACAATGTCAACTTCATCAATAATGATAAGTTGTACGAATCCAGAAACGACCGACAAGAAAAACACCAACAAACTATTCATGCCCATCATCTCATCCAATCATTTTCTCCTGAAGATAATCTGACACCTGAAGAAATTAACCGAATTGGTTATGAGACCATGATGGAATTGACAGGAGGTCGTTTTAAGTTTATCGTAGCAACCCACACAGACAAAGATCATGTTCATAATCACATCCTAATCAACTCTATTGACCGCAATTCAGATAAAAAGTTGATATGGAACTATGCCTTGGAACGAAATCTCCGTATGATTTCTGACCGTATTTCTAAAGTGGCTGGTGCAAAAATTATTGAGAAACGTTATTCCTATCGAGATTATAAAAAATATAGGGAATCTAGTCATAAGTTTGAATTGAAACAACGTCTTTATTTTTTGCTGCAGCAATCTAAATCGTTTGATGATTTTTTAGAGAAAGCAAAGCAGTTGCATGTTCAGATTGATTTTAGTCAAAAGCATAGTCGATTCATGATGACGGATCGAGCAATGACAAAACCAATTCGAGGACGCCAACTCAGCAAACGAGATCTATATGATGAAGAATTTTTTAGAACGCATTTTACTAAGCAAGAGATTGAAAGTCGTTTAGAATTTTTGTTGAACCGTGTCAATTCTTTAGAAGATTTAATAACAAAAGCAAAAGAATTGAATCTAACCATTGATTTAAAACAAAAAAATGTAACTTTTATCCTGGAAGAAGATAATCAAAAGATAAGTTTGGGTCATCAAAAAATAAGTGATAAGAAATTATATGATGTCAAATTTTTTCAAGATTATTTTAAAAATAAGGAAGTCATTGCTTCAGAAGGATTAGAGAATTTACAGGAACAGTACCATGCTTTCCAAGAAGAACGAGATAAGGATAAAGTATCCACTGAAGAGATTGAGGAAGCCTTTGAGACATTTAAGGAAAAACGAGATACCGTTCGTGAATTTGAAGTGGAACTTGCAGAGAACCAAATAGAGAAGCTAGTTGATGAGGGCATTTATATCAAAGTGTCTTTTGGTATTAAGCAGAGTGGTCTCATTTTCATTCCAAATTATCAATTAGATATTCTGGAAGAAGAGAATCAAACAAAATATAAAATCTTTATACGTGAGACAACCTCATACTTTGTATATAACAAAGAACATTCGGATAAGAATCAGTATGTCAAAGGACGAACATTGATAAGACAGCTAACCAACGATGGTCGAGTAATACCATACAGAAGACCTACAGTTAAGAGTCTACAGGAAAAGATTACTGAGATTAACCTCTTCATTGAATTAACTGAAGCAGATAAGAAATACCAAGACATTAAAGACGAGTTAGTAAAAGAAATAGCAGAGATAGATATAAAACTAAATCAAATTAATGAAAAAATCGCCAACTTAAATAAGATGGCGGAAGTGCTTATCAATTTGAAGAGTGAGGATGTGAGCAGTCGAAAGCTTGCAAGATATGACTTTTCAAAATTAAATTTGCCAGAATCAATTACAGTAGAACAAGTAAGCGAAGAAATAAGAGCGTTTCAAGAGGAGCTAGATCATTATCTTTATGAGTATGAGAGCTTAATAAAAAATTTAGAAATGTTTGTAAAAGTACTGAATGATAAGGATTTTGATAAAAAATTTAGTATAGAAATACTATTGGAATAACAAGAACTAATCCTATGGCGGTTAAAGATTAACTATCTTTATGCTATTGATTAATATATTTGTCATAGTGCTCTTGGTACTGTGCTTTTATATTATGTTCTCCTAGAATTTCAAATACTTGAAGTGCTTGTTTCATCTTTTCGATTCCGTTCACAGGATTGCACTTAAATTCAAAGTATCCACATGTATATAAGAAGACGGTTTGTTCATAATAGTTTAATTCATTATTTAGTAATTTTTTTATTTCTTTGATTAGAAAACTACAATTTTGAAATTCTTCTTTATCAATACTAACAATTAGGCAATTGATTGCCAATTGTGTAACAAGCCGTTTATTTGTCTTATTTAATGTTGAATAGAGATAATTTTTTAACATTTCTATAGTTAATAGGAAGTAGGAGTTATAATTAATTGTTCTTACACAGTTACCTAATAGGATAATTTCATAGTAACCCCAGTTTTCAACTTTAAAAAGATAATCTGTAAGCTGTAATAACTCCTCGTCCGAGGGGAGAAAATTTTTATTTGTGGTATAGAGAATCGATTTTACCATTGTCTTTTCATAAGGACCCAAGTTAAAACTTGAAGAGTTTGATAGTAATTCAATAATACTAGCAAAATTTTTTGAGGAGTAGTGTTTTCGAATATATTGCACTAAGTTAGCGAATGATCCAGTTTTAGTAGAATTATTGTCATGAAGAATAATAAATTCATCCAAAGTTATATGTAATTTATCTAAAATATTGATTAGTCTAATACAAGAGATTTCTGATTCTCCACGTTCAAATCTAGAGATTTGAGATTTAGATAAATTACTATCAGCAATTGAACTTAAACTTATTTTCTTCCCTTTTCGAATTTTTCTGAGTGTTATACCAAGTTTTGATTTCATTTTTCCCATATTCCCAACAAAATTACAAGGATTTTTTATTTATTATACAATAAATAAAAAAATAAAGGGAGGTTCAGTATGAAAAAACTTTTAAAATTTACATCAATATTGTTATTGATTATGGATATTATCATTATAGTCGGAGGTTGATTCTTACTAATCTTATACGTAATTCTTAGAGGACATCTATTATGCAAGAAGTTATTATCACAAATAATAAAAGCTGGTTATTTAGTTCGTCTAAGAGACATAGAAGACACCTAAAAAGGGTTGTTGCTTATTGCAAAGTTAGTTCCGATAGTGAGAATTAGAAAAACAGTTACGATTCTCAAGTAAGACACTACAAAGAATATATTTCTCAGCGTTCAGATTGGTAACTTGCAGATAGTTATCATATAAAGGTATATTAGGAACAAAAGTAGGAAAAAGACAAGCTTTTAACGACTAATAAATGAAATGAAAACTATTATATTTCACTGATTACTGTCACATAAAACATATTTTTATGAGTAATGTATTTACTTTCATTGTATAATAACAATAGAAATACTATTTTAGTTTTACTAAAATCTAGAATATTTGAAAACTAATTGGCTTACTTATATATGAAATCATCCCTAATCTGCAACAAGGAGAGGAAGCAATGAAAAATTTAGGACAAATCTTAAAAAAAATTCGAGAAGCTAAGGGCCTCTCTCTTTACAATATTGCTAATGATGAGATTTCTACCTCTCAGTTATCTCGATTTGAAAATGGATATACAGATATTACTCTTAGTAAATTACTTTCAGTTTTAAAGACACTGGACGTATCTTTAGAAGAGTTTATGTATTTAGGGCGTGGTTTTCATAAGATGAGTAATTTCGAGGTAATTGATAAGATAAATAATTATTTTTATAAGAACAACAGCCCAGCCTTGAGAAGACTCCTAATTAATTGTATAGAAAAGGAAGAGGAGAAACTAAGTAAGAAATTAACAATAATTTTGATTAAGTTAAAGCTCCAAGAAATTGAGAAAGATAATATTGTTACTTCTGAAGAAATTGATTTTATATCAGACTATTTATTCAGCATAGATATATGGGGTGAATATGAATTAGAGTTATTTTCCTCCACAATGGAAATTTTTTGCCAATCAAGTATTATGATATTAACGAAGGAAATGGTGAGGAGAACTGATTTTTATAAACATTTACCGACCCATAGAAGATTAATTACCAGCATGTTATTTAATGCTTTTAGCCTCAGCGTAGAAAGAAATAATATAGTTGATGCATCTTATTATAGAGAACAATTAGTCCAGTTATTTTTTGATGAAACAGAATTATATGAAAGATTAGTTTTTCACCTCATAGATAGTTGTTACAATTTTAAGATGACAAATGAATTGAGTAATATTTTAGAGATGAGAAAGTGCATTGGCTTTCTGAAAACCTTGGAAAGCATGAGTTTAGTAGATAAATGGGAAAAATATATTGAGAGAGTACTTAATAGTAACTAATTGCAAATTGGGGATAAAAACTATTAGACCAACTGCTAGTGATATAATAACATTAGGCAGTAGGTCTAATAGTTTTTATAATCAAGGAGGATTAATCATGACTAAGAACAATAAGATTGACAACCCGTCTGTAAAAATTGAAAAAGCAACTGTTGTAAATAACAAAGGATGTAGTGTTTGCGCGATTGGTGCTGTTTGTTTAGCTGACGGTCCAATTCCTGATTTTGAAATTGCAGGAGTATCTGCTGTATTTACTGCATTTGGATAATTGCTAATTATAAATTAAATATCTAATATATAATGACCTACTGCTTATTTTTTGATTGAAAGAGGATAAAAATGTATTTAGTGTTGGATAATCAAGTTACAATATATCAAACTAAAGGGGACTATAATGTAATCGTTGAGAAAATCGATGCGAATAAACGGAAACAATTTGACTATTTTACAGTTAATAAAACAGGAAAATTACTTCTAGAAGCTATCAACGGCAAGCAAAATATGGAGGAATTTATAGAAAACTTTATTGATACTTACAACTTAGTAGAAGATGATCGAAATTGGATTGAGACATTTTTAAATGAAATGATGAAAAAAGGAGCCATTGCAATCAAAGAGAGCCCAGAGATTGCAAATTTGCCATTATATATTTATGGAAATTCAAGACTTATTTCTCCTTTACATGTAACAGTTGAGATTACTGAAAAATGTAATTTATATTGTGCTCATTGCTATTTAAATGCATCCTGTAACAAAACAACTGCAATTGATTACGAGGGTTTCAAGTCTCTTGTGAAAAAACTAAAAGCGAGTAACGTTTTGAGTATTGAAATCACTGGTGGAGAAGTATTTATGAATAAGGATGCAGAAAAAATACTAGAATTGGCATTTAATGAGTTTAGTAGAGTAGCCTTATTAACAAACGGTACAATACTCAAGAAAAGTAGCTTGTCGTTATTAGAGAAAAACAAAGATAAATTAGTTATGAGTATTTCTTTAGACAGTGTTAGAGAGGAATTACATGATAAGTTTAGAGGTATGCGAGGCTCATTTAGGAGTACTTGTAAAAATATTAAGCGTCTGACAGAAGCGGGAATACATGTACGAGTAGCTTCTTCTATTTTTGATGAAAATATGTGGGAGGTTGATAAACTTGCTGAGCTTGCAATTGAGTTAGGAGCGGAACTTTTTGTTTATAATTTTGTAGAAAATTTCGGCAGAGGTACGGATTTCAATAAAAATAGTAGTACGAAATTTTCCAAAGAGTACTCACGTTATTTGAGTGAGACGGTATTTAAGTATAGAGCATTAATTCCAATTATCGAATCGGAGGATTATCTAAAATCTTCTTCTAATTGTGGTGCTGGAACAAATACTATTTTAATTGGTGCAGATGGTAATTTAAGACCTTGTCCTATCTTTCCTAAGAATAAGATTTTCAAAAATATAAACGATGGTAGTATGGAGGAAATTTTTTCTGATGATGTTTATCAAAAAATTAGCAATATCTATCCCCCTAGTGATGAAAACGGTTGTTCTAAATCTTGTCCAAATTACAGTAATTGTTTTGGATGCTACATGAAAGGACTGGAAAGTAATGTAGATAAAGCACCAGAACAATATTGTTCTTGGATAACTTATAATAAATTAGAGAAGTTTATGGAACAATATAAGGGAGGGAAGGTTATTGAGTAATTATCTTTTTTCTTATAAATATTATAGACCTATTCCTAATTTATTTATTAAACAAAAACTAAGAGAAATTCATAAGTTACTTAAGGAAGATTTAATAAAATTTGGAATCGAAAACGGAATAATAATTTCAATTTTTGCTCTCGGTTGTAATGGGAGAATGACAGAAATTATTTATATAAAATCAATGTATCGTATTTCTGAAGATAAAATCTATGATATGTTAGATTTTTTATATAATAAAGAAATTGAACTTTACAAGGTGGTAAAAGATGATAACATTAATTGTACAATATCTTGCTACGGAGTAACTGCAAATGCTTCTATTCCTACAAAAGAGTCCTTAGGATACTTTTTAAAAAATTTTTTAAAATGGGAAAATTATAGTGTCAAAAAATATTCTAGAGTTAAATTAGAAACTACAGAAAATATTATAATTAAAGAAGGAGAATTAACGTATGTCGGTTTCCTATGTGATAATATAGAGATAAAAGAATTAGGAGATATGCTGTCAGCTAAGTTATTAGAAGAAATTTTTAAATCACAAAATAGCGTTTTAACAGAGATTAGAAATCAAGGACTTTGTTACACAACTGTATCAAAGTTTCATGAAGATTTGAACGTTGTTTATATCGGACTAATAACAAGTTATTCAGAAGATAAAATTTCTAGATTAGATACCATGTATACCAATGTTCAGTTAACTGAGGGCGAGTTCGAACTTGCTAAATGTCGATTGAAGAAAGAAATAATATTTTCAACAACTTTATATCAAATAGACCATTACTTATTACCTTTTCAGCTATTGAAAATTGATGCAAATGTATCAACTTTGTTAGAAATAATCGATAAAATAAAATTCGAAGATATTGTGAAAATCTTTAATAGCAGGAGAATAGTGTGTTTAAAAGCATAATAAGGAGGAAGTTAATGGAGAAAGATTGTACGTTTTTTATTAAACCAGTTTCAGATTTAGGAGAAGTTACTATTGAAAGAATAATTTTTAATTTTAATGGTTCAATTAGGGAAGGGTATTTACACCTTTTAGAACATCTATGGGTTAGAGCTAATAAGTCGTGGTTTGATGATTATGAAAGTAAAATGAATATTTTTAACGCTTTAACGGATAAGAATCGAATTACATTTATTTTGATATATACAGAATCGACAGTTAATACCAATAAGTTAATATTTGATTTAAATTTTAATGAACAGGACTTCTTGATCGAAAAAAAGACTATTTACGAAGAAAGAAAATTATATTCGGATAGTACACCAGACGTTGATATTGTTTTAGGAAGTCTTAGAACTATTGAAGCCTTTGATTTAATAGTTTTAAAAAACATGATGCATCAGATGAATTATAAAAAAATTCGATTTCATTTTTCCTCAAAAAACAACGGCAAATATATGAAAAATCCCACTATTAATATAAAAAAAAATTCGATAATTTGGAAGGATTCTAATACTATTCAACTCAAAGATTTTTATGATTATAAAGTGTTGTTAACCATTTTAAAAGTGTTTAAATTAACGAATGAAAGTTTTTGTTTTAATATCAACGAGGCAAAAGAAAATTATGAGATCACATTTGATGATTACGAAGTCTTTGATTTTATGCTAAAAAATAAAGATAATGTCTTAAAGCGATACCAGCTACTACTTACTAATACTCAATTATTTATAGAACAGACAATTTATTTATTTGATCTTTTTGGTTTTAATCTTGATATATTAGACTTTTGGAGAGAATTTAATTGGGAGGTTTTAGAAAAATGAAAAAAAAGCAACAATTCTATTTCTAATCAACCTAGTTCTATTAGCATTAAGAAATATAGTTAATAGTTACTGCAATTTAGAATTTAAAATAACAATCAGAGATTTTATAGTGTTAGGAGGGATATTAATTCTATGTGAACAGAAATATATAAAGGTACTACTATCTATCTTATCTACAAGATCTGCTTTAACTAACTATAAACAAATTGAGTATCTAATTTATCTGATAAATGCTAATATTCTGATGTACACATTGATAATGTATTTTAACACTTTTTCTTTTTCGTCATCATTCATCAATTTATATTATAAAAATTACTTCTTAAATTTTTTAATACTTATATTTTCTTTTTCTTATCTAATTATAAAATATAAGTTGCTGGTTATTAAATATAAATATGTTTTAATTATATTGACTTTCCTTCTTATGGGTGTTAGTGTATTAGACTTGATAACATTTGTTTTTTTGGCAATTATTTCATTTATCTCTAGTAGATTAACAAAGTTCAACACTAATTATTTCTCAGCAATAATATTTCCGATGGTATTAACTTATTATATTATGTTTGATAAAAATATATTTTCTATAGTTTGTACATGTTTATTACTTTTTAGCTGCCTTGTACCAATAATCTTAGAAAGGAAATTAAACAATGAACAAAAAACTTAGACTCGCAATTGCTATTTGCTTTTTTGTAGGTGCATTTATGTTTGTTTTCATGAAAGAATTTCTTTATGCAGTTGCTTTTATGATAGTGGGTGGAGTATATCTGTATAAAGGAGTGAGATAATTTGACAACTCTATTAGAACTAAAAAAATTGAATTTTGCATATGTTAAGAATAGTAAAATATTAGATAACATTGATTTAATTTTAAATCAAAACAAAGTCTATGGTTTGATTGGAAAGAACGGTGCTGGGAAAACAACGTTTATTAAAATTTTAAGTAGTGTATTTAACAATAATGTTTTTACTCTGGAATATTTTAAGTTTTTCGATAAAGAAGTCCAGCTGAGTTCAGAATTTTATCGACAAAATAAGTATACAGTATTTACAGAAAGTGAAAGCTTTTTAAACTGGACTTTTTTGCAATATTTGGAAATGGTCTGTCAACTTTATAATTGTTCGATAGAAAGAAAAAGATTGGAATTTTTAGTTAACGGATTTAAATTTGAAGAGTATTGCCAAAAAGAGATCAGAGACCTCTCTACTGGTAATAAAAAGAAAGTTTTCTTGATAGTAGGATTATATCTTAGAAGACCTTTATTGATTTTAGATGAACCGTTTGACGGTTTAGACTTCGAGTCCACGGAATTTTTATATAAGATGTTACTGGAGTATAAGCAATATGGTACAGTTCTGTTAAGTACTCATTTTGCAGAGAGTGTCGTAAGAGTTTGTGATTATCTTTATATTCTAGAAAATGCTCACATAAACTTATTCCAAGGAAATGTGTCTGAATGGTTAGAGTCTATCAGGAAATAAGGAGGAAATCTGTAATGTTATGGATATCCATATGTAGAGATTTGTTTTCGCGGAAAAGATTTTATTTTTTGGGATTCTCTTTAATACTAGTTTTACTCATACGACATTTAATACCTTCTCATAACAATGCGAACTATCTTCTATTTTCTGCAACACTAATTACCTTAGTAAGTACTTGGCAACTACTTTTATCATATTTCAAATCAGAAAGAATCCAGGCATACTATCAACTTCCTATTTCTAACACAAAATTTTATATCCAATTTATATTTGTGTCATTTGCATCTAATCTAATCGAAAGATTGTCATTGTTAATCATTCTTTTTAGTGAAGCAAAATTAATAAATTTGATACTACCTATTTTATCTTCCCTCTTTGTTATTATGAGTAGCTTTAGATTAGTTAGGTGTTTTGGAACTTTAAAAAATAAAGTGACTAAGCTTTTATTATTCCTTTATATTTTTATTTCACTATCATTGTTTCTCTTACTGAAATCAATTTATTTGCTTTTGTTCATGATTGCTATTGAGTGGATTTTTATTTTAAGAGATGATAATTTTTTGTATTTAGATGATTTTTCAAATACAAATCATTTTTTAAAGTTTAAAAATTATTTTGTTTCAAATTTGGTAAAAGAGAGATATTTTTATTTTAATACTGTCGCCTCAGTATTATTTATTTTAATATTATATTTTCAAGAACTACCTGAAAACTTAAAAATTCCATTACTTTTCACTGTAGCATCTACTAATACACCTCTTACTAGTTTAATTTCTAGCGAGCCACAATTAAGAATACATTTGCGATCACTACCTAAATCTTATATTTTTTACAATATGTATCTAAGGTGTTTATTATACTATTATCTTTTTATAAATTTTCTAATTGCAATTGTCTATATTACTAGTTCACACAGTATAATATTTTTAGTATGGGTAGGGGTATTTACTTTATTTGAGAGTGCGTTATATCTATTTTTAGAAAAGTATTGGTATATTAAAAAATGGAACATAAAGAAGGAACTATGGAAACATCCTCGCAAATATATTGTTCCTATGATGACTTATCTATTTTTCTTTATTCTACTAATGTTAAAGAAATTCTAAAGCCCATTTGTAGAATAAAGTGTAACATAGTATTTAATCCTTTCAAGCTGTTTGAGTCAACTCAAGCAGTTTTTTCCTTTGTTTAAATAAAACTAAAATTTAGTATTGTTCAGCTTCAGAGAAATGATTGTATGATTTATTTGTGAACATTTTCCTATAATTTTGTAATATTCTTAAGACTATAATATATCAGATAAACATGTCTTTTGTGTTTCACTTTATTTTACAATAATACTAATTTTTGAAGTCAGTAATTTTAAATAGTTGATAAAATCTTTTCTCTCAGACGGTTAATAGATATGCTTATTAGAAGTGTTTAATAAATTAATTTTAGTTCAAAATGTCCAATTTGGACACTTTGAATGATTTCTTAGTTTTATATATTATACTTTTCTCAGGAGAAAGCTAGATGTACAGACGTTTGAGAGATTTGAGGGAAGATCACGACTTGACCCAAAAACAAATAGCTGAAATACTTTCGTTTACAAACTCAGCTTATGCTAAAATTGAACGGGGTGAGCATGCCTTAACGGCAGATGTATTGGTAACTCTCTCAAACTTTTACGATGTCAGTACAGACTACCTATTGGGATTGACAGATTTTCCTGATAAAATTCGCTTTAGAAAATAATCTCCTCAATTTCATAGAGTGTGAAAATGAGGAGATTATTTTATTTGGTTCTTTGACAATTAAATAGTCCAAAATGGTACTTTCCTCATTTGTGGAGCAGTTTTGAATGGCTCGCCATGATAAGAGCGACATAAAAACCATCAATAAAATAGAGCGATACTTTATATGCCATGATACAAATGATATACAATGATACTTCTGACCGTTCAGGCTGCCAACGTAAAAGAGCAGCAAGTGAAATTCTTATGATGACTTCATCAGTCATGCCATGGAGGAGAAAATATTTTTTAGGAAGGATGATGATATGAATATAAAATATATATCTGTCGAAAATTCCATTGCAGAATGGGCCGATAAAAAGGGAATTCTAAAAAGATGGGATGGTTTAAATCAATATACATTGAACAGATGGATTAAAGAAATGCGAGAAAACAGAACATTTTCCATGTATGTAATTAACCCAACCCATAAACTTGTTTTCATTAATCTAGAAGGATTTGAAAGTTTCTTAAGATGGAAGCAAAAGCGGACAAAATAAGGAAGTCATGGTATAATATAGGGTAGTTATTTATTCTATACAACAATGATTTATTTCTTTTTAAGAGTTAAGAGGAATTAAATTATGTATTATGTAACTAAAACAAATTCAAAAGGGCAACCCTTATATCAAGTGGTTGAAAAGTACAAAGATCCACTAACAGGAAAGTGGAAATCAGTAACTGTAAGTTATACTAAGAATACTAGTAGGGCGAGGAAACAAGCTGAAAGAGAGGTTCTTGATAAAATAGATAGACTAACTACTTCATTTGAAAGTCAGTATAGTCCTGAACTGATTACAACATTTGGAGAGTTAAAAGAAAATTGGTTTCAGACTTGGTGTGTCTCTGTTAAACCACAAACAATTCAGAGAGAACTACTGGTTATGAAGCGTCTTGGGAAAATTATAGGAGATGATTTTTTGTTAGACAGGATTACTCCACTTCTAATGAAAAATAGTCTCAATAAATATTTAGAAATGTATGATGCATCGCCTTCAACAATGACTCATATAAAAAGTACTTGTAATAAGATTTTTAATCATGGTGTGTTATATAATGTCATTAAGTTTTCTCCAATGACTGCGGTAAAACTAGATATTTCACTAGAGAAAAGGCGTAAAGCAAAAGAAAGACATGATTCTAAATTTCTAGAAATCCATGAATTACATGCATTTTTTGATGTGTTACGCCAATGCAGAAATGCAAACTATTATGATCTTGCTATAGTATTGTTGCTTACAGGTATTCGAATTAGTGAAGCAGCATTTTTACCATCAGATATTGATTTTGAAAAAGGAATCTTGCATATTGATAAAGCACTTCAATATCATTGTTTAAAAGTTAAACAATTTCATTTTGATACAACTAAAACACTCAATTCAATTAGAGAAGTAGCTTTGCCTGAAGCTGCAAGCGAAGCTATTAAAAGGACAATACAGAGAAATAAAGATTTTGATGCTTATATGAAGAAACATCCCTGTCCTGCTTTTACACATTCTGAAAGTGTATTTAGAACAGAATACGGCTCTCCAATAACATCAAGCACTTTTCGTCAAATTTTGAAACGAATAGAAGGAAAATTATTGACAAATTGTTTAAGTGACTATGGTTTTAAGTGGGTAAAACATGTTACTCCCCATTCGTTTAGGCATATGCATATTAGTTACCTTCAAAGCAATGAGATGCACATAGCAGTGAAAGATATTATGACTAGAGTAGGACATGCTAACTTTGAGACAACAATGGGCTATACACATAATATAAATCGTTCACAAGAAAATACTGTAAAAGCCTTAAATCAATTTGTAGAAAATCACAATTTCCATTTTGAAGAATTGAAAAGTTATACCTGTAAATATTCCAGAATGATTGAAAAATTCATTGAAACTAGTGATAATAGCAATAAAGTAGAATTAAGTGTTGATGAGTTCAAAGACTTGTTACATCTTAGTCCACGTTACTCACCTAAAAATATTGTTTCAAATTTACTATTAAAAATCAAAAAAGATATTGTCAAATACCACCCACAGTTTGATATAAAGATTGTGAAATCAAGCGAGAATCAAATCAGAGGTTTTTCCATTGCATGGTAGTTTTGGTGTTCGCTTGGTGTTTAGACAATAGTAAAATAAAATAGGGGCTCTAAACCCTTGCTACGAAAGGAAAAAAACTCAATGGCTACTATTCAATGGTTTCCTGGTCACATGTCCAAAGCTCGTCGACAGGTGCAGGAGAATTTAAAATTTGTTGATTTTGTGACGATTTTGGTAGATGCACGCTTACCTCTATCTAGTCAAAATCCTATGTTGACCAAGATTGTTGGCGACAAACCAAAACTCTTGATTTTAAACAAGGCAGACTTGGCTGACCCAGCAATGACCAAGGAATGGCGCCAGTATTTTGAATCACAAGGAATTCAGACGCTAGCTATCAACTCCAAAGAGCAAGTGACTGTAAAAGTTGTAACAGATGCGGCCAAAAAGCTCATGGCGGATAAGATTGCTCGTCAGAAAGAACGTGGTATCAAGATTGAAACCTTGCGTACCATGATTATCGGGATTCCAAATGCTGGTAAATCCACTCTGATGAACCGTTTAGCTGGTAAGAAAATTGCAGTTGTAGGCAATAAACCAGGTGTGACCAAGGGGCAACAATGGCTCAAAACAAATAAAGACCTTGAAATCCTGGATACACCGGGGATTCTCTGGCCTAAGTTTGAGGATGAAACTGTTGCGCTTAAGTTGGCCTTGACTGGAGCTATTAAAGACCAGTTGCTTCCTATGGATGAGGTAACTATTTTTGGCCTCAATTATT
Organism: Streptococcus mitis; assembly: GCF_013305725.1. NCBI lineage: Bacteria > Bacillati > Bacillota > Bacilli > Lactobacillales > Streptococcaceae > Streptococcus > Streptococcus mitis. The sequence continues at coordinate 1,131,238 of NZ_CP047883.1, forward strand.
TCAAAGAACATTATCCAGAAAAGTTGGCCGAACGCTTCAAACAAATGAAAATTGAAGAAGAAGCTCCGGTTATTATTATGGACATGACCCGTGCCCTTGGTTTCCGTGATGACTATGACCGCTTTTACAGTCTCTTCGTGAAGGAAGTTCGCGATGGCAAACTCGGTAACTATACCTTAGATACATTGGACGACCTCGATGGCGACGATTAAAGAAATCAAAGAACTCCTTGCTACTGTCAAGGACTTAGATAACCCTATTTTTTTAGAGCTTGAAAAGGATAATCGCTCTGGAGTTCAAAAGGAAATCATCAAGCGTAAAAAAGCCATTCAGGCAGAATTGGAGGAGGATCTTCGTTTGGAATCCATGCTTTCCTATGAAAAAGAACTTTACAAGCAAGGATTGACCTTAATTGCTGGTGTTGATGAGGTCGGCCGTGGTCCTCTAGCTGGGCCTGTGGTTGCTGCAGCCGTCATCTTACCTAAAAGTTGTAAGATTAGAGGTCTCAACGACAGCAAGAAAATTCCTAAAAAGAAACATCTGGAAATTTTCCAAGCCATTCAAAACCAAGCCCTGTCAATCGGCATTGGTATCATGGATAATCAAGTCATCGACCAAGTCAATATCTATGAAGCAACCAAACTAGCCATGCAGGAAGCAATCTCCCAGCTCAGTCCTCAACCTGAGCACCTTTTGATAGATGCCATGAAACTGGATTTACCAATTTCACAAACATCTATCATCAAAGGAGATGCCAATTCCCTTTCAATTGCAGCAGCTTCTATAGTCGCCAAGGTGACACGTGATGAATTGATGAAGGAATACGACCAGCAGTTCCCTGGCTATGATTTTGCTGCTAATGCAGGTTATGGAACAGCTAAACACTTGGAAGGACTGAAAAAACTAGGAGTTACCACTATTCATCGAACCAGTTTTGAACCCATTAAATCGCTGGTTTCAGGAGAAAAAGAAAGTTAAGTTAGAAGGAATGATTATGGAGGAACAGTCAGAAATACTCAGTTCCAAGAAAGAATTCGCCTTTGCCTCAAGCACCATATTATCCCAAGTTGGACGAGGAATCATCGTCGGTCTCGTTGTTGGAATTATCGTTGGATCCTTTCGCTTCTTAATTGAAAAAGGCTTCCACCTGATACAAGGGCTTTATCAAGATCAAGCGCACCTAGTGCGCAATCTTTTTATCATTGGTCTATTTTATTTAATAGTTTGTTGGCTCAGTGCGAAATTAACTCGGTCAGAAAAAGACATCAAAGGTTCAGGAATTCCTCAAGTTGAAGCCGAATTAAAGGGACTCATGACCCTCAACTGGTGGGGCGTTCTTTGGAAAAAATATGTTCTAGGAATTCTTGCAATTGCCAGTGGACTCATGCTGGGGCGTGAAGGGCCAAGTATTCAACTTGGAGCGGTCGGTGGTAAAGGAATTGCTAAGTGGCTCAAATCCAGTCCAGTAGAGGAACGCTCCTTGATTGCTAGTGGAGCTGCAGCAGGATTAGCCGCAGCCTTTAATGCACCAATTGCAGGGCTTCTCTTTGTCGTGGAAGAAGTCTATCATCACTTTTCTCGCTTTTTCTGGGTTTCTACCTTGGCTGCTAGTCTCGTAGCAAACTTTGTTTCTCTGCTCATATTTGGCCTAACACCAGTACTGGATATGCCAGACAATATTCCTCTCATGACCCTAGACCAGTATTGGATTTACCTCCTCATGGGAATTTTTCTAGGACTTTCTGGTTTTCTCTATGAAAAAGCTGTACTCAATGTTGGTCGAGTTTATGACTGGCTTGGTCAAAAAATCCGTTTGGATAGAGCTTATTACCCAATTCTTGCCTTTATTCTCATCATACCAGTCGGCATCTTCTTACCCCAAATCCTTGGTGGTGGAAATCAGCTTGTACTTTCCTTAACTGAGCAAGATTTTAGTTTCCAAGTTCTATTAGCTTACTTTTTGATTCGCTTTGTTTGGAGCATGATTAGCTATGGAAGTGGCCTTCCGGGTGGAATTTTCCTACCAATTTTGGCGCTTGGTTCCTTGCTTGGAGCCCTAGTTGGTGTCATTTGTGTCAATCTTGGTCTTATCAGTCAAGAGCAGTTTCCTATATTTGTCATTCTAGGAATGAGTGGCTATTTTGGAGCGATATCCAAGGCTCCCTTAACTGCTATGATACTTGTGACTGAGATGGTAGGAGATATTCGCAACCTCATGCCACTTGGTTTAGTGACCTTGGTCGCCTACATCATCATGGATCTACTCAAGGGTGCGCCAGTCTATGAAGCTATGTTGGAAAAAATGTTGCCCGAAGAAGCGACAGATGAAGGAGAAGTCACTCTCATTGAAATCCCTGTTTCGGATAAAATAGCAGGAAAACAAGTACATGAACTCAACTTACCACATAATATCCTCATCACCACTCAAGTCCATAATGGCAAGAGCCAAACAGTTAATGGCTCAACCAGAATGTACCTCGGTGATATGATTCACCTAGTTATTCCAAAAAGTGAAATTGGGAAAATCAAAGATTTGTTGTTGTAGAATTTTTTACATAATTTATGTTATGTGAAATTAAACTTCTTAATTAAATATACTAGAAAACCGATTCTCAGCAATGAGAACGGTTATTTTTTTTTAATAAGATTTTTCACATACAAATAATTGAACTTTGGTAAAAATAAGACTATAATCAAGTTAGAAATAAAGCATAAAGCTAGAAAGGAGTTTATTGTATCAAGTCTGTACAGTAAGATTGAAATCAAACAATAGCAATTATACAATGTATTTTGTATCTCATAGCTCCTTATATAGCTCTTCAGTTGTGTAGTATTAACAGAAGTTTAGTGGGTGAGTTCTTTATTCCTTTCCTTATAGAGATGAGAAAGAAGTTCTGTCTGAGTTTTTATCTTTTATTGAGAAATTGCCTCTAGTTGGATACAATTTAAACTTCGATATTGCTTTTATAAATAAGAGTCTTAAAATAAATGATTTTTCTACTTTGAAAAATGAAAGACATGATTTACTTTCTTATATAAAAAGAAAGTAAATATTGCCTAGCTATCATCTCCAAGATGTTTTAAAAGCTTATGAAATTGATGCTGATACGGCTCTCATAGAGCATTAGCAGATGCAAATTCCACTTATTCATTGTTACAAAAAATTGGCATCTTTTGGAAAAAGTAAATGAGGAAATGTCTTTCCCGCATTTGCGGGCGTAAATATAGAAAAGCTAGTTTATTTGTCAGTTTTTAAATGTAAATAAAGAGGAAATCTTACAGGGATAAAATAGAAAGGAACAGCAAAATCAAATGAACATGAAGATGCAAAATGTTTATGATTTCTTTAAGAGTAAAAATTTTGCAAAAGCTCCTCTTACAATAGAGCTTATGCAAAACAATTTCATCCAAGAAGAGGGGACAGGTTATCGAATTGACCAACCAGAAAAAATCCCCAGCCAGTATACTCACTTAATAAATTACTGCAAAAAACGTCTACAAGATGGTGCTGTTTATTTTAATAGAACGGTACAATGTGGAGAGCTAATTTTTTGGATGGCAGAAGTATCCCAAGCTTTGAGTAAAAAAGAATTATTGGATTTGCAACAAAATATTTTAAAAAATTATAAAAAAGAAACTTACTCAAATGGAAAAATTGTTTATGATAGAAAAGCAGCTAATCAGCTCATCCTTAAAACTTGCTATGATAGAATTAAAGATGTCGTTGAACCTTAATGAAGAGTTCTAAAAGAATAGGAAGAGGCTTCTAATAAATTTAGTGTTATTGCCAGTCTTGTAAAAAAAGCCTTTTTAATGAGCTGCTTTGTAGTAGATATCTAACAATAGAACAATTAAAAAAGTATTTAAACTTAAAAGACAATTTGTAAAAAAAGAAAGGATAAAAGCCTTTTCTTTTTTATTCTTCACAAAAGTTAGTTTTAGTCTTTATTTTCAGTGATGGCTGATTCAAATTTGATGATTTAAGGTATATTTTTGTTCCAAAAAATTTTTAGTTATTAGATCCTTTTTTAAATTTTAAAAAGCTCTATAACATCTTTCCGAAAAACTATAATTTTCTTGAAAAATATATGAGTCTATGCTATACTGCTAGTATAGTTTATTTATGGAGAAAATCATGAAACGTGAGATTTTACTAGAACGAATCGACAAACTAAAACAAATCATGCCCTGGTATGTTCTGGAATACTACCAATCTAAGCTTGCTGTCCCCTATAGTTTTACAACCTTGTACGAATACCTCAAGGAATACGATCGATTTTTTAGCTGGGTTTTGGAGTCTGGCATTTCAAACGCTGATAAAATATCTGATATTCCTTTATCGGTATTGGAAAATATGTCAAAGAAAGATATGGAATCTTTTATCCTTTATCTTCGTGAACGTCCTTTGCTGAATGCTAATACAACCAAGCAAGGAGTTTCTCAGACAACCATCAATCGGACCTTGTCAGCACTTTCTAGTCTTTACAAGTATCTGACCGAGGAGGTTGAAAACGATCAAGGGGAACCTTATTTCTATCGTAATGTAATGAAGAAAGTTTCAACAAAGAAAAAGAAAGAGACACTTGCTGCTAGAGCTGAAAACATCAAGCAAAAACTCTTTTTAGGTGATGAAACAGAAGGTTTTCTATCTTATATTGACCAAGAGTATCCACAACAACTTTCAAATCGCGCTCTCTCATCATTCAACAAAAATAAAGAACGTGATTTGGCCATTATTGCCCTTCTCTTGGCGTCTGGTGTCCGCTTATCTGAAGCTGTTTATCTGGATATAAGGGATCTCAATCTCAAAATGATGGTTATCGATGTCACTCGAAAAGGGGGCAAACGTGACTCTGTCAATGTCGCTGCCTTTGCTAAGCCTTATTTAGAGAATTATCTGGCCATTCGAAATCAACGCTATAAGACGGAAAAAACAGATACAGCCCTTTTTTTGACTCTCTACAGAGGTGTTCCTAATCGTATCGATGCTTCTAGCGTTGAAAAAATGGTTGCTAAGTACTCTGAGGACTTCAAAGTGCGTGTAACCCCCCACAAACTACGACATACTCTAGCAACTAGGCTCTATGATGCCACTAAATCTCAAGTTTTGGTCAGTCACCAGTTAGGACATGCCAGTACACAAGTCACTGACCTCTATACCCATATCGTTAATGATGAACAAAAGAATGCTCTAGATAGTTTATAATTTTACGTATTTTAAGTTATGTAAATAAATATCAAAAAAAGAAGTTGGTTGTAGGACCAGCTTCTTTTTTTGATTTATCCAACTACCGCCTCAGCGATTTCTTCACGGCTAATACCAGCGAAGTAGCGTGTGATATCAATGGTTTCTAGCGCCTTAAGGACATCTTCGCGTTCGTATTTAACGCCTCGAAGGACATCTTCTACAGCTGCAACGTCTTCGATACCAAAGAAGTCACCATAAATCTTGATGTCTTGGATTTTTGATTCGACGACACTAGCAAAGACTTCGACCTTACCACTGGTGAATTTTGTTCCACGACGGACGTTAAATTCAGGTGATTTACCGTAGTTCCAGTCCCAAGTACCGAACTTAGTATCCTTGATTCGATTGATTTCAGCCAATTCTTCCTCAGAAAAAACGTATTCAGTCATCTCTGGGTACTCTTTTTTCATGTATTCCAAGAGTAAGTCACGGAATTCTTCGACTGTGATTTTTTCAGGTAATTCATTGATAATATTGGTTACACGAGCACGGACGGATTTCACACCTTTTGATTCAAATTTATCCTTTGAAACTTTGAGGGCATTTGCGAGGACTGACAAATCAACGTCAAAAAGCAAGCAACCGTGGTGCATGATACGGCCATTGATATAGGCTTGGGCATTGCCACAGAATTTCTTGCCATCAATCTCAAGATCATTACGACCTGTGAACTCAGCTTTAACCCCAAGTTGAGCCAAAGTATTGATAACTGGAGTTGAGAAGCTCTTAAAGTCAAAAGCTTTGTTTTCATCTTCTTTTGAGATGATCGTATAGTTGAGGTTATTTAAATCGTGGTAAACAGCTCCACCACCGCTGATACGGCGGACCACCTCAATACCATTTTCTCGAACATAATCACGGTTGATTTCTTCGATGGTATTCTGGTGACGACCAACAATGATAGATGGCTTGTTAATCCAAAGTAGGAAGATTTGATCCTCATCCAAAAGGTGTTTAAAGGCGTATTCTTCCAAGGCAATATTAAAGGTAGTGTCGTTTGAATGATTGATAATATATTTCATGATATCCCTTTATACGATAGAGACTGGAAAACACCTTTCCAGTCTAATCTATCTTCGTTTTATTTTTTCTTAGGTGAGTGGATGGCCATTCCTAAAACATCCGCAAATGCTTCATACATTACTTCAGAGTAGGTTGGGTGTCCGTGGATAGTCTTCAGCATTTCTTCAACAGTGATTTCCATTTCGATAATGCTTGATGCCTCGTTAATCAATTCTGCAGCTGCAGGACCGATAATATGAACACCAAGGATTTCTCCGTATTTCTTATCTGCAATGACTTTTACGAAACCTTGAGCAGCATCCGATGCAATAGCACGACCGTTAGCAGCAAAGTTGAACTTACCGATGGCTACATCGTATTTCTCACGGGCTTGTTCTTCAGTCAACCCTACTGCTGCTACTTCAGGAAGAGTGTAGATAGCTGCTGGAGTCAAGTTCAACTTGGCTACAGCATGATTTCCTTTAAGAGCATTTTCAGCAGCAACTTCACCCATACGGAAGGCTGCGTGAGCCAACATCTTAGTACCGTTAATGTCACCTGGTGCGTAGATACCTGAAATAGAAGTTTCCATGTATTCGTTGACCTTGATGCGACCACGATCCAATTCAAACTCAACATCGCCAATACCTTCAAGGTCTGGCACACGACCGATTGAAAGAAGAGCTTTATTTGCGATGATATCGTCTTTTCCTTCAACCTTGATACGAAGTTGACCATTTTCCTCGATGATTTCTTGCAGTTTAGTACCAGTCAAGATGGTCATTCCTTTACGTTCAAGGATCAAGCGAAGGTTCTTAGAAACTTCCGCATCCATAGCTGGAACTATACGGTCCATCATTTCGATAACAGTCACTTTTGAACCAAATGTCATGAAGGCTTGACCGAGTTCGATACCGACAACTCCACCACCGATGATAACGAGGCTTTCTGGGACTTCATTCATTTCAAGAATGTCATCACTAGTCATGACAAGCGTAGATTCCATACCTGGAACATTGATCTTGCTGACCTTTGAACCACCAGCAAGAATGATTTTCTTGGTTTCAAGCAATTCAGAACCATTTACTAAGACATTCTTATCTTTAGTGATGGTACCAATTCCCTTATGAACCGAAACTCCATAGCTACGAAGAAGACCCGCAACTCCGCCAACTAAAGTATTAACAACTTTAGATTTAGTTTCTAAAAGTTTGTCCATATCTACAGTGAAGTTAGGATTTTCAATCACGATACCACGATTTGCAGCATGACCGATATTTTCAATAATTTCAGCGTTATGAAGGTAGGTCTTGGTTGGAATACAGCCACGATTCAAGCAGGTTCCACCGAGTTCAGATTTCTCAACTAGAGCAACCTTACCACCGAGTTGGGCAGCTTTAATGGCTGCAACATAACCAGCAGGACCTCCACCAATCACAACGATATCAAAAGCATCATCGCTCTTACCATCATCGTTTGAGGCACTTGCTGCAGGTGCTGGGCTAGCTTCTGGCACTGTTGCTCCAGCTGTTGGGATATTTTCCCCTTCTTCTCCGAGGTAACCGATAACTTCCGTTACTGGGACAGTTTCACCATCTCCTTTGAGAATGGCAATCAAGTAACCGTCTTCTTCTGCTTCCAATTCCATGCTGACTTTATCAGTCATGATTTCCAAAAGGATTTCTCCTTCTTTTACAAATTCTCCGACTTTTTTATTCCATTGGACGATTTGTCCTTCTGTCATATCCACGCCGGCTTTTGGCATAATTACTTCTAAGGCCATGTCTTCCTTCCTTTTTCTATATCTTAAAAATGAATATTCTTGCTCTTAAATCAACATTGAGATTGGGTTTTCAATCAACTCTTTCAAGTCCTTCATAAACTTAGCACCAGCCATACCATCTACGACACGGTGGTCAATAGTTAATCCTAGGCTCATGATAGGGCGAATCACAATCTCACCATTGACGACAACAGGCTTCTCAATTGTCGAACTGACACCAAGGATAGCTGAGTTTGGTTGGTTGATGATCGGACCAAAGGACTGAACGCCAAACATTCCCAAGTTACTGATAGTAAATGTTGAATTTTGCAGTTCACTTGGAGCCAATTTGCCATCCAAGGTACGGCCAATAACATCCTTGAAGGCTACAACCAACTCTGAAAGAGTCATCTTCTCAGCATTGTAAACAACAGGTGTCATCAATCCATTATCCATCCCAACTGCCATCGCAAGATTGACATAGTTGTGAGTGATAATGGTCTTGCCATCTTCTGTCAATGAAGCGTTGATATAAGGATGCTTCATCAAGGTTTTCACAACAGCAAGTGAAAGAAGATCTGTTACAGTAGTCTTCTTCCCAGTTGCTTCCATGATTGGCTCAAGAACCTTCTTACGAAGAGCCAACATTTCAGTCATATCAACTTCATAGTTGAGCGTGAAGGTTGGCGCAGTTAGGTAAGATTCAACCATGCGTTGGGCAATAACCTTACGCATTGGTGTCATTGGAATACGCTCGATTTCACCATATGGTGTTACATTATCAGGAACTTCTTCCACTTTTTCAATCTGAGCAGGAGACTTGATGGTATCGTTTTCAATATTTTCAGGAAGCAAGGCCAAAACGTCCTTCTTCATGATCTTACCACGATGTCCCGTTCCTTGGATTTCCTGCCAAGCAATGTTATGTTCGAGGGCAATTCGTTTTGCAAGTGGCGAAATGCGAACCACGTTTGTGTCTTTATAAGTTTCCACGTCTTCTTTGTGGACACGACCGTTTGCACCTGAGCCAGAAATGTCGTAGAGGTTGATCCCTAAATCATCCGCTAACTTTCTAGCTGCAGGAGTCGCTCTTAGCTTGTCATCAGCCATGACCTCTCCAATTCTATACTAAGATATTAAGGACGAAGAGAGCAATGAAAAAATAGGAGATTGACGATGTGTTCGATGAACACAAGGAAATCTATCTTTTTTTCGAAGACCTCCGTCCGAATTCAATTAAATGATACAAAGGGCGTTAAAAGCGACTGAAAAATAGGAAATCAACGCAGACTTCAATGAAGTCAAGGAGATTTATCTTTTTTCCGAGCTTTTAGCCCGTGCTCAACTCTACAAGCAACTTGGATACAAAACGTATCTCAAATTACTACGGTTGCCGCTATTAGGCGGTCATCCTTTTAGACTTACTAATTCATTCGTCGAATATTATCGATTCGACTCACTCATGTCGCAACTCTTCAAATCACTTAGATACAAAACGTATCTCAAATTACTACGGTTGCCACTATCAAATAACCAACCATGTAGACTTACTAAATCCTTCGTCGGTTATTATCGAACCAACTCTTCTTATGACAGATAACAAGTGTTTTACATAACTTATATTATGTAATTCTATTCTTTGTTATATGTTTTACGGATGGCATCTTTGATGCTTTCAACTGTTGGAATCATTGCATTTTCTAGGTTTTGCGCATAAGGCATTGGCACATCTTCTCCTGCACAGCGGCGGATTGGTGCATCTAGATAGTCAAATGCTTCTGATTCTGAAATAATAGCTGAAATCTCTCCGATATAACCACTTGTTTTGTGAGCGTCGTTGACCAGAACAACTTTACCAGTCTTCTTCACTGAGTTAATGATGATATCCTTATCAAGCGGAACGAGGGTACGTGGGTCAACAATTTCAACTGAAATTCCTTCTTCTGCTAATTCTTCAGCAGCTTGAACCACACGACGAAGCATTTTCCCATAAGTAACAACTGTTACATCTGTACCTTCGCGTTTGATTTCCCCAACCCCAAGTGGGATTGTGTAGTCTGGATCAACTGGCACTTCCCCTTTTTGGTTAAATTCTGACTTGTACTCAAGAATGATAACAGGGTTATTATCACGGATAGAAGACTTGAGCAATCCTTTCATGTCTGCAGGTGTTCCAGGTGCCACAACCTTAAGTCCAGGAATGTGAGTAAACCAAGACTCTAGAGATTGCGAGTGCTGGGCGGCAGAACCAACTCCATTACCAGCTGCACAACGTACAGTCATTGGGACTTGACCTTTACCGCCAAACATATAACGAGTTTTAGCAGCTTGGTTAACGATATTGTCCATGGCAATAACTGAGAAGTCCATGAAGGTCATATCGACGATTGGACGAAGTCCCGTCATAGCTGCTCCTGCTGCTGCTCCTGAGATGGCAGCTTCAGAAATCGGACAATCACGGATACGTTCTGGACCAAATTCTTCAAGCATTCCAACAGAAGTTCCGAAGTCTCCTCCGAAGACCCCAACATCTTCTCCCATCAAGAACACATTTTTATCGCGACGCATTTCCTCAGACATAGCAAGGATAATGGTGTCACGGAAGGACATTGTTTTTGTTTCCATTTTTATCTCTTTCTCCTTAGTCTGCGTAAATATCTTCAAATGCGGATTCAAGCGGTGGGAATGGGCTTTCCTCAGCAAATTTAACAGAAGCTTCTACTGATTCCTTGACTTGTGCTTGGATTTCTTCCAATTCTTCAGCGCTAGCAATGTTATTTTCAATAAGGTAGTTGCGGAGGTTTTCGATTGGATCCTTTTGTTTCCACAATTCCACTTCTTCACGTGTACGATATTTACCAGGGTCAGATGATGAGTGGCCAAGCCAGCGATAAGTTACACTTTCAATCAAGACTGGACCATTGCCACTGCGAACATGATCTACAGCTTTCTTAAATCCTTCATAGACGTCGATGACATTGTTACCGTCTTCGATGAACATTCCAGGAATTCCATAAGCGGCGCTACGTTGATGGATATGTTCGACATTGGTCATTTTCTTGATATCCGCAGAGATACCGTAACCGTTGTTAATGCAATAGAAAATGACTGGCAGGTTCCAGATAGAAGCCATGTTCACTGCTTCGTGGAAAACACCTTCATTGGTTGCACCATCTCCAAAGAAGCAGACAACGATTTTCCCAGTATTTTGCATTTGCTGACTGAGGGCTGCACCAACAGCGATTCCCATACCACCACCTACGATACCATTGGCACCAAGGTTACCAGCATCAAGGTCAGCGATATGCATAGATCCACCTTTACCTTTACAGGTCCCAGTGTATTTACCAAGGATTTCAGCCATCATTCCGTTGAGGTCAATTCCTTTGGCAATAGCTTGTCCGTGACCACGGTGGTTTGAGGTGATCAGATCATCTGGATTGAGAGCCAACATAGCACCCACGTTAGCTGCTTCTTCTCCAACAGAAAAGTGCGTCATTCCTGGCACTTTCCCTTTCTTTACTAATTGCGCAATTTTTAAGTCCATACGACGAATTTCTTCCATCTTACGGAACATCTCTAGCAAAAGATTTTTATCTAAAGTTGACATCTTCTTGCCTTTCTAAGTTTCTTCTTACCTTACTATTTTACCGTTTTTGGCAAATACTGTCAAAGTTTTGCTAAAGAAAATTTCACAAAATAAAAAAGAAACCCCCATGAAAACAAGGGATTTTCTTATTAAGAATATTTTTTCACAAACTTTTTAGAGTTTAGATTTTTCTACAGATTCAAATCTCTTCATAATCACAGTTAAACGCCAACGGTAGAGCCCCCCACTTACGATCAGACTAATAATCAAACCAATCCAGTAAGAATAAGCTCCAAAATCTGTTAGGGAATCAAAGACCATAGCTACTGGAATTGCTACACCCCAATAACCAACCAAACCAAGGTAAAAAGGAATCACTGTATCCTTATACCCCCTCAAAATTCCCTGAAGCGGTGCCGCAAAGGTATCTGCTAACTGGAAGAAAAGACTATAAGTCAAAAAACGTGCTGTCAGATCGATAAATTCTGGGTCGTTACCATAAAGACTGGCCACATTTCCCCTAAAAATGTAAAGGAAAGATAAGGTGAAGCCTGCAAAAATAAGGGCAGTCCATCTTCCTAAACTAATATAGGTTTTCGCATCATCAAATCGCTTGGCTCCCACTTCATAGGAAACAACAATAGCCATAGCAGATGAGATGCTCATAGGAAAGGCGTACATGAGAGTTGAAAAATTCATAGCTGACTGGTGACTAGCGATAATCAAGGATGAGAACTTAGCCATAATCAAGCCAACCACAGAAAAGATAGCCACCTCCGCGAAGACAGTTCCCCCAATAGGCAGACCCAATCGAACTCCTTCCTTGATTTTATCCATATTAAATGGAATTCGTTTCTCAAGATGTAGAGCTTTGAGCTTCTCCTGTTTAAATAAAACCAGAACAGAAATTCCCAGCAAGACCCAATAAGCCAATGAAGTACCTAAACCAGAGCCAGCACCTCCCAATTCTGGAACACCAAAGGCCCCGAAAATCAAGAGATAGTTAAATCCACTATTGATAGGAAGTAACAAAAGCATGAGGTACATGGACAGTTTGGTCAAGCCCAGCGAATCCAGCAAGGAACGAATGACACTAAAGAGCAACAAGGGGATAATTCCGATAGATAAAAACCAAAGATAGCGAACCGCTACTGCTGCCACCGGTGCTTCTAGGCCAATATGATTCAAGATTGGTGGTGCCAAGAAAAGTACCATCCCCAGCAAGACCATAGATAGCGCCAAGGCCAGATAGATGAACTGGTAAAAATCAGACGCAACCTCTTCCTTTTTGCCTCGACCAAGATGGTGACCAATGATAGGCACCAAGGCTGATACAATCCCTGTTAGGAATGTGAAGAAAGGATTCCAGATACTGGTTGCCATAGACACACCAGCCAAGTCCATGGTATTGTATTGACCAGTCATAGTCGTATCAACAAAGGAGGCAGAATAATTGGCAAATTGATAAATCAGGATAGGGAAAAATATCTTTAAAAATAAGATAAACTTATCTTTAAAATGATGGGTTTGGTACATATAGTCTCTCTATTCTTTTTGTTTACAGAGCAGACTCCCACCTAGTTTTGATAGACGATTTGTCCCTTACAGATGGTGTATTTAACCTGCCCTTTTAAGGTTTCACCGATAAATGGTGAATTAGTTGCTTTCGAAGCAAAATGGGAGTCCACAAGGCGGTCAGACTTAGCATCAAAAATAGTGATATCTGCTGGACCATTCTCAGCCAAGTAACCTGCTTCAAAGTTATAAAGTTTTGCTGGATTGTATGTCATCTTTTCGAGTAATTCCATCAAGCTCAACTCCCCAGCTTCCACCAAATAGGTCAAGCCAAGAGATAGGGATGTTTCTAAACCTGTCATACCAGATGGCGCTTTGGTAATATCTGCAACATTTTTTTCATCTGCATGGTGAGGCGCGTGATCTGTCGCAATCACAGTGATGACGCCTGATTTGAGCCCTTCGATAACCGCGCGACGGTCTGATTCCAAACGAAGTGGCGGATTCATCTTAGCATTGCTACCTTGTGTCAAAAGGAGAGCTTCGGTCTTAGAAAAATGCTGTGGCGCTACTTCTGCTGTAACTTGAGCACCCAGACCTTGAGCAAACTCCACTACTTTAACACTTTCTTCTTTAGACAAATGCTGAATATGGACATGAGCCTTAGTTGCATAGGCAATCATGACATCACGCGCCATCATAGCATACTCAGCCACTCCAGTCGCACCGCAGATATGGAAATGTTCTTTAGCAATATTTTCGTTAAAGCCAAGAATCCCATTCAATCCCGGATCTTCCTCATGGAGACTGATAAAGGTATTAAGCTTTTTGGCTTCCTCCATGGCTTCCTTGACAACTTTACTGCTTTCAAGTGGAATACCGTCATCTGAGAAACCAACCGCACCTGCTTCTAAGAGTGTCTCAAAGTCAGTCAAATCTTTGCCATTAAAATTCTTAGTGATGGTCGCAACCGTCTTGACATGAATCTTCTCTTTGGCAGCTGACTGGAGAACTTCTTGCAAAGTATCAACGTCTGAAATGGTTGGACTGGTATTAGCCATCATGACAACCGTTGTAAAACCACCTGCAGCGGCTGCTAGGGCCCCAGTATGAATATCCTCTTTATGAGTTTGACCAGGCTCACGGAAATGAACATGGATATCAACCAGTCCAGGCGCAACCACAAGACCAGTAGCATCAATGATTTCTGCTCCTTCTTCTTTAATCTCAGGCGCAATTTTGACAATTTTCCCATCTTGGACTAAAATATCACACACTTGATCCAAACCAGACTTGGGATCCATTACACGACCATTTTTGATTAGTAGCATCTGCTTTCTCCTTTATTCATAGAAATCAACTTGGGTATCCAACAATTTATCCCCATCATAAACAAACTTGGCTGAAAAGAAGGGTTTATCCTCTAAAAGCCACTCAACAAAGGTATGGTCACCTTCCCAAGTCGGCTTGCTCAAAACCTCGTCATAGGGAACCCATTCTAACGTCCCCTCATTACAGTCAATCAAATCCCCCTCAAACTCTGTCACCTTAAAAACATAGGTGTACCAGTCTAAATCTGGTGTGAATTCAGGAAAAGTGATGACACCTTTTAGAACTGGCTTGGCTTTGAGCCCTGTTTCTTCAAGGATTTCACGCGCCGCGCATTCCTGAGGGGTCTCACCTCTTTCTAGCTTACCACCCACACCAATCCATTTACCCGCATGGACATCATTTGGCTTTTTATTGCGATGAAGCATGAGCAGTTCTTTCCCGTTATCAATGTAGCAAATCGTCGCTAACTGAGGCATATTCTCTCCTTATCTAAGCCAATCGATTGGCTCTTGTCCTGTCTCTTTTAAGAATGCATTGGCCTTGGAAAAAGGCTTGGAACCCCAAAATCCTCTATAAACTGATAAAGGACTGGGATGGGCTGATTCGATAATCAAGTGATGAGGATTGGTAACTAAGGCCTTCTTCTTACGTGCATAAGCTCCCCAGAGTACAAAAACAACTGGTCTATCTAGATGATTGACCACCTGAATCACAGCATCAGTAAAAGGCTCCCATATCTGACCGGCATGACCATTGGCCTGTCCAGCAGGAACCGTCAAACAAGCATTGAGAAGCAAGACTCCTTGCTCAGCCCAAGCTGTCAAATCATGGGATTTCTTAACGCCAAGATCATCTGACAATTCTTTCAAGATATTTTGCAAGGATGGCGGAGCTGGGATAGAGTCGGGTACAGAAAAACTCAAGCCCTGCGCTTGACCTGGCCCGTGATAGGGATCTTGCCCTAGAATCACCACCTTAACTTCTTCAAGCGGTGTTGTCAAGAGAGCCTGAAAAACCTTTTCTTTGGGCGGATAAATAGTCCCTTGAGAATAGACCTGCTCCATAAACTGATTGATTTTCCCGAAATAACCCTCAGGTAATTGCTCCTTAATCAAAGCATGCCAAGACGAGTGTTCCATAGTCAACTCCTTCATTTTACTGCCTCTATTATAGCAAAAAGTGGCTATCTAAACCACTTTTTACAGTTTATCTAAACAATCCAGCAAGTCTTGGTAAGAATGGACTTCGTAGGTTGGCTGGGCTTGTGTGTGATTTTCGAGATGATGAGGGTTGTACCAGATAGTGTCAATCCCAGCATTATTACCACCTTGAATATCAGCAGTTAGAGAATCTCCAATCATCAGCGTCTTTTCTTTACTAAATCCAGCAATCTCTTGACCGATTTTTTCATAAAAGAGAGCATCAGGCTTTTGTGTTTGCAACTGTTCTGAGATAAAAACTTGATTGAAATAAGGCGCCAGACCCGATTGAGCCAAACGCCCTGTCTGGATAGCAGTAATGCCATTTGTCGCAGCATACAAGTCATAATCACGCTCGATAAGGCTGTCTAAGAGTTGATGAGTGCCTGAAAAAGTTTGCCCCTGCTGGGCGAGGTAAAATTGGTAACGCTGGGCTAGAAAACTACCGTCCTTTTCCTGTCCAAAATGAGCAAATAAACGAGAAAAGCGCGTGTTAACCAGCTCTTGTTTGCTGATTTTCTTTTGCTCCAAATCCTTCCAGAGAGCCTTGTTCATAGGAACGTAATAGTCTTTGTAGGCTTGGATATCCGCAACTCCTTCTTCTTTTAGAAGTTGCGTCAGAGCCACATCCTCAGCAGCATCAAAATCAAGCAAGGTGTGGTCGAGGTCGAAAAGTAGAAATTTGTAGGACAATTTGAGATTTTCCTTTCTAAAAAAGCATTTTGACTATTATAGCATAAAGTAAGAAAGCAAAGCCAATTTATTCCATCTATTTGATATACAATAATCACAACAAAATGATACAAGTATACTTACAAATCACTCTTCTAGCCTTTTGACAACCCAAATCTTTCAGAATAGAACAATCCTAACTATCGAATGCTCTCTTTTCATAAATATCCATGCAACTCTAGACCTAAAATTCCTATAAACTAAATGTTTTCGCACTATTCTAAGCCATTGATTGCCTTAAATTTTAATTTTTGAAAAATTCTAAAGCTAGAATAGTCCTATCACAATCAGTTTTGAATGATTAATAATTTAGAAACACTATAGCCTTACTCCTTTCTATTCTTTAGTTTGACACCTCATATTTTCTACAGCTTCAATAATTGCAGCATTGTCTGCCTTGCTATTTTCCCACTCTATCCAGAAATTTTTAGTTGCACTAATAGGTTTTAATTGTGGTGTTTTTAATCTAATTCGACTTGGCAATAATATTGCATCACCAACTGCTATTGCTTCTCCTACATCTAATAGAGGTAGTTGATCTAAAATACCTTTTAAAGCATCTGGAAGTAAATTTCTTATTACAGATTTATCTCTGTCATTCGATAGTCGTAGTACCAAAAAATTATTACATTGGCTTAAAATTGTTTTACTTACATCGGAAGGTCTCTGACTAATAACAACTAAAGATATTCCATATTTTCTACCTTCTTTTGCAATTCTCTCAAAATTTCCTAGTGCTTGTTTTTGAACACTATCAGCATCCTCTTGTATTGGAAGATATAAATGAGCTTCATCGCACAAAATAGCGAACGGAGTTCTTTTTTCTTCATTCATCCAAATTTGCACATCAAACAGTAATCTTGAAATGATTCCAGTAACTATAGGCAAAACATCGGAAGGCACTTCTGAAAAGTCAATAATTTTTATACCTTTTCTTTCGTCATCTGCACCAATCATCTTACACAATAACTTGGATAGCCAATCATAATTTAATGTATTATTATTTGGCTGAAACAAAAATCCATATCGTTTATCCGTAATCTTTGTCTCTAGTCTAGAAATAAAACGTGTTAACTTACCTTCCCAATCGCCTTTTACTGGTTGCCCTTTTGCACCAATCCCTTTTTGAGTATCATCTTTCTTCAATTCTACAATCAAGTCTTTAATATCAAAAGGGATCGGAGAATCGACTGTAAATGTACTTAAAACTTTAGTTTTATTTAATTTTCTCAAAGAATCTTCTTTCAAACTTCTTACATGAAATGTAAATCTAGAAGCTTGATTAGGAGCATTACTATCAGATCTGTCTAACACCATAGATAGCATTTCATCTCTATTTAATAACCAGTATGGCAAGAAAATATATTTTTCATCGTCATTTTCTAGATCTCCTGGTCCAGCAATTTTATAATAGTCAGCATATTTTCTCTCTGTATCACATAATGACTTATATTCACCATGCATATCAAGAACAATAATATTAGGATTATTAAGTTTGCTGGCTTCCTCTATCAAATTTGCAACACACCAACTTTTACCTGAACCTGTACTTCCCAAAATAGAGGCATGTCTTTGAAAAAATTTATCGCCGTCTAAAATTGCAGTAGCATTGTCATCAATTGCAAATTTTCCTATAAGCAATTGTTTATCCAAAGAAACATCATCACTAATAATATTCATAAATAATTTTAAGTTATTACCATTAATCGAATAACAATGATGTGTAATTTGTGGGAAAGTATCAATTCCTCTTTTGAAACAATTTTTAGTATCGCCGTCAACCGTTTTGTATGTCCCAATTAACGAAACTTGGATTACATCTGATGAAATGTAGGCTTCTTCTTCAAAGTTTTCATTATATTCATCAGTTAAATCTTCTAATTCCATCAATTCATTTGCTTTTCGTCTTACTTTATCTATAATACCAATCGTAAACTCAAAGGATCTTGTGGTTTGAATAGCAACAATACTACCAACATTTAATAATGATATTTTCTCATTATCTTCCACTTCAATTAAAACCTGATTAGTATCCACATATATAACAGAACCTATTGTATCATTTTCTTGAAATACTAACTTATCCATCAAAACACCTCCTTAATCAATTCAGCTATATCCCATATTTTTTTATCTTTAATTTCATATATTTGTTTTTCAAAGTAAATTTTTGTTCCACAACTCTTATCATTTTTTTTCATCTCTTCTATAGCTATAGTATTTGGCGAATTATCAACAATTTTTTTCGCATTACCATATAAGGTTCTAGTTACAATTAGTTTAGGTTTAGAAATATTTTCTGGTTTATTTAAATGAGTTTCCAAATGGTTATCATTAAAACCATATCCAATAAAAATTAACCTTTTTGCATTATCCATCTCCTGCCCCATTTTTCTAATATGATAATCAAAAGGCTCTTCATATCCTTTTTCATATTTATTAGAACCTGGGGTAATTATGCAAGGAGTACCACAATTTACATGATTTATCTTATTAAGTTTTCCATCGATGAGTTTCCAATTAATTGATCCATGTGGTTTATATATTTTTATATGTGTCTTGTAATGATTCATAGGTTTCTTACCTATTTTTATCCCTTTAAGCATTTCTTTTTCAGCGTTTTCAGGTGAATATTTAGAGATGATTTTCCCATAGTATGAATCTGAATATACCAATCCTTTGATTTCACAAGCATACTCTATTAACAAATCATAATTAGTTGTTATTACAACCAAATTATACAAATCAACATTAAAGCATGATAAATACTCAGAAAATTTTAATGTTCTACTTTTTTCTATAATTTCTTTAAAAATAAATATATCTTCACTGGAAATAAGTTCATATGCACTTTCAATAATTGCTTTTTCAATGTTATTTGTCGCTTTATTTTGTTGTAGTGTCGATTCTAAATCTATTCCATTATTTAAGGTTTCCTCTATGTTTCTCCAACACTCCATATCTTCGTTACTTAGCTTATTAGGAACATCTTCCATCAGCTTTTCAGATAGTGCTTTCATTCCTGAAATACCTTCAGCACAAGATAGTCCAGAACCTACTATTGTTACAGTTCCTTGGTCAAAGAAACTTTGGATGTTTTTCTTTAGATTATCCATATCTATATCCATCTTCTTACTCCTTTAAGTAAAATATATCACTCCACTCTATTCCTCCTTAGACTATTCCATACATCATATATTTCATTAATTTCAGATTTATCGAACCCTGATAATGGTTGAATTAAATTATCCACCCATTTTACAATTTCTGTGAACTCATGATTTTCTCTAAGTTTTTCATCTATTTTTTTTGAGATTTCAATATAATCTAAACCATTATTAATTTTAGGTAATCTAATATTTTTTAAATCACCTGGCAGTATTTCTAAAGCTCCCCCACCAAAAACTCTTCCTTCTAGTTCAAAAGATAGAAGTGATACTGATGAATAAAATAATACCAATGCTTTTGCAACATCAATTCCTTCATTAAATCTGATTCTGTGAAAAGTATCTGTACTCGTAGCTTTAATTTCATTTTTGACTATCTTCGGAAAATTCCCCATCCTTCTAAGTAAAAATGCATCTGGAGTCCATATAGATGGAACTTCGTACCATTTATCCCTTAAACCTAATTTATATCCTTTATGTTCGTCTCTACTTTCTACTTCCTTTATATATTTTTGGGCACCTCTATTTAATTTCTTATTATTGAAATCTAATAGCCAAACTTTTCTACCATTTAAACTATTATTCGAAATATCATTTTCTGTATAAAACAATCCAACGACATCTAAACTTCTCCCTACCAAAGGAACTTTATAATCATCTAGGCTATACTTATTAACCGTCTCATTATTCACAACAAAGACTTTATTATTTCCAGTAGTAATACCTACTTCAATGGTACTAATATCTTTGATTGAGGTAGTCTCATTAATAAATTTATCTTCATAGAATTTCATAAAGTTTTTTCTTAACAAAAATTTTCTCCATTTGTCACTATTGTCAAAATCATAATATTCAAATGGAATAGAATAGATTTTATTAGATAATTGAGACATATCTTTTACACTAATATTCCTTATTAATGTTTTTTTACTTTCCATATCTCTTTTTATTCCAAAAATAAGTACAACATCCTGTTGTATTCCAGAAAACACAATGTTATCAAAACAAATAATAGTTACTTCTTTTAGTTCCTTGAAAATAAACTTTCTAAGCTCCTTAGCATAAGACACTTGCAAAAGATCCGTTGGCAGAACAAATGCAAATTTCCCACCCAAACTTAATAATTCAATGCTTGCTACTGTAAAAGCAACCCATGAATTTATCAATTTATTAGGTTTCATGCCATTGCGTTTTAATATATCACTTTGATAATTTCTCTGTTCTTCTGATAAAAATTGATATCTAATATACGGAGGATTTCCTATTACAGCATCATATTTGATTCCTATATCTTTTATCTCTTCGTAAAAATTATAAAAATCATCATTTATAACCTTTGTATTATCAATAGCTTTAATTTTTTCACATTCCAAAGGATCGATTTCAACCGCTATAACATTTGCTTTATCAGCAAGTTCAACTATCTGTTTTACAAATCTACCATCTCCCGCGGATGGTTCTAATACATTAAAAATTTGTTGTTTATCCGTAATCCAGCTTGTAAGGAAATTAACAATTTCAAAAGGTGTATAGAAAACGCCGTTTAATTTTTCTTCTGTTTGCTTACTTTTAACATTCATTATTTTCTTGCACCTTTAATTCTATTAATTCGTCTATTTGAGTATTTATTTTTGATATTATATTTTCTTTAATTCTTAAATTAAGTTCTTTTTTCCTTGAATCAGTCTCATTTTCTATATCTTCGTTTGTAGTATTAATACTCTTTACCAATTCAGTAATTCTATCAAAAGCTTTATATTCATATTCATTTTCAAAATCAATTGGTAGAAGCGGTATATCCTTGTACATATTTGTTCCGTGAGTGTAAAAACCTCCTTCAAAATCACTGCCAATAGTTTTAAAAATTTCATCTGTAAACCAGTGACTAAGCCAAGCTTGAATATATTCCAAGTTGTATTTCGAATTCTCTTTCAAATACAATCCTATATAACCTGCTGTACCTCCTGATGAATATGCAATATTATTCCTATCTATATTAAAGTTTGGCTCTTTAGAAAGCACTCCAACAATTATTTTTTCTTTATCAACTTCTCGTAAGGCTTGAGAGCGACCATACTGATACCATTCAAAATCACCTTCATTTCCTCTTACATCTCGCTTACCTCCTAAACTTTTAGGAAATAATTTATCTTTAAAATAGTGCAGATATCTCCATGTATTTGGATAATTTTCTTTCATCTCTTTTTCATGTATGATTTTTCCATTAATATATGGGAAAATCACATAGTTTGTTGATTTTAGATTTTGGTATGACTTATTTTCCCCATCACTTTTACTTGGCAAATAATATTCTCTCAATAGTTCTATCTCTGCTTTAAATTCCTGTCCATCTTTTATAAATGTGACTACACCATTTTCATTTGAAACTATCGTATTTTTGGGTATTTTATAAACATCATTTTTGCTAGTTTGTATACCGTTAGTAGGTATTATTTCTTCCTCAATACAAGGAAATTTTTCTTTTGCATATTCATACTTATTAAGAATTGTACTATCATCTGTTAAAAACCAATGTGAAATATCTAATTTTGAAACATCAAAAATTAATCCTTTTTTGTTGTTATAAATATCTTCTGGCGATGAAACTTTCGTATATTCAAAAGAATTTCCATAATTTTTTTCTAATTTTAAAACACACACATAGTTAATAACACCTTTAAACAATTGTTTACTTCCAAAATCAAAAATTTTAGATATACACTTCTCCTTTAAAAGAAAATCTCTTAATTTCAATGCAGATGCAACATTAAAAAATTTGTTTGGAACTATAAGTACACCTTGTCCATCTTCATTCAATAGGTTTACTATTCTCTCGATGAACAAAAAATATTTATCATACTGTTTATATGCACTTTCATATTTCACTTCATATGCTGATATCTCTTCTTTTGGAGTTGAATTAATAATATCTTCTTTCTTCAAATATGGAGGATTACCAATAATAATATCAAACTGCATCTGCCTTTCATCTTCACTTCTCATGGGCATAATCTCATACAAATCATCTTTATTTACAGATACTATATCTATATCAGCATCACTGACTAGCGAATTCGCACATACAATTGTTTTAGTAAGTGAGGGCAATATTGGTGAAATATCCTCTATTCGTTCCCTATCTTCATTGGATAATAATCTTAATAATAGAGAGAAACGTGTAAGTTGAACTGCTTGATTATTTATATCAAATCCTAATAACACCTTTTCTATCAACGATCGTTTAACAGCAAACGGCACCACTTTTTCATCAATAAATTCGCTATTTTTATCCGCATATAAATCTACTAAATGTCTTTCCAGAAAATTATAAATCTCAATCAAAAAAATCCCAGATCCAACAGCGATATCAATTATTCTTAATTCCAGTATTTCTTCAACCGATTTTCCAATAATTTTATCAGATAAAGCCTGTTTCACCATTGATACCGCTATTTCATCAGGTGTAGATATTACAGATTTAATTTTTGCACTTTTTGTTTTCTCTAATGTCGCTATTCCATCATTAATTACAATTTCCTGTTGCAAAAAATTTTCATATATTTTGCTTAAAATCGATAAATCAATTACAGAAAAATCATAAGACACATTAGGAAAATATAAATTCTCTACTATACTACTCAAAACATTTTCGCTCAGATCTGTGATTATACTAGAGTTTCTAAATAATTCCGAATTATATTTTTTATCTAATGTTTTGAAATAATCTTTATAGCTTCTATGACTTAATATTTCATTTTTTAAGCTATAATGATTTTCAAATCTATTATCTTCTGCAAATCTCAAAAACACTAATTGATTCAAAAATGTCTGTATACATTCATTAACATTCCCATATGAATTTATATTGCATCCAGAACTTAATAAATCATTTGCAATCAAAACTCGCCAACCATTCAACTGATCTAGAAAAACTTTATCTAAAGACATTTTAGTTGCATCTTCTGGTCGTACAGACTCTATCCATTTATTAAATGTCCCGTTAAAAAGACTCTCTCTTGAGAGTAAGCTATATATTTCTTCAAATTTTTCTTCATACTCAGAATAATGATAAAGTTTATATCTATACTTACTAGCAGCATCAGATTCTCTGGGCATTTCATAAGTTAAATATATTGCTAAATATTCAAAATTTGTAAGTAACGAAATATCATGTCCAGCATTCCATCCGTATCTTCTAGCTTGTAAAGCTGGAGCTTCTTCTAAAATGATATCAACACTAACTTTTTTTGCTTCGACATAGAATTTGCTCATTCCATTCATTCTAATTGTATAGTCTGGTCTATCTTTACTGTTGACTGTAGAATATTCTTCTGCTACAACTTCTCGTTCCTTAAATGATAATCCATCGGGATTAGAAATATCCCAACCCAATAACCTTAAAAAAACATCTATATATTGTTGCCTAGTCATCTGCTCATTAAAATTATTTTTTTGATTTTTATAGTATGGCAAATTTTCAGAAAAAACATTCACAAGTCTATTTAACTTCTGCTTTTTCATTTCTAAATTCATATTATTCCTCCACGCATTCGACAATTTCCGAAATATCACACTCTAAGACATTGCATATCCTTAGCAATACATCAGTAGTGACATTTTCGCCATTTTTTATTTTGTAGAATGTACTTTTACTTACTTTGGCTTTTTCCATAAGCTCAATATTTTTCATTTCTATATCTATTAATTTCTTAAATAATTTTTTATAGCTTAATTTTGACATGAATATCCTCCAGTCTTATCCATCTTAACATCATATCGTTTCTATTATAGCACAATAATAGAACTTTTAGTAGTATTATATTCTTTTTTCTCGAACTAATTTTACAAAAAAATAATCGGTACAGTCCGAAGATCACACCGACATATTCTATCTCTCAGTTTTCTTTAAAGATTCTTTCTTCTCAATAAGTTTTGCTTTTTCTTTAGCCTTATATTTCTTAATCGCTCCAAGTACAGATTCTTTCTTCTTGTTCTTTCATTTGTTCCTTTGACTTTAACAGTTTTGAAGAAAGTATCCTGACGTTGCTATGCTCCTTACCGTTATCATCAATGGAAGTTATGATTTGTCCAAAGAGCTTAACAAAATCCCCCTGCTTAAAGTCCTTCGGAATATCACTCTTTTCTCCATAAGCGGAGCAATTATGATATACCTTATTTCCCTCATCATCTTTGGATACAACGGAGAAATTTGCTACCTTAAAGGCTTCACCGTTCTTATTTTCTCTTTCAACTACATCGACTTCTCCAACGATATTTCCTACAATATTTATAAGGTTATTCTTTTCTTCCTGAACATAAGGCATGTCTTTTATCTGTCCCTGTTCCCTTAAATCCTCAATCATATAATCAAATTCCTCATGTAGTGAATTAACGGTGTCATTGTCCATAAAAGCATCATAGAGCTTATCCAAAGCACTTTCATCGTTGATACCTTTTTCCATGCTTATAATCGCCTTTACAAAATCCTTATGATTATCATTTACCATATCTTCAATCTGATTTCTCATTGTTTTGTAATCCATATTTTTATCTCCTTATATTATATTTAGTGCAGTTAGTTACTGCCAAAGCCTAAGTGGACTTGAAATACTATATCTGGAGGTACTCCTATTTGAAACAAGAAGTATTTTAGATAAAACTATTGACTTTTCTTATAGTTTGTCTTTCATATTGCTAGTCATTATGAGAATTTTTTATCTTGTAATCCATGTACAAGATTTAAAGTCACAAATTTCTATAACTTATCCTTTAATTTCTCAACAAAGAGATAGGCTGCTGGGCAGGTCAAGGTATTCTTAATTGTCAAATGGTTGATTTGATGGATTTTTTTACGGTCTGTATGGGGAAATTCACGACAGGCCTTTGGACGAACGTCATAAATAGAACAGAGGTTATCTCCTCCTAAAAATGGGCAGGGCATGGATTTGAAAACCTTATCCCCATCTTCATCTACCTGCAGAAACTCCGCTTCAAAAGCTGGTAATTTCATCTTAAAATACTTGGCGATTCGTGTAATATCCGCTTCTTTAAAGTCAGGCCCCAATGTCTTACAACAGTTAGCACAAGCAGTACAATCAATCTCAGCAAAAACTTCTTGGTGAATCTGCTGGGCTATTTTATCCAAATTCTTAGGTGTTTTTTTCTTTAAATTGGCTAAAACTTTACGGTGCTCCTTCTGCTTTTGCAAGGCTAGCTGATGGTAATACTCAATATCAATTTCTTTAGACATAATTTCTTTCTAACTCACGTATTTTTGTCTATTATACCATAAACACTGCCCCTTTTTTGCCCCCTGAACAGAAAAAAAGCCCTTCGGATAAAATCCGAGGGGCTTCAAACGTTGTTAAACAACGGCCGAACTTTTAAATTTCAAGGTTCGGAATAAAATCGTTCACTGAACTATTTTATTTTTTCAAGTTGTAGAATGATTTCAATCCACGGTATTCAGCTACTTCACCAAGTTGGTCTTCGATACGAAGTAATTGGTTGTATTTAGCGATACGGTCTGTACGTGAAAGTGAACCAGTCTTGATTTGTCCTGCGTTAGTTGCAACTGCGATGTCAGCGATTGTTGAATCTTCAGTTTCACCTGAACGGTGTGATACAACGGCAGTGTAACCAGCTTCTTTAGCCATTTCGATAGCTTCAAAAGTTTCAGTAAGAGTACCGATTTGGTTAACTTTGATAAGGATTGAGTTAGCAGCACCTTCTTGGATACCACGTGCAAGGTAGTCAGTGTTTGTTACGAAGAAGTCGTCACCAACAAGTTGTACTTTCTTACCAAGACGTTCAGTAAGAGCTTTCCAACCATCCCAGTCGTTTTCATCCATACCATCTTCGATAGTGATGATTGGGTATTTGTTAACCAATTCTTCAAGGTAATCGATTTGTTCTGCAGATGTACGAACAGCAGCGCCTTCACCTTCAAATTTAGTATAGTCGTAAACTTTACGTTCTTTATCGTAGAATTCTGATGAAGCACAGTCAAATCCGATAAATACGTCTTTACCTGGAACGTATCCAGCAGCTTCGATCGCAGCAAGGATAGTTTCAACACCGTCTTCAGTTCCTTCGAAACGAGGAGCGAATCCACCTTCGTCACCTACAGCAGTTTCCAAACCACGTGATTTAAGGATTTTCTTAAGAGCGTGGAAGATTTCAGCACCGTAACGAAGAGCTTCTTTAAATGTTGGCGCACCAACTGGCAAGATCATGAACTCTTGGAAAGCGATTGGAGCGTCAGAGTGAGAACCACCGTTGATGATGTTCATCATTGGAGTTGGAAGCACTTTAGTGTTGAATCCACCAAGGTAGCTGTAAAGCGGGATTTCAAGGTAGTCAGCAGCAGCACGAGCTACAGCGATAGACACACCAAGGATTGCGTTCGCACCCAATTTACCTTTGTTAGGAGTACCGTCAAGAGCGATCATAGCACGGTCGATAGCTTGTTGATCACGTACATCGTAGCCGATAATAGCTTCAGCAATGATGTTGTTTACGTTGTCAACAGCTTTTTGTGTACCAAGACCACCGTAACGAGATTTGTCACCGTCGCGAAGTTCAACTGCTTCGTGTTCACCAGTAGAAGCTCCTGATGGAACCATACCACGTCCGAAAGCACCTGATTCAGTGTAAACTTCTACTTCAAGTGTTGGGTTACCGCGTGAGTCTAGGACTTCGCGAGCGTAAACATCAGTAATAATTGACATTTTTTACTCTCCTTATGAGTTAAATTTTTTACACCTCTATAATACCTTAAATACCCTCCTTTTTCAAGAAAAAACGTTATCTTTGTGCAAATTTTCCTTAACTTTATAAAGTAATCGCTTTCTTTTGTCTGTTTTATTCTAACTTTTATGATATACTATTTTCATGACAAATTTATCAAAACAATTACTTGAAAAAGCTCATGGTGGGCCAAAAATAAATCCGGATGAGCAAAGACGCTATCTTGGTACTTTTGAGGAAAGAGTTCTTGGATATGCAGATATTGACACGGCAAATAGCCCTCAGCTAGAAAAAGGCTTTTTATCTATTTTAGAAAACCTTCAGGAAAAAGCAGAGCCACTATTTGTGAAGATTTCGCCAAATATCGAATTTGATAAGCAAGTTTTCTACTTAAAAGAAGCAAAACAAACGAATAGTCAAGCAACTATAGTATCTGAAGAGCATACTTCTTCTCCTTTTGGCCTGATTATCCATAGCAATGCACCAGTTCAAGTAGAAGAAAAGAACCTTCGACTTGCTTTTGCAAAACTTTGGGAAGTTAAAAAGGAAGAACCAGCCAAAACATCCATCTGGAAGAAATGGTTTGGCTAAATATTGTGCATACTTAATAAACGCCCAATATTGGCAGCCGTGTGCTCCAAATACAAACTGGCATTTTTCAGACTATCTTCTAAAGGTTCACTTTTCTCCAAAATAGAAAAAGCCGCTTGGATATTCTCAAATGGTAAAGGAGGTAAATCGTCAGCAAGACTACCACAAATAGCAATGACAGGAACTCCGACAGGGGTTCTTTTTGCAACACCAATAGGCGCTTTACCTGATAAGCTTTGACTATCTAGCCTTCCTTCTCCTACAACAACCAAGTCAGCATGTGAAACTTTCTTATCAAAGTTAATTAAGTTCAAGCAGGTATCAATTCCAGATACGATACTTGCCTGAGCAAAGGAACACAAACCTCCAGCAAGGCCTCCACCAGCTCCTGCTCCTTTAATTTCTAATGTTGCAGGGGAGACTTTTTCATAAAAATCTTGGATCGCTTGATCTACGGCCTCAAACATAGTAGGAAGTACGCCTTTTTGTTTGCCAAAAATGTAGGTCGCACCTTGATGACCACATAAGGGACTCACGACATCTGCTAAAATACGAATTTGAACATCTTCAGGAATTTCATAGCGATTTTCTGTTGATATAGAAGCTAATTTTAATAAGGACTGACCGCAAGAGGGCAAGATATTTCTATCCCTATCATAAAATCGATAACCCAAACCAGCAGCAATCCCCAGTCCTCCGTCATTACTGGCCGTTCCACCAACGCCAATATAGATATCTTTAATCCCTTGAGCAATGAGATGACGAATCAACTCTCCAATACCACAAGTTTGGATTTTAAGTGGATTTCGTTTCTCTAGCGGAATCTTTCCAAGGCCAACCAAGTCGGCAACTTCAAAGAGTGCCAGTTCCCTTTTTTGAAAATAGCGCATGGCTTCTTTTTGGCCAAAAGGGCCTGTCACTTGGATCCATTTTTCTTCTAGGTCAAGAGAATGTCGAATGGAATCTACTGTACCTTCGCCACCATCACCAACAGGGCAGAGGACACATTCTACATCTGCTATCGATTGTTGGAATCCTCTTTTTATTGCTTCAGCTACCTGTTGAGCGGACAAGCTTTCCTTAAATGAATCTGGTGCAATTACAATCTTCATATTTTCCCTCTTTCTAAAAAGTCAATCAAAGGTAGAACTTCTAAAAAATCCCTCTTGTCAACATGATGTGGTATTTCTTTTTTGAGCACTTCTTTAGCACAAAAAGCAATTCCCAGTCCTGCTGACTTCAACATTAATATGTCATTGGCCCCATCACCGATTGCAATCGTTCTTTCTTTAGGAAGTTTTAGTTTCTCTCTCCATTGTTCCAGAGTCTCTTTTTTAACCTCGGGACTGATAATTTGTCCAACTAATTTTCCTGTTAGAAGACCGTCTTTGACTTCAAGTTGGTTGGCAGAAAAATAGGCAATTCCTAGAGATTTTGCTAGTCTCTCAACTATTGGTGTAAAGCCACCAGACACCAGACCAACTAGGATGCCATTCTTTTGGAGAATAGAGATGAATTCCTGGGCATTTGGAGATAGATGAATAGAGTTGAAGACTGTATCAAAGACCGAAACAGGAAGACCTTCCAACAAGGACACTCTTTTTCTTAAACTGCTTTCAAAGTCTAACTCTCCTCTCATTGCCCGACTTGTAATCTGCGAAATTTCTTCCTCACGACCTGCCTCTCTACCCAAAAGGTCAATCACTTCTTCTAGGATTAAGGTGCCGTCAACATCCATGACACACAAGCCTTTTACTTGAGACATCAGTTCTCCTCTCTAAACAGCCCAAAAATCGTATGAAGTCATCATACGATTTTATCTATTAATTAACTAAACTATGGTACAAGTCAAGGTATGACCTGCAGGCTGTATCCCATGAGAAATCACACTCCATAGCTTGTTTTTGTAGATTTCTCCAAATGTCTGGATGATTTCTATACAAGTCCAAAGCTGTTTGGAAAGTCCAATTTAACCAATAAGGAGATAGATTGTCAAAGCTAAAGCCAGTACCGCTTCCTTCGATTGGATTGAAAGCGCGAACTGTATCTCGCAAGCCTCCAACTTCATGGACCAATGGCAAGGTTCCGTAACGCATAGCCATCATTTGAGACAAGCCACACGGTTCGAAACGACTCGGCATGAGGAAGAGGTCACAAGCAGCATAGATTTCTTGAGCAAGTTTGACATCAAAAGTAATATTTGCTGATAACTTGTCTGGGTAAATCTGAGCAAACCATGAGAAAGCTCCTTCAAAGGCTGGATCACCAGTTCCTAAAAGAACAATCTGAACATCATTTTGCAAGATATGGTGCAGACTCTCCACCACCACATCAAAACCTTTTTGACGTGTCAAACGAGAAACAATTCCCACCAGAGGAACGTCAGATCTAACTGTCAAGCCAACTCTCTCTTGTAATTTCGCCTTATTTTGTGCTTTTCCAGACAAATCTTCCTGATTAAAATGATAATCTAATAGGGCATCCGTCTGAGGATTATAGAGGTCAGCATCAATTCCATTCACGATACCAGAAACTTTACCGGACTCCATTCGAAGAATCTGTTCCAAGTTACATCCGAACTGACTGGTCATAATTTCATGAGCATAACTAGGTGAAACGGTTGAAACACGGTCAGCATAAAGAATACCAGCCTTCATCCAGTTCAGACAGTTGTTCCAGCGAAGGGTGCCATCAGCGTAACGTTCAAAGCCGACTCCAAACAAATCCCATAACATTCCTTCTGAAAATTGTCCTTGGAATTCTAAATTATGAATGGTTAAAACTGTTTTAATGTCCTCATAGGCTTGAATCCAACGGTATTTTTCCTTCAACAAGAAAGGAATCATAGCTGTATGGTAGTCATGAACATGGAGAAGATCAGGAATAAAGTCAATCCTTTCCATAGCCTCAATGGCAGCTAGTTGGAAGAAAGCAAAGCGTTCTCCGTCATCAAAATCGCCGTAAACATGACCACGGAAGAAATAATATTGATTGTCAATAAAGTAGAAGGTTACACCATTTAATACTGTTTTCTTAATTCCACAATACTGTCTGCGCCAACCAACACTCACCTCAAATTGAAGAACATCTTCAATCTGATTTCCAAATTTAGCCTCTACCATATCATAGTAGGGGAGAATTACTGCAACTTCATGTCCCGCTTTTACCAGTGATTTGGGAAGAGCACCAATGACGTCTCCCAAACCACCTGTTTTTGAAAAGGGTGCACCCTCAGCTGCTACAAATAAAATTTTCATGAATGAATATCCTCTGTTACTTTAGCACCTTTCTTAACGACGACTGGATGTTCTGCAGTTCCACGGATCACAACTCCATCCGAAACTTCAACACCCTTGTCCAAGATAGCATATTCTACCTGAGCACCTTCTCCAATAACAACACGAGGGAATAAGATGCT
Organism: Streptococcus mitis; assembly: GCF_013305725.1. Lineage (NCBI taxonomy): Bacteria > Bacillati > Bacillota > Bacilli > Lactobacillales > Streptococcaceae > Streptococcus > Streptococcus mitis. The sequence goes on from NZ_CP047883.1 coordinate 1,162,542, forward strand.
ATCTTTAACCAAGCTATCCTTATGGACATGAATATTACGTGATAAAACAGAATTAGCCACTTGACCTTCAATAATACTACCAGAAGCAAACTGAGAAGTGCTTACCTTAGATGTATTAGCATAATAAGTTGGCTCTTCGTTTTTGACCTTTGTATAAATCTTTTGGTTTGGAGTAAAGAGTGAGTAGAATTTGTGTGACTCAAGCATATCTTTGTTAGCTTGGTAATAAGACTCTACAGAATGAATATTTGCCAGATAACCTGTGTACTCGTAGGCAAAAGCCCCTTCTTTTGCAGCCAAATCACGTAAAACATAGCGTAATTTCTCTGGATGTTCTTTCTTAGCTTCTTCTTCCAAGCGTTCAATCAACCAAGGGGTATCAACGACAAAGATATCTGTGGACATATTGTAAACTTCATCTGTTGACTTGTTATCAAAGAGTTTATGAGAACGAACATGGTCTGTTTCATCCACTTCCAAGATTGCATTTACTTCTGAAATATCTTTTTTAGGTAGTTTTTTATAAACTACAGTGATTGGCCCTTTTGTTGTACTATGTAGATGGAAAACTTGGTTCAAATCAATATTAATTAAAACATCACAGTTAAGTGACACTGTTTGGTTTGAGCCAGAACGTTTCAAATAAGTAAGAAGCTGTTGGTAGTATTCTTTTCCAACTGTACTACTTTCCACACGGGTATTGTAAATACCTAGATAGTAGTGGCTAAGAAGAGTTGACAATCCCCACTCACGCCCTGAACGGATATGGTCAAAGACTGAACTGATATTGTCTTGTTGGAAAATACCAAAAATACTACGGACACCAGCATTAGCAAGACTTGAAAGCGGGAAGTCAATCAAGCGATATTTACCACCAAATGGCAAACTAGCTACTGGACGGTGGTCTGTCAGTGTTGACATATCATGAAAACCAACTGTGTTTCCTAAAATGGCAGAATATTTATCAATCTTCATCTGTTGCTACCCCCACTACTTCATCATATCCTACAACTTGTACTTCTTCTGTTCCATCAATTTCGACACCATCAGAAATAACTGCACCTTCACCAATAATGGCACGTTTGATTTTAGCTCCCTGACCAACAATTGCACCACTCATGATAACTGAATCTACTACTTCTGCCCCTTCGCGAACTTGCGCTCCTGTTGAGAGGATAGAATGTTTAACAGTTCCATCGACAAAACAGCCATCGACAACCAAAGAATCTTCAACATGTGCATTTGCACCAAGGAAGTTTGGCGGTGAAATCAAGTTTCGAGAGTAAATCTTCCATTGACGGTTACGGCTATCCAAGGCATTTTCTGGAGAAATGTACTCCATGTTGGCTTCCCAAAGTGACTCAATCGTACCAACATCTTTCCAGTAACCGTTAGATTCATAGGCATAGACACTTTCACCTGACTCAAGGTAATTTGGAATGACATTCTTACCGAAGTCTGACATATCGACATTGCTCTTTTCAGCAGCAACAAGCATATTGCGGAGACGTTGCCAATCAAAGATGTAAATACCCATAGAAGCCTTGGTAGATTTAGGTTGAGCTGGTTTTTCTTCAAATTCAACGATACGATTGTTAGCATCTGTATTCATGATACCAAAACGACTAGCTTCTTTAAGAGGGACGTCTAAAACCGCTACTGTCAAGCTGGCATTATTATCCTTGTGTGACTGGAGCATATCATCATAGTCCATTTTGTAGATGTGGTCCCCAGACAGAATCAAGACATACTCAGGGTTGACACTGTCAATATAATCAATATTTTGGTAAATAGCGTGGCTAGTCCCCTCAAACCAACGATTTCCTTCACTTGCAGAATAAGGTTGAAGAATCGAGACACCAGAATTGATACCGTCTAGTCCCCAGCTTGAACCGTTTCCAATATGGTTGTTGAGAGCAAGTGGTTGGTACTGTGTAATGACTCCAACATTGTTGATGCCTGAGTTGGCACAGTTTGAAAGAGCAAAGTCAATGATACGGTAGCGCCCACCAAATTGCACAGCTGGTTTTGCAATGCTTTGAGTGAGTTTACCGAGACGAGTTCCTTGCCCACCAGCAAGAATCAAAGCTAACATTTCATTCTTCATTTTCTACTCCTTTTTGGTTTTTACTTGTGACGGTTTTAGTAGGTTTCAATCGACGTTTGATTTTCCAAACACTTGCTCCCATAGCCGGTAGGGTAAAGGTCAAGGTCTGCTCATAATCTTTCCATAGTCCTTCTTGCGTTTGAACAGTTTGATTATGTTCTTTCCAAACGCCTCCCCACTCTTCTAACTCAGTATTCCAGACTTCTTCGTAAATCCCTGCAACAGGAAGTCCGATTGTAAAATCTTTTCGTTCCACAGGTGCCATGTTAAAGACGCAGACTAGCATATCGTCCTTCTTCCCCTTACGGATGAAGGAAAGAACACTCTGGTCTCGATTATCCGCATCGATGATTTCAATACCATCATAGCTGGTATCAATTTCCCACAGACAGCGGTGGTCTTTGTAAAACTGATTTAGCTGAGAAGTGAAATACTTCATCTTAGCATTCATTGGATCTTCTAAGTTTGACCATTCCAACTGTTCTTCAGATTTCCATTCTAGGAATTGCCCATATTCACTACCCATGAAGAGCAATTTTTTACCTGGGTGACAAATTTGGTAAGTGTAGAGATTGCGCAAGCCTGCGAATTGATTATAGCGATCTCCCCACATCTTGTGCATCATACTCTTCTTGCCATGAACCACTTCATCGTGCGAGAATGGTAGGAGATAATTCTCCTTGAAAACATACATAAAGCTGAAAGTCACTAAATTAAAGTCATACTTACGGTAAATTGGGTCTTCTTCGTAGAATCGGAGGATATCATTCATCCAACCCATATTCCATTTGTAGTCAAAGCCTAGACCATCTGAATCCTTGGTGTCAGTAATCTGAGTAGCTGATGAACTTTCCTCAGCTATCATCATCACGTCTGGATGAGCTTGTTTAATGACATCATTCAAACGTTTTAAGAAATAATAGCCTTCGTAGTTGAGATTGCCTCCGTCTTTATTTGGTGTCCATGGAGCATTATCATAATCAAGATAGAGCATATTGCTCACTGCATCCACGCGAATACCATCTAAATGATAAAAATCAATCCAATGCTTAATGCTAGAAATCAAGAAGGACTGGACTTCATTCTTTCCAAGGTCAAAATTGAGTGCTCCCCAACCGTAGTTATGGGCCTTATTATGGTCTTGATATTCAAAAGTCGGTGTGCCATCATAATAGGCCAAGGCATCATCATTAATAGTAAAGTGACCAGGTACCCAGTCCACAATAACCCCAATATTGTTTAAATGACATTCCTCAACAAAATCTTGAAACTCTTCAGGGCGACCATAGGCATGCTCTAAAGCAAAGTAACCCATAAGCTGATAACCCCAACTCAAACCGAGAGGGTGAGACATCAAGGGCATAAACTCAATGTGAGTGTAGTTCATCTCAACCAAGTAAGGAATGAGTTCATCTTTCAATTGAGCAAAACTAAAAGGGCTACCATCAGGATTTCTCTTCCAAGAGCCAGCATGAGCCTCGTAAATATTGACAGGACGCTCTTCAAAGCTCAAGCGCTTTCTACGGGCTAGCCAAAGTCCATCTTTCCATTTTTTCTCTGGAACTTCTGTTAAAATAGCCCCAGTACCAGGTCGTGCCTCATACCGTACAGCCAAAGGGTCAATCTTCATAAGCTGATGGCCATTTACACGTGTGATATGATACTTATAAATTTGGCCTTCGTGAGCAAGACTGGTAAAGACTTCCCAGACTCCAAATTCATTTCGTTCCATTGGAATTTGATTTTCAACCCAATTGGTAAAATCTCCTACCAAATGTACAGCCTGAGCATTGGGTGCCCACACACGAAAAGTATAGCCATACTCTCCATTTTTTTCTTCCCTATGCGCTCCCAGATAATGCTGGAGGTGAAAATTTTCACCTGTCATAAAGGTTTCTAAAGCTTTTTTCTTATCCATACACCCTCCTATTTCTGTAAGCGTTTTCTATAGATTTATTATACTACCTTTTTAGGGAAGATTCAAGTAAATTACGGAATTTGCAAAAAATTCTTTTGAAAGTCTTCAACAAATTCACTGATGTGTTCACTTGTAAATCAAGAATTTTTCAGAAACACCTTGAAAACAGATTTTTTTTAATAATACTATCATAAAGTTCGTCATTTTGCTAACAAAAATATGATTTTAAGTAAAAAAATAAAGCAAGAAACGAATTTCCTGATTTTACATTTCATTTCACATCAAAAACAATGGATTTGACATTTGTCATCGCTTCAATACTATATTTAATTCCTTGCACTCCAGCGCCAGAACCTTTGACACCAAGGAATGGGAAATTATCTGGACCACGCTGGGTTTTATTATTTATATGAACTGTACCCACTTCAAGTTTTTCAGCAATTTCAAATGCTTTTTTGAAATCATTTGTAAAGACTGAGGATTGAAGGCCGAATTCAGATTCGTTGGCAAAGGCAATGGCTTCCTCTACACTAGCCACACGGATAATTGGTAAAACAGGACCAAATGGCTCTTCCCATGCCACTTTCATATCTTTTGTAACTTGGTCAAAAAGCACTGGCCATAGAAGATTGCCTTCGCGTTTGATTGGTGTAAGAGCCTGAGCACCTTTTTCTTGTGCATCATCAATCAAGCCCCAAATAAAGTCTGCTGAAGCATTGTCGATAACTGGTGTGATATCAGCATTGTCGAATGGATCGCCAACTGTTAATTTAGTAACCTCTGCTTGAAGCAAAGCAGCTAGTGTATCTGCTACACTTTCGATAACAATAACACGTTTAATGGCTGTGCAACGTTGACCTGAATAGCTAAAGGCACCCGCAACAATTTGCTTGGCAGCATGTTCCAAATCTGCATCTTCTAGTACTAAGGCTGCATCTTTCCCACCAAGCTCCAACATGATTGGACGCATACCAGCTAAACGACCAATACGTTCTCCGATAGGAGTTGAACCTGTAAAGTTGATGAAGTTGACTTCTTTGTGTTCAATGATATAATCCCCAATTTCTGAACCACGACCCGTAATGGTATTGAAAACACCAGCCGGAATCCCTGCTTCTTCAAACGCTTTAGCCAACAAGAGCCCAGAAATAGAACCTTGTGTTGGTGGCTTAAACATGACTACATTCCCTGCAATCAAGGCAGGTGCAATTTTAGAAGCAGATAAATTAACTGGATAATTAAAGGGAGCGATAGCCAGCACGACACCAACTGGCTCGCGACGAACAACGGCCAATTTATTTTTACTTGCTGCTTCAAAACCGCCACCTTCCATTGCTTGTCCAGTGATACGGAGACCTTCCTCAGCAGCATAGCGAATCAAGTCTGCGGTACGCACCACTTCTCCAATAGCTGCTTTAATTCCCTTTGCCACTTCTTTGGCAAGTATAGTACCAATTTCTTCCTTATCACGTTCTAAAATAGCTGCTGTTTTGTGCAAATAAGCCGCACGTTCAACTGCTGATAAAGCTCGCCAAGCTGGCAGGGCTGCACGCGCAGCTTTCATAGCCTCATCTACTTCTGCCTGAGTCATAGCTGGAACAGTCCCTAATTCTTCTTGGTTTATTGGTGAATAAATCGTAATTTCTTTTTCAGCTGATTTCCATTTTCCATTTACTAAATTCTGATATCTTGTCAAATTCTCGTCCTCCTGAAAATGATTAAGATATATTTTACCAAATTTTCAGAAAATTACAACCCTTTTTGCAATTTTTTTGAGATTATTTTCACAAGCTTGGTTTTTCAAACTATTTGAAACTTGATTCTAATCTTCATTGAAAACTTATAAATGATAAAAAGGATTAGACAATCTAACCCTTTTTAGTTTATGCATTTAAGAGAGTACTTTTAGCACTGCGACACTAGTATCATCAATGACATTTTCTTGTTTCGAACGACTATTGGTCACAAGCATTTCTAGATTTCCTGCATTTTCAAAGTATAAGGAAGTTCCCTTGGCATTGAATACTACCAATAGATGTTCTGGCCCCCCGTGAATCTCGTAAACAATCCATCCGCTATTTTCTGCAGCTGTGTGAACAAAGACATGACGGTAAACTTCTTCGTATGTAGGATAAGAAAAGGCGCTAGTCTGTGTTTTCAGTCGAATAATTTGACGGACAAAGTCAATGCTTTCTTGTCTTTCATTGATTAAATCCCAGTTTATTTGGTTAACACTGTCAGGAGCGTTGTAACTATTCATAGCACGTTCTCGGTCTGCCGAAGTGAGTTGTCCATGTTCACCCGTCGGAATTAATTTGGTTCGACCAAATTCTTGGCCAATTTCCATAAAGGACATTCCTTGCATGAGAAGGTTCATTGCTGTCGCTGTCTCAACCTTGCGCATAATCTGGTCTGAACTTTGATCAGGATGAAGAGTCGCCAACAAATCATGAAGATTGTAATTGTCATGGGCTTCAACATAGTTGAGAACCTGGTTTGGACTGAGATAAGAACCCAATTCTCGGCTACCAAGAATGGCCTTGGCAATGATTGGTTCAGTGGCTGCACCACTTACAAATCCTGACTTGATTGCACCATAAACTTCTCCTCCTTTGACCGCATCACGCTGATTATCATTGAAGAATCCGATATTTGGCATTTGGTAGGCATTATCCTTCTTGGCCTTATCATAAGTTGCAAGACCTGTTCCCATATCCCAGCCTTCTCCATAAGTGATAATACGGGGATCAACCTCATCTAGCGCCCAACGAATCGCTTGCATGGTTTTGACATCATGAATACCCATCAAGTCAAAACGGAAGCCGTCAATATTGTATTCCTGTACCCAGTATAGAAGAGAATCAATCATGTACTTGCGGAACATTTCGTGTTCACTGGCTGTTTCATTTCCAACACCTGTTCCATTCTGGAAGGTACCGTCTGGATTCATACGATAGTAGTAATCAGGGACAGTTGTTTGGAAAGGTGCATCAACCGTTGAAAAGGTGTGATTATAAACCACGTCCATAATGACACCAATCCCCGCATCGTGATAGGCTTGAACCATGGTCTTCAAATCACGAATGACCTGCCCTGGATCATCTGGATTACTAGAAAAACTTGGTTCTGGTGCATTGTAGTTTTGAGGGTCATAACCCCAGTTATAGGTTACATTTCCATCCTCATCGTATTCCTTATGGCGATCAAAGATAGGCTGGAGTTGAACATAGTTGCAGCCAAGTTCTTTGATATAGTCAAAGGCGGTTGCTTGTCCGAATTGGTTTACAGTTCCAGTCTGGGCAGCACCAAGGAAGGTTCCACGGAGATGCTCTGCAACTCCAGAGGTCGGAGATTTGGTTAAATCTCGGATATGCATTTCACAGATAACTGCTTTACATGGATTTTCCAAACGCCAAGGCGCTTCTGTTCCATGTTTGACCACAAATCCTTCTACTTGTCTGTCTTGATGAGAAAGAATTACGGAACGTTTGCCGTCAGGACTTGTGGCAATCGTGTAAGGATCTCTCGTCACAGTCTGGTGGTGAGGAAAGTCAATCTGATACTGATAAGCCTTGCCAGCAAGATTTTCATCTAAGTCTAGACTCCAAACACCAATGGTATTGTACTTATGACTGTATGAATAGCTATTACCACGCTCTAGATTAAAGGTTTTCCAAATCGGAGCGTCGTTGCTGGTATTTTCGTAGACAACCACCTGTACAGCAGTAGCCGTAGGAGCCCAAAGTTTAAAGCTAGTCTGATAATCTGAAAGACTGTAACCTAGTTCTCCTTGGTAGCCCCAGTGGTGATCAAAACTAGCGCTATGTATTGCTCTATCAAAAGCAAATGGATTTTGATCTTTGTAGTAAGGACTAGCAATGGCTGGGTTTTCAGAATAATAAACAGTCTCGTCGCCCTCTAAAATCCAAACTTCTGTCAGAAGCGGATAGTAGTTATAACGCACGGAATATTCCTTAACTGTCCCATCAATCTCGACAGAAAACTTCAGGTTTTCTAACTTTTCTTGACTTGTAACTGTGAAGGAGAACTTTGCTCCAAAAAAGTTATTTTCATAATACAATTTTTCAACATTGTCCGCCTGTTTTCTACTAAATGAACAGGCTGCATAATCCCCGTTTTTTCGATGAAAATGGATGACTACAGGGTAATTAAACATTTCTTTTCCTAATTTCTAATTTTAATTTAATTTTTTATGTGGTGCTGATAGATTCAGCGATTTAATTTCTTACTCAAGATAGACTCAATCCATGTCAAAACACTTTAGGAAAGACAGTTTCAGACTATCTAACACCTAGCCTTCTACTATTCTTTATAAACTTTCTAGCCAAGCTTCATCTCGAACCTCAATACCAAGTTCTTGTGCTTTTTGAAGTTTACTTCCAGCATCTGCTCCTGCAACAACGAGGTCTGTCTTTTTAGAAACACTGCCTGTCACTTTGGCACCCAGACTTTCGAGTTTACTTTTAGCTTCTGAGCGCTTGAGTCGCTCCAATTTTCCAGTCAATACAACGGTCAAGCCTGACAAGGCTGCATCTACCACTACAGTCTGACCTTTATAGTTCAAATTGACCCCAGCTTCTCTCAATTCTCTGAGGAGAATTTCAGAGCCTTCTGTAGCAAAGTAAGTCTGAAGACTCTTGGCAATCACACCACCCAGACTCTCAATACTAGCCACTTCCTCTGGATCTGCCTGAGCCAGATTTTCGATTGAATGAAAATGTTGAAGTAACAACTGACTGGCCTTGCTTCCGACATGACGAATTCCCAAACCAAACAAGAGTTTCTCAGCTGAGTTTTCCTTTGATGCTTGAATGGCCTGATACAGTTTAGCAGCGGACTTTTCCTTAATCCCCTCTAAAAGGAGGAAATCTTCTTCTTTCAAACGATAAATATCCGCCACATCCTTGACTAAATTAGCAGCAAAGAGTTTTTCAACTACTGATGGACCAAGGCCTGTAATATTCATAGCATCACGAGAAGCAAAGTGAATCAAGCCTTCCATGATTTGGGCAGGACAACGCGGATTGATACAACGAAGGGCCACTTCATCTTCAAAGTGCAACAAGTCAGAGTTACAACTTGGACAGTTTGTAGGGATATCTAGTTTTTCTTCAGAAACCCGTTTGGACTCTACTACACGTAAAACAGCAGGGATGATGTCCCCAGCCTTATAGACGATAACCGTGTCGTCTTTGCGGATATCTTTTTCAGCAATATAATCCACATTGTGCAGAGTTGCACGGCTAACAGTTGTACCAGCTAGTTGTACTGGTGTGAGATTTGCAGTTGGCGTGACAACTCCAGTACGACCTACTGTCCAGTCAACTGAGAGTAGTTGGGCTTCTTTTTCTTCTGCAGGAAACTTGTAGGCTACTGCCCACTTTGGAGCCTTAACGGTAAAACCGAGTTCTTCTTGACCTGCTAGGTCATTGACCTTGATTACCACTCCATCGATATCATAAGGCAGATTTTCCCGTTCTTGTCCTACTTCTTGAATAAAATCCCAGATTTCATCTATATTTTCAGCCAAGATTCGCTTAGGATTGACCACAAAACCTAGTTGTTCTAGGTGCTTCAAAACCTTTTCTTGGCTATCACGAGTTGAAGGACTAGCTTCTTGATAGAGGAAGGTAGCAAGATTACGCTTGGCTACTACTGCCGTATCCAACTGTCGTAAGGTTCCTGCTGCCGCATTACGAGGATTGGCAAATTCAGGCTCTCCATTTTCTTGGCGAGCTTGGTTAACCTGGTCAAAAGAAGCGCGTGGCATGTAACATTCCCCACGAACTGTGATATCTAGTTCTTCTGGCAAGGTCAAAGGAATGTCCTTAACACGCTTGAGGTTTTCCGTGATATTCTCCCCAACAGAACCGTCTCCGCGTGTTGCACCAACAACTAAAATCCCCTTTTCATAAGTAAGCGAGATAGACAAGCCATCGATTTTCAGCTCACAAATATAGGTCGGATGAGCCACTTCCTTACGAACACGCGCATCAAAAGCTTCAAGTTCCTCACGTGAAAAAGCATCCTGCAAACTATAAAGAGGATACTGATGACTGTATTTTTCAAAACCATCTAAAACCTTGCCACCAACACGATGGGTAGGACTGTCTGCTAGCACTTGATCTGGATAGGCAGTTTCTAACTCGACCAACTCTCGGTAAAGGCGATCATACTCATTGTCTGAAACCGAGGGATTATCGCTGGTATAGTACTCAGTCGCATAGCGATTGAGCAAGGCGACCAACTCATTCATTCTTTTATTCATAAAACTATTTTACCATAAATTAAGCCCTTCTCACAAACGAGAAGGGCGAAAAAACACTTAGATTGAAATTATTTTTGAAGTCCAAGCAAACTTATGTCTTTTTTTCAAAATGAGTTCGAACATATCCGAGAGCTAAGAAAGATAAGGCTACAACTCCAAGTCCAATAATCAAGAAAGAATAAAGATGGACACTTGGAAGCAAGGTCATCAAACCTTTCGCAAGCGGCATAAAGAGAATTGCCAGTGTAAAAATGGTACTCAATACCCTACCCAAATATTCTCCATCAATCTTGGTCTGTACCTGTGTAAAGAAGTGAATATTAAAAATCGTCATAAAGAGTTCACAAATCAGGTTTCCAGAAAAGGTTAAAATATTGGGCAGTGGCAAACCCATCATGAAAACTCCTACTCCTGTTAAAATCAATAAGAACAAAAGTGTATTCATACTTGATTTAAATTTATTTGCTATCAGTGCTCCTATAATTGAGCCAATCGCACCCATGGTTAAGATAGTCGCATAAGCTCCTTCTACTCCATATAGTTTATTTGAAAAAGGAAGCAAAAACTCAAAAGCCGCAAAAAAGAAATTAACGCTGGAAGCCACTAACAGGAGAAAGAAAATATCTTTTTGATGCCAGATATAGTGCAAGCCATCTTTGATATCCGCAAAAATATCTTTCCCAGTAAAAGGTTTCTTATCTTGAACCATTGGTTCTTCTTTTGGAAGTAAGGCCACTAGAACAAATGCTATAAAAAAAGTCAAAGCATCTAGTAAGAGCGTCAGATGGAGACTTGCAAATTGTAAGACCAGAAAAGAAAGTACAGGAGAACTCACACTGACAACCTGCAAGACCAACTCCAAACGAGAATTGTAGAGGACCAGCTCATCCTTCTCTACCAATTCTGTGATAATGGCCTTATTTGCAGGTCTAGAAAAGGCAAAAGCAATAGCCTGCACAATATTAGCAACAATCAAAGCCCCAATCATCCAGTTGTCATTCCTTATAAAAGAAATAGCTAGACAAAGAATACCACAAACAAGGTCCGTCGTCATTAAAATCTTACGACGAGAAAAACGGTCTGAAATGACTCCGCCAAAGGGGTTGACGAGAATAGATGTGACGAGTTCAGAAATCTGATACATTCCTAAAACTGTCTGTCCGATAGTCCCCATGGAAGCCAACCAGACACTATTTCCATAATCATAGAGCATATTCCCTATCTTGTTAACAGCTCCACGGCTAATCAACTGTACTGCATAGCGATTCATATAAAAACTCCTCTCAAATTTTGAAACTATTGTATCAAAACCGAAAGGAGCTTTTTCATTTTTCCCTTATTTGGGAAAATTAATCTTTGACAAATTTTTCGTAGTGTTCCTGATAGTAGGCTACTTGCTCTGGAAGACCTAGCACGTCAAAAATATGCATGGCCTCTTGCATCTGCTTACAGCCTTCTGTACACTGTCCTTTTTGGTATAAGGCAAAGCCTTTTAGGTAATGGAAAATATTACGCTCATAAAGCTTAATACCTTTACCAATAATCTTCTCTGTATAAGTCTCAAAATAGCTTGCATTGTCAAAAGAAAGATGCTCTAAACAATGCTGGTAACAATTGAGGGCCAAAATCAACACTAATCTCTTATGGCGACCAATCTCTTGGTAAAATTCCTCCCTCTCCATAACTTCTCTACCAATCCGAGTGACATAGTCCACATCGTAGAAACTATAGAGGTTACCGAAAAGAATCAACTCATACATGGTCCATTCTTCTGTTTTGAAGAGATAATCTGCTACCTTATCCAAATCATCTTGCTTCATATGATAACTCGAATCTCTTTGACAAATCAGACCTTGCAACAAAATCCAGTTCAGCTCAAAATAAAGGGGATTCGTCGAACTCTTAGCCTTTTCAAGTTGTTCTCTTTGAAGCTTTTGAAAACCTGCAATATCATTTGAGTAGTAAAGCGGAATAATTTGTCCCATCATGGCAACATGTTCATGATTGTGAAAATTTCTTGCCTTGTCCATGAAATTTTCGATTGTTACATGAATGTTATCCAAAATCTCAAAGAAACGCGAGACTGCTAGGTCAGACTCCCCAAGCTCAAAGCGAGATAACTGAGAGGTTGAACAGGACTCCCCTGCCGCCTCCTTTAAAGAATAATTTCCACTTGTACGAAATTCACGAAATACTTTTCCAAGATGTTCCATCTTTACACCTGCTCTGATAATTCTTCCCACTCAAGCATGGCTTCTTCCTGACGATGGCTGATTTTGTCCAACTCAGCCTGCAATTCCATGAGTTTGCTGGCATCGTTTGTTTCCAACATTTGTTCAGAAATGTCTTGGCTTTGACTTTCTAACTCTTCAATTTCAGCTTCTAGACTTTCGATTTGTCGCATAAGTTTACGAACTTCTTTTTGACTTTCTTTCTGAGCTTGATAGTCATTAACTGAGCTTGCTTCTTTTACTTGATTGCTGGTTAAAGCTTCCTCTGTAAGACTGACTTCCATTTCAGCCTTTTTATCAACATAATAGTCGTAATCTCCAAGGTAGAGAGTCGAACCATTCTCAGACAATTCTAGAACATGAGTTGCTACACGATTGATAAAGTAACGGTCGTGGCTGACAAAAAGCAAGGTTCCATCAAAGTCAATCAAGGCATTTTCTAGCACTTCCTTGCTATCAATATCCAAGTGGTTGGTTGGCTCATCCAGAATCAAAAAGTTGTTGTTTTCCATAGACAATTTAGCCAAAAGCAAACGAGCTTTCTCGCCACCAGACAGCATGCCGACCGATTTTTTAACATCATCTCCCGAGAAAAGGAAGGCACCTAGACGGTTACGAATTTCAACTTCTGGTGTCAGTTTAAAATCATTCCAAAGTTCATCCAGTACAGTATTACTTGGTGTCAGCTTGCTTTGAGTTTGGTCATAGTATCCAACCTCAACATTAGCGCCAAATCGCTTTTCCCCCTTGATAAAAGGAATCTGGTCCACTATAGACTTAATAAAGGTTGATTTGCCAATACCATTGGGACCAACTATAGCAACAGCATTCATCTTACGAAGGTCTAAGTTGATAGGCTCTGACAGGACTTCCCCATCATAGCCAACAGCTGCATTTTCAACAGTCAGGACAACATTACCCGACGTTTTTTCAGACTGGAAGGTCATGTTAGCAGATTTCTTACCAGTTTCAGGCTTGTCTAAACGCTCCATTTTTTCCAGCTGTTTGCGGCGAGATTGGGCACGCTTGGTCGTTGAAGCTCGGACTAAATTGCGATTGACAAAGTCTTCCAGAGCTGCGATTTCCTTCTGTTGCTTTTCATAGTTTTTTGCCTCAGTAGCTAGCTTTTGCTCCTTCAACTCTACAAAACGAGAGTAATTGCCCACATAGCGGTCCAAAGAATGCTTGGTCAAATCCAGCGTAATTGTCGCAACCTTGTCCAAGAAATAACGGTCATGGCTGACAATAATAAGGGCACCGCTATAATTTACCAAGTAATTCTCTAGCCAGGCAATAGTTTCAATATCCAAGTGGTTGGTTGGCTCGTCCAATACCAAGAGATTTGGCTTTTCAAGGAGCATTTTAGCCAGTGCCAGACGAGTATTTTGACCACCAGAAAGCTCAGCAATTTTCATCTGCCACATAGATTCGTCAAACTTGAATCCATTTAAAATCGCTCGTATATCAGCTTCATAGGTAAAGCCATCTGCCTGACGAAAATTTTCAGATAAGCGGTCGTAATCTGACATCAGCTTATTCAAGTCCTCACCAAACTTTTCACCCATCTCCAACTCCATCTGGCGAAGTTGCTTCTCAGTCCGACGTAAATCATCAAAGACATGAAGCATCTCATCGTAGATGGTATTTTCAGACTCAAAACGGCTATCTTGGGCTAGGTAAGACAGAGAAATATCTTTTTTCTTATTGATTTCTCCACTAGTTGGCTCCTCTTCTCCAACCAAAATCTTCAAAAGAGTAGACTTACCTGCACCATTTTTCCCAACAAGAGCAATTCGATCTCGTTCATCAACTTGCAGGGTGATATTATCAAAAAGAACCTCTCCTGCAAAAGAACGTTCAATTTTATTAGCTTGTAAAATAATCATACAAACAGTATAGCATGTTTCCCTAAGGCATTCAAGACTTGATAAACCAGCATATGACACCACTTTTCTGAAAATTATGCTACCGTTTTACTAAAACGCTAAAAAGTGCTATAATGTGAACGGTTAAAACAATTTACAAAAAGGAGAATTTCAATGTCTTACCAAGAAAATTACCAGAAATGGGTTGATTTTGCGGAGCTTCCTGACTACCTTCGTCAAGATTTGGAAAATATGGACGAAAAAACTAAGGAAGATGCCTTCTATACAAATCTTGAATTTGGTACTGCAGGTATGCGTGGCCTGATTGGTGCTGGTACAAACCGCATCAACATCTACGTTGTTCGCCAAGCTACTGAAGGATTGGCTCGTTTGATTGAGTCAAAAGGTGGAAACGAAAAAGAACGAGGTGTAGCAATTGCCTACGATAGTCGTCACTTCTCACCTGAGTTTGCCTTTGAATCTGCGGCAGTTCTTGCTAAACACGGCATCAAATCTTACGTATTTGAAAGCCTTCGTCCAACTCCAGAATTATCATTTGCAGTTCGTCACCTCAACTGTTTCGCAGGTATCATGGTCACAGCCAGCCACAACCCTGCACCATTTAACGGATACAAGGTTTACGGTGAAGACGGTGGACAAATGCCTCCACACGATGCAGACGCTTTGACTACTTATATCCGTGCAATCGAAAATCCATTTGCAGTTGAAGTTGCTGATGTGGAAGCTGAAAAAGCTTCTGGCTTAATTGAAGTTATCGGCGAAGCTGTTGATGTAGAATACCTTAAAGAGGTTAAGGACGTAAACATCAACCCAGCCTTGATTGAAGAATTCGGTAAAGACATGAAAATTGTCTACACACCACTTCATGGTACTGGTGAAATGTTGGCTCGTCGTGCTCTTGCCCAAGCAGGATTTGACTCTGTTCAAGTCGTTGAAGCGCAAGCAACTGCTGACCCTGACTTTTCAACTGTAAAATCTCCAAACCCAGAAAGCCAAGCAGCTTTTGCTCTTGCTGAAGAACTTGGTCGTCAAGTTGGTGCAGATGTTCTTGTGGCAACTGACCCTGATGCTGACCGTGTTGGTGTTGAAGTTCTTCAAAAAGATGGTAGCTACCTCAACCTTTCAGGTAACCAAATCGGTGCTATCATGGCTAAATACATCTTGGAAGCCCACAAAAATGCTGGAACTCTGCCTGAAAATGCAGCACTCTGCAAATCTATCGTATCAACTGACTTGGTAACGAAGATTGCTGAAAGCTACGGCGCAACTATGTTCAACGTCTTGACTGGTTTCAAATTCATCGCTGAAAAAATCCAAGAATTCGAAGAAAAACACAATCACACTTACATGATGGGATTTGAAGAAAGCTTCGGTTACTTGATTAAACCATTCGTACGTGATAAAGACGCTATCCAAGCTGTTCTAGTCGTTGCTGAACTTGCTGCCTACTATCGTTCACGTGGTTTGACACTTGCTGACGGTATCGAAGAAATCTACAAAGAGTACGGCTACTACGCAGAAAAAACTATCTCTGTTACCCTTTCTGGTGTCGATGGTGCTGAACAAATCAAAGCGATCATGGCTAAATTCCGCAACAATGCTCCAAAAGAATGGAACGCAACAGCTATCACTGTCGTAGAAGACTTCAAAGCTCAAACTGCTACTGCTGCTGACGGTACCGTTACAAACTTAACAACTCCTCCAAGTGATGTTTTGAAATACACACTTGCTGACGGTTCATGGATTGCTGTTCGCCCTTCAGGTACAGAACCAAAAATCAAGTTCTACATTGCAGTTGTAGGTGAAACCAACGAAGAATCACAAGCTAAAATCGCTAACATCGAAGCAGAAATCAATGCTTTTGTAAAATAAAGCCCTATAAAAGATGAGACCAACCAATCTCATCTTTTTTTCGTATCAAATCTAAGCAATTTTAGAAACTTTATGGCATACTAGACTTATCAATGAAAGCGAGGTAATCTCATGGAACAATTTTTAGATAATATCAAAGACCTTGAAGTCACTACAGTTGCGCGTGCGCAAGAAGCTCTTGATAAAAAAGAAACTGCAACCTTCTTTATCGGTCGCAAAACTTGCCCTTACTGCCGTAAATTTGCAGGTACATTGGCAGGTGTCGTAGCTGAAACCAAAGCTCACATCTACTTCATCAACAGTGAAGAACCAAGCCAACTCAATGAGTTGCAAGAATTCCGCTCACGCTACGGAATTCCAACTGTACCAGGCTTCGTTCACATTGCAGATGGACAAATCAATGTCCGTTGCGACTCTTCAATGTCAGCGCAAGAAATCAAAGAATTTGCAGGATTGTAAAAGATATAAAAAAGAAGGCACATTCGCCTTCTTTTTTATATCTCTGTCAATGGTGTTGCGGTATCCGGTGAGGTATCATAAACCTTAAAGTCTACTCCTACACCTAGATCAGCTTGTGCTAGCTGATTAACCATGGTCATGTGAGCCAGTTCCTTGATATTGTTTTCCTTAGATAAATGCCCAAGGTAGATCTTCTTAGTGCGGTTTCCCAAGGTACGAATCATAGCTTCAGCACCGTCCTCGTTAGAAAGGTGACCCAGATCCGATAGTATTCGTTGTTTGAGTCGCCAAGCGTAAGAACCTGCTCGCAAAATCTCTACATCATGGTTGGACTCGATAAGATAGCCATCTGCATTTTCGACAATTCCTGCCATTCGATCACTAACATAACCTGTATCAGTCAGCATGACAAAACTCTTATCATCCTTCATAAAGCGATAGAATTGTGGTGCAACCGCATCATGGCTAACACCAAAACTCTCAATGTCGATATCTCCAAAGGTTTTGGTTTTACCCATCTCAAAAATGTGCTTCTGAGATGAATCCACTTTGCCAAGATACTTGCTATTTTCCATAGCCTGCCAGGTCTTTTCATTGGCGTACAAATCCATACCATACTTGCGAGCCAAAACACCCACTCCATGAATATGGTCAGAATGCTCATGCGTAATCAAGATGGCATCCAAGTCCTCTGGTTTGCGATTTATTTCAGCAAGTAAGCTGGTAATTTTCTTGCCCGACAAGCCTGCATCCACTAAAAGCTTCTTTTTTGGAGTTTCCAGATAAAAGGAATTTCCACTGGAACCCGACGCTAAAATACTGTATTTAAAGCCTGTTTCACTCATTCTAGTCTTCTACTTCGTCCTCCCATACTTCTTCCTTCACTGCATCCTTATCATAAGGGAGCACAATGGTGAAGGTTGATCCCTTACCGTATTCACTCTTGGCCCAAATAAAGCCCTTATGTTGTTTGATAATCTCTTTAGCGATAGCTAGTCCTAAACCAGTACCACCTTGGGCACGACTTCTAGCACGATCCACACGATAAAAACGGTCAAAGATACGTGGTAAATCTTGCTTTGGTATCCCCAATCCTTGGTCTGAAATGGATAAAATCATCTGATCATCAGTTGTCTTCATGGTCACTGTGATTTTCCCACCATCTGGAGAATACTTGATGGCATTGTTAAGAATATTATCAATCACCTGTGTCATCTTATCTGTATCAATCTCTATCCAAACTGAGGTAATGGGATAATCTCTCACCAGTTCGTATTTCTTCTCTTCGTCCTGCCCTCTTATCTGATCAAAACGGTTGAGGATAAAGGTAATAAAAGCTGTGAAGTTAATCAGTTCGACATCTAGGTGACTGGTTGCATTATCAATACGTGAAAGATGGAGGAGATCCGTCACCATCCTCATCATACGGTTGGTTTCATCTAGAGACACCTTAATAAAGTCTGGCGCGACAGGTTCTGACAAGGCCCCCTCATCCAAAGCTTCAAGATAGGATTTTACGCTAGTCAAAGGAGTTCGTAACTCATGACTAACGTTGGAAACAAAGAGTCTCCGTTCGCGCTCCTCCTTCTCCTGCTCCGTCGTATCGTGTAAAACAGCAACCAAACCAGAAATAAAGCCAGACTCACGACGAACCAAGGCAAAACGTACACGAAGGCTCAGATATTCACCATTGTCATCCTGAGAATCAATCATTAGCTCAGGAACTTGGGTAATCAAATCACGAAGTTCATACTCATCTTCAATCTTAAGCAATTCTAGAATACTTTTATTGAGAACCTCTTCCTTCTGAACACCTAGCTGTTTCTTAGCCATATCATTAATCATAGTAATCTTACCACGACGATTGGTCGCAAGGACACCATCTGTCATGTAAGAGAGGATACTGTGCAATCGTTTACTCTCTTGTTCCAGATTTTCTTGGGTCAAGCGAATTACTTCTGATAAATCATTGAGATTATTGGTAATATTAGTAATTTCAGAGCTTCCTTGCATATCCAATACCTGAGAATAATCTCCTGCAATCAAGTCTTTGACTTTTTGATTAATTTGCTTCAACCGAATATTATCTCGCCGATTTTCTAGCAAAAGCAAGGTAACAATCAAGATAAAACCCAATAAAATTAAAATGAAGATAAAATCACTAGTAAGAATATTTTTTCTAATCAATTCAATCATTATTTCTCATATAATAACCAACACCACGACGTGTTAGGATATACTCTGGACGACTAGGTGTATCTTCAATCTTCTCACGCAAACGTCTGATAGTTACGTCAACAGTCCGAACATCTCCGAAATAATCATAACCCCAGACCGTTTCAAGCAAATGTTCACGTGTAATCACTTGACCAATATGAGACGCCAAGTGGTACAAAAGCTCAAATTCACGGTGGGTTAAGTCTAGTTCTTCACCGTATTTTTTAGCTACATAAGCATCTGGTACAATCTCCAAGTCCCCAATTTGCAAGGGTTGGGTTTTCTTTTCATCTGATTCTTGATTATCTACAGAAACCAAATCCGTACGACGAAGAAGAGCTTTAACACGCGCCTGCAACTCACGATTTGAGAAGGGTTTGGTTACATAGTCATCCGCTCCAAGCTCTAAACCGATAACCTTATCAAACTCACTGTCTTTAGCTGACAGCATGATAATAGGTACACTACTCGTCTTACGAATAGTCTTTGCAACTTCTAAACCATCAATTTCGGGAAGCATCAAATCCAGAATAATAATATCTGGTTGCTCTGCTTCAAATTGTTCTAGTGCTTCACGACCATTAAAAGCAGTTACAACCTCGTAACCTTCCTTGGTCATATTAAACTTGATAATATCCGAGATTGGTTTTTCATCATCTACAATTAATATTTTTTTCATTTGTTCACCTTTTTCTCTACTATTATATCAAAAAAATAACAAGAAGACACAATAGCTAGTCTTTGCTATTGTCTAAGTTGGCTTGTGCATAAGCCTGCCAGATTTTTTGTTGGGGTTTGGCAAGTGGGTAATTCTTAAACTCTTCTGGTGAAAGCCAGCGAACTTCCCTATCTGAAAAGTTATGAAAGTCAGTCACCTGGCCTGCTACAATTTGAACATGCCACTTGCGATGACTAAAGACATGCTTGACAGTGTCAAAATAAACATCAAGCCAATCAACTTCTAAGTCATAGTCCTGCTGGAAACTCTCTTCTGGACTAGGACCAAAGTTCACATTTTCTTCTGCAACCTGATGAAAGAGGTCAAACTGCTCTTCTTGCGAAAAGTTATCAACTTCTATCAAGGGGAAATGCCAAAAACCTGCCAATAGCTTTTCACTTTCATTTTTTTCAAGTAAAAATTGTCCTTGAGTATTTTTGACCACCAAGGCTTTAAGATAAATTGGGACAGGCTTTTTCTTAGGTGCCTTAATTGGATAACGGTCCATTGTGCCGTGCTGATATGCCGCACTAAAGTCCTTAACTGGGCTTTCTTCTGGTCTGGGATTTACAGGCGCCTCAATATCTGATCCCAAGTCCATCAAGGCTTGATTAAAGTCACCAGGCCTTTCTGGGTCAATTAAAATTTCCATCATTGCCTGAAAAATTTTGCGATTGCTTGGAATGCCAATATCGTGGTTGACTTCAAACAGACGTGCCAGCACTCGCATGACATTACCATCTACAGCCGACTCAGGCAAGTTAAAGGCAATACTGGAAATGGCTCCTGCTGTGTAGGGACCAATCCCTTTCAAGCTGGAAATTCCTTCATAGGTGTTTGGAAATTGACCACCAAAGTCAGCTATAATCTGCTGAGCCGCAGCCTGCATATTGCGTACTCGAGAATAATAACCCAAACCTTCCCAAGCCTTCAACAAACGCTCTTCAGGGGCAGTTGCCAAACTTTCCACTGTCGAAAACCAGTCCAAGAATCGTTCATAGTATGGAATAACTGTATCCACCCTGGTCTGCTGGAGCATAATTTCAGACACCCAGATATGATAAGGATTTTTACTTCTACGCCAGGGTAAATCTCTTTTGTTTTCATCATACCAGGCGAGAAGTTTCTCACGGAAAGAAATGATCTTCTCCTCCGGCCACATGACAATACCGTATTCTTTCAAATCTAACATATCTCTAGTATAACACAGAAGGTTCTAACTGTCCTTTTCCTAGTATTAATACTCTTCGAAAATCAAATTCAAACCACGTCAACGTCGCCTTGCCGTACTCAAGTACAGCCTGCGGCTAGTTTCCTAGTTTGCTCTTTGATTTTCATTGAGTATAAAAAGCCTCTTCCCAAAGGAAAGAGGACTAAATCTTATTGATGAACTGCTTGGGCTGCTGTGATAAGGGTCAACTTGTAAACATCATCTGCATTACATCCACGAGAAAGGTCGTTAACTGGCTTGTTCAAACCTTGCAAAACAGGTCCAACAGCCGCAAAACCACCAAGACGTTCAGCCATCTTGTAACCGATATTTCCTGCCTCGATACCTGGGAAGATGAAGACATTTGCTTGACCAGCTACCGTACTTCCAGGAGCTTTCAGAGCTGCAGTTTCTGGAACAAAGGCCGCATCAAATTGCAACTCACCATCGATTTCAAGGTCAGGGCGCAAGTCGTGAGCAATTTTAGTTGCTTCAACAACCTTATCAACGCTTTCTCCAAATCCTGAACCTTTAGTAGAATAGCTTAGCATAGCAATTTTAGGTTCGATGCCAAACATCTTAGCTGTAATTGCTGAGTTGATGGCAATTTCAGCCAAGGCTTCTGCATCTGGATTGATGTTGATGGCACAGTCACCAAATAGGTAACGTTCCGTACCACGAACCATGAGGAAGGCACCTGAAGTACGAGTAACATTTGGACGAGTTTTGATGATTTGAAGAGCTGGGCGAACTGTTGAAGCAGTTGAGTGAATCGCACCTGACACCATTCCATCAACCAAGCCCAGGTATACTAACATAACACCAAAATAGTTGACATCTTCTACCAAAACCTTGCGTGCATCTTCTTCAGACATTTTGCCCTTGCGACGCTCTACCAAGGCAGCTACCATTTCTTCAAATTTATCGTAGTGTTGAGGATCGATGACTTCATAACCATCCTCAATACCTTCGATTTCAAGATAAATTTTAATTTTTTCAGGATTTCCAAGCAAAACAGGAATTACTTCTGTTTCTTTTACCAGGCGTTTAGTCGCTTGAAGAATACGAGGTTCTTCCCCTTCAGGGAGAACGATACGAGCATTTTTACCAACTAAGTTGGCTTTGAGACTTTCAAAAACTTCCATGAGTTTTCTCCTTTAAGATAATAATTATACTCTGAAACAGTTTTTATAGAGTATTAGTTGATAACTGGGTAATAAGGTTGCTGAAATCATCCGGCAAGGGACTATCTAACTGCAAATCTTGCTCTAAAAATGGATGATAAAAGGATAGGTAATGGCAATGAAGGGCCTGACGTTGGATGCCGTCATCCAAGCTACCACCATACAAATCATCTCCCAACAGAGGAAAACCGATATGAGAAAAATGGACTCGGATTTGGTGGGTTCGCCCAGTGTGCAGACGAATATCGACCAAGTGAATATTTCCATAAGAAGCTACAATCTTGTAAGAAGTATGAGCATACTTTCCACCTTTAGCTACACGTCTGGTAATAATGGAATCTTCATCACGCGCAATCGGAGCAATAATTTCCCCCTCTGACTCCAAGCGTCCATCGCCTTTAACCAAAGCAAAGTAGCGTTTTTCAATGGCCTTCTTCTGCAACTGCTTGTCTAGTCGTGCATGGGCATAGCCGTGCTTGGCAAAGAGCATCAAACCAGAAGTGTCCCTATCAAGTCTGGTCACAATGTGAACCTGCTGATTTTCATAGTTTTGCTTGACGTAGTAACCCTTGATAAAATTGGCAACGGTATTAGAGTGATTGACACTAGGAATAGAAGCCACTCCATAGGGTTTATTCAAGACTAGAAAATGGTCATCCTCATAGAGAATATCCAGTGGTCGCTCGATAGCTTCGAGAGTTTCAAAACCTTCCTCAGCAGGAATGTCAATGATAACTCGGTCTCCAATATCCAATAGATACGTCGCATTTTGTGGTTGATCATTGACCAGTATAGCTCCACCTCGAAACTTAATCTTAGCCAGCAGCCCCTTAGAAACCTCGTGCTTTTTTAAGAAGGTCTTAACCTTGACATGCTCATCTGCGATAAATTCAAACCTCATTCGTCCACCTCGCCGATGAAAGCATCCTTAACACGGTTCCAGAAACTGGTATGGCTAGGTGATGCGACAAAGTGAATCTTATGATGGTCGATTTGATACTCAATTCGCTCAATATTGCGGAAGGAATAAACGCTATTGTCAACCGAAATGGTATGGTAATCGTTTCTCGTTGGGATGAGTTCAATCTTATCCTTCTTAGGAACAATAATAGATGAACCCAAGGTTCGATAGACACGATTATTAAGGCTGGCAATTTCCGTCAACTGAAGAGCTTCAATGGTTGGGTGTAAAACAGCTCCACCAAGCGACTTGTTATAGGCTGTGCTACCAGTCGGTGTCGAAACTGTTAGCCCATCTCCACGAAAACGTTCAAAGTGGACACCGTTAATCACAACATCCGCCACCATGGTTCGATCAGACCTGCGGATGCTGGCTTCATTTAATGCTCTGAAAATCTTCACTTCACCATTTTCGAGAAAAACCTTCACATTCAGAACAGGGTAAGAGACTCTTGCTCCGGTATCTAGCTGCAAATTAGTCACTAGCTTGTCCAACTCAAAATCACGGTAGTCCGTATAGAAGCCCAAATGTCCAGTGTGAACACCAATGAAGCGGACCTTGTCAAGCTGGTTTTCGTACTTATGAAAGGCCGACAAGAGCATACCATCACCACCGATGGAAATAACGATATCTGGATTGGTATCATTGAGTATAAACTGATTTCTCTTCAAACGATCTCGCAATTCATACAAAACCCTTTGACTCTGTGGTTTTCTATTAGCTATCAGGTCAATTCGTTTACCTGTATTCTTCATCTGTATCGTCACTGTTTCCTACACCATCATTTAATTTTCTACTCAAAGGATCAAAAAGTGCCTGGGCTTCCTGGATATCATCTCGAATTTTACCCATTTCTTCATCCAACTGATGGGCAATTTTGGCAGTAATTTCCAGTCTCTTTTTAATTTCCTCTGGGAAATCCCCTTGGTACTTGTAGTTGAGAGAATGTTCTATCGTTGCCCAGAAATTCATGGCCAAGGTACGAATTTGAATTTCCGCCAAAATGGTCTTGGCTCCATTGATGGTATCAACTGTATATTCTACTACCACGTGATAGGAACGGTAGCCTGATGCTTTTCGATGAGTAATGTAATCTCGCTCCTGTATGATCCGCATATCCTGACGTTTGCGCAAAATCTCCACTACTTCCTTAACGTCATCTACAAACTGAACCATCACACGCAAACCAGCAATATCTTGCAAATCGTGCTCTAAGGTCGCATAAGTAATGCCACGCCGAGCCATTTTTTCCTTGATACTTTCAATTGGCTTAACTCGACCAGTCACAAACTCAATTGGAGAATGCTTATTTTGTTTACGATATTGCTTACGAATACCACGAAGTTTAATCTTTAACTCACCAACAGCTTGAATGTAAGGATCTAGAAATTCTTCCCATTCTAAGGTCATATATTCTCCCTTGTTCTCATATTATCCTTCAAAAATATCTTTGATTTTTTCTCCGGATTCATATACAATAAATACAATGCTTATTATACCATAAATCCGCTTTCAACGATAAAGAAAAGGTAAGAAAAATGAAACATTTAGAAATTGAATTGAAAACACTATTGAAAAAAGATGAATATAATCGTCTAAAAGACCAGTTCACAGGTGTCACTCCTGTTCTTCAAAAAAATTACTACATCGACACGCCTGATTTTGAACTGCGAGAAAAGAAAGTTGCCATTCGCATTCGAACCTTTGAAGACTGGGCAGAATTGACACTCAAAGTCCCGCAAAGTGTTGGAAACATGGAATACAACCAAAAATTGCAACTAAAAGATGCTGAAAACTATCTGAGCAAGAAAGAACTACCTCAAGGGCTAGTATTAGATAAATTGGCGAAACATGGTATCCAAAGTAAAAAATGGCAGGTTCTTGGTTGTCTAACAACTCTTCGCTATGAAATGCAAACACCAATTGGCCTCATGGCACTGGATGAAAGTCAGTACTTTGATATTACAGATTACGAATTAGAGCTTGAGGTGGAAAATCACGAGCAAGGAAAGCAAGATTTCCAGCAATTTTTAGAGAAAAATCAGATTGCTTACCAAAAAGCTCCTTCAAAATTGGTTCGATTTGTCAAAAGCATGAAAAATAGCTGAAATAATCTCTATTTTTTGGTAAAATAGAAAAGATAAAAATACACAAAACCTAGTTCATATATGTAAAGCAGATATAACTCGGTTTTATAAAGTTTACAGAGGACGGTCTATAATGTCAGATAGAAAAAATATGAAACTTTTCGCGCTCAACTCTAACCAAGAGATTGCACAAAAAATTGCGGATGCTGTCGGTATTCCACTTGGAAAACTGTCATCACGTCAATTTTCTGATGGAGAAATCCAAGTAAATATCGAAGAAAGTGTCCGTGGTTATGATGTTTACATCATCCAGTCTACAAGTTTCCCTGTTAACAACCACCTAATGGAATTGTTGATCATGGTCGACGCTTGTGTACGTGCAAGTGCCCACAGTATCAACGTTGTCCTTCCATATTTTGGCTATGCACGTCAAGACCGTATCGCTTCACCTCGTGAGCCACTTACAGCGAAACTAGTTGCCAATATGCTAGTTAAGGCTGGTGTCGATCGTATCCTTACGCTTGATTTGCATGCCGTTCAGGTTCAAGGCTTCTTTGACATCCCTGTCGATAACCTTTTCACAGTTCCCCTATTTGCAAAACATTATTGCGATAAGGGCCTACTCGGTTCAGATGTTGTCGTGGTTAGCCCTAAAAATTCAGGTGTAAAGCGTGCTCGTAGCTTAGCTGAATATCTTGATGCTCCTATCGCCATTATCGATTACCCTCAGGACGATGCAACTCGTAACGAAGGTTATATTATTGGTGATGTTGAAGGTAAGAAAGCCATCTTGATTGATGATATTCTTAATACAGGACGCACCTTCTCTGAAGCTGCTAAAATCGTTGAACGTGAAGGAGCCACAGAAATTTATGCTGTTTCTAGTCACGGTCTCTTCGTTGAGGGAGCTGCTGAACTTCTTGACAATACTAATATTAAAGAAATTCTTGTGACTGATTCAGTAGCAACAAAAGAAAAAACTCCTAAAAACGTATGCTACATCACTGCTAGTGAGTTAATTGGTGATGCCATCGTCCGTATCCACGAAAGAAAACCAGTCAGCCCACTCTTTGCCTACAACAAAAAGAAATAAGGTGATTCTTTGATTTATTTGGACAATGCTGCAACGACTCCCATGTCAGCAGTTGCTATTTCAGCTATGACCAAGGTTATGCAAGAAACCCACGGAAACCCTTCTAGTATTCATGGTCATGGTCGTCAAGCTGGCAAACTCTTGCGAGAAGCTCGTCAGGAACTAGCCAAGTTACTGAAGACAAAACCTCAACATATCTTTTTCACTTCTGGTGGTACTGAAGGCAACAATACTGCTATCATTGGTTACTGCCTTCGTCACCAAGAGCAAGGAAAACATATCATCACAACTGCTATTGAGCACCATGCCGTCCTTGAAACTATTGATTACTTGGTTCAACACTTTGGGTTTGAAGCAACCATTATCCAACCAGAAAATCAAGAAATCACAGCCCAACAAATTCAAAATGCTTTACGTGATGATACAATTTTGGTTTCTACCATGTTTGCCAATAATGAGACAGGAAACCTACTTCCCATTGCTGAAATTGGCCAAATACTCAAGCAACACCCTGCTGCATATCATGTCGACGCAGTTCAAGCTATTGGTAAAATACCAATTCACCCCGAAGAATTGGGCATTGATTTTCTCACTGCTTCTGCCCATAAATTCCATGGTCCTAAGGGAATCGGCTTTCTCTACGCATCTAGCATGGATTTTGATTCCTATCTACATGGCGGAGACCAAGAACAGAAAAAACGTGCAGGGACTGAAAATCTGGCTGCCATCGTAGGTATGATAGCAGCCTTAAAAGAAGACCTAGAAAAGCAAGAAGAACATTTTCAACATGTACAAAATCTAGAAACTGCCTTTCTGGCAGAGCTAGAGGGAGTTCAGTATTACCTGAATAGAGGCGAACACCATCTCCCTTATGTTCTTAATATTGGATTTCCTGGCCAGAAAAATGACCTCTTACTCCTTCGTCTAGATTTGTCTGGAATTTCAATCTCTACTGGCTCAGCCTGTACAGCAGGCATAGTCCAATCCAGCCATGTTCTTGAAGCTATGTACGGAGCAAATTCAGAACGCTTGAAGGAATCCGTTCGTATCAGTTTGTCGCCACAAAATACTGTTGAAGACCTACATACCCTAGCAAAAACCTTAAAAGAAATTATCGGAGGTTAGCCATATGGCATTTGAAAAAACCATTCAGTTAAAAAATTGTCGTTACGACTACACTCTTAGCCCTTCTGTTAAAAAATTCACCCTTAAGGATAACACCTTTTTTGAGACTAAGATTGGTAACTATGAATTGACTCGCCTTTTGGAAAAAGTTCCGAACAGCGGTGAGGGATTCCAACTCAAAATCATCATTAACAAGGAACTTACAGGGGCTAAAATCAATATCACTGACAAGTTTGGGCTACGTCTGGTTGATATTTTCAAATCAGAAGACCACCACATTCATCAGGAAAAATTCTATTTTCTCATGGATAGTTTAGTAGAGCGTGGTGTCTTTACAAAATCGGAAAGATAGAGCCAAAATGTTTGAACTGACCTATAAGGACAGCTATCATGTAGAGCGCACTCTCAAGTATGAGGATTACGAGGCTCTCATGCTGGCTCTATCAGGATGTGTGACTCTGCCAGATACACTTTATGTAACTTCTTTGACCTTTAAAGGGCAGGAAGTTTACCAAGGTCTGGTCGGAGACCTCTACCGTTTTCTATCACATGCAGATTTTTTACATCAAAACTAAGATTTTTCTTAGTTTTTTCTTGTTTTTGTTGATTTTTTCACAATGTTTCTATAAAATAGAAGAATAGAAAGGTTGTGATTTTGTGAAAGATAAACAGTCTGCTATTCCAAAAGCTACAGCGAAAAGACTCTCTCTCTACTATCGAATTTTTAAGAGATTTCATGCAGAAAAGATTGAACGTGCCAACTCTAAGCAAATTGCAGAGGCCATTGGAATTGATTCAGCGACCGTACGTCGTGATTTTTCCTATTTTGGTGAACTGGGTCGTCGTGGCTTTGGCTACGATGTCAAAAAACTGATGACGTTTTTTGCCGATTTACTCAATGATAACTCCATCACCAATGTCATGCTGGTAGGTATTGGAAATATGGGCCATGCCCTTCTCCACTACCGCTTCCATGAGCGTAACAAGATGAAAATTATCATGGCCTTTGACCTAGATGACCATCCTGAAGTCGGTACCCAAACTCCTGATGGGATTCCTATTTACGGAATTTCTCAAATCAAGGATAAAATCAAGGATGCTGATGTGAAGACTGCTATCCTGACCGTTCCTAGCGTTAAGTCACAAGAGGTTGCTAATCTCTTGGTGGATGCTGGCGTAAAAGGAATTCTCAGTTTTTCACCAGTCCATCTGCATTTACCAAAAGACGTGGTCGTTCAGTATGTCGATTTGACAAGTGAACTCCAAACTCTCCTCTACTTCATGCGAAAAGAGGATTAGAAAGCGAAAATCATTTTATGAAAAAACCAGTTATTGGGATAACAGGAAACGAAAAAACTCATCCAGATGATGACATCATGATGAGTTACGCAGCAAAAGGCTTTGTTGAAGGCGTTAAAGACGCTGGAGGGATTCCCATCATCCTACCGATTGGTGATCAAGAAATGGCTAGCCACTATATTAGTTTGATTGACAAGCTCATCTTGACAGGTGGGCAAAATGTTGATCCAAAATTCTATGGTGAACCAAAAACCATCGATAGCGATGACTACCACCTTCAAAGGGATATCTTTGAACTGGCCCTCATCAAGGAAGCTATTAACCAGAAAAAGCCAATTTTTTCTGTCTGCCGTGGGACTCAACTCTTTAATGTTGCCATGGGTGGAACTTTGTATCAAGATATCGAAGACCACTGGCAAGATTGTTCTGCCGAGTACACAACTCAACGCTTGATGACAGAACCAAATACTGTTCTTCGAGAAATCTATGGAGAAATTTCCCATATCAACTCCTTCCACCACCAGAGCATCAAAGATTTAGCACCAAATTTAAAGATTGCGGCCCATGATCCTAAAGATGGTATCATTGAAGCTGTCATGAGTACGGATGATGTTGCCTTTCTCGGTGTCCAATGGCACCCAGAATTTCTTTTTGAAAATCGTCCCAAAGATAAAAACCTCTTTGACTATATCGTTAATGAACTTTAGATTAAATCTGTCTTTTCTCGATAACTAAAGTAACTGGAGTGAGAGACAATCAAATGGTCCAAGAGGACAATTCCCATCAGATCGCAGGCTTCTTTGACAAGTTTAGTGACATGATCATCATTTCGGCTAGGTGCCACCGCTCCTGAAGGATGATTATGAACCAAG
Organism: Streptococcus mitis; assembly: GCF_013305725.1. NCBI lineage: Bacteria > Bacillati > Bacillota > Bacilli > Lactobacillales > Streptococcaceae > Streptococcus > Streptococcus mitis. Next base: position 1,192,070 of record NZ_CP047883.1, read on the forward strand.
ATGAGAGAAGTCGCCATATGCTTGATAGCATAGTGAAGAATCTCTCGCGGTTCAGCAATACTACGAGTGGCAGAACCGATAAAAATGGTCTGTTGATGGATGATTTGATTTTGAGTATTGAGATAGAGCGCCACCAGGTGCTCTTGTTTTTTATCCCCCAATTCCTGTTGCATCTTCTTGGCCAACTTTTGACTGCTGAGAATACTTTCCATCTCAAGGGTTTCGTGTTTATGAATACGATGGCCCAGTTCAATCATGGCTTGTAACTCTATTGCCTTAACTCGTCCGATACCAGATAGACTCTGCAATTCCTGCAGTGTCATTTTTTTCAAATCTGTTAGGCTTGAAAGATTATTCAAGACTTTCTGGGCAATTTCAAAAACACTGGCCTGACGTGTTCCTGTTCTGAGTAAAATAGCTAGCAACTCTTGGTTACTGAGCGCTTCCACTCCTTCTTGGGCAAGTCTTTCTCTTGGCAATAGTGAATCTTCTTGGAATGAAATACTGTACATAAAAATCCTCCTCACTTTATTATTCGTGAGAAGGATGAAAAATTAGATTTTTTTCTCAATTGGGGCCACACTGGCCAAAAGTTTTTTCAAACCAACTTCTGGGAAATTGATTTTTAATTCCTGCGTAGCACCGCTACCTGAAACTTCCAGAACAGTTCCCTCTCCCCATTTCTTGTGGAGGGCAATGTCACCAATGGACCAATTTGTTTCGCTAGACGCTGATTTTGCACCAGCTGTAAATTGACCAAATGGGAGACCGCTTGACTGGATAGTTTTTGGGGCCGCACTGCGTTTACGGTCTTGAAGAGCTTGAGCCAAACTCATACCTTGACCGAAGGCAAGGCCACCACTACTATATGATGCTTTAAAGCTTGTATTTGCTGGACGAGCCAGACCTTGATACTCAAGCAAGTCTGAACTGATTTCGTTAATAAATCGAGTAGGACGGTTGTAGTTGGTACGACCAAAAAGCAGGCGTGAGTTGGCATTTGTCAGATAGAGGATTTTCTCTGCACGCGTAATTCCTACATAGGCCAGACGGCGCTCTTCTTCTAGTTCATCTTGATCTTCAGCAGCACGACTAAGTGGAAAGACATTTTCTTCCATCCCAATCAAAAAGACAACTGGAAACTCGAGACCTTTGGCAGCATGCAGGGTCATTAGAGTAACTTCTGATGTCTCCTGACTACCTGAATCGGTGTCCGCAATCAAGGCTAAATCATTTAAGAAACGACTCAGTTTGTCCAGACCAGTTTCTTCTTCTGGCTCATCAGAGGTGTCATCAAAGTTTTTCGTCACAGAAAGGAACTCTTCAATATTTTCAACCCGAGCCTTACTTTCCAGAGTTGCTTGGGCATTAAGAATATCAACGTAACCTGTTTTTTCTAGAACCGCCTCAACCAACTCTGTAATATTTAATTGATCTAGCTGCTCTCGCAAATCCAGAACCATATTGGCAAAATCCCAGATAGACTGGGCTGCTTTACCCTTGATACCAGACAACATGATATTGGCAGAAGCATCCAGCATGGACATGTTTTGCATATTCGCAAAGTCACGAATTTTCTCAACTGTACCTGGGCCAATTCCACGTTTAGGCTCGTTGATAATACGCTCAAAACTGATATTGTCACTCAAATTAGCAATGAGGTTGAGATAAGCGATAATATCTCGGATTTCCTTACGGCTGTAGAACTTGGTTCCGCCAACCATGGTATAAGGGATATTTGACTTGAGCAAGGCTTCCTCAATAGTACGGGACTGGGCATTAGTCCGATAGAGAACTGCAAAATCCTTGTGAAGGAAGTTTTGACTGCGACTAAGTTCATCGATGGTTCTGGCTACAAATACAGCCTCATCCAGCTCATCATCAGCACGATAGTAAACGATTTGCTCCCCATCAGCATTCTGGGTCCAGAGATTCTTAGGACGGCGGTTTTTATTGTTTTTAATGACCTCGTTGGCCGCTTGGAGAATAGTTTTAGTTGAACGGTAATTCTCCTCCAGCAAAACAACCTTGGCTTGGGGATAATCTTTCTCGAAATCCAAAATATTCTGCATATCAGCACCACGCCAACCGTAGATAGACTGGTCCGCATCCCCAACCACACAGATATTTTTAAAACGGGAAGCCAAGAGTTTGACCAATTGATACTGAGCGTGGTTGGTATCTTGGTACTCATCAACATGGATGTACTGAAACTTCTGCTGGTAGTAGGTCAAAACATCAGGATTTTGATCAAAGAGACGCAAGGTCAGCATAATCAAATCATCAAAATCAACGGATTCAGACTGACGAAGTTCTTTTTGATAAGCTGTGTAACACTGGGCTACGATTTGCGTGTACATATCGCCAGCTTGGGCAGCATAGGCAACATCATCAATCAGATCATTCTTAGCATTGGAAATTGTTCCTAAGATGCTCCGTTCATTCCATTTTTTCGGATCCAGGTTCAACTGCTTAAGAATGCGTTTCATAAGAGTTCGCTGTTCACCAGGATCGACAATTGTAAAATTACGGTTGTAGCCAATATGGTCCGCATCGCGACGCAAGATACGAACACACATGGAGTGAAAGGTCGCAATCAAACAGTCCTGAGTGGCTGGATTGAGGCCATAAGCACGTTCCTTCATCTCACGCGCAGCCTTATTAGTAAAGGTAATGGCCAAGATATTCCAAGGATTGACCAGCTTTTCATCAATCAGATAAGCAATGCGGTGGGTCAAAACTCGGGTCTTTCCAGAACCAGCCCCCGCCATGATCAACAAGGGACCTTCTGTCGTTTGCACCGCCTCAGCCTGACGGTCATTCATTCCATTTAATAATGCGTTCATCTTCTCTTCCTTACTCTTGAAGTCAATATTTCCATTATATCAGAATTCGAGGAAAATATCTTTAACTAGAATGGTTACGTATAGTAAACAACTCTCTCATCAACTGAAGACAACTACTTCTATCTAGATAAAAAATGAGCTTGGATTAAAATCTCCAAACTCATTTAAAGTCAATTACAATCTACTAGAACAAGCCTAGAACAGTTCCGTCGCTTTCAACATCCATGTTGAGAGCTGCTGGTCGTTTTGGAAGGCCTGGCATGGTCATGACATCACCAGTTAAAGCAACGATGAAGCCTGCACCTAATTTTGGTACCAATTCACGAATGGTAATTTCAAAGTTTTCAGGTGCTCCAAGTGCATTTGGATTGTCTGAGAAACTGTATTGAGTTTTAGCCATACAGATTGGCAATTTGTCCCAACCATTCTGAACGATTTGAGCAATTTGCGTTTGGGCTTTCTTCTCAAAGTTGACTTTGCTACCACGGTAGATTTCAGTAACAATTTTTTCAATCTTTTCTTGAACAGAAAGGTCATTGTCATATAAACGTTTGTAATTAGCTGGGGTTTCAGCAATTGTCTTAACAACTGTCTCAGCAAGTGCTACCCCACCTTCTGCGCCATCAGCCCAGACACTAGCCAACTCAACTGGTACGTCGATTGAAGCACAGAGTTCTTTCAAGGCTGCAATTTCAGCTTCAGTATCAGATACAAATTCGTTAATAGCTACGACTGCAGGTACTCCAAATTTACGGATATTTTCAACGTGGCGTTGCAAGTTAGCAAAACCTGCACGAACTGCTTCTACATTTTCTTCAGTAAGAGCGTCTTTAGCCACACCACCATTCATCTTAAGGGCACGAAGGGTTGCAACAATAACTACTGCATCTGGAGATGTTGGCAAGTTTGGTGTCTTAATATCAAGGAATTTCTCAGCACCAAGGTCTGCACCAAAACCAGCTTCAGTAACTGTATAATCAGCCAAGTGAAGAGCTGTTGTAGTTGCCAAGACTGAATTACATCCATGAGCAATATTGGCAAATGGACCACCGTGTACAAAGGCAGGTGTACCGTAAATTGTCTGAACCAGGTTCGGCTTAATCGCATCCTTCAAGATCAAAGCTAAAGCACCTTCAATCTGCAAATCACCTACAGAAACAGGTGTACGATCATAGCGATAACCAATAACGATATTCGCCAAACGGCGTTTCAAGTCCTCGATGTCTGTTGCCAAGCAAAGAATTGCCATGATCTCTGAAGCAACTGTAATGTCAAAGCCATCCTCACGTGGAATACCATTTAGAGGGCCACCAAGCCCAACTGTTACATGGCGAAGAGCACGGTCGTTCAAGTCCACAACACGTTTCCAAAGGATACGACGTTGGTCAATTCCCAACTCATTCCCTTGGTGCAAGTGGTTGTCAATCAAGGCAGAAAGCGCATTGTTGGCAGTCGTAATGGCATGCATGTCTCCAGTGAAGTGAAGGTTGATGTCTTCCATTGGCAGAACTTGAGCGTAACCACCACCAGCGGCACCACCCTTGATACCCATTACTGGACCAAGAGATGGTTCGCGAATAGCAATCATGGTTTTCTTGCCAATCTTGTTCAAGGCATCCGCAAGACCAATGGTAATAGTTGATTTTCCTTCACCTGCAGGTGTTGGATTGATGGCAGTAACCAGAATCAATTTTCCAACTGGATTGCTCTCAACTGCACGAATTTTATCAAAGCTGAGCTTAGCCTTGTACTTTCCATACAACTCCAAATCGTCGTAAGAAATACCAAGTTTCTCTACAACATCAACAATTGGCTTCAACTCAATACTCTGTGCGATTTCAATATCTGTTTTCATTCAAAACTCCTCTAACCTCTTATATGATAACTCATTATAACACAAAACAAGATTTTTAACATCCTAAAACTCTCTAAACGTTCGTAAATATCCCTGTTTTTAAGGTTTTTAGAGTCCTTTCTTAAATTTTATATGGCTTTATAGTTTGAAACTATATTCTTTCCTTTTACCAAATTTTTATCACTTTCATTTTACTTACCGTTTATTTTTGTGTACAATAGTGCTATGAAAATTTTAGTTACATCGGGCGGTACCAGTGAAGCTATCGATAGCGTCCGTTCTATCACTAACCATTCTACAGGACGCTTGGGGAAAATCATCACAGAAACCTTGCTTGCTGCAGGGCATGAAGTTTGTTTGATAACAACAAAACGAGCTCTGAAGCCAGAAGCCCATCCCAACCTAAGCATTCGAGAAATTAACAATACCAAGGACCTTCTCCTTGAAATGCAAGAACGTGTCAAGGACTATCAGGTCTTGATTCACTCAATGGCTGTGTCCGATTACACTCCTGTTTATATGACAGGTCTAGAGGAAGTTCAGTCTAGCTCCAATCTAGAAGAATTTTTAAGCAAGCAAAATCATCAAGCTAAGATTTCTTCAACTGATGAGATTCAGGTTTTATTCCTGAAAAAAACACCAAAAATCATCTCTCTAGTCAAGGAGTGGAATCCTGCTATTCATCTGATTGGTTTCAAACTGCTGGTTGATGTCTCTGAGGATTATCTCATCGAGATTGCCAGAAAAAGTCTTATCAAGAACCAAGCAGACTTAATCATTGCAAATGACCTCACTCAAATCTCAGCAAAGCAGCACAGAGCTATCTTTGTTGAGAAAGATCAGCTTCAAACAGTCCAGACTAAAGAAGAAATTGCAAAACTCCTCCTTGAAAAAATTCAAGCCTACCATTCATAGAAAGGAAAGCTATGGCACATATTCTCTTGGCTGTAACGGGCTCAATCGCCTCTTATAAGTCAGCAGATTTAGTCAGTTCGCTTAAAAAACAAGGTCATCAAGTCACTGTCTTAATGACCCAAGCTGCTACAGAGTTTATCCAACCTTTGACACTACAGGTACTCTCACAGAATTCCGTCCACCTGGATGTCATGAATGAACCCTATCCTGATCAGGTTAATCATATTGAACTTGGCAAAAAAGCAGATTTATTTATCGTGGCCCCTGCAACAGCTAACACTATTGCAAAACTAGCTCACGGCTTTGCCGACAACATGGTGACCAGTACGGCTCTAGCCTTGCCAAGTCATATCCCAAAACTCATCGCACCAGCTATGAATACGAAAATGTATGATCATCCGGCAACTCAGGCTAATCTGAAAACATTAGAAAGCTATGACTATCAGCTGATTGCTCCTAAGGAATCCCTACTAGCTTGTGGCGACCATGGACGAGGAGCTTTAGCTGACCTCACAATTATTTTAGAAAGAATAAAGGAAACTCTCGATGAAAAAACGCTCTAATATTGCACCCATTGCTATCTTTTTTGCAACCATGCTCGTGATACACTTTCTGAGCTCACTTATCTTTAACCTTTTTCCATTTCCAATCAAACCGACCATTGTTCATATTCCTGTCATTATTGCCAGCATTATCTACGGTCCACGCGTTGGGGTTACACTTGGATTTTTGATGGGGCTACTTAGCTTGACGGTTAACACAATTACAATTCTACCGACAAGCTACCTCTTCTCTCCCTTCGTACCAAATGGGAACATCTACTCAGCTATCATTGCCATCGTCCCACGTATTTTGATTGGTTTAACTCCGTATCTAGTCTATAAACTGATGAAAAATAAAACTGGTCTGATTTTAGCTGGTGCCCTTGGTTCACTTACCAACACAGTCTTTGTACTTGGCGGAATTTTCTACCTTTTTGGAAATGTTTTTGATGGTAATATCCAAAAACTCCTAGCAACTGTTATCTCAACAAATTCGATTGCTGAATTAGTCATTTCCGCAGTTCTAACCCTAGCCATTGTCCCACGACTACAAACCTTGAAGAAATAAAAATAATCTCCGCTTTCAAGCTTGAAGGTGGAGATTTTGTTTGATATAGTTACTATTATTAGTGAAATCTTTACCAATATCTAACTAAAAATGACCTATAAACCTAAGTAAATCCTTGCTTTATTGTCTTGTTTATTGTACTATACTAGTGTATATACAGTTAAAAAGGAGATTCTTATGAACACACGGAAAAAGACACAATTTATGACAATGACTGCCCTCTTAACGGCTATTGCAATTTTGATTCCAATTGTTATGCCTTTCAAGATTGTCATTCCACCTGCTTCCTATACTTTAGGAAGCCACATCGCTATTTTTATTGCCATGTTCTTGTCGCCCTTGATGGCTGTTTTTGTCATCCTAGCCTCTAGTTTTGGATTTTTGATGGCAGGCTATCCCATGGTTATCGTTTTTCGAGCTTTTTCCCATATCTTTTTTGGGACTTTGGGGGCTCTTTACCTACAAAAATTCCCCGATACCCTAGATAAACCAAAAACTTGCTGGATTTTCAACTTTGTGTTAGCGCTTGTCCATGCCCTTGCTGAAGTATTAGCTTGTGTCGTTTTTTATGCAACTTCCGGTACCAATGTAGAAAATATGTTTTATGTTCTATTTGTACTAGTTGGATTTGGCACAATTATTCATAGTATGGTAGACTATACATTAGCACTAGCTGTCTATAAAGTGCTTCGCAAACGCCGTTAAAAGGAAGAACTATGACAAAAGATCGCAAACAAGCCCTGCTCCAACTCTTGAAAGAAACTCCTAAAGCCCTCAATGGCCAAAGTTTAGCTGAACATTTTCATGTTACACGCCAGGTCATTGTACAGGACATTGCAATTTTAAGAGCCGATGGCGCTCCTATCCTATCCACCAATCGTGGCTACGTCTATAAGCAAATTGAAACCAATCCTTATGTTCACAAACTTTTCAAAGTGAAACATGAAGTTGAAGAAATCGGTCAAGAACTCCTTGCTATCGTAGATAATGGCGGACGTGTTCAAAACACATTGATTGACCATCCCGTCTATGGAGAAATTGAAACCTTGCTGAAACTGTCTTGTCGTAGAGATGTGCAACATTTTCTAGAACAAGTCGAGCATTCAGATTTTAGACCTCTGTCTGAATTAACAGATGGTATCCATTACCACCTAGTCGAAGCTGAAACACAGCAAGACCTCCGCTATATCGAGGAGGCCTTGGATCAGCTAGGTTATTTAGTAAAAGACTAGAAGATTTTCTTCTCCCAGCCATCTTCTATACGATGACGGTAGAAAAATTCAGATTTGTCCGGAGCTTCCATCATCTCCATCAAAGGTAGCATATCATAGGCCAGATCCAAGTTTGGAATCTGGTCTTTTTGAATCCAATAGCTCAAATAGTAACAATGATATTTAAAAACCACATTGAATGAAAATTAACAACTACTTGCTTACTAAAAATATATCACCAGTTATGTTGATCAACATTATCCTTAGTCACAAGATAAATTGGAGAAACTGTTTCTTTTTCCAGTTTTTTCCCTTGATAATGATCTATTGCTGATTGAATAGCAATTTCACCCATCTTAGCTGGTTGCTGAGCAATAGTGGCAGTAATATCACCTTTTGCAATAGCATCATGTGCATCTGGTTGACCATCAATACCAACAATTAATACATTGCTAAGACCAGCTGCTTTTACTGCTTGTGCAGCTCCTAACGCCATCTCATCATTCTGTGCAAAGATTGCTTGCACTTCTTTGTTTCCTTGAATCATATTTTGCGCTGTATTCAAAGCTTTTGCGCGGTCAAAATTAGCGGATTGACTAGAAAGAACATCTAAATTTGTCTTTGAAATTTGTTCAAATCCTTTACCTCTATCTACAGTTGCAGAAGCGCCAGGGACTCCTGATAATTCAAAAGTTTTTGCTTTTTCTCCCAATTGCTTGGTAATAAATTCTGCAGCCATTTTACCTGCTTCTACGTTATCAGAAGCAACAGTTGTCAAGACTTCACCTCCATTACTACCGCGGTCAATTAAGATTACCGGAATATTTGCATTATTAGCAGCTTTAATAGATGTAACAATTGCATCAGAATCAACTGGATTAATTAGTAAAGCATCAACATTTTGACTAATAAAATTTTGAATATCATCTGCTTGTCTAGCAGCATCATCTTGTGCATCTGCTATCTTCAAAGTTACTTCTTTTTCTCTTGCGGCTTTTTCAAGACCATCTTTCATAGCTACAAAATAGGGATTGTTAGTAGTCGAAATAGAAACTCCTAATTTTAATTCTTTTGCCGACTTTTGAATCGTAGATTTATTATCATTTGATGAATTTCCTAAACCAGTTTTTCCACAAGCTACTAAAGCAAAAATAAATGTTACAAACAAAGCAAAAATGCTAATTTTTTTAATATTTTTCATGTTATTACTCCTCGTAATATATATCTATAGGGATAGTTTCAATCCCGATTATTGTACGTCATCTAATAAATTGTTACTATTTCCAAAAAAATTGAAAATTATTCTACTGTTTTACAACTTTAAAACGATCAATCAGAACAGCAATTAAGATTACAACTCCTTTTACTACTTGTTGCCAAAATGCTGAAACACCGATAATATTAAGTCCATTATTCAAAACCCCAATAATTAAAGCACCTATTAAGGTCCCCAGTATGCGACCTTTACCTCCTGATAAAGAGGTTCCCCCAAGAACAACAGCTGCAATAGCATCCATTTCATAACTAGCACCTGCTGTTGGTTGAGCAGAACTTAAGCGTGATGTTATAATCAATCCAGAAATTGAAGCCATAATACCTGAAATTGAATAAATGATAATTTTCACTTTATTTAGTTTCACACCTGATATATATGCTGCTTTTTCATTCCCCCCTATAGCATACACAGATTTACCAAATGCTGTTTTATGAAGTAAAACATATAAAACAATAAATACAATAAACATAATAATTACAGGAAATGGAATTCCGACTATATAACCTTGCCCCAAAAATTGAAATAAGAATGTATCACTTAATCCTTTTGTGATAGGATTCCCATTTGTATAAACAAGTGTTGCGCCTCTAAAAATAGTCATAGTTGCTAAAGTAACGATAAATGGAGCTAATTTCCCGTAGGAAATCAATAAACCATTCATCATCCCCAGAATGCAACCCAAAATTAAAGAGATGAGAATTGCTAACGTAACAGGCATTCCAGATCCTAATAGGCCAGCGGTTAGCGCACTGGATAAGGCTAAAATTGATCCAACTGATAAATCAATTCCACCTGTTAGAATAACAAAGGTCATTCCAAAAGCGATCAGTGCATTTGATGTTACTTGCAATAGTAAATTTAACAGATTATTTGCTGTTAAAAAATTTGAATTGATAATAGTGATGACAGCCATTAAAATTATCAATGCTATTACTGTTGTCAATTCTGACATATACTTCATAGTATTTTTCACACTATTGTCCTCCTGTGGCTAGTTGCATAACTTTTTCTTGTGTAGCTTCTTGACGTGTTAATTCTCCACTAATTCTTCCTTCATGCATGACCATAATGCGATCACTGACTCCGATCACTTCTGGTAAATCTGAAGATACCATAATAATCGGCACACCTCGTTCAGCCAATTCATTCATTAATTGGTAAATTTCACGCTTAGCACCAACATCTACCCCACGAGTTGGCTCATCTAGAATCAGTACTTTTGGAGCAATACCTATCCATTTTGCTAAAACTACTTTCTGTTGATTACCACCAGAAAGTGTCCCAACTTCCTTATCTGGATAACCTGATTTAATTCGTAGCCTATCAATTAAACGTTGTACAAATATATCACTTGTTTTATTATCAAAAATGCCATTTTTAACAAAATCACGAGTACTAGGTAAAGTCATATTATCTTTAATAGAAAAATCTAAAATCAATCCCTCATCTTTACGATCTTCTGTTAAGAAACCAATTCCATGCTTAATTGCTTCAAAAGGATTTTTAATTATCAGTTCTTCTTCATTTATTATAATTTGACCAGATTTTAAAGAATCAATTCCAAAAATTGCTCGCATTATTTCAGTACGACCAGCACCCATCAAACCAGAGAAACCAAGAATTTCCCCTTGACGTACATAGAAAGAAATATCCGTAAAAGCATCACCAGAAAGATTCTTAGCTTGAAAAACAATATTCCCAATCTCAGCCTTTTTTTCTGGATAATAATCTTCTAATTCACGCCCCACCATCTTTTGAACTAATTCATCCGCATTAGTTAACTTCGTTCTCTTGGTATCAATTACAAACCCATCCCTCATAACAGTTATAAGATCTGTAATCTTAAAGATTTCTTCCATCCGATGTGAAATATACACAATACCTACACCATCAGATTTTAATCCTTCTATCACTTTAAAAAGTGTTTCAGTTTCACGATCAGTTAAAGCTGCTGTGGGTTCATCCATAATTAACAAGGAAACTTCTGATAATAAACATTTTGCTATTTCTATCATTTGTTGTTGTCCGACTGATAATTGACCAATGATTGCATCGAGAGGAATAGAGATATTAAGACGTTTAAATGCTTCTTTAGCTTTCCTTTCCATACTAGCTTTATCTAGAAACCCAATCGAATTTTTAATTTCTCTTCCTAAAAAAAGATTATCAAGTACAGTCATATCTGGCCAAGTATTCATTTCTTGATGAATAAAACTCAGTCCAAACCGTTCTGCCTCTTGAGGATTAGAAAATGTTTTTTCTTTTCCATCAATAAAAATAGTTCCTGAAGTAGCTGGAAAAAGTCCAGTTAAAATATTCATTAAGGTTGATTTGCCTGCACCATTCTCTCCCATTAAAGCATGAACTTCTCCTGAATTAAGAACCAAATCAATACTTTCTAAAACACGATTATTCCCAAAAGATTTTGAAATGTTCTTCATTTCAATTTTCATAGGCAACTCCCTTCTAAATAATAACTCCTGATTGCAAGATTATATTCGAATATGGTGTATCTTCCCCAGTGCGAATAACTGCCTTAACTGTAGTATTCATAGCTTTCAATTCTTCATGACTAATATATTCAATAATTATATTCGATCCTAAAAGATCTAGAACTGCTTGCCACTGTTCTTTGTTTTTTTCCTTAATTTCTTCTGCTAAGAAAATTTTTTCAATAAGTACATGATCTGAATATTCTTTTAAAACTTCTAAAAAACTTGGACTACCTTTTCTTAATGCTAAATCAATTTTATCAATACCTTTTGGAACTGGCAATCCTAAATCTCCAATACAAACCAAATCCATATGACCTAAATCATCAGCTAGTTTTGCTATATTACTATTTAAAATCCCATATTTCTTCATATCCTGGATGCTCCTTTATTTCTTTCAAACTCGGCATGCCACCTTGCGCTCCAAATCTTTGAACAGAAAGATGTGAAGCAATCGTTGCAAAGGACAATGCAACATTCATCTCTTTTCCTTTTGAGACAGCATAAGCAAAAGCACCATTAAACGTATCTCCTGCTCCTGTAGTATCAACTACTTCTGCTTTTATAGCAGGAATCTTCTGAACTGCTGCCCCATCATAATAAATAGAACCTTCAACTCCTAATGTCACAATCATTTTATTAGGATAAATTTTAATAATTTCTTCTAATTTCTTATCTGGAAAAAGCTCTGAACATTCATGCTCATTAGGAGTAATAAAATCACAAAAAGGAATCATCTCTATATCTGTTTCTCTAGCTGGTGCAGGATTGTAAAGTACCTTAACTTTATTTTCTTGACAAAATTTAGCTATAGATAGGTTGGCTTCATGTGGTATTTCATTCTGTAATACAACAATACTTGCATCACTAATCAATTCCCACTCATTTTTCCAATCATTTGTTTTAACTAAATTATTCGCTCCGGGATAATAAATAATTCTATTATCACCTCCATATAAAGTAATTTGTGCAACTCCTGTAGATTGTGGTACCGTTCCCACATGTTCTGTAGAAATATTATTATTTTGCAGATTACTTAGTAAATCTGCTGAAAAAATATCTTCTCCGACGTTTCCAAATATGTAAATATTATCTTCTACACTGGATAATCTACCAATAGCTACAGCTTGATTTGCACCTTTTCCACCCGGAACTATATTAAATGAATCCCCAAAAATCGTTTCACCTCCTTCTGGAATCCTTTTTGTTCTCATAACTAAGTCCATTGAAATACTTCCAACAACAACAATTTTACTCATTACTTTCTCCTTAATGTATTTCTTTCTACGTATCTAACAGGTAGTTTAATTTTAGCTTCATCTATAGAGAACTTATTTGCCATATTATAGATTAGCTTTGCAGCCTGTTCTCCCATTTTATATGATGATTGGTGAATAGTTGATAAAGAAGGATAAATAAATTGACTAAGTACAATATCATCATAACCAATGATTTGAATATCATCTGGGATTTTTTTACCAATTGCTAAAATTTCATGAATATAAGCTATCGCATGAATATCAGAAGGCGCTATAATACTATCAATATTTGGATTTCTTTTTAGATTCTCTTTAGCTTCTGTTTGAATTTTTTCAAACTCAAATGTTTCACTTTCTTCAATACGAATCTCTAAAGATTTATTCCTCAAATAGTTTAAACTTGCTTCAAATCGTTCCGCAATGTTCTCAGCTTTATCATCTAAAACTTTAATAATCATAACTTGCTTAGCGCCAGCATTCCAAATTGCTTTAGCAGCCAAACGTCCACCCAACTGATTATCAGAAAAGACACCGTAACCTGTATCTTTACTAATCCGGTCAACCACAACGACAGGTAACGTCAGATTTGGAAATTCCTTTGTAAAGTCAAGTGTCGTTATAATACCAGCTGCATTTGTTTTTAACAAAAGGTTTATATATTCTTCTAACGAATCATGATCTGAAATAGTACCAACCATAATCCTATAACCTTTATCTTTCAAATATGATTCAGCTCCTCGAACCAATCTTGGGAAGAAGGGATTAGAAATATCTGGCAATAAGAGTCCTACCATTTGATTTTTTTTAGTTTTCAAAGATTGTGCTAATACATTCGGCGTGTAATTTAATTTCTTGATAGCATTTTTTATCTTTTCTCTAGCATCATCTCCGACATAGCCTTTTTTCGAAATATATCTTGAAACTGTTGATTTTGATACTCCAGCTTCTTCAGCAACCTGTTTTATTGTAGTCATCACTCCTCCTTCTTACGTTGTGGAACCGTTCCCTTATTTATATAGTAAGCGTTTTCTTTTATTTTGTCAATACTTTTTTAGAAATATTTTAAATTTATTTCAGAGTACACATGTTTTTACTAATATCCTATTACTATTAGATACGAAACACAACAAGACCTCCACTATATTGAGGAGGCCTTGGATCAGCTAGGTTATTTAGTAAAAGACTAGAAGATTTTCTTCTCCCAATCATCTTCTGTACGGCGAGGGTAGAAAAACTCTGATTTGTCAGGAGCTTCCATCATCTCCATCAAGGGTAACATATCATAGGCCAGATCCAAGTTTGGAATCTGGTCTTTTTGCACCCAAGAAACTTCTCCTTCATCTGAAGAGCGAAGGCTACCAGAGAACTCAGTCGCCTTATAACAAATGACAATATAGCGCCCACCTGTATCTAGTGGCCAATTTTTAATGCCGACAAGTTGAGGATTTTGGATAGTCAATCCTGTTTCTTCGTAGATTTCACGAATGACAGACTCCGCAAAAGCCTCACCATTTTCAACATGACCTCCAGGAAAGGCATAACCAGACCAGCGATTTGTTTCAGGAGAGCGATACTGCATAACCACGCGCTGAGTTTCGGGGTCTTCAATCAGACAAATGTTTGTTAAAATTGTTAATTGGGAACGGGACATATTTTCTCCTTTAGATACTATTCTAATCCAACGCCTTGACTTCCAGCATCATATCACGAATCTGAGCTGCGAGTTCAAAGTCAAGCACTTCGACAGCTTCTTGCATTTGTTTTTCTAGTTTCTTGACGAGGTCTTTGCGTTCTTGTTTATTAAGGCTATTAATATCGACTTCCTTGTCCTCTTCCTTAGCAACTGCCTTGGTCACGGCAATAAGATCACGGATTTCTTTCTTGATGGTTTGAGGTACGATACCATGCTCTTCATTATAAGCCATCTGGATTTTCCGACGGCGGGCAGTTTCATCAATGGCACGTTGCATAGACTGAGTCATCGTGTCCGCATACATGATGACATGTCCTTCGCTGTTACGGGCAGCACGTCCAATAGTTTGGATTAAGCCACGTTCGTTACGGAGGAAGCCTTCCTTGTCAGCATCTAGAATGGCTACGAGACTCACTTCAGGTACGTCAATCCCTTCACGGAGCAGGTTAATTCCGACCAAGACATCAAAGACACCCAAGCGCAGATCACGGATAATCTCCGTCCGTTCCAAGGTCTTGATATCCGAGTGCATGTACTTGACCTTGATACCCATTTCCTTGAAGTAGTCGGTCAAGTCCTCTGCCATTTTCTTAGTCAAAGTGGTGATAAAGGTTCGTTCATTCTTTTCAACACGGGCATTGATTTCACCCAAAAGGTCATCAATCTGTCCCATAGTCGGACGGACTTCTACCTCTGGATCCAAGAGTCCTGTTGGACGAATGATTTGCTCAATCACTGTCTCGGTCTGTTCATTTTCATAGTCACCAGGTGTCGCTGAAACGTAAACAATCTGATGCACATGGCTTTCAAACTCTTCGCGACGTAAAGGTCGATTGTCCAAGGCAGACGGCAAACGGAAACCATAATTAACCAGCATTTCCTTACGCGAGCGGTCTCCATTGTACATGCCCTTGATTTGCCCCATGGTCATGTGACTTTCATCAATCATAATCAAGAAATCATCTGGGAAGAAGTCAAGAAGCGTATAAGGAGGCTCACCTTCGCTACGACCATCCATGTGGCGTGAGTAGTTTTCAACACCGTTGGTATAGCCCATCTCGCGCAGCATTTCGATATCATACTCTGTACGTTGCTTCAAGCGCTGGGCTTCTAGCAATTTACCTTCCTTTTCAAAGATAGCTAACTGCTCCTCCAACTCGGCCTGAATCTTGGCAATGGCAACTTCCATGTGGTCGTCATTGGTCACAAAGTGAGTAGCTGGGAAAATAGCCAAATGATCCACTTCTCCCAACACCTGACCAGTCAGAGCCTCAACCTCACGAATACGGTCAATTTCGTCTCCAAAAAACTCTACTCGAAAAGCGTGTTCATCACGAGATGCTGGGAAAATCTCCACTACATCCCCACGAACTCGAAATTTTCCACGTTGGAAATCAATATCATTTCGCTCAAACTGAATATCGACCAAGTCATTTAAGAGTTTATCACGAGAAATTTCAAGACCTGGACGGAGACTAACGACACTATCAGCGTATTCCTTGGGCGAACCCAAACCATAGATACAAGAGACTGAGGCCACGACAATAACATCATTACGCTCCAAAAGGGCTGAAGTAGCAGAGTGGCGGAGTTTGTCAATCTCGTCATTGACAGAGCTATCCTTTTCAATATAGGTATCGCTAGAAGGGACATAGGCCTCAGGTTGGTAATAATCATAGTAAGATACGAAGTACTCAACTGCATTTTCAGGGAAAAATTCCTTAAACTCCCCATAGAGCTGGCCTGCTAGAGTTTTATTGTGGGCGATGACCAGAGTAGGTTTATTGACTTTGGAAATGACCTGACTCATGGTATAGGTCTTCCCTGTTCCGGTCGCCCCCATCAGAATCTGAGCTTTTTCTCCACCCTCGATATTATCAACCAACTGCTCGATAGCTTGTGGTTGATCTCCTGATGGTTGATATTTTGATACTAGTTTAAATTGATTATCTGTAATACGATTGATCATAAGAATCCTCTCTCGATATGCTATTCCTATTTTAGCATACTTATAGCATTTTCACGAAGAAAAGGACGGACCGAAGTCACATCCTTTCATTTTCTTTCTTTAATTGATAGGCAAGATAGACAATCAGCAGTAGCAAGACTAGACTTATCATAATGGAACCTTCTATCCCAAAAGAACCACCTGATAGCCAGCTCTGATCGCCTTGTGGTAAAAAGGTCATCAGAGACGTTCCTGATGGTTGACCACTAACTAAAATCCCAAAGAGATTACCCTGAGCAAAATTCCAGGCGCCATGAATACCTGCAACACCCCAAACTGTATCAGTTTTGAGAAGGTAAAGAGACATGGCAACTCCGAATAAAAAGAGATTCGCTAGAGATAGAGGGGTTAGACCAGAATTGCCCATATGAAGTAGGGTGAAGAACAGGCTAGATATAAGAACAGCCAGTTTTAGATTGGTTCTTGAGGCCAATTGAGGAAGGAGCCAAGCACGGGCCACCACTTCTTCTGTTGTCCCCTGTAAAATCCAAAATGGGATAGTCAAGACAACAAAGGTAAGAGAATAAGGATTTAAGTGAATAGACTCAAAACGATATTGCCCTAATGCTACTAAACCTAACAAGGTCAGAAGAAAAAGTGCCAGACCTAGCCCAAATCCTTTCAGAAGATTGCTGAGGAAATTCTCTCTATAAAATCCCAAGGTTCGAATAGGTCTTTTCTCAACTTTTCTAGTCCATCTGAACACAGTATTGAGAACGAATCCAAAGGCCAGCAATTCTAAAATTAAACGAAAGTCACTTGTTTTATCCGTCAAGCTCTGTTGCAAGGTCTGCAAGTAGGTTGCAAGATTTTGGCCAGCCTCTCCAAAATTTCTAGCAAGTCCGATGAGAGCTAACAAGCTAATACCATACAAAGTATAAGCCACAAACTCTCCTATAAAGACAAAAACAAAGGCTAACAAGGGGCTTGTGTAAATGTTTAATCTCATTTGAGAAGCTTGAAAGTCTTTAAAAATTCTTTTGTTCTTCATATCTCCGTTCTCTTTTCTTCTATTATATACTATTATTATAGCACTTTGTGGTAGCAGTTCAAGAAAGAAATAAAGGGCTTTTATGTTATATCTTCTAACATAAAAGCCCCTAGATTTGCATTTTTTAGTTTTTTCTGATATAATGGAAAAATATTCGGAAAAGGAGACTAAAAATGAAGAAAAAATTTCTAGCATTTTTGCTAATTTTATTCCCAATTTTCTCATTAGGTATTGCTAAGGCAGAAACAATTAAGATTGTGTCTGATACCGCCTATGCACCTTTTGAGTTTAAAGATTCAGATCAAACTTATAAAGGAATTGATGTTGACATTATTAACAAAGTCGCTGAGATTAAAGGATGGAACATTCAGATGTCCTATCCTGGATTTGACGCAGCGGTGAATGCAGTTCAAGCTGGTCAAGCTGACGCTATTATGGCAGGAATGACAAAAACTGCAGAACGTGAAAAAGTTTTCACAATGTCTGATACTTACTATGATACAAAAGTTGTCATTGCAACTACAAAGTCACACAAGATTAGTCAGTATGACCAATTAAAAGGTAAAACTGTTGGTGTTAAAAATGGAACTGCCGCTCAACGTTTCCTTGAAAGTATTAAGGACAAATACGGCTTTGCTATTAAAACATTTGACACTGGTGATTTGATGAACAACAGCTTGAGTGCTGGTGCCATTGATGCCATGATGGATGACAAACCTGTTATCGAGTATGCTATTAACCAAGGTCAAGACCTCCATATTGAAATGGATGGTGAAGCTGTAGGAAGTTTTGCTTTCGGTGTTAAAAAAGGAAGCAAATACGAGCACCTAGTCACTGAATTTAACCAAGCCTTGGCTGAAATGAAAAAAGATGGTAGCCTTGATAAAATCATCAAGAAATGGACTGCTTCATCTTCTTCAGCAGTGCCAACTACATCTACTCTAGCAGGATTAAAAGCCATTCCTGTTAAAGCTAAATACATCATTGCCAGTGATTCTTCTTTTGCACCTTTTGTGTTCCAAAACTCAAGCAACCAATTTACTGGAATTGATATGGACTTGATTAAGGCAATCGCTAAAGACCAAGGTTTTGAAATTGAAATTACCAATCCTGGTTTCGATGCAGCTATCAGTGCTGTCCAAGCTGGTCAAGCTGATGGTATCATTGCCGGTATGTCTGTCACAGATGCTCGTAAGGCAACTTTTGACTTTTCAGAATCCTACTACACTGCCAATACTATCCTTGGTGTCAAAGAATCAAGTACCATTGCTTCTTATGAAGATTTAAAAGGAAAGACAGTCGGTGTTAAAAACGGAACTGCTTCTCAAACCTTCCTAACAGAAAATCAAGGCAAATACGGTTACAAAATCAAAACCTTCGCTGATGGTTCTTCAATGTATGACAGTTTAAACACTGGTGCCATTGATGCCGTTATGGATGATGAGCCTGTCCTCAAATATTCTATTAGCCAAGGGCAAAAATTGAAAACTCCAATCGCTGGAACTCCAATCGGTGAAACAGCCTTTGCTGTTAAAAAAGGAGCAAATCCAGAATTGATTGAAATGTTCAATAACGGACTTGCAAACCTTAAAGCAAACGGAGAATTCCAAAAGATTCTTGATAAATACCTAGCTAGCGAATCTTCATCTGCTTCAACAAACACTGTTGACGAAACAACTATCTGGGGCTTACTTCAAAATAACTACAAACAACTCCTTAGCGGGCTTGGTATCACTCTTGCTCTAGCTCTTATCTCATTTGCTATTGCCATTGTTATCGGAATTATCTTTGGTATGTTTAGCGTTAGCCCCTACAAATCTCTTCGCGTCATCTCTGAGATTTTCGTTGACGTTATCCGTGGTATTCCTTTGATGATTCTTGCAGCCTTCATCTTCTGGGGAATTCCAAACTTCATCGAGTCTATTACAGGCCAACAAAGCCCAATTAACGACTTTGTAGCTGGTACCATTGCCCTATCGCTCAATGCAGCCGCTTATATCGCTGAAATCGTTCGTGGTGGTATTCAGGCCGTTCCAGTTGGTCAAATGGAAGCCAGCCGAAGCTTGGGGATCTCTTATGGAAAAACCATGCGTAAGATTATCTTGCCACAAGCAACTAAATTGATGTTGCCAAACTTTGTTAACCAATTCGTTATTGCTCTTAAAGATACAACTATCGTATCTGCTATCGGTTTGGTGGAACTCTTCCAAACTGGTAAGATTATAATCGCCCGTAACTACCAAAGTTTCAAGATGTATGCAATCCTTGCTATCTTCTATCTTGTAATTATCACACTTTTGACTAGACTAGCGAAACGCTTAGAAAAGAGGATTCGTTAATGGCAAAATTAAAAATTGATGTAAATGATTTACATAAGTATTATGGAAAAAATGAAGTTCTAAAAGGAATTACAACTAAGTTCTATGAAGGAGATGTTGTTTGTATCATCGGTCCTTCAGGCTCTGGTAAGTCAACTTTCCTCCGTAGCCTTAATCTTTTAGAAGAAGTTACTAGCGGTCACATCACTGTGAACGGTTATGACTTAACTGAAAAAACAACCAACGTTGACCACGTCCGTGAAAATATCGGAATGGTGTTCCAACACTTCAACCTCTTCCCTCATATGTCTGTATTGGACAATATCACCTTTGCTCCAATTGAGCACAAGTTGATGACTAAGGAAGAAGCTGAGAAATTGGGAATGGAGTTGCTTGACAAGGTTGGGCTAGCAGATAAAGCTAATGCTAACCCAGATAGCCTATCAGGTGGTCAAAAACAGCGTGTGGCCATCGCTCGTGGACTAGCAATGAATCCAGACATCATGCTCTTTGATGAACCAACTTCTGCCCTTGACCCTGAGATGGTCGGAGACGTACTAAATGTTATGAAGGAATTGGCTGAACAAGGTATGACCATGATTATCGTAACCCATGAGATGGGATTTGCTCGTCAGGTTGCTAACCGCGTTATCTTTACTGCAGATGGCGAGTTCCTTGAAGACGGAACACCTGATCAAATCTTTGATAACCCACAACACCCACGTCTGAAAGATTTCTTGGACAAGGTCTTAAACGTCTAAACTCAAACTGTAAGGATTTCCTTGCAGTTTTTTTCTATCTCGTATTGGATTTTTTGATTTTTAGGAAAATTATGTTAGAATTAAGTTTATGAAATGAGGTTTCCTCATACCTAGCAAGACTAGGAATAAAAATAGAAATTAGGTAGCTAGATGTCATCTAAGGTTATTGTTACAATTTTCGGTGCGAGTGGAGACCTGGCTAAACGCAAGCTCTACCCTTCCCTTTTTAGACTATATAAATCCGGCAATCTTTCCGAGCACTTTGCCGTTATTGGAACTGCCCGTCGTCCTTGGAGCAAGGAATATTTTGAATCTGTTGTAGTCGAATCTATCCTTGATTTAGCAGATAGTACTGAACAGGCTCAGGAGTTTGCTAGTCACTTCTACTATCAAAGTCATGATGTCAATGATACAGAGCACTACATTGCTTTACGTCAATTGCAGGCTGAACTAAATGACAAGTACCAAGCTGAACACAACAAGCTCTTCTTCTTGTCTATGGCACCTCAGTTCTTTGGAACTATTGCTAAACACCTTAAGTCTGAAAACATTGTAGACGGTAAAGGTTTTGAACGTTTAATCGTTGAAAAACCATTTGGTACAGATTACGCAAGCGCAAGCAAGTTGAATGACGAACTCCTAGCAACATTTGACGAAGAACAAATTTTCCGTATCGACCATTATCTTGGTAAGGAAATGATCCAAAGCATCTTTGCAGTTCGCTTTGCAAACCTGATCTTTGAAAATGTTTGGAACAAGGACTTTATCGACAATGTTCAAATTACCTTTGCAGAGCGCTTGGGTGTAGAAGAACGTGGTGGCTACTATGATGAATCTGGTGCCCTCCGTGACATGGTACAAAACCACACACTACAACTTCTTTCTCTCCTTGCTATGGACAAGCCAGCAAGCTTCACAAAAGACGAGATTCGTGCTGAGAAGATTAGGGTCTTTAAAAACCTCTATCATCCAACTGATGAAGAACTTAAAGAACACTTTATCCGTGGTCAATACCGATCTGGTAAGATTGATGGCATGAAATACATCTCTTATCGTAGCGAGCCAAATGTAAATCCAGAATCAACAACTGAAACCTTTGCATCTGGTGCCTTCTTTGTAGACAGCGATCGATTCCGTGGTGTTCCTTTCTTCTTCCGTACTGGTAAACGTCTGACTGAGAAAGGAACTCATGTCAACATCGTCTTTAAACAAATGGATTCTATCTTTGGAGAACCACTTGCTCCAAACATTTTGACCATCTATATCCAACCAACAGAAGGCTTCTCTCTTAGCCTAAATGGGAAGCAAGTAGGAGAAGAATTCAACTTGGCTCCTAACTCACTTGATTACCGTACAGATGCGACCGCAACTGGTGCCTCTCCGGAACCATACGAGAAATTGATTTATGATGTCTTAAATAACAACTCAACTAACTTTAGCCACTGGGATGAAGTTGGTGCGTCATGGAAATTGATTGACCGTATCGAAGAACTCTGGGCTGAAAATGGTGCCCCACTTCATGACTATAAAGCTGGAAGCATGGGACCTCAAGCTAGCTTTGACTTACTTGAAAAATTCGGTGCCAAATGGACTTGGCAACCAGATATCGCCTACCGTCAAGATGGTCGCTTAGAATAAAAAAATCCTGCAAGTTTGTTCCTTGCAGGATTTTTGTTTCTGATTAGATTAAGCCTTCCAAGAGACCCTTCATAAAGTTTTCTGAGTTAAACTCTCCAATATCATCGATTTTTTCACCAAAACCAATCAATTTAACAGGAATATTGAGTTCTTCACGGATGGCTAAAACAACACCACCTCGAGCCGTTCCATCAATCTTGGTCAAGACTATTCCTGTCAAAGGGGTAATTTTCGAAAATTCTTTGGCCTGCACAAGAGCGTTTTGACCTGTTGATGCATCAAGTGCTAAGAAGGTTTCATGCGGTGCTTCTGGCACAACACGTTTGATGATACGACCAATCTTTTCCAACTCAGCCATAAGGTTGTCCTTGTTTTGTAGACGACCTGCAGTATCAATCATGAGAATATCGATATCTTCAGCCACAGCACGTTCCATGCCATCAAAGACCACACTGGCTGGGTCAGCTTTCTCAGGTCCAGTCACTACTGGAACATCTACTCGTCGACCCCATTCAGCTAGCTGGGCTACCGCCCCTGCACGGAAGGTATCTGCCGCAACAAGCATGACCTTCTTACCAGCTTGTTTGTAGCGGTTGGCTAGTTTCCCGATAGAAGTTGTTTTCCCGACACCATTAACTCCAACAAAGAGCATAACTGTCAAACCATCTTGGAAATGGATTTGTTCATCGTAGTTGCCATCCTTTTCATAGAGTTCAACCAATTTCTCGATAATGACACTGCGAAGTACATCAGGCTTCTTAGCGTTTTCGAGTTTAGCTTCATAGCGAAGCTCTTCTGTTAAGTTAGAAGCGACTTGAACACCAACGTCACTCATAATCAGCAGTTCTTCCAGTTCCTCGAAGAATTCTTCGTCAACAGAGCGGAAATTAGCAAAGAAAGCATTTAAACGAGCACCAAATCCTGTACGAGTTTTCTTAAGACTGCGGTCATATTTTTCCTGAACAGTTTCTTCTGATTGAAGCCTTTCTGGTTCAAACACTTTAGAACTATTTTCTTCTACAGTTCCTTCGTACTCAAGCTTCTCTTCATCTGGGACTTCTTCTGAGTTTGGTAATTCTTCTATTTCTTCTTGAGGAACTTTTACAACTGGCTCTAAATTGTTATTTTCTTCAACTGTCTCTTGATTTTCGTCTTCTTTAAACACAGCTTCTTCAGAACTTTCAACTTCTGCTTCTTCATGAGGAAGTTCCTCAGCTTCTGTTAAGGCTGGCTCAACATCTTCAGACAAATCAAGATTTTCCAGAGCTTCTTTTACAACTTCTTCGATTTTAGGTTCTTCTTTTTTTCCGAATAGACGGTCAAATAATCCCATATCTTAGTTCTCCTTTAGCACATATTCTTCGATAGCCCAGGCGACAGCCTCTTCATCATTGGTCATTGGAGTCACTACATTTGCGACTGCCTTGACTTCAGGAACAGCGTTTTGCATGGCAACACCGAGCCCTGCCCACTCAATCATAGATAGGTCATTGGCCTCGTCACCACAGGCCATAACTTGGCTTTGGTCAATTCCAAGATGGCTGATTAGTTTTGCTAAACCTGTTGCTTTATGAACATTCTTTGGTGACCACTCTAGCAACATTTCACGTGATTTAAAGATTTCATATTGGTCAAACAATTCTGGAGAAATCTTCTGAATGGCTGCATCCAAGGGTTCTTGAGCAAAGGCAGTCACACATTTATTATAAGTCATTTGACTAGATAAGTCTGCAAAGTCCACTGGAACAAAAGTCAAAGCTGGATTGAATTTGGCATAAAGACTTTCTTGGTCGGATTGAATCTGATAAACAGTTCCTTCTGAGATAGCATCAAGAGGAAGTGATAATTTCTCTGTTTCCTCATACAAGCGTGACACATCATCATATGAAAAAACTGTCTTATCAAGGATTTCACCTGTATTTTTCTGAACCAAACCACCATTAAAAGTAATGGTATACTCATCTTCCCGACCATTAGTCCCTAGCTCATGGAGAAAGAAATCCATAGCTTTTAAGGGACGACCAGTTGTCAATACGACCTTGATACCACGATCACGCGCAGCTTTCAAGGTTGCCTTGGTTCGATCCGTCAGCCTTTTATCAGTAGTCAGCAAGGTCCCGTCCAAGTCCAATGCAATCAATTTTATATCTGCCATTATAAGCCCTCCATATAAGCTATAACCGACTGGTCCTTATGGTGACCAATCACAGTCTCTGCTAATTCTAAAATTTCTGGTCGTGCATTTTCAGGAGCTACAGGATGTCCCACAACCTGCATCATATGCAAGTCATTTAGATTGTCTCCAAACGCCATGACCTGATCCATTGTGATACCAAGTTTTTTAGCTAATTCAACAATAGCCACTCCCTTATCGACATAGTCCAGAACAATATCAATAGATTCAAAGCCAGTTGTCATGGCCTTAACACCAGGAACATGTTCATTGACCCAAGCTTCACCAGCTTCCAGCGTTTCTTCTGTGAAGTTGGTTGTAAATTTGAAAATGTCATCTGTGATATCTTCCAAACTCGCTACTTTTTGGATATTTTCATTATAGTGCTGGCTCACTTTCAAATAGGTCTCATCAACCGTATCTAACACATAAGAACCCTTCTTACCCGTCAAGAGCAGTTTATTGATATCTACATAAGGTGACATTTTCAGCATTTCAAAAGTCGTCAGATAAAAGTCACGAGACATGGTCGCTTCATACAAGTCCTGACCTTGATATTCGACCAAACTGCCATTTTCCGCGATAAAAATAATGTCATCACGAACATCAGCAAATAATTTTTCTAAGGATAGAAATCCGCGCCCTGAAGCTACCGCAAAGTAAATCCCTTTTTCCTTGTAGGAAACCAAGAGAGACTTGAGGCGGTCCATATCAAAGCATCCATTCCCATCTAGGAAGGTTCCGTCCATATCCGTTGCTACTAGCTTAATCATAAAATCTTTCTTACTCCGATTAGTAAATCTACCTCCTATTATACCATATATAACTAGAAAAAGGACGAGTCTATCAGCTTTGCATCTCTTTTATCCTTCTCTACTAGCTAGTACTGTTTCTAACTTTTAAAAAAGCTCGTAAAATTAAAATCGTGCAACTTTTTTCAGATACTTTTAAAAGATTGATTTAATTACCTGTTTCCTTTATACTGGATAAAAAGGAGATTAGTATGTCAGAAACAAATCACGAAATCGATTCAAATTTTGCAGGTCGTTTAAATATCCTGCGTGCAGGTGTTCTTGGTGCCAATGATGGGATTATTTCCATTGCTGGTGTGGTTATCGGGGTTGCCAGTGCCACTAGCAATATCTGGATTATCTTTTTATCAGGTTTTGCGGCTATTTTAGCTGGTGCCTTTTCAATGGCTGGTGGAGAATATGTATCCGTTTCAACTCAAAAAGATACCGAGGAAGCAGCCGTTGCGCGTGAGAAACTCTTGCTAGACCAAGATATGGAACTAGCCAAAAAGTCCCTCTATGCTGCCTATATCCAAAATGGAGAATGCGAAACCTCTGCTCAACTTTTGACCAACAAGGCCTTTTTAAATAATCCTCTCAAGGCTTTGGTAGAGGAAAAATATGGGATTGAGTATGAAGAATTTACCAATCCTTGGCATGCTGCTATCTCTAGCTTTATTTCTTTTTTCCTTGGTAGCTTACCACCAATGCTTTCAATTACCGTTTTCCCAAGTGGTTACCGCATCCCTGTTACTGTCCTTATCGTCGGTGTGGCCCTTCTTCTCACTGGTTACACTAGTGCCAGACTTGGAAAAGCCCCAACCAAAACAGCTATGATTCGGAACCTTGCTATTGGTCTCTTAACTATGGGAGTTACCTTCTTGCTAGGACAACTTTTCAGCATTTAGTATACAAGAAATACCTCGATTTTGAAGTCGAGGTATTTTTTTTTACATTTGCACAATCTTGCGATAACTTCTTGAAGTAATCATGAAAATCAGCACATAGGCGATGAGGAAGACAGCGCAGATAGACAAAGTCACTGTCAACATCATAGTCGCATCCAGTACACCTATCACTTTAAGAATCAGGCTAAGCATATGATAGGCAAAGGCTAGGTGTAGGAAAGCAAAGAGCAAAGGGAGGAAGAAAACAGTTAAAACCTGTTTGTTGATGGTTTGCTTGATTTGCTTTTGATCTAAACCGACTTTCTGCAAGATAATAAAGCGTTCACGGTCTTCATAGCCTTCAGAAATTTGTTTGTAGTAGATGACCAGAACCGTTCCGACCATAAAGATAATGGATAGGAAAATACCGATAAAGAAGACACCACCAAAGAGGGCACTCATTTGAGCACTAGCATCTGCTAGATTGCTACCATACACATAGCTACCTTCCGTGTTTAATTGAGCATTAAACTGGTTGAGGTATTTATCATATTCTTCAGCGACCTTGAGTTGTTCTTCTTCGTTGGCATTTACATTCATACCACCGTAAAACTGATTATAGATAGCCGAATCTGGGAATTGATCCAAAAAGGCTTGTAAATTAGGTACAACAAGGTAATTGTAATCAGCAGTCAAAATATTAAACTGATTTGGAACATGGTTTACAATGAAATCTTTAGTAAATTCTTCTTTGACAGAAAATTGATGATCATTTAGAGTTAGAGCTTTCTGTTCTTTAACTCCCTCATTCTTTGCAAAGAGTCCGACCTCATTTCCTGATAGAGACAATTTTTGGCCAGTCATATTTTCATAATCTTTTTGGTCAAATACCATGAAAACTGTTGTGGGTTGGACACGATTTTGTCCTTTTTCAAAAAGGGTTAACTTGCTACCTTCTTGGTTTGCAACACCAAAGTAAGCGTAACGAAGCACTTCTTTCTCTTTAATCTTATAACCTTTATCACTTGCAAACTGGCTCAAGAGTTTGTCCAAGTCTTCTTTTTCAACATTTTGCCCTGAAACCCCAAAATCATGAGGATTTAGAACTTTTTTAAAGCTTTCTGAGGCATTGAAAATACTAGTCGCTGCTGACATGGTTACCAAAACCATTGTTGACAAAATTGCGATAGTTGCTAGTCCAACCGCATTTTTCTTCATACGGAAAATCAAGTTAGACACTGAGATAAGGTTATTGGGCTGGTAATAGTATTTCTTATTTTTCTTTAAGATTTGGAGGAAAACGGTAATACCTGCATTGAACAAGAGATAGGTTCCAAAAATAACCAGCAAAACAGCTAGGAAGAAAGTTGTTAAGGCTGTAAGAGGATCTTTTACAGTAAGGGAAAGATAATATCCAATCCCTAAACTTATGGAACCAAGAATAGTTTGGAGAGGTAGGAAACGACCTTTTTTCTCTCCGCTTGCTTTCTCACGAGAGAGCTGGAGGGCATTCATACGGGCAATTCGAAGGGCATTCAGGAACATGAGGCCTAGGAAAATCAAACCAAAGACAACAAGTACTGCAATGACAACATTCATTTGGAAGGTAGCGACCAGCTCAACCTTCAATTTCATCAGTTTGAGCAAGAAAGCGAAAATTAACTTGTCAAACAAGGCTCCAATACCGATACCCGCTCCAACAGTTAGAATCCCAAATACCACTAACTCCTTAAAGGTCATACTGATTAGATGACGCTTCTCCAAGCCCAACATGCCATAAATTCCTAGTTCCTTGGAACGGTTCTTCATGACAAAACTATTGGCATAGAGGACGATAATGGCTGACGCAAGGGTGACGACAAACATACCAAATCCTAGAGTAGCTTGAATGGTTGTCCCTCCACGGATTTCCGAAATCTTGGGATTGAAGGTTAAGGAGTAAAAGAGATAGGTGACGGTGACTGCCAAGAGAACAGCCAGCGCAAAAGGATAGTAGAGTTTGCGGTTTTTAATCAAGTTCGATACCGCTAACTTATTGGTTAATCGAAACATACTAATTCACCTCGCTTGCCATGACAGTCAAGGTATCAGAGATTTCTTGGAACATCTGACGTTCTGTCTTCTCTCCACGGTAGATTTGGTTGTAAAGAATGCCGTCTTTGATAAAGAGTACACGTTTAGCTCTGCTAGCTGCTGCTGTTGAGTGGGTTACCATAAGAATGGTTTGTCCACGCTCATTGATTTCATCAAAAACATCCAGTAGAGCTGCAGATGACTTGGAGTCAAGGGCGCCTGTTGGCTCATCCGCAAGGAGAATTTCAGGTTCTGTGATGATGGCACGAGCTACTGCTACACGCTGTTTCTGCCCTCCTGAAATCTCGTAAGGGTACTTCTCTTGTAATTGGTTGATTCCCAGATTCTCAGCTGTCACCACCAATTTCTTCATCATCTCCGTAATAGGTCTTCTTGACAAGACAAGTGGAAGCAAGATATTATCCTTAACAGATAGAGTATCTAGCAAGTTAAAGTCTTGGAAGACAAATCCTAGCTTTTCACGACGGAAGCTAGAGGCTTGTGAATTTTTAATGGTTGCGGTGTCCGTTCCATTTAAGTAAACCTGCCCACGACTTGGTTTATCCAGCATAGCTAGAATATTGAGAAGAGTTGATTTACCAGAACCAGACTCACCCATGATAGCGACGTAATCGCCTTTTTCGACGGTAAAGTGAATATCCTTGAGGGCTTCTACTTGGTTGCCCTGAAAACGAGTTTTATAAATTTTTTGAACGTGTTTTACATCTAAAAGTGTCATGAGAATCTCCTTTCTTAATATCCCATCAAATGAAATGTTGCTTGCATCATAGCGCACCCCAACTGAACGCGCTCGATATCTTTGTGGCTTAGTTTTCTTGTTTTCTTATGTAAGATTTTTTTCATGATGTTACTCCTTTGTTCTTTATGAGTCTAGTTTACATCAAAAAAAGACCGCTTGCCATAACCTAACCTTACAAAAAAGGCTTTAATCTTACATTTTTGTAAGATTGGGGGAAATATACCCATTTCATTAAAAATATTTTACCATAAAAAGAAAGTAATAATAAAACCCTTGCAGATACAAGGGTTCAAAAATTTTAAAATAGATTAGTCGAATTCATAGACTAACAGTAAAATAACTGTTTCTACCTCACCAAAACCATCCATCATTTTCTTCAATGGCTTGAGCTTCTTTGCGTTTCTATTTTAGCATTTAACAGTTATTGACTGCTCTAACTTAAAAAAATTTCGGATAGAAATAAATTGTCCTATATAATTATAAATATACTCGTACTTATAAAAGACATCCAATCCAAGTATTATAAATATCCTACACAATTTACACCTATAACTCCTCTTCTTAGGAATATCGTATGAAGTTTCTCATACTCAAATTGTTCATATTCAAATCGCTTGTATTCAAACTTCTCATATTCAAACGGTTCGTATTCAAACTTTTCATATTCAAAAACTTCAATTCCTATTTCTTTTAATACTTCTTCTGGCAACTCGTAATTTTGATCCACTAAACCAAATAGAATAAATCCTGAATCGACACAAAATGATAGTACTGGATTATATATTGAAGAGTAAATTACAGAACCAGCTATCGATCCTACAAAACTACCAATCATGTATCCTAGTACAGGAATTTCAATCAGAGATTGGCTCACAGAACCCATTGATAAAGCACAAGTTGTCACAAACATTTCTTTTATTAATTCATTAACCATCTCAGCTCTACTCATGTTACCAGTAGTGACTTGATACGAATTTTTCATTGAATTCATCACTAATACAGTCACTGCACCAACTACTGATGGATCGATAGATTTCATTGCACTACCACATAGCCCTGCCTTACAACTTGCTGTAATCGCTGCTGAAACTGTACCTCTTACAAATCCTTCACCTGCACCTGTAATAGCCGCAAATCCTATCTTTTTGAATTGACATTCTTCAATTTCTCCATTTTTAATTAGATAAGCTATGGCATTCAATACTTCAGGAGCAACTCTTAATGCCATTGATATGGTTGCTGCAGTTAAGCCAGCTTTATACGCATGTCTTAAGATATTGGTATACTTAATCAATTCTTCAGTTGTTAAGTGTAAATCCTTAGAATTTACTCCACCCTCTTTAGACAATTTTGCAAGTTCACGTGCTTCCTGTTCCGACAAAGTAATCGATTCATTCCCCTTATTATCTTTAACTTTATCACTCAGTAATTTTAGAGTTTCTTCATAGCGATGAACTTGCTCCGGTCGCTTTACAGCTTCTTCTCTTATTTTTTGCTCTAAAAACATAGTAGCTTCTTTTAGCTGATCTGATGGAATTACTCTATACTGACCTGCGTAAACTGGAGAATTTAAATCTGTTTCAGCTAATAATCCCCGTTCTTCTAAATATTTCTCGAGATTATCATTCCTACCTCGAGCTTTGTATTCATTGAAACGATTTAAAATACTTTTCGATTGCTGGATTGCACTTGCTGTCCCATCCTTATAATATTTTAAACCAAATTCAGCATCGAAGTTTATTCCTGTAATATCAGCAGAGCCAAAGTCATGACTACGATCAACTTGTACCCTGTTTTTTGAAGAATTAATAGCTGCATTAATATTAAAAGTCCCAGCATGCCAAAACTCAGCAACATCTCCCTTTAGTGTATCTATACGTGCACCATTATATTCAAATTCATTTAGATTATTCACCAACTTCTTTATCTCTGATTCTACAGAGTCTAAATAATGTACACCAGCAGTATGTCCTGCAAAATTACCTGCGTGCTTTTGAAAGAATTCGTATCCTTCTCTAAAGCCTTCCATTCATTATCCCTCCAAGAACTCAGATAATCCATCCAAATATAGTATTGCTGTCAGACCTCTGTATTGTTGATCCATGATTTTCTCTTTATCAGTTCCTGTAAGAAATTGAGTAACACCTAGCACTGCACCAGTAGCTAATGTAATCCCAGGGGCCAAAAAACCTAGTAGTGCACCTCCTGCTATCAAAGCTGCTTTATTTCCACCAACGACATCATTAACTGCATCTAAAGCTTGCTCTGGAAGTGATTTTGAAAATTCTATCTTTTCAAAGTCAGACTTATATCCACGACAAAAATCAACAAATTCATCATAAGTTTCTGGTTGACTAATAACTTCTGATACTAGCATCATCCCACGTTTTCCTAACCAACCATATTTCATTCCATATTTTTCAAATTTTATGTTCATGCTTGATATTTCATTCTTACTTGATTGATTCTCGCCAATAAAGAGTACGTGTTGTTCAGAGATTAAAGTTGCCATATTAGCTAGATAGTCCTTTTCGAGCCATACAGCTACTTCAATCGCACCATCTTTTGTGCCAACAATTAAATTATCTTCATCATCATTTGTACTTACAAGTTGACGTAAATAATTACCGTATCCATGAGTTTTATCATCGCAAACAATAATCAATTTTGTAACATTTTGTCCAAACATAAAGCTTCTCCATTTTTTTCTAAAATTTATAATTTTTTCTTCTTGATAAGTTTCATAATAGAATGTATAACATGTCCTACAATATCCATTAAAATAGTTTCATGCGCTTATTATACCATTTAGCAATGTATGTTGACAAGATGAAAAAAAGCCTTGTCTTCTATAATACAAAGCTTGTTTCCTTATTTACCTCACCAAAACCAGCCTTCATTATCGTCAATGGCTTGGGCTTCTTTGCGTTTACGTGGGCCTGTTCCGTACATTTCTGCTTCGATGTCTTCCTTGGTTGGCATGATAGAAGCTAGGATGATATAGATAATCACACCAAGTCCAAAATTTGCGACTGTAAAAATGGCAAACAGAAAACGAACAAGGGTAACATCAAAGTTCCACTTGTCTGACAGACCTGCCAGAACTCCTGAAATCATGCGATTTCGTCTCATTTTATAAAATTTACTGTTCATGATATTACCTCTTTCTACTAGGTTAGACATAGTATATCACGGGTAGGCTCGGCTTTCATCAGTCCTCAGGCTGATTTATCAGTAGCAATTTACCTCGACAAAGTCCACAGCGATAGCGTTTGGTATCAATCCTTCGCTTGCGATGATACCTTTGGTGGCAGGATTGGCAACGATAGAGCTTGAGTGGTTTGGAGTGGCTATTTGTCAAGGAGGGCACAAAACGTAATCCATCCACTGCTTTCAACAGTTCCTTAAAATCCCGATCCTTGTGTTGATAACCCTTCCCTTGAAAATAGAGGTGATAATGACAGAGTTCATGTCGGACAATTTTCCTAAAAACATCCAGACCCAGTTTCTGATAAACCTTGGGATTAAAATCCAAATGCCCATCTTTTGGGAAAAATCGCCCACCTGTCGAACGTAGACGAGAATTCCACTGAGCTTGATGGATAAAAGGTCTGCCGAAGTCTTCTAGCGAAACCTGTTTGACGTAATCAGTCAGTTTCATTTGGAGCGAGGAGCGACAGATTGACTTTTTCACGTTCAGTATCGATTTTCTTGACCCAGACTGTCACCAAATCACCAACGGATACCACTTGGCTGGGATGTTTGATAAATTTGCGACTCATGTGGGAAATATGAATCAAACCGTCCTCGTGAATCCCGATATCAACGAAGGCACCGAAGTCAACGACATTACGCACCACACCTTCCAGCTTCTGTCCGACAACAAGATCCTTGATATCCAGTACATCTTGACGGAGAACTGGAGCATCAAAAGAGTCACGGAAATCTCGACCTGGTTTGAGAAGGTCTGCAATGATATCTTTAAGGGTTTCTGGACCAAGGTCTAGTTCTTGCGCCATTTCCTTGACTGAAAGGGACTTGAGTTTACTTTGGTCTTCTTCATTCAAGTCTGTAATGTCCAAAAGTTTGAAAAGTTCCTTAACGGCAGCGTAATTTTCTGGGTGAACTCCTGTATTATCAAGGATATTGCTACTTTCAGGGATACGAAGGAAACCAGCTGCCTGTTCAAAGGCCTTGGCTCCCAGACGAGGAACTTTCTTGATTTGCGCGCGTGAAGTGATTTTCCCTTCTTCCTCACGGTATTTGACAATATTTTCAGAGATAGTTTTATTGAGTCCAGCGACATGGGAAAGAAGAGCTGGGCTGGCCGTATTAATATTAACACCGACTTGGTTAACTACAGTTTCTACGACAAAGTCCAGACTTTCAGACAGTTTCTTCTGACTGACATCGTGCTGGTATTGACCGACACCAATTGACTTAGGATCGATTTTGACCAATTCCGCAAGAGGATCTTGCAAACGACGGGCGATAGAAATAGCAGAGCGTTTTTCAACGGTCAAGTCTGGAAACTCCTGACGAGCAAGTTCACTGGCAGAATAGACCGAAGCACCACTTTCATTGACGATAACATAGCTGACTTCAGGAAAATCTTTCAGAACTTCCGCCACAAAGGCTTCGCTTTCACGACTAGCCGTTCCATTTCCAATGGCAATAATTTCCACGCCGTATTGACCAATCAAGTCTGCCAAATCTTTCTTGGCTTCTTCTATTTGACGAGCTGATGCTGGTTTGACAGGATAAATGACCTGAGTCGTCAGCATTTTCCCCGTCGCATCCACGACAGCCAGCTTGGCACCTGTACGAAAGGCAGGGTCAAATCCAAGAACCACGCGCCCTTTCAGCGGAGCAACCAAGAGAAGATTGCGCAGGTTGTCAGAAAAGAGTTGGATAGCTCCTTCTTCTGCCTTCTCGGTCAATTCTGTCCGAATACGACGCTCGATAGCAGGCAAAACTTTTTTCTTAACTGACTGTTGAATAACTTCATCAATATAGGTATTTTTTACCTTGAAACGAGCAGCAAAGAAGGCAAGAATACGGTCCGTTTCATGTTCAAAACCGACCTTCAAGACACCTAGCTTCTCCCCACGATTGAGGGCCAAGGTACGATAGCCTTGCATATTCCCAACCGTCTCTGAAAAATCATAATAAATCTGAAAAACCTGCTTTTCATCAAGACTTTCATCCTTGACTTGAGAAGTGAGTTTAGAGTGTCTCAGCACCTCCTGATAAGTCATGGAACGCAAGGCCACATCTTCCGATAAGGCTTCGACCAAGATATCAACTGCACCAGCCAAGGCTTCCTTACCAGTCGCAAATCCTTCACAGACGAACTTTTCTGCTTCCTTCTCTAAGTCAGTTACATTCTGCAAAATCAAGCGAGCAAGTGGGAAGAGTCCTGCTTCACGGGCAATAGTTGCCTTGGTCCGACGCTTTTCCTTGTATGGAAGATAGAGTTCTTCTACATCAGCTAATTTTTCGGCAGCTAAGATAGCTTCTTCCAACTCCTTGGTCAACTTGCCTTGTTCTTGAATCTTAGCCAAGACAGCTTCCTTGCGGTCGTTGAGATTGGTCAGGCTTTTATCCAAGTCGATAATGGCCTTAATTGCCACCTCATCCAAACTACCAGTCATGTCCTTGCGATAACGAGCGATAAAGGGAATAGTCGCCCCTTCTGCTGTCAAACTTAGAACAGTATCAATTTGCTTTAACGTCACTCCCAAATCCTGGGAGATTTTTTCATATTTTTTATCCATGAATCTATTATACCATAAGCCAATCTTATTCAAATTATCTCTTACAATTTTAAAACATAAGTTGGGAAATAAATTTACTTCATTTCAATATTCTATTCATTGAGAAGGTTTCAATTTAAAATTCTACTAGATTACAAAAGAATCTATGAGTAATTTCACTGTTTTTATTTTTGACAATAATTCGCCACTATTCTCCCTCTTTATTCTTGAAGAAAACGCTTTTTTGAACAATAGGATTTAGATTTCTGTTTCTAATCGTCCAAAACGCGTGTTTTTGAGAAATAAAAAAACCGCAAGCCTGAGCCTGCGGTGAGTGTAATCTATTTTGAAATTTTTAAACAAAAAAGGAGCATTTAAGCTCCCTCCTTTGAAATAACGGACACTTGGCTGGTCGGTGTACCCAGCATCTCAGATACCTTTTTCAAGGTGCGGCAGGAACCTTTCTGCCCTCAAATGTCTTTCGTTAATATTATTCTAGCACTATCTACTTTTTTTGTCAAGTTTTCTCAATCTACCAGACTTAATACGACTTTGTAACTTGTAATCTTGTAAACGATACATGGTCGGAACATAAAAGAAATCTCCACTTTTATGTAACTTAATGGCAACAAGAACATTATCATCAAATCTTTTAACATATTCAAAACTAGCATCTTTCTCTCGTGGATTGACCCCAACGAAATCTGGATTACTTAGTATAAGTTCCAGGTCTTCGATATGATGAATCACATCATTATGATGCCGTTTCAACATATGACTTCTTAAACCTTCTTTGTTAACTTTGATATCACTAGCTTCAAGAACAATATTAAAAATTTCTTTTACCTCGTCAGTAACCTGACCAATCTTTTTATGTTCCATCATTTCCTCCGCTATTCCACAATTATTATATCACAATCATAGTGTATATTAGGATATATCACGCTCTATTATTCGTTAGATACTCAATTTTAACTTTTCCCTTTTCCTCAAAATAATAGTATAATAGGGGTAGAGTTTAGAATCGAGGTACACCTATGGCTGTAAAATTTACAAAACGAGACGACTTGGACAAGATGTTTGAAGAGTTTGCTAAACTCCCAGATTTGAAGCAGGTCACTTTCCCTGATGACAAAGAGAAAAAAGCCAAAGCAGAAAAGAAAAACTAGATGACTGCTTTCCAACAACTCCCGTCTAGTGTACTTCAGACTGGGGCTATTTTTCTCTCTATAATCATTGAAGCCCTACCCTTCGTTCTGATAGGAAGTATTGTTTCAGGACTGATTGAGGTTTATATCACACCTGACAAGGTTTATCATTTTCTCCCTCGAAATCGTTGGGGGAGAATCTTTTTTGGGACCTTTGTCGGGATGCTTTTTCCCTCTTGTGAATGTGGGATTGTCCCCATTATCAATCGTTTTCTGGAAAAAAAGGTTCCCAGTTACACGGCAGTTCCCTTTCTCGTAACAGCACCTGTCATCAATCCCATTGTTCTCTTTGCGACTTATTCTGCCTTTGGCAACTCCTTCCATGTCGCTCTGTTACGAGCTCTTGGTTCCATTCTTGTAGCTGTAATACTTGGGATTTTTCTAGGATTTTTCTGGCAAGAACCGATTCAAAAAGAAAATCGTTTGGCCTGTCATGAGCATGATTTTTCTCACTTGAGTCCTGCAAAGAAAGTTTTTCAAGTCTTTGTGCAAGCTATTGATGAGTTTTTTGATACGGGGCGTTATTTGGTATTTGGCTGTCTCTTCGCCTCTGTTATACAGGTCTATGTTCCGACACGGATTCTGACCTCTATCAGTGCAACCCCTCTTTTTGCCATCCTACTCTTGATGCTTTTGGCCTTTCTTCTCTCTCTCTGCAGTGAGGCGGATGCCTTTATCGGTGCTTCTCTTCTCTCAAGTTTCGGCTTGGCACCAGTTCTGGCCTTTCTCGTCATTGGTCCAATGCTGGATATCAAAAATATTCTCATGATGAAAAATTACTTGAAAGCACGATTTATCAGTCACTTCATTACGATTGTGACACTCGTTGTCTTAGTATATTCTCTCTTGATTGGAGTCATTCTATGATTCGATTTTTAGTTTTAGCTGGCTATTTTGAATTGACCATTTATCTCCATTTGTCGGGCAAATTAAACCAGTACATCAACATGCACTATTCCTATCTAGCCTATATCTCCATGGTGCTTTCCTTTATCTTGGCTATTGTTCAACTGTATATCTGGATGAAGCAAGTCAAAACCCATAGTCATCTGAACAGCCGATTGGCGAAGGTGACGAGTATTGCTCTTCTGGCTATTCCTATTGTCGTCGGTTTAACTTTTCCAACTGTTAGCTTGGATTCTCAGACCGTTTCTGCCAAAGGCTATCATTTCCCCTTATCGGAAGGAACGGATCAAGCTATTCAGACAAGTGAAGGTACGACAAGCCAATATTTGAAACCAGATACCAGTTCTTATTTTTCAAAATCAGCCTATGAAAAGGAGATGCGAACGGCGGCAGATAAATACTTGTCCCAAGATAGTATTCAGATCACTAATGAAAACTATATGGAAGTCATGGAGGCTATATACGACTATCCAGATGAGTTTGAGGGTAAGACAGTCCAGTTCACAGGCTTTGTCTATAACGACCCCAGTCATGCCAATAGCCAATTTCTGTTCCGCTTCGGCATTATTCACTGTATCGCGGATTCTGGTGTCTATGGATTGCTGACCAAGGGAAATCCCCGTCAATATGAGAATAACACCTGGATAACAGCCAAAGGAAAACTCGTCAATCACTATCATAAAGAACTCAAACAAAACCTCCCAACCTTGGAAATTGACAGCTTTACCAAAGTCAATAAACCAGAAAATCCCTACGTGTATCGAGTGTTTTAAAAAGAGACAATATCAGAGTTTCTGCATTACAGAATTCTAATATTGTCTCTTCATTTTTTTCTTATGCTCATTTCAATCCATCATACTAGCTTATTTTTTAATTTTTTCTCTAATAAAATGTTGAGAAACCCATTTAGAATAGCTTATCATTTTTTCATCAGTTAAAGCTCCTACCACTATAGTCACACACATATCAGCAGCTTCTTCCGCAGAAAAAGAAAAGTGATAACCATTTAATTGTAAAAATTGAACCAAAACATAAAAGGCTGTTCGCTTATTGGCATTGGCAAAAACATACTTCTTTATCAATCGGACAAATAATATTGTTGCGTTATCAAAAATTGTTGGATAAAAAGGTTTACTAAAACCAAATTATTCTGGTAAGTTCACAATCATATTTAACGCTGAAGGACTAACTGTTTGAATTTGCTTATTTGGAGAATACCGTTGAATTACTAAAGCATTGATTTTTTCAATTTACTCTTCCGTTAAATATACTGTCATTTTTCCACCAAAGCTTTGAAAACTTCATCGTATTCATCAAAAATTGTATCCAGTTTTAAATCAAAGGCATCATCAGAAACATAAGAAATCTGATGTCCAGACTCTTCAGGAATAAATATAATTTCGTCACTTGGAGTATTGAATTCACTGGGAATCGTAATGGTAATTGAATTTCCTCGTTTTCTTGTTTTTACTGCCATGTGATTTCCTCCTTTGAAGTATTGTAACAAATAAGTACGGTAATTACAATGATAGTGTAAAACTGCTATCTCATCTCAAATCTTAACCAAAATACTTCTGCATAAGTGATTTTTTCAAGGTTTCCAATTCTTCCAGAGATTTTTGAATTGTCAATTATGATTTTGCTCTTTATGTCATATATTAAATATTTGTTAGAGGATTTGCGTTCCCTTCAGTCCAAAGTATTTCCCACAACTGATCAATTTTATTTTTTAATTCACCTGTAATCATATAATCTCTTTTCTTTATTTTTTAAAATTATTAATATCCCTATTTTAACAGATTTCGAACAAAGCTTCAATTAGGTTTATATCTATAAGAATTTCTTCCAAAAATAAAAAAGCAAACACAAAATATGGTTCACTTTTTAAACATCCTACTCAGCATCCTTCCAATTCCGAGCAATTTCTTCATCCTTCTGGAGTTGATCTACCAGTTCTTCAACAGAGTCAAATTTGACCATTTCACGGACACGGTCTAACCAGTAAACAATGACTGTTTCACCGTAAATGTCGTCTGAAAAATCAAAAATATTGACTTCAAAACGTGGCTCTTCTCCATCGAAAGTAACATTTTTCCCGACACTCGCCATTCCACGATATCTTTTACGCTGCACTTCAATATCGACTACGTAAACACCATCTGCTGGCATATAGGTTCGATCTCTTAAAACTAAGTTTGCTGTTGGGTAACCGATAGTCCGTCCACGAGCATTCCCATGAACAACCATTCCACGTGACGGTAGAGAAGTGCCAAGTAAATGACCAGCTTCTCTGACATCTCCATCAAGAATAGCTTGACGAATACGAGTAGAACTAATTTTCCCCTTTTCATCCTCAACAGGAGGAACAATGATGATTTCTCCATCAAAATAATCCTTCAAATCATCCGCAGTTTTCTTATCAGAACCAAAGGTGTAATCAAATCCCGCTACAATAATCGCTGGTTTTAATGCTCTAACATAGGTATCAAAGAACTCTTGACCCGTTAAACTAGCAAATTTACTACTAAAGTCAAGTAGGAAAAGAGCCTCTACTCCATGCCATTTCATCTTATGTTCCCGTTCTTCATGGCTAACAATATGAAGCATTAATTCTGGCTGGTACGGTTGCAAAGCAAGCTTAGGTGACTCTGTAAAGGTCATCACGACAACTGGTAGATATTCTTTCATAGAAGCCTTGCTAGCTACTTCAAAAAGCTTCTGATGTCCTTTATGAATACCGTCAAAATAGCCTAATACAAGAACTGTTTTATCAGGTACTGCGATATCTTTTTCATTTTTTATAGGTACTGTTGTAATCATGAAACTATTATATCATAGAGAAAGCCTTTTCGCTAAAAGGAAAGCCCAAATGTCGTTTTTTGCCCCTGAACTGACCTTAAAAAATTATTCAAGATGTTAGT
The DNA here is from genome assembly GCF_013305725.1 of Streptococcus mitis. Classification (NCBI taxonomy): domain Bacteria; kingdom Bacillati; phylum Bacillota; class Bacilli; order Lactobacillales; family Streptococcaceae; genus Streptococcus; species Streptococcus mitis. The sequence continues at coordinate 1,231,918 of NZ_CP047883.1, forward strand.
TTTAAAAAATAGCATCCCCTAAGAGATGCTATCGTTTGGTAACTAGTCTACTGTTTCTTCCAAATCTTTTAACTTCACCGAAACAATTTTTGAAACACCTGATTCTTGCATAGTCACTCCATAGATGGAATCAGCCGCTGCCATAGTTCCCTTACGGTGGGTTACGACGATAAACTGGCTATCCTTGTCAAATCGATTGAGGTAATCCCCGAAACGTTTAACATTGGCTTCGTCAAGCGCAGCCTCTACCTCATCCAAGATAACAAATGGAATAGTCTTGACACGGATAATGGAGAATAGCAAGGCAAGAGCCGATAGGGCTTTTTCACCACCACTCATTAGGTTAAGCGACTGGATTTTTTTACCTGGTGGTTGAACAGAAATCTCAACCCCAGCTGTCAGCAAGTCTCCCTCAGTCAAGATTAAGTCTGCCTGACCTCCTCCAAACATCTGTTTGAAGGTCACTTTAAAGGACTCACGAATAGCTTCAAAGGTTGATTTAAAGCGTTCCTTGACCTCGTCATTCATCTCTGTAATGGTCTCAAGGAGCAGGTTTTTCGCTGACAAAATGTCATCTCGCTGGCTATTTAGGAAGTCCAGACGGTTGTGAACTTCATCATACTGGTCAATAGCATCCAAGTTGACAGGACCCAGTGAGCGAATAGCCTTTTCTAAATCCTTAACTTCCTCCTCTGCCAGATTGAGATTTTCCAACTCATGAGACTTTTCTAAAGCTTCTGTATAGCTAATCTGATACTGGTCTGTTAATTGACTTTGTAGATGGCGCAATCGCTCGCTGACCTTTTCTTTCTTGGCTTCAGCACGTGTTTGCTTGCGAATCCACTCTTCATTCTGCTGGCGAGCCTGATCCAAATGACTAGCAATATCATCCAGTTGCCCTTCAATATCATCCAACTCAAACTGCTTGCGAATCAAACCTTGTTGGAGATTTGTTTTCTGGTTTTTGGCTTCTTCAGCCTGTTGACTGAGCAATTCTGTATCAACCTTCTCCAGATTATCAACCTTTTCTTGAAGAAGGCGCTGGATTTCTTCTTGCTCAAGATCAAGATTACTTAGTTCCTTACCTAAGCGTTCAATATCTGCAACTTCATAACGTTTTTGCCCTTGCAGTTCTGTCTTAAGCAGGCGAGCTTGCGCTACCTCTTCCTGTAAGTTTTGATAGCGTTCTTGGATGGCGTTTTTGTTAGACTTAATCTCTTCAATCTCAGCTTCCAGATTTTGCTTGTCACTGGCGATAGTAGCAAGGCGTGCTTGGCATTTTTCCTTATCTGCTTGCCAATCTCCCTCAGTAAGACGATCTAATTCCTCTTCTTGAAGTTTCCAAAGAGTTTCTAGCTCTTTAACTTGCTGACTGGTTTGTTGATAGGCGAGGTACAAACCTTGCTCCTGAATACGAGCTTGCTCTCCTTGAGATTTAATAACTTCTAATCTTTCTGTCAATCTAGCCATCTGGTCTTGCAAGGTCTTCAAACTCGCCTCTTCTGAACGCAAGCTTGCTTCTTCTTCAGCAATTTCTTTTTGCAATTGTTCCAGTTCTGGCTTGATAAAAATGCTGTTATTCTGGCGATTGGCACCACCTGCATAAGAACCACCTGTGCGCAACTCTGTCCCATCCAATGTCACCATACGAACCTGATAACGAACCTGGCGAGCTGCTGCACGCACATGTTCTACGCTATCAAAAATAGCTGTCGTTGCTAGCAAGTTTTTGAAAATGGCTTCTAGTCTCTTATCAAACGACACCAACTCATCTGCCATACCAAGGAAACCTGGACTTGTAGCAATAGCATCTTGGTTCTGACTAGAAATCGTACGCGCCTTAATAGTGGTCAAAGGAAGGAAGGTCGCACGACCAGCTCTAGTTCGTTTGAGAAAATCAATTGCTTTTGTTGCCGCGTTTTCATCTTCTACGATGATATGCTGACTGCTAGCTCCCAGTGCGATTTCCAGAGCAGTTTGATAATGCACATCAAAGGTCAGGTGCTCACTGACTGCACCAATAATCCCACCAAGGCGAGCTTTTTCTTGGAGAACACTCTTAACACCTGCATAAAAGTTACTATGATTTCTCAGAATATTTTCCAAACTCTGAGCTCTGGCCTGCTTGTTTTTGAGATTATCCAGACGGTCAAATAGTTGACTTTGTTGAGCTTGATAGGAAGATTTCTGCTCCTCTTGCTCCTTGGCAATAGCTTGATAGTCAGCCAATAATTTTTGAACTTGCTCCTTGGCAGTTTCAAGATCCGCCTTTTGCTGACTAGCCTTCTCTTTAGCTGTGGCCAACTGTTCTTTCAACTTTTCTAATTGATCTGCTTGTTTTTGAGAAAGCTGACGACTATTTTCCAACTCATTCTCGATGCGGGTGAGTTGGTTTGAGACATCCGCTTCTTCTTGTAAAAGAGCTACAAAGCGTTCACGTAGAAGCTCAATCATCTGATCAGGATCATCTGAAAAAGCCAACAATTCAGCTTCTAAACGATTGAGTTTTTGATTATTTTGGACTAGATTTTCCTCTAAGAGAGCTAAAGAACTTTCTTTATCAGACTTTTCTTTGCTGAGTGAATTTCTTTTATCCTCTAAAGCAGCCAAACGGGCTTGTGCTTCCTGTTGATTCAGGGCTACTTGCTCAAATTCTAATTTCGATAGGGCTAATTTTCTCTCTAAATCACTAATCAGACTAGCCAAGTCCATCAAACTGCCCTGATCTTTGGTCATTTCAGCATGTAAATCTTGGCGTTGCTTTTTAAGAGTTTGGTTTTCTTCTTCTAATTTTTCACGCTTTTGGTAATAACTAGTCAAGAGTTCCTGAACCTGAGCCAACTCTTCTTCTGTCGATTCTAGTTCAGTCTTATTTTCCTTAATTTGAGCAACCAGAACGTCTAAATAAATAGCCTTACGTTGACCTTCCAAGTCTAAAAACTTACGGGCATTTTCAGCTTGCTTCTCAAGAGGCTTGATTTGATTGTCCAACTCGTAGATAATGTCTTCAAGACGATCCAGATTATCCTGAGTTTGTTGCAATTTGCTCTCAGTCTCTTTTCTACGAGTCTTGTATTTCAAAACTCCAGCAGCTTCTTCAAAAATAGCTCTGCGTTCTTCAGGCTTGGAGTTGAAAATCTCCTCAACCTTCCCTTGGGAAATGATAGAGAAGGAATCTCGTCCCAAACCTGTATCCATGAAAAGATCATGAATATCACGAAGACGAACTTTCTTGCCGTCAATCTTGTATTCGCTATCACCACTACGATAGATATGGCGTTCTACCCTGATTTCTTGACCTGCATCCTTGATAAATCCGTCATGATTATCGAGAGTCACAACTACAGAAGCATAATTGAGCGGTTTGCGACTCTCTGTTCCGGCAAAGATGACATCCGGCATCTTGCCTCCACGGAGACTCTTAACACTTGACTCCCCCAAAGCCCAACGCAGACTTTCTGTAATATTGGACTTTCCAGATCCATTGGGACCAACAACTGCAGTCACTCCTTGGTCAAAAACGACCTTAGTCTTGTCAGCAAAAGACTTGAATCCCTGAATTTCGATTTCCTTTAAATACATGAATCCAGCCCTTTCTCAACGGCATTTTTGGCAGCTTCCTGCTCTGCTAGTTTCTTAGAACGACCTTGACCTTGACCAATGCTCTTACCTTCGACAAGAACTTCTACATCAAAGACCTTATCGTGGGCAGGACCCGTTTCAGAAATCACCTGATAACGAATAGCTACATCGCCATTGACCTGAAGTAACTCTTGGAGATGGGTTTTGTAGTCTGTAATCATCTCAAACTCTCCTGCTTCAACCTTAGGAATCATGACTTGATAGATAAATTCCTTGACCTTGGCCACATCCTTGTCCAAAAGGAGGGCACCAAGAAAAGCTTCAAAGGCATCACCAAGAATGGTGTCACGATTGCGTCCACCAGACTTTTCTTCCCCCTTACCCAGCTTGATAAACTGATCAAACTGGCAATCACGCGCAAAACCAGCCAAACTCTCCTCGCGGACAATCATGGCACGGAGTTTGGACAAATCACCCTCAGGTTTTTTAGGGTATTTTTTATACAGATATTCTGAAATCAATAACTGTAGAACAGCGTCTCCTAAAAATTCCAAGCGTTCATTGTGTGAAATTTTTAAGAGGCGGTGCTCATTGGCATAACTCGTATGAGTAAAGGCAGTCTCCAGTAAATTTTTGTCTGCAAATTCGATTGCAAAATGGTTCTTTAGTACAGTTTGTAATTCTTTCATACCAACCTCTTTCTAACTGATAACAGTCCTCTTTATTATATCAAAAAAAGCCCCCTGAGTCACTTTAAAACGGGACTGGAGAACATTTGGGAATTCTTTAAAAAGAGATTTTCAGTTTTAAGGGCCAATTTAGGGCTGTGTAAAGAAAAAAGCCCTATTAAAGGCTTTTTAGGATGTTTACATCCACCCTGAGGGAATCGAACCCCCATCTCAAGAACCGGAATCTTACGTGATATCCATTACACTAAGGGTGGAAACTTGTTTTATTATAACAGAAATTTGCTCTAATAACAAGTTTTTTTCTAGACGGATAGCCCGTCTTAATGGGAAGCATCCCCATTCCAGATGGAGTTTTTCACGATAACATAATCAACATGTTTAAGGTCAGCAACCTGACGTCCACCTGCATAAGAAATAGCACTTTGAAGGTCTTGTTCCATCTCAGTTAAAGTGTCTTGCAGATGTCCTTTAGCAGGAAGTAAGATGCGTTTTCCTTCAACGTTTTTATAAGCACCTTTTTGATATTGTGAAGCTGAACCGTAGTATTCTTTGAATTGTTCACCATCAACTTCGATTGTTTTCCCTGGACTTTCGATGTGCCCTGCGAAGAGAGAACCAATCATGACCATGCTGGCACCGAAACGGATAGACTTGGCAATATCGCCATGAGTACGAATTCCACCATCAGCGATAATCGGTTTACGTGCAGCCTTAGCACACCAGCGTAGAGCAGCCAACTGCCAACCACCTGTACCAAAACCAGTCTTAACCTTGGTGATACAAACTTTACCAGGTCCAATTCCAACCTTAGTAGCATCTGCACCAGCATTTTCCAATTCACGCACAGCTTCTGGTGTTCCCACATTTCCAGCAATGACAAATGTATCTGGCAGTTCTTTCTTGATGTGTTGAATCATAGAAATCACGCTATCCGCATGACCATGGGCAATGTCAATTGTGATGTATTCCGGAGCATCAGATTTGAGCTGGCTAACGAAATCATACTCATAATCCTTAACACCGACAGAGATAGAAACAATAAGCCCTTGCTCATGCATGCGCTTAATAAAAGGAATACGTCCTGCCTCATCAAAACGGTGCATAATGTAGAAGTAACCACCTTTAGCCAGTTGCTCTGCTACATTTTCATCCAAAATCGTCTGCATATTAGCTGGCACAACAGGTAGTTTAAAGGTGTGATTTCCTAGAGTGACACTTGTATCCGCTTCTGCACGGCTTTTAATCACACATTTATTTGGAATCAATTGAATATCTTCGTAATCAAAAATTGGAAATTCATTTAACATATCGATGTCTCGTTTCTTTTGTAATGACCTACCTATGCTCTCGCATCACTACGCCTTTTCCGACGTTTCCTTAATTAATTATAAACCAAAGTACAGTTTTTGTCAAATTATTTTATAAACTGAAATATAATGTTCGGATTTTATTGTATAAATAACAAAATAAAGTTCCTAAGGAATCGTTAGGTCTCATTGAATAAAATCTAAAGCAGATTCAAGATTTTTTTCAAACCTCCCTTAAAACAATGCTCAAGAATAAAGAAAAAATCTTTTAACGATCTTCATTTAGCGTAGTCTAATACAAATTAAAAAAATTTAACAATATCATTAAGTATCTCAAAAGCTTTAAATTTAGTTTGAAAAACTTTGATAACTATGAGAAAAGTATTTTCAATGCTCTCAACACAAAAAAGAAAGGACTAAATTTGGTCCTTTCTAGATGTTAGTTTTTCTTCAATCCACTGTAATCGACAACGGGACTGGTTATCTTCAGTCTGAAGAAAACAACTATTCTATCCTTTTTACTTGCGTTTCTTCTTCGCTTTTTTCATTTTATTCGCCATGCGTTTCATTGACTGTTTCATAGCAAATTCACCGATTTTACCTTTTAGTCCGCCACCAAACATTTGGCTCATATCTGGCATTCCTGCTCCTCCGAGAGCTGATAGGTCAGGCATGCCGCCTTGTCCCATCATTCCTTCAAGGGCAGACATATCCATTCCTCCCATATTTGGCATATTTTTAGGAAGGTTGTTTGGATTGATTCCCATCTGCTTCATCATCTTGTTCATATCTCCAGACATAACACCCTGCATGAGCTGTTTAGCCTGGTTAAAGTCCTTGATGAATTTATTGACTTCGACAAAGGTATTTCCAGAACCAGCAGCAATACGACGGCGACGGCCTGGATTTAACAAATCTGGATTTTCACGTTCTTCAGGTGTCATGGAAGACACGATGGCACGTTTGCGAGCAATCTGGCGCTCATCCACCTTCATATTTTGAAGGGCTGGATTGTTGGCCATACCTGGAATCATCTTGAGCAAGTCTTCCATCGGCCCCATATTTTGCACCTGATCCAACTGATCAATGAAATCATTGAAATCAAAGGTGTTTTCGCGCATCTTCTCAGCCATTTCAAGGGCTTTTTGCTCATCGTATTCCTGAGAAGCTTTCTCAATCAAAGTGAGCATATCCCCCATACCAAGGATACGGCTAGACATGCGATCTGGGTGGAAGGTTTCAATGTCCGTAATCTTTTCACCTGTACCAGTGAACTTGATTGGTTTTCCAGTAATGTGTCGAACAGATAGGGCAGCACCACCACGAGTATCGCCATCAATCTTAGTAAGGATAACCCCAGTCACTTCTAACTGAGCATTGAACTCACGCGCAACATTGGCCGCTTCTTGACCAATCATGGCATCAACGACGAGCAGAATTTCATTTGGTTGAGCCAATGCTTTCACGTCACGAAGCTCGTTCATAAGGAGCTCGTCAATCTGCAAACGACCTGCCGTATCAATCAAGACATAGTCATTATGATTGGCTTGGGCTTGTTCCAAACCTTGACGTACAATCTCAACAGCTGGAACCTCTGTCCCAAGAGCGAATACAGGAACATCAATCTGTTGCCCCAAGGTCTTAAGCTGGTCAATAGCCGCAGGACGGTAAATATCCGCCGCAATCATCAAAGGACGGGCATTTTCTTCCTTTTTGAGTTTGTTGGCCAATTTACCTGCAAAGGTTGTTTTACCAGCCCCCTGCAAACCAACCATCATGATAATCGTCGGAATTTTAGGAGACTTGATAATCTCAGCTGTATCAGAACCTAAAACGGCTGTCAGTTCCTCATCAACGATTTTAATAATCTGTTGCGCAGGATTAAGTGTATCAATGACCTCGTGGCCGACTGCACGCTCACGAACTTTCTTGATAAAGTCCTTTACAACAGGCAAGGCAACATCGGCCTCAAGCAAAGCCAAGCGAATTTCTTTGGTTGCCTCTTGGACATCAGCCTCTGAAATTTTTCCTTTTTTACGTAGATTTTTAAAGACGTTCTGCAAACGTTCTGTTAAACTTTCAAATGCCATTTTTCTTCCTCTTATTCTCTATTATCAATGCTTGTTAAAATTTCTATCTGCTCCTGCAGAAAGTCATCCTTGGGATAGCGCTCCAAAATCTGATCAAAAATCTGACTGCGGACAATGTAGTCCGAGTACATGTGCAATTTCATCTCATAATCTTCTAGAATCTTTTCTGTCCGCTTGATATTATCATAGACAGCTTGACGACTGACACCGAACTCTTCGGCAATCTCAGCAAGACTATAATCATCAGCATAGTAGAGCTCTATGTAGTTCATTTGCTTGTCTGTCAAAAGCGCCGCATAAAATTCAAAGAGCGCATTCATACGATTGGTTTTTTCAATTTCCATAACTTTTATTATACCAAAAAATCTATTATATCGCTATAGCAGAAAGGCTCCTAACACAGTTCGAGTACAAAAAAAGAACCTTGCAAAGCAAGATTCTTTTAGTGTCTGACTTAAATAATTGTTCTTCTGGGAACTAAATCGAATTAAGCTTCGATTTCTGTAACCATACCTGAACCAACAGTACGTCCACCTTCACGGATAGAGAATGTAGTACCTTGTTCTACGGCGATTGGGTGGATCAACTCAACGTCGATTGTCACGTTATCACCAGGCATTACCATTTCAGTACCTGCTGGAAGTTCGATTGAACCTGTAACGTCAGTAGTACGGAAGTAGAATTGTGGACGGTAGTTGTTGAAGAATGGAGTGTGACGTCCACCTTCTTCTTTAGTAAGGATGTAGACTTCACCTTTGAATTTAGTGTGTGGGTTGATTGAACCTGGTTTAGCGATAACTTGTCCACGTTCGATTTCATCACGTTGAACACCACGAAGAAGGACACCTACGTTATCTCCGGCAAGACCTTCGTCAAGTTGTTTACGGAACATTTCAACACCAGTAACAACTGCTTTTTGAGTTTCTTCTTTGATACCAACGATTTCGATTTCGTCGTTGACTTTAACGATACCACGGTCGATACGTCCTGAAGCAACTGTACCACGTCCAGTGATTGAGAATACGTCTTCGACTGGAAGAAGCAATGGTTTGTCAGTGTCACGTTCTGGTTCTGGGATGTACTCATCAACTGTGTTCATCAATTCCATAACGATGTCTTCGTATTTAGTGTCACCTTCAAGGGCTTTAAGAGCTGAACCTTGGATAACTGGAAGATCGTCACCTGGGAAGTCGTATTCTGACAATAGGTCACGGATTTCCATTTCAACCAATTCAAGCAATTCTTCGTCGTCAACCAAGTCAACTTTGTTCATGAAGACGATAAGGTGTTTAACACCAACCTGACGTGAAAGAAGGATGTGCTCACGAGTTTGTGGCATTGGTCCGTCAGTTGAAGCTACTACAAGGATAGCACCGTCCATTTGAGCGGCACCAGTGATCATGTTTTTAACGTAGTCCGCGTGTCCTGGAGCGTCGATGTGAGCGTAGTGACGTTTTTCAGTTTCGTACTCAACGTGCGCAGTGTTGATTGTGATACCGCGTTCGCGTTCTTCTGGAGCAGCATCGATAGACGCATAGTCTTTAGGTTGGTTAACAGCTGAAGGCAAGCGACGTGCCAAAACAGTTGTGATAGCTGCAGTTAGGGTAGTTTTACCGTGGTCAACGTGTCCGATAGTACCAATGTTAACGTGTGGTTTACTACGATCGTATTTTTCTTTTGCCATTTGAGTAAAAGCCTCCAATAAAATATATTTTATAGATAGACAGTAGGCAATACAGTCTAACTTTCCTTACTATTTTATCAAATTTCAGCTAAATTGCAAGTGTTTTACAAAGTTTTTGTGAATTATTCTTAATCAACTAATTCTAAACGACACTTCTACTCCTATCACCTAGCTAAACAAAAAGAAAAATCAGGAATTCCTGACTTTTACTTAGCTAATTCTCTTTCTCGTTCTTTCATTATTTTATGATTTTCATACAAACGTGATAAAAACTTAGAAATTTCTTTTAAGATAGAATAGGTTGGTACTGCGACAATCATGCCAATAACACCATAGATATTACTTGATAACAAAAGTAATACTAAAATCGTAATTGGATGAACCTTCATCACTCCACCTACGATTCGAGGGTAAAGGATGTTCCCGTCTACTTGTTGAATAATCAGCATATAAATAACTGCAATCAGCATTCTATGGGGATCAGTAAAGACATTTGCGATAATCATCGGAATCAGACCAATACTTGGTCCCACATAAGGAATGAGATTGGCTAATCCTGAAAAGATGGCAAAGACCAAAGCATATTTTAAACCAATAATACTATATCCGATAAAGGCCAAACAACCAATAATAATCGCATCAATGGCGACTCCACTAATATAGCGTGCAATTGTCGCATTCAAATTTTTTAAAAGACCTGTAATATGCAACTTATCTCGCTTTAAAACAGTACGTTCAAGCATCGGCAAGAATTTGTGACCATCTAACAAAAAATAAACCAAAAACACAGGGGTCATGATAATAATCAAAACAGTACTAAAGAGCGCAGATAGGACACTTCCGACACTATTCGTCACACTATTTAGTATATTTTGTAAAATATCTACATAAGAAAGATTTAATTGTTGAATATTCGCTTGAATATCCAAATTTTGAAAGGCTGGATAAGTAGATAAATCCACAATCAAATCTTGTAAACGACTGTAGATAGTCTGGCTAGTCGCAATCAAGCTGGTCAACTGATTGACCAAAATCGGTAAGAGATAGACTACTCCAATAACTAGCCCCCAAACCAAGGCACACAAAGTTAGTAGAATACCAATAATACGATTAATTTTGAAATACTTTTGTAAAAAACTAACAAAGGGATTTGTTAAATAATATAAAAAACTACCTAGAAGAAAGGGAATCATTATGGTGTTTGCGACACTTACAAAAGGCGTTATAATCCCACCCATCTGTCTCCATAAATAAAAGATGATGGTTAATAGTAAAATCTCACTGGTCCAAAAAAATAATTTATTCTTACGAAACATGGGGTACCTCCATTCATCTATTTTACCACACTTTCAAAAAAGCTTCTTTCTTATATCATGAAACTGGGAATATTTTTTTCTTTATGATAGAATAAACTTACTATGAAAAAAATAATTTTAACTCTCCTAAGCTTATCCGTGATTGGGTCAGCATCTACTGTTGCTGCTCAAGATTTTAATATTGCTGCTAAACATGCAATTGCTGTTGAGGCAAATACCGGTAAAATTCTCTATGAGAAAGATGCAACCCAACCAGTTGAAATCGCTTCAATCACAAAATTGATTACGGTCTATCTTGTCTATGAAGCCTTGGAAAACGGCAGTATTACACTATCAACTCCGGTAGATATTTCTGATTATCCTTACAAATTAACGACAAATTCTGAAGCAAGTAATGTTCCTATGGAAGCTCGTAATTATACCGTTGAACAGCTACTTGAAGCAACACTGGTATCTAGTGCCAACAGTGCAGCTATCGCCCTAGCTGAGAAAATTGCTGGCTCAGAAAAAGATTTCGTCGATATGATGCGGGCAAAGCTCTTGGAATGGGGCATTCAGGATGCCACTGTTGTCAATACGACGGGTCTTAACAATGAGACTTTAGGGGATAACATTTACCCAGGATCTAGAAAAGATGATGAAAACAAGCTCAGTGCTTATGATGTCGCTATCGTTGCTCGCAATCTCATCAAAAAATACCCACAAGTCTTGGAAATCACGAAAAAACCTTCTTCTACTTTTGCTGGAATGACAATCACTTCTACCAACTACATGTTAGAAGGTATGCCTGCTTATCGCGGTGGTTTTGATGGCCTTAAGACAGGAACAACAGACAAAGCTGGAGAATCTTTTGTTGGTACTACTGTCGAAAAAGGGATGAGGGTTATCACAGTTGTTTTGAATGCAGACCATCAAGACAATAATCCTTACGCTCGCTTCACAGCTACATCGTCACTAATGGATTATATCTCTTCTACATTCACGCTTCGTAAAATCGTTCAAAAAGGCGATGCCTACCAAGATAGTAAAGCTCCTGTACAAGATGGAAAAGAAGATGCGGTCACTGCCGTTGCCAAAGATGATATCACTCTTATTGAACGTGTTGGGGGACAATCGTCCCAAACTATTCAATTCACACCTGATTCTAAGGCAATACCAGCACCACTTGAAGCCGGAACTGTGGTTGGACATTTGACTTATGAAGACAAGGACTTGATTGGTCAAGGTTACATTACCACAGAACGTCCTAGTTTCGAAATGGTAGCGGAAAAGAAAGTTGAAAAAGCTTTCTTCTTAAAAGTTTGGTGGAATCAGTTTATCCGCTTCATCAACGAGAAGCTATGATACAATAAACTTCTTAAAGCTAAAAAATAAATATTATGTTTAAAGAAAAAGAAGGGGAATCTGTATAATACAGAACTCCCTTCTTTTTTTAAACTCAATTTATTGACAGCAAAAATCCCCTAAATCTTAGATTAACACTATCTAAAATCTAGGGGCTTAATTATATAAATACTATTTTAAAATCTTGATTCTAGTTCATTTCTTTAAAGGCTGCTTCTGCATCCGCATTACTGATAGCACCAAATTGAATCTTCCCAATTTTTCCTTGACTATCAATCAGGTATTCTGTAGGAATGCTTCGAATTTGATAAGCTTGGAAAGTTGTTGCTTTAGTATCATAAAGTACTGGGATATCCTTATAACCTTGATCTTGGAACCATTGTGGGAATTGCTCAACAGTTTTTTCACCTTGAATACCCGGTGCAATAACACTAAGAATTTCAAAGTCACGATCTGGTTTCGCCGCTAATTCCATCAACTCAGGCATACTTTTTTTACATGGGCCACACCATGAAGCCCAAAACTTCAAGTAGACTTTCTTGCCCTTATAATCAGATAACTTAACTTCTTTGCCATCCATTGATTGCAAGGTGAAGTCTGGAGCCTCTTTTCCAACAGCAATTTGTTGTACAGTCGTTTGTTGCTGTTGTTTTGGGGATTGTTCTGGTGCTTGAGTCTTTTTAGTCTCTTCCTCACCACAGGCCATCAATACAACTACTGACAAGAGGCTTAAGCCAGCAAACATTATTTTTTTCATTTGTTCTCCTTTATTCAAAAATTCCAGCTAGAACATTTACTTGTCCTAATAGTAACAAAATTCCCATTAAAATAATAAGGAAACCACCAATTTTCTTCAGTAACATCATATGACGTTTGATTTTACTAAAATAAGGCATCACTACACCAGAAGCTAGAGCCAAAACCAAGAAAGGAATAGCCATCCCTAGAGTATAAATCAAGGTATAGATAGCTCCTTGCCAGGCGCCATTGCCTCCAGAAGCAGCAAGTGCTAAAACAGAACTTAAAACTGGACCAATACAAGGCGTCCAACCAAAGCTAAAGGTAATACCAAGTAAAAATGCTGACCAATTACGATTAGAATCTGATTTCTTAAAAGTAAAGCTTTTTTGAACTTCTAATTTCTTAAAATGAAAAATTTCCATCTGGTGAAGGCCTAAAATGATGATAATCGTTCCCATGGTATAGCGAAACCAATTGGCGTAGAGAATATTACCAAGGTAACCAGCACCAAATCCTAAGATAAAGAAAATGAGAGAGATACCTGCAATAAAGCAAAGCGTTCGAATCAAACCTGACCAAGCGACTTTTCTTCCAAACAGAGAGAAGCTTTTTGCACTTTCCTGATCATCCAATAAAATTCCAGCATAAACTGGTAACAGAGGAAAAATACAAGGGGAAAAGAAGGACAAAATCCCTGCTAAAAAAACGGAGATTGAAAATAATATCGTTTCCAATAAAAAACCTACTTTCTTAAGAATTTAAACCTATTGTACTATAAATGTTAAAATTTGTATCAAGTTTGCTACGGTTAGCTGTATTTACTATGATGTTAGAAAAAAGAAAAAGATTGAAGAAAGTTGTCCAAGTCAACTTTTTCTTCAATCTGCCTTTAGTTATTTTAATAAGTCCCTTCTTCACCTTGGCTAGTCAAAATAACAGGACCATCTTTCGTAATCACGAATTGGTGTTCATATTGGCAAGATAGGCCACCATCAATGGTCTTATGGGCCCAACCGGTCTTCATATCTGTATCAATTTCCCAATCGCCTGTATTGATCATTGGTTCAATAGTCAAGACCATTCCTTCACGAAGACGGAGTCCACGACCTGCAATACCATAGTTGGGAACCATTGGCTCTTCGTGCATGGTTGGGCCAACACCATGACCAACCAAATCACGCACTACACCGTAACCACGACTTTCAGCGTATTCTTGAATAGCCGCACCGATATCACCGATACGATTTCCAACAACAGCCTGCTCAATCCCCTTATACATGGCTTCTTTAGTTACATCCATCAAGTTTTTCACTTCTTCGGACGGTGTACCAACAGCATAAGCCCAACATGAGTCTGCTAAACCACCAGAATAGCTCTGAGTGTATTTTTTCATTTGTTCCACATTGTTGAAGTTTAATTTTGAGACATTCAGATCAGATTTGGCAATTGGACCTCCCAAAACCATATCAACCTTGAGCAAATCACCATCTTTTAAGATATAGTGACGAGGGAAAGCGTGAGCCACTTCATCATTAAGAGAGCAACATGTAGCATAAGGATAGTCCATCATGGCACCGTCAACCCCAATCTGAAGCGGAAGGAAATTTTCTTCCTTACAACGACGACGAACATACTCTTCTACTTCCCACATATCTACGCCAGGCTTAATCAAATCACGTAAGCCGATATGAATACTTGCTAGAAAATCACCAGCCTTATCCATAGCTTCAATTTCACGAGCTGATTTTAATGTTATCATTTTTTCTCCTAGTTTCTAATTAATTTTAACAGTCACATTTGCTTTTGAAACAATCTGATGACCATGATAAATATCGTAGTCAATAATAGCTGACCGTCTCGTATGATGAATAATGCGTGCTTGAATTCGCAATATATCATCTATCTGAACAGCCTGCAAAAAGTAGATTAGCATCTGCTCGATAATGAGATTGCGGCCACTATTAACAACCAAATCTTGAGTCATATGGGTCAAAATTTCTGCCAATACACCATTAGCCAAAACACCGTTCTTCTCAAGCATAAAGGGTTCCACTGTGATGACTACTTCATCATGGTGATAAGAGAGTTTTTGTCCAATCTGCTCAGAAAAAGTTGGTAGAGCAGAAACTTGGGAACGACTCATCTTCTCCATGACATCTCGTCGTGTCACAACTCCAAGCAAGGTTTGATTATTTCGAACAACCGGTACCATTTCAAAGTCTTCAGCAATCATACGTTGACTCACATTAGCAATATTTGTCGATAATCCAACTAAAAATAGACTACGAGACATGACCTTATCAATTGTAGTACTTGGTGACTTATCACCCGCATCTCTCATAGTAACAACCCCAACAACGACCTGATGTTGATTGATAACAGGAAAACGGCTGCTACGATTCTTACGTACCAAGTCCAAATAATCTTTAACTGTATCTGTCTCTCTCAGAAAACCATATTCATGACTCGGACGATAAAGTTTCTCAACTGTCAAAATATCAGTCTTAATTTGGACATTTGACAAGGCTTTATTGATCATAGTCGCAACGGTGAAAGTGTCATGCTTGCTTCTTAAAACAGGAATTCCTTTTTGATTAGCCAGTTTAAGCACATCATCATGAACCTGAAATCCACCTGTAACCAGAACTGCATTTTCATTTTCCAATGCTAACAACTGAATACGGGTTCGATCTCCGACAATCAAGAGTCCCCCATCATGAAGGTAAGATAAGATATTTTGCTCAGTCATGGCACCGATTGAGAACTTACTAAATTCTCTCTCTAAACCTTCTTGACCAGCTAGAACCTCAGAAGAAGTCACTTCTGCAATTTCAGCAAAAGTTAATCTCTCTATAGCAACTTTCTGAGATTTAACACGGATAGTACCACTTCTTGGGCGAGTCTCTACAATTCCACGGTTTTCAGCTTCCTTGATAGCCCGATAGGCCGTTCCATCACTGACTCCTAGATGGTTGGAAATACTTCGAACACTGACTCTTTTACCAACGGGTAATTCTTCCAAATAGCTTAGAATTTCTTGGTGTTTACTCATTAATTTCTCCCTTTACAAAGCGAAACTCAAGATAATCTCGCATTTTCCTTGTATAGCGATCACTTCCTTTAAACTGACGAATCAATCGAAATCCAGACTTAATAGCAACCCGTTGACTAGCTTCATTTTCAAGGTGGGTAATGATGAATAATTGTTTTAAACCAAGTTCCTCAAAAGAAAGTTGGCAAAGTTTTTTAACAACTTCTGTCATAAAACCTTTAGACCATGAATCTTTTCTCAAAAAATAACCGAGTTCTGCTTCTTTTTTTATTTCATCTAGCTTTTCAAACTTAATTGAACCAATCATTTTTTCAGTTTTCTTATCACAAATAGCCCATACCCCTAAAGGAGCCTTCATAAAATAATTGGCCAGTGCATATTGACTTTCTTCTGGACTAGCTTGACTTGGAAAAATGAATTGTAAATTTTCTGGATTTGAAGCTATCTCATGGAAGTCCTTACTATCACTAAAAAAGAAAGGACGCAAATACAAGCGATCCGTTTCAAAAAAAGAAAACATTGCTAATTTGGTCCAAATATTCATAAACACCCCTACGGTTTATTCTTCAACAAGTGTAATATCCGCTCCTAGATTACGTAATTTTTCAATAATATCAGAATAACCACGTAAAATGAACTCAATATTTGTAATTTCAGTTTTACCTTCAGCCATCAGTCCAGCGATGACAAGTGCGGCCCCAGCTCTAAGATCAGTAGCTTTTACATTTGCACCACGTAAACTACGGCCACCAGTATATAAAATATGGTCGTTTGTAGTCGTAATATCCGCATCCATCTTTGCTAGTTCAAAAACATGGTTTACACGTTTTTCATAAATGGTATCAATAATGGTACCACGCCCCTCTGCTGTTAACAAGAGAGGAGTAATTGGTTGTTGCAAGTCAGTAGCAAAGCCTGGGTAAGGAGCTGTCTTAATATTGATTGCTTTCAAATTAGACTGTTCTTCGACAAAAATACTGTCTTCAGATACAGTCATTCTCACACCCATCTCTTCCAACTTAGCGATGAATCCTTCTAAGTGTTCGTATAATACATTGTTGATACGAATTCCCTTACCGACTGCAGCAGCTAAGGAAATGTATGTTCCCGCTTCAATACGGTCTGGAATCACCTGATGACGAGTTCCATGTAGTCTTTCAACACCATCAATAATGATGATATTGGTCCCAGCACCACGGATATGGGCTCCCATATTATTCAAAAGTGTCGCAACGTCAATAATCTCAGGTTCACGGGCTGCATTTTCAATAATCGTACGACCATTTGCTTTAACAGCAGCAATCATCGTATTTATCGTCGCACCCACGCTAACCGTATCCATGTAAATACTTGCTCCATGAAGTCCTGTATCTTTAGCAGATAACTTCATATTATCTCCCTCGTAGCTAACAGTTGCTCCCATAGCTTCAAAAGCCTTAAGGTGTAAGTCAATAGGGCGAGGTCCCAAATCACATCCACCAGGTAAACCAACAGTAGCTTCACCAAAGCGACCTAAAAGACTTCCATAAAAATAATAAGATGCACGAAGACTATTGATTTTTCCATAAGGCATTGGAATATTTTGAACACCTCTTGGATCAATCTCTAACACATCGTCATAACGCTTAACGGTAGCGCCCATCAATTCCATAATTTCGACAAGACTTGCCACATCCGAAATATCTGGAACACAATCCAAAGTCACAACATCATCTGCCAAGATAATAGCTGGAATCAAAGCTACAACACTATTTTTTGCACCACTAATGGTAATCTCACCTTGCAGGGGCAAGCCACCATTGATAACAATTTTTCTCATTTTAAATTTTTAATACTCTTTCAAAATTTCTAAAAAGGTCTTTCCAGTCTATTATACCATAAATTTTAATATTTTCCCATTGCTCTTATTAAAATCATCCCCTTTTTGCCCCCTAATACAAAAAAGCCCATCATACATGCTAGAAAGCTTGATATGATAGGCTATTTTTCTATTAATTAACGTACTGTACGGATACGCATTGTGTTTGTACGAACAGCTTCTCCAAGTGGTACACCAGCTACGATAACGATATCGTCACCTGATTGTACAAGACCTGCTTCAACTGCTTTACGTTCAGCAATTTCGAACATATCATCAGTTGAAGATGGAGCATCTGTCAACATTGGGATAACACCCCAGTTCAACATCAATCCACGTTCTGTCAATTCGTCGAAGGTCAATGCCAAGATGTCAGCATTTGGACGGTATTTAGAGATCAAACGTGCAGTGTGACCTGTCTTAGTAAGAGTTACAACCAATTTGATATCCATTGAGTTAGTAGCATCTTTAACAGCTGAAGCCATTACTTCTGTCTTAGAGTTACGTTCAAATGAATCTGAGTTCAAACGTCCGTATTCGTTAAGAAGAGTTTGAGCGTTCTTGTCAATTGTAGCCATTGTAGTTACTGACTCAAGTGGGTATTTACCATTTGCAGACTCACCTGAAAGCATTGTTGCGTCAGTTCCATCGATAACAGCGTTAAATACGTCTGATACTTCTGAACGAGTTGCACGTGGTTTTTCAGTCATTGTTTCAAGCATGTTTGTTGCAGTGATAACAACTTTACCTGCAGCATTGACTTTAGTGATAATCATTTTTTGGTAAACTGGAACCATTTCGAATGGTACTTCGATACCCATGTCACCACGAGCGATCATGATACCATCAGCAGCTTCGATGATTTCATCCAAGTTATCGATACCTTGTTGGTTTTCGATTTTAGCGAACAATTGAACATGTCCATTTCCAGTTTCTTCACAGATTGCACGAACTTCGTTCACGTCTTTAGCAGTACGTACGAATGAAATCGCGATGAAGTTGATACCTTGTTCAAGACCGAAGCGGATATCATCGTTATCACGATCAGCAAGAGCTGGGAAAGGAATTTTAGTGTTAGGAATGTTAACACCTTTTTGTTTAGCAATTACGCCATCGTTTTCAACTTCAACTTCAAATTCACGAGTTGCATCATCTTTAGCAACCACACGAAGACCAAGTTTACCATCGTCAACCAAAACTTGACGACCAACTTCAACATCATCATAGATATCAAGAGCACCAGCAACGTTCAATGCGATTACATCACGAGTTGATTTGATTCCTTGCTTAGTCGCAACACGAATTTTTTCACCAGTTGTGTAAGAGTACTCTTTTGCATCTCCTTCAAACAATTCAGTACGGATTTCTGGTCCTTTTGTATCAAGAAGGAAACCAACTTTTTTACCTGCAAGTTTTTCAGCAAGTTTAACAGTTGCCATACGGTCACCTTGTTCTTGGTGGTCACCGTGTGAGAAGTTGAAACGGAATGTATTAGCACCAGCTTCAATCAATTTAGCAATGTTTTTAGCTGAAGCTTCAACATCAAGTTTTTCACCCCAGTATCCGTCATCACCGAATTTTTTACCACCACGGATTTCTACCGCAGGTCCCAAAGTTGCAACGATTTTTACACGTTTGTTCATGATTTTTGTGACTCCTTTATATATATGACCTTTTTGGTCTTATTAACTAAATTATAAATTATGACAAGCTCTTATTCAAGCTAGATAGCTCAAGGTCAGCCTTGTGTGGATTGTTAACCACAATCTTACCATCTGCAGTAAGGCTAAACAATGCTCCTTCTTCTGCAGTTCCAAGAATTGGGTTTTCAACCATTTTCTCGTTACGGATACCAACCGCAACACCACCGATACCTTCTTTAAGAAGTTTAACAGCATGCGCACCCATACGTGACGCCAAAACACGGTCGCGAGCAGTTGGAGAACCACCACGTTGAATATGTCCAAGTTCTGTTACACGAAGGTCGCTCGTATCTCCAGCTTCTTTTAGTTTTTGACCAAATTCAGCCGCTGACATCACACCTTCAGCCAAGACGATAATGTTGTGTTTTTTACCACACTCATAACCACATTTAATGCTTTCTACGATATCTTCAATCTTGAAGTCTTCTTCAGGAATGATGATTTCATCAGCACCAGTTGCAATACCAGCCCAAAGAGCGATATCACCTGCATTACGTCCCATAACTTCGATAACAAAAGTACGACGGTGACTTGATGATGTATCACGAATCTTATCGATAGCATCCATAGCAGTTGTAACCGCTGTGTCAAAACCGATTGTAAAGTCAGTACCAACGATATCGTTATCGATTGTACCTGGAAGACCGATAGCTGGGAAGCCATGTTCAGTCAAACGCATAGCACCGTGGTAAGATCCGTCACCACCGATAACAACTACACCTTCAATCCCGTGTTTTTTCAATTGCTCAATTCCTTTAAGTTGCCCTTCAAGTTGAGCGAACTCTGGGTAACGAGCAGAGTGAAGGAAAGTACCACCACGAGAAATGATGTCTCCTACTGAAGCAGCATCTAGGGGATGAATTTCACCAGCAACCATTCCAGCATATCCATCATAGATACCAAAAACTTCCATTCCTTCTGAAATTGCTTGACGAACAACTGCGCGGATAGCAGCGTTCATACCAGGGGCGTCTCCACCACTAGTCAAAACAGCAATACGTTTCATTTAGTTTATGCTCCTTTTTCTTTTAACATTCCTACTGATTATATCACATTTAAATGGAAAATTCTTCTATTTTCCGTAATTTTAGTGATAAATCGTTTTCATAGCAATTTTATCCAATTTCGCTTCTAATTCATTGGATTTAGTCACAAAATATTGGGAAGAAACAATTGTTTTCTGTTCCTCTTCATACCTGATGATGACTGGGATTGAGCCTTTATACTGGTCTAAGATATTTGAAATTTCTTTATCATATTCATGATTTTTAACCTGAATCCAGAATCGTTCAGCCACTGCTTCTTTCAAATCTTGTGCAATCATTTGCAGACGGTCATCTCTTGATTGAATCTTACCGTTGATGTAGTAGAACTTTCCTTCAGATAGGAGAGAGGAAAATTTTCGATACTGATCTGAAAATACTGTAACATCCATCCGAGACTTACTGTCGTGAACCTGTAGAAAGGCCATATTCTCGCCTTTTTTAGTTCGAATTACTTTTATTTTTTGCACTTCAACTAGAAGAGTTGCATTTGCTCCCTCAATAAGATTAGCAATTGGGGTTGTCGGATATAGGGATTGTTTAGCGAGAGTTTGTAGAGGATGGGCACTGATACCTACCCCAATCAGTTCTTGTTCCTTGTAAAACTTCTCTGCCTCTGTTAAATCATCAGCCTCAGTCCAACTATAATTTGTATCTGCAAAGAGCCCACCCAACTCCTCAACGAAAACAAATAAGTTAGGTAGGTTCACTAAAATCTTCTGGCGATTTTTGTCAAATTCATCAAAGAGCCCCAGTTCAACTAAAGGCGTCAAAAGTGAGAGTTTCTTGTAATTCTTAGGAAGACGTGTGACGAAATCTTCAATACTTGAGAAAGGACGGTTTTCAATAATCCAATAAGAAAAATCTCTTGGCATCCCCTTAATCGCTTTCAAACCTAGGTAAATTTTCTTTTGAACAATCTTATCATGATAGGGAATACTATTAATCGCTAAAGGTGCCACTTCAAATCCCATCTGCAATGCATCTACAATATAATCACTACTTGAATAATTCAACATGACTTGAAAGAAAATAGCAGGATAGTGCGTCTTGAAATAAGCAAGTTGGAATGCCAGTGCTGAGTAAGCATAGGCGTGGGATCTATTAAATCCATAACCTGCAAACTTTTCCATCACTGTAAAAACTTGTTTAGCTTTCTCTTTTGAATGACCGAGTTTAACTGCACCAGTGATAAAATCTTCCTTCATCAAATGCATCTCTTTAGCATTTTTCTTACCCATGGCACGTCTGAGAATGTCGGCTTTACCAAGACTGAATCCTCCAAAGCGCTGAGCTACCTGCATAACTTGCTCTTGATAGAGCATGATACCGTAAGTTGATGACAGGATGTCCTCCAAGGAAGGATCTAGCACCGTCACTTTTTCTTTGCCATTCTTGCGAGCCACAAAATTGTCGATATAATCACTAGCACCTGGTCTGTTAAGGGATGTTGTTGCCACCACTTCTTCGAAGACTTGTGGTTTGACCCGTTTCAAGAGCCGAATGGCTCCAGATTGTTCAAATTGGAAAATCCCTTTCGTATTTCCAGCTGCAAAGAGAGCCAAGGTTTCTTTATCTTCCAAATCAATCTCTTCGATTTTGAGATGAACACCCTCTGACTCCGCAAGTAATTCTTGCATTTTTTGTACGAAAGTCAGGTTACGTAAACCAAGAAAATCCATTTTTAGAAGTCCATTAGCTTCAACACCATGAGCATCATACTGGGTGATGAGCATATCCTCACCATATTTTAGAGGAATATAGTCTGTCAAGTCTTGGTCACTCATAACGACTCCTGCCGCATGGATAGAGGTCTGACGAGGATAACCTTCAATCTTTCGAGCAATATCAAAAGCTTTTTGGTACTCAATCTTACTATTTATGACCTGTCTAAATTGCAAATTCTTTTCATAGGCCGTCGTTAGCGTATCTCGAAAACTGATTTTTTTCGTAATATTTGTTAATTCGTACTCTGGAACACCATAGCGTTTGAAAACATCACGAATTGCCTGTTTTGCTCCAAAGGTCGAATAAGTGACAATCTGCGCCACGTGTTGACTGCCATACCGATCACGAACATAACGAATGAACTCTGGTCTATAAAGGTCTGGAATGTCAATATCAATATCAGGCATGGTATATCGTTCACGATTAAGGAAACGTTCAAAAATCAGATTTTTCTCTACAGGGTCAATCCCTGTGATATCAAGTGAGTAGGCGACCAAACTACCCACAGCAGAACCACGCCCCATTCCCATATAGTAGCCTTGGGAACGTCCAAAACGTAGCAAATCCCAAACTACAAGAAAATAGTCGTCAAATCCCATATCATGAATCACAGCTAATTCCTCATTCAGTCGCTCATGATAGATAGCTGAGGTTAGTCCCTTGGCTATCAGTCCCTGCTCAGCCCTCTCTCTAAGTTCTTCTACTGCAGGTCTTTCAGGGTTAAAACGAGGGAGTTTTAAACTTGGATCAAGTTGGTAGCTAACATTTCCTATCAAACCTTGGAGATTGGCAAGCGCCTGAGGAAAGCGATTTTTAAATATTCCTTCTAATTCTGAGGCTGGTAGAAAGAACCCTGGTTGTGAATGCACATCCACTTCTCTCAGACTGATATTATCTTTGACTGCCGACAAGATTTGCAAAACCTGTATATCTTCTTTCTCAAAAGAGTTGACCTGATACAGTGGAAGAATAGGTTTGGTAAAGACTTCTTGGTGAGTATCGGGACTAACCCCAATAAAATAATCATGACCTAAATCCAGCTGATCGATTCCATCAAAATAAGAAACAATAACAGCAACATCCTCAAGGTGACTGGTAAAGTCAGACCAATTTTTTCGTCCCGTCATTTTTAAAGTGGATAACTTCATCAACTCTTGGTAACCTTTAGTAGATAGAGCTAGAAAACGGAAAGAGATCGCTTTCTCGTCTATAATCAAGGTCATTTCAAGACCAATTAGAGGTTGGATTCCATATTTTCGAGTCACTTCTAAAAAATGATAGGCTCCATAGAGATTATCCACATCCATAATAGCAAGGTGAGAATAACCATAGTTTTTAGCTATTTGTACATATTTTTCAATCGAAACTACACTTTCCATAAAACTATAAACTGTTTTGGTGTCAAGTTGTGCAATCATGAACTCACCTCTCCTATTTTGATATACTTCTATTATACCATTTTACACCCCATATTTCTTAATCAGTCCATTAAGTACGAACTGATCATCCTTATCCAATTCTAAACAGTAGTATAAAACAGATTCTACAAAAATTAACTTATTTTTATATTATTATGTTTTAAATAACAATTCAAAACATTTTTATACTATATAAAGAATAATAAAACAAACATATATATTTTTTTGTGATTTAGAAATCTTTAAACATGAGTATATTTTGTATTTTATTTACTGTAAATTATCATAAGTAACAGTGAATCTATACTCTATTTTTAAATTTATTTCATTAGGGTTTATTTATTCCATTTTTCCCATTTTTTTGATATAATAAATTTAGTGTTTTTTCAAAGGAGAATACTATGCATTTTAATCAATTCAGCTATCTAGCATTTTCTAGTTCGCAATTGTTAAATGAATTGGAAAAGCTAGGGCTAAATCTATCACCACATCTGCCTTCAAAAAAGCAGTTTGAACACTTCATTCGTTGGAGTTTTTTTACTTACTCCAATACTGACTATGCTCTATCTACAATCTCGATAGATAAGGACACTGACTTTCTGACTTTTTGTCAGTCAGACAAAGAACTGACTGCAGATATTTTCTATACTGTAGTCTTTCAGCTCTTAGGTTTTTCTTATTTGATTGACTTTGAAGACAGTGATGTTTTTCGTAAAGAGACTGGTTTTCCTATAGTATATGGTGACTTGATTAAAAATCTCTATCAGTTACTCAATACTCGCACTAAAAAGGGGAACACTCTTATCGACCAACTTATCAGTGACGGTCTTATTCCGGAGGATAATGACTACCACTACTTTAACGGTAAGAGTTTGTCTACTTTTTCTAGTCATGATGTCATTCGTGAAGTTGTTTACGTTGAGACTCGTGTCGATACTGACCGAAAAGGGCTACCAGACTTAGTCAAGGTCAGCATTATTCGTCCTCGTTATGACGGGCAAATCCCTGCTATCATGACAGCCAGTCCCTATCATCAAGGAACAAATGATAAAGCTAGCGATAAAGCTCTTTACAAGATGGAGGGCAATCTCGAGGTTAAACCTGCTCATAAGATTGAGCTAGAGGAGCCTCAACTAAATCTTGTCCAACCTCATGGCCAAGCTGAACTTGTGTCAGAAGCTGAGGAAAAGCTAACGCACATCAACGCTAGCTATACTCTCAACGACTACTTCCTTCCACGAGGTTTTGCTAATCTATATGTTTCAGGTGTTGGTACCAAAGACTCTACAGGTTTCATGACTAATGGAGACTACCAGCAAATCGAAGCTTATAAAAATGTCATCGATTGGCTTAATGGTCGTTGCCGTGCCTTCACTGACCACACGCGCCAGCGTCAAGTCAAGGCTGACTGGTCAAACGGAAAAGTTGCCACAACGGGACTTTCCTATCTAGGTACTATGTCCAATGGTTTAGCAACTACAGGTGTCGATGGTTTAGAAGTTATCATTGCCGAGGCTGGCATTTCTTCATGGTACAACTACTACCGTGAAAACGGTCTGGTAACTAGCCCAGGTGGTTATCCAGGTGAGGACTTTGACTCTCTTGCTGAACTAACCTACTCTCGTAATCTCTTGGCTGGCGACTATATTCGTAGTAACGAAGCTCACCAAGCTGATTTGGAAAAGGTAAAAGAGCAACTGGATCGCAAATCTGGCGACTACAATCAGTTTTGGCATGACCGCAATTATCTGCTCAATGCCCATCAAGTAAAGGCTGAGGTTGTCTTTACCCACGGGTCTCAGGATTGGAATGTCAAACCACTTCATGTTTACCAGATGTTCCATGCTCTACCTGCTCATATCAATAAGCATCTCTTTTTCCATAATGGTGCCCATGTTTACATGAACAACTGGCAATCCATTGACTTCCGTGAATCCATGAATGCCTTATTGACTAAGAAATTATTGGGACAGGAAACGGAATACCAACTTCCTACTGTTATCTGGCAGGACAATACAGCTCCTCAGGCTTGGTTATCACTTGATAATTTCGGTAATCAAGAAAACTTTGAAACCTTCTCGCTTGGTCAAGAAGAACAGGTCATTCAAAACCAGTATTCAGATAAGGATTTTGATCGTTATGGTAAGACCTACCAAACCTTCAATACAGAACTCTATCAAGGGAAAGCCAATCAAATCACCATTGACCTTCCTGTAACCAAAGCTCTTCACTTGAACGGTCGAGCTCAACTCAAGCTTCGTATCAAATCCAGCACAAACAAGGGTCTTTTATCTGCTCAACTACTGGAACATGGTCAAAAGAAATACCTACAACCTTATCCAGCTGTTTTAAGTGCTAGAACCATTGACAACGGTCGCTACCACATGTTGGAAAATCTCTGTGAATTACCATTTAGACCAAATGCACAACGAGTCGTGACAAAAGGCTATCTCAATTTACAAAATAGAAATGATTTACTGTTAGTAGAGGATATTACTGCAGATGAATGGATGGATATCCAGTTTGAACTGCAACCGACTATTTACAAGTTAAAAGAAGGAGACACTCTCCGTTTAGTCCTCTATACTACTGACTTTGAAATCACCATACGTGACAACACCGCTTACCACCTAACTGTTGATCTTGAACAGTCTACTCTTATCCTACCTTGTCAAAAGGTAGAATACTAGACTTTCAATATGGAAGATTTCCACTTGAACAGTTGAAACAAACATAAAATTGGTATCAAATTCAATCCCTATATAAGCTTATGATAAGTCTACACGGGAGCTAGGACAAAAGATACTAAGACCCTAACCAACATGTGTACTCATTAATAATACTCGCTACCACACTACTGTTGGAAAATCTCTGTGAATTAACATTAATCGTAAATTCACAACAAATCGTGACAAAAGGCTACCCTAATTGAATGATTTACTGTTAGTAGAGGACACCAATCTAGATAAACAGATAGATACCCAATTCATCTACACTCAACTAGTGACAAGTTAAAAGAAGGAGATTTTCTCCATATAGTTCTTTATACTACTGACTTTGAAATCATCATACGTGACAATACCGCTTACCACCCGACTGACGATCTCAATCAGTCCACGCTTTCTGTACCTTGTACAAGGAGTAATATTTTATGAACAAATCCGAACACCGACACCAACTCATACGAGCTCTTGTAACGAAAAACAAAATCCATACTCAAGCTGAGCTACAAGCTCTTCTTGCCGATAATGATATTCAAGTTACACAAGCTACACTTTCGAGAGATATTAAAAGTATGAACCTCTCAAAAGTACGAGAAGAAGACAACTCTTACTACGTGCTCAATACAGGTTCTATCTCAAAATGGGAAAAACGCCTCGAAATTTACATGGAAGATGCTCTTGTCTTGATGCGCCCCGTTCAACATCAAGTCCTACTAAAAACCCTTCCTGGACTTGCTCAATCCTTTGGTTCTATCATTGATGCTTTGAGCTTCCCCGACGCTATCGCTACCCTCTGTGGTGATGATGTCTGCCTTGTCATCTGTGAGGATGCGGATGCTGCCCAAAATTGTTTTGAAGAACTGAAAAAATTCGCCCCTCCATTTTTCTTTGAAGAATAACAAAATTCCGTGTCTGATGAGGCACGGAATTTTGTTATATTCTTTACTGAGATGGATTTTCTTTTTTGGTTCGTGCCAATCTCAGAGCACGATTTGGATTGAGACGATTAAATAGTTCTTCCAATTTCTTTTCATTCCAAACATCTGCGGCGGAAACGAAATTCCCATCCGCATCTCGGAAAGATATCGGTTTATCTCCCATACCAGTCTCCTAATCTACAAATTCAAACTCAAATTTACCAATTCGGACCAAATCACCATCTTTAGCTCCACGCGCACGAAGGGCTTCATCAACCCCCATACCACGAAGCTGACGAGCAAATTTCATGACCGATTCGTCACGATCAAAGTTGGTCATATTAAAGAGTTTCATGAGTTTTTCACCAGAAAGCACCCATGTCGCATCGTCATCACGACTAATTTCAAAGGCTTTTTCTTCCTCATCAAATCCATAGTAAGCTTCTTCTTCCATATCTGACTCGTCGTAGAGCAAGAATTCTGGTGTCTTGTCTAACAATTCAGCTGTAGCATCCAAGAGCGTTGCCAGACCTTGCTTGGTCAATCCAGAAATTGGGAAAATAGCTGGTAACTCTTCAAATTCATCATAGTTTTCAGCCAATTTTTTCTTGAATTCTTCAAGATTTTCCTGACTTTCAGGCATATCCATCTTATTGGCTACAATAATCTGTGGACGCTCCATGAGTCGAAGATTGTATGACTCTAGCTCTTTATTAATGGCAAGATAATCCTCATAAGGATCACGGCCTTCGCTAGCTGACATATCAATGATGT
The DNA here is from genome assembly GCF_013305725.1 of Streptococcus mitis. Classification (NCBI taxonomy): domain Bacteria; kingdom Bacillati; phylum Bacillota; class Bacilli; order Lactobacillales; family Streptococcaceae; genus Streptococcus; species Streptococcus mitis. Next base: position 1,259,887 of record NZ_CP047883.1, read on the forward strand.
GAAGGATGACACGTGTACGCTCGATATGGCGGAGGAACTGGGTTCCCAAACCAACACCTTGACTAGCACCTTCAATCAAACCTGGTAAATCAGCTACTGCAAATGATTCTCCTGATTGGGTACGAACCATTCCTAGATTTGGCACAATAGTTGTAAAATGGTAGGCACCGATTTTTGGTTTAGCAGATGTGATAACACTTAAAAGTGTTGATTTCCCTACAGATGGGAAACCTACTAAACCGACATCCGCAAGGATTTTAAGTTCCAATTGTAACTCACGTTCCTGACCTGGTTCTCCATTTTCAGAGATTTCAGGTGCAGGATTTTTCGGTGTCGCAAAGCGGATATTTCCACGTCCACCGCGACCTCCGTGGGCAACGATAAATTCTTGACCATGTTCAATCAAATCTGTCAAGACCTTGCCAGTCTCCGCATCACGAACTGTCGTACCTTGTGGCACTCGAACTCTGAGATCCTCAGCACCACGTCCATGCATCCCTTTGGTCATTCCTTTTTCACCAGAATCAGCCTTAAAATGGCGATTGTAGCGGAAATCCATCAAAGTACGTAACCCTTCATCTACAACAAAGACTACATTACCTCCACGACCACCATCACCACCCCAAGGACCACCATTAGGGACATATTTTTCACGGCGAAAGGCAACCATACCATCGCCGCCATTACCAGCCTTGACCTTAATCTTGGCTGTATCTAAAAACATACTCATTTTCTCTTCTCACTTTAAAAAAGGGCTGGGAAATACCCCAGTCAATAAATGTGCTCTAGTAGAAATTAGATTAAAACTTAAAACCTACTAAAAGCACCAAGCGCTGTGGCAAAAATCCCTGCCAAAGTTACAAACAACATTATTAGCACAACAATCAGTGTTAATTTTTCAAACATTGTTTTTTTACGTTTTCCATTATCTCCAAATGCCATTATTTTCTCCTTTTACTTTAATTTTTCTAATATTCTGTTGAAACTGGTGCAATTATCCATAAAATAATATAAGCTACAATTCCTGCCCCATAAAAAAATGCAAGAACACCCCATATTACACGAACAATAGTCGGATCAATATCAAAATAATTTGCGACCCCAGCACATACTCCAGCAATTTTTTGATCACTACCACTTCTCATCAATTGTTTTTTCATAGCTATTCCTCTTTCTATTCTTCATGGTCTTTCCAATAATCTCTTATGCTGATTAACTGTGTTTTTGAAGCTTTCAGCATGCGTCTAGAGCCTTTTACGGGCACAGCAACCACCTGTTGTGGTAAATACAAAACTGTCTTAAAGATACGCTGACTGACCGTATCATCTTTGGCTAAATCTTTCTGGAAATTATTTGAAATAATAGCATCCAGATAGAATTCATGCACCCGTTTTCCAAAATTCTCAGCTGAAATCTCATATAATTTCTCTGATAAGGTATGCTCATCCATATCTGGCGTTGCAATCAGAGCTTCTAAAATAGCTCCAGCCAAATCATGTTCACCGTAATACAAGGTTCCAAACATTTTATCACTGATCAGATTGTCCAGATAGGGATTTCCATGTGCAATGACAGGCGTCCCACTAGCCAAACTTTCCAAGTATGTCAAACCTTGCGTTTCACTTGTCGATGCCGAGATGAAGAAATCAGCCGCCTTATAGTAAAGAGCGGTCTCACTAGGAGCAATCATCCCTGTAAAGACAACAGAGTCTTGAATCTCTAGTTTCTGGGCTTGCTCTTTGAGGTCATTCAGATAAGGGCCATCCCCGGCAACTACCAGTTTAACCTTGTCTTCTTCTTTCAGAACATCCGCAAAGGCTGCAAGTACTGCTTGAATATTTTTTTCATAGGAAATTCTGGAAAGACTAAGCAACATCTTTTCATCATCTTGAATCCCTAGTTTACTACGCAGTTCTGTCAAATTTTCCTGCTCTATTTCCGGACGCTCAAACTTAGCTAATTCAATCCCAGTAGGAATGACCCGCTTTTCAACCTTGACCTTATAGTCAGATAGCAAGTCACGAACAATCTCACTCGGACAAATAACCCCATCCACGTCATGAAGAAAACCTCTGACCAGATACTTGACCATACTAGGACGAATCAACATCCCCTTGGCAATATAATGCACATAGTCTTCGTACTGGGTGTGATAGGTATGAATAACGGGAATTTTCAGTTCACGCGCAATCCAAATCCCCAACAAGCCTAGAGAAAATTCTGTCTGAGTATGGATAATATCTAGCTGATACTGTTTGGCAATTTCAAGCGCCTTGCTAAAACCTCGATAGGCAAAGCGGCGATCCTTAAAAGCAAAGAAAGGAACACTTGGAATGCGGATAATTTGCCAATCTTCATAACGATTGACATCCTTATCAGTCGTCGTAAATATAAAAACAGTATGCCCCTGCTTTTCAAGTTCTGTTTTCAAGGTTCGAATACTGGTTGCAACACCAGAAACCTGAGGAAAATAGGTATCTGTAAATAAACCAATTCGCATAGATTACCTCACTTTTTACTTTCTCCCTAAAGCGGCTTGTTTCTCATAAAAGTCTAACCAGATTTGTAACAGATGCTCTTCTGAATACTCTCTGGAAATATTCTTAGCTTTTTCTTTCAAATCTTTTAAAGCAGCAGGATTCGCTTGATATTCCAGAATAGCTTCTTTCATCTCTTCTCTGTCTGCTGTAGCCCGATAATCTCCCTCCAAAATTACCTTATAAAGATCTAAATCACGCAACATAATCGGAGCTTCACAACTGGCAGCCTCTAAAATCGTCATCGGAAAGAGCTCATTATAACTAGGAAGCAAGAAAAGATTCGCTAGGGCATACAATTCTCGCATCCGCTCTGGCGATACAATACCTGGAAAAATCAAATTTTTAGGTGGATTCTCCATGATTTTCTTGTAACGTTCATAACCATCTGTCATACCACCAAAAGAGAAACCACCTGCCCAGATAAAGGTAATTTGCGGCAATTCCTCAGCCAGACGGATAAAATCGTCAATCCCTTTGCGTTTCTGAACTTGACCAGCACCTACTACGATAAACTGATTGTCACTAAGACCTAGCTCTGTACGCAGTCTCGCTACCTCTTCTTGCGGAAGAGGATGCCATTTTTCCTTGTTTACAAAGTTAGGAATATAGGTCACTTTTTCACGTGGAATACCAGCTGCCACCAAATCCTCGATAAACATAGGATTGACCACCACCAAATGCTCCATCCGGTTGTAAAAAGAAAATACATAGCGTTTCACAATTCCCTTTAAGAAAAATGGAATTTTTAAACTCCCCTCAAGTGTATCAGGCAAGAAGTGCACATAGCCAATTTTCCTTCCTGAGCGTTTCTTTTGGAAGGTTGATAAATAATAGGGTAAATCAATTGTATGAAAGTGAGTCACATCTGCCTCGATTGGAAGATTTTCTGTAACAATCAATTGGTCCTTGGCATCACGGTGAAGAAGACGAACTAATTCACGGTAGGCACCTGAAACTCCTTGTCCTGCTACTTTCTCACTTGAACTCAACATATTGATTCGTAATTTCTTTTTTTCCATAACTACTATTATATCATTTTCTTGGAATAAAATCAGCAAAAGAAAGGAGAGACTAGAGGAAAAGAGGGGGAAATTTCCTCGCTTTTCCAATAATCTCTCACATGTTTTTATAGGTTTACTTAATGCCTAGGGCAATGCGTGCATAGCGACTCATTTTTTCAACAGTCCAGGCTGGATACCAGACTAATTTAACCTCAGTATCCGTTACTTCTGGCACCTCTGTCATGGCATCATAAATCTGATCCGTCAAAAGATCTGCCAAGGGACAACCCATAGTTGTCAAAGTCATATCAATCTCTGTTTGTCCTGTGTCGCCGTCAAAACGAATCTCATAGATCAAACCAAGATTGACAATATCGATTCCCAACTCAGGGTCGATGACTTCTTCTAAGGCTGTTAAAATCCGTGTTTTGATATTTTCAATTTGCTCTTCTGTATAAGCCATATTTTCCTCACTCTTAGTCTTCAATAAAATCACGAAGCGGTTTGCTACGACTTGGTTGGCGTAGTTTTCTCAAAGCCTTTGCTTCAATCTGACGGATACGCTCGCGAGTCACGTTAAAGACTTTACCCACATCTTCAAGGGTACGCATTTTACCATCATCTAGTCCGAAGCGCAAGCGCAAGACGTTTTCTTCACGGTCTGTAAGAGTATCCAAGACCTCATCCAACTGCTCACGCAAGACGATACGAGTTGTATAGTCCACTGGATTTTCAATCACTTCATCTTCGATAAAGTCTCCAAGGTGGCTATCATCCTCTTCACCGATTGGAGTTTCAAGGGATACCGGTTCTTGAGCAATCTTCAAGATTTCACGAACCTTGTCAGGGGTCATATCCATTCGTTCAGCGATTTGTTCTGGTGTTGGATCTTGTCCCAATTCTTGAAGGAGATTACGCTGTTCACGAACCAATTTATTGATAGTTTCAACCATATGAACTGGGATACGGATGGTACGAGCTTGATCCGCAATAGCACGAGTGATAGCCTGACGAATCCACCAAGTTGCGTAAGTTGAAAACTTGAACCCTTTAGAATAATCAAACTTGTCAACCGCCTTCATCAAGCCCATATTTCCTTCTTGAATCAAGTCAAGGAACTGCATACCACGGCCGACATAACGTTTAGCAATAGAAACAACCAAACGAAGGTTGGCTTCCGCAAGACGTTGTTTAGCTTCGATGTCACCCGCTTCAACAGCCAGCGCCAATTCTTTTTCCTCTTCATTGGTCAAGAGAGGAACGACTCCGATTTCTTTCAAGTACATACGGACAGGGTCATTAACCTTAGCCGAAGTTGAACCAATCAAATCCTCATCACTGAGTTCTGGCTCTTCTTCAGTGCTAAGAACACGCGCACTCGGATTTCCTTCGTTATCTGTGATAGAAATCCCTGCATCCTGAATTCGTTGCAAGAGATCTTCAATCCCATCAGCATCCAAGGTAAAAGGAATCACTAGACTTGCATTAATTTCATCATCAGTTGCTGTACCTTTTTGTTTATGATTACGGATAAATTCTGCTACTTGTACGTCAAATGTTGTTACTTCTTTTTGTTTTGTTGCCATTATTACTCCATTCTTCTCTTTTGGGAAATTAAACGTTCCAATTCTTCTAAGGCTCTGTCGGTATCTCCTACATGGCTCGCTTCCTGCACTTTCTTTTTAATCCTTAAATTGTCCTTACTGAGGAGGGCACGGTTTCGAGATTCTTCCACTTCCACTAGTTCCTGAGGTAAGATTTCAGATGGTAAATCAAGAGCAAGCACTTGATACCAGGCAGTTTCAACTTCAGGTGACTGATGGGAGAGGTCCTCTGATCCGATTTTTCCCTGCTCACTTAATAATTCGTAAAGAATCTGAAATTCTGGGGTATCAAAGAAAAAATCATCTCGCAAACGATAATCATTCAAAACAACTGGATTCTCAGCCATCCTATAAAGGAGATGAGCTTCTGCTCTCATAACTGCTGTCAGTTGCCGCGTAACAGGTAAACTGATCGCTACTGGTGCAGGACGCTCCTTGACCCTCTCCTGCCTTTGGAAAATCCGACTTTCATTTACAATCTGTTCCACCTGCTGATAATCAAAGGAAGGCAGGTTGTCCGCCAGAATGTGGATGTAAGAATTTTGGGCAGTGATAGACTTTTCTTTGGCGATTAAGGGTGCAATCTTTTCAATGAACTCAATTTGCGCCTGCAAGTTATCGCTATTTTCCGGCTTAAGTTGGTGAATATAAAATTCTATGGGACTAATCCGAGTCTTGGTTAAGAGATAAGCCAGGTCTTCAGCAGAATTCTTTTGTAAATACTCATCTGGGTCCATGGAATCAGGTACTCGAACAACTTCCACTGAGAAATCTTTTAATTCCTCCAACGCTTTTGCTGTTGCTGCATGCCCTGCCTTATCACCATCGTAGCTGAGGACAATCTTTTTAGTAAAGTGTTTGAGATGGTCAACATGTTCCTTGCTCAGAGCCGTTCCCATGGAAGCTACAGCATTCTCTATACCAGCACGGTAGGCGGCGATAACATCCATAAAACCTTCCATCAAGTAGAGTTCTGGGATTTTCCCAGTTCCTTTTTTAGCCTTGTCCAAATGATACAATTCATAACTCTTGTTAAAAATTGAAGTTGAGCGACTATTTTTATACTTGGCAGTCTGATTATCTGTTTCTTTCCAGATACGACCTGAAAAGGCAATGACCTGCCCCTTATCATTGGTCAAAGGAAAGATGATACGTCCGAAAAAAGTATCATGAAACTGATTACCGTCTGACAAGTAAAACAAGCCCGAATCCAGTAAATCCTTTTCCTCAAACTTATCAGCCAAACGTTGATAGAGATAGGTTCTCTCAGCTGGAGCCAACCCAATCTGGAAGTGCCTTAGAACTTCGTCTGTCAACCCTCGCTTATATAGATAAGCCCTTGCTTCTTCTCCCATCTTGGTCGTCATGAGAATTGCATGGTAAAATCGTGCAGCTTCTTCATGCATATCATATAGAGCCTGATGAGGGGAAACCTGTTGAGGACGAGACGGGACAGGCATCGTTAATTGAATACCGACACGCTCTCCTAAGAGCTGAACGGCTTCCATGAAGGATACACCTTGGTATTCTTCGATGAACTTAAAAACATCTCCTGAGCGCCCACAACCAAAACAGTGATAAAACTGCTTGTCTTCCACAACGTTGAAAGAAGGAGTCTTTTCACCATGAAAAGGACAGAGCCCTAAATAGTTCCGTCCAGCCTTCTGCAAAGAAATCACATCACCTATGACTTCCACAATGTTGGCATTGTTTTTGATTTCTTCAATGACTTGTTTGTCAACCATACACAATACCTCCATCTTATCATGGTTTCACGTAAACTAGTATAGCTTATTTCTGAAAAAAAGTAAACCATTTCATACGCTTTCCGTAATTCTCTTTGTCTTATTTTTCTAGATAGAAAAGAAGGTTAAAAAACTCAGAAACACTTTAATGCTTCTAAGTTTTTCTTCTCTATTTTTTAATGAAAATAAAGTTCATCTATTCAAATAATTGATAGTAGTCTGAGATTTTCATCTTAGATTTTTCTTCATTATTGAGGTCTTGAATTATACGACCTTCCTTCATGACAATCAGACGATTACCATATTTGAGAGCATCTTCCATATGATGAGTAATCATAAGAGCTGTCAACTGATCTTTCTTGACAAATTCATCTGTCAATTCCATGAGGGCAACACTGGTCTTTGGATCAAGGGCTGCAGTATGCTCGTCTAACAAGAGTAATTCAGGTCGCTTCAAGGTTGCCATCAAGAGACTCAAGGCCTGTCTTTGCCCACCTGATAAGAACTCAATTGGCGTATTCAAGTGTTTCTCAAGACCATTTCCTACTTTTTCAATGGTTGCCTGAAATTCATCCTTATAGCTAGTCAAGCGTCGTGGTAGCAATCCACGCTTTTCGCCACGAAACTTGGCAATCAGGAGATTCTCTGCAACCGTCATACGAGGAGCTGTCCCCATCTTGGGATCTTGGAAGACTCGAGACAGATACTTGGCTCTCTTCTCTGGTGAAAACTTGGTAACATCTTCACCTAAAATACGGATAGTTCCACTGGTTAGTGATAAGGTTCCTGCAATAGTGTTAAAGAGGGTTGATTTACCAGCACCATTTCCACCTAAAATCGTGATAAAGTCCTGTTCAAAGATTTCTAAGGAAACATCATTTAAAATAATCTTTTCTTCATCAAAGCCATTTTTAACAATTTTGGTTGCATTTTTTAATTCTACAATTGCTGTCATTTGCTTAACTTGGCTCCTTTCAAGATTGTTTGCTTAAATGTTGGAATCATGAGGCAGACTGCCAAAATCACGGCACTGTATAAACGAAGGTAACTTGTATTAAAGCCAAGAGCGATAACCGCCCACACTAAGAATTGATAAGCGATAGACCCGACAACGATGGTAACCAGACGTTCTGCCAAGCTCAAACTCTTGAAAATAACTTCCCCAATAATCAAACTTGCAAGACCTACAACGATAACCCCAATTCCTCGCGATACATCGGCATAACCTTCTTGCTGGGCAATGAGAGCTCCTGCAAGGGCAATCACACCATTTGATAAGACCAATCCCATGAGCTCCATGCGTCCAGTATGAATCCCGAAACTTCTAGCCATATCAGGATTGTCACCTGTAGCAATATAGGCTTGTCCGAGTTTAGTGTCCAAGAAAAAGAGCATGAGAGCAATAACAAGACTGACAAAGATAAGACCTGTCAAGAGTTGGTTCAAGTCTGAATCAAAAGGGAAAACATCCTGAATTTGCTTAGTTCCAAGCAGGCCTAAATTCGCACGTCCCATAATCAAGAGCATGATAGAGTGACAGGAAGTCATCACCAAAATCCCTGAGAGCAAGGTTGGGATCTTCCCTTTTGTATAAAGAAGTCCTGCTGCCATTCCAGCCAAACAACCTGCTCCTACAGCAACAAGAGTCGCTAAAAATGGGTTCACGCCTTTGGTTATCAAAGTGACAGCAACAGCTCCCCCAAGAGGGAAGGAACCTTCTGTCGTCATATCTGGAAAGTTCAAAATCCTAAATGTCATAAAGATTCCCAGACCTAAAATAGCCCAGACAAATCCTTGAGAAATAATAGATAGTATCATCTGTTTCTTAACCTTTTCTATACGATTTCTATTGTAAAAAATCGGAGGAGATGTCCCCAACTCCTCCATTGTAGATTATTCAATCACTTGTCCTGCTTCTTTTAGAACAGATTCAGGAATCGTAATACCTAGCTCTTGTGCCAATTTTTTATTGATAACTGATTTACCAGTTGAAAAGACATTGACTGGAGTATCAGCTGGTTTTGCACCTTTCAAGACTTGCGCAATCATTTTACCTGTTGCCACACCAAGGTCGTGTTGGTCAACTACAACTGATGCCAAGCCACCTGCTTCTACCATGGCAGTTGCGCTTGGGTAGATTGGTTTTTTAGCTGATTGGTTGCTTGATACAACTGTTGAAAAGGCAGATGCAATTGTGTTATCGATTGGAACCCAGATAGCATCAACCTTGCTAGTCATAACGTTAACTGTTGAAGCAATTTCATTTGTTGAAGGAACAGCAAATGTTTCTACAGTCAAACCTGCTTTTTCAGCATAAGCCTTAAATTCTTCTACCTGTGTTTTTGAATTGTCTTCGCTGCTTGAGTAAAGGGCTCCGATTGTTTTCACATTTGGTGTCAAAGCTTTGATGAGTTCAACTTGTTGTTGAGCTGGGTTGTGGTCAGATACCCCTGTAATGTTGCCACCTGGTTTTTTCAAATCTTTGACCAAGTTCGCTCCGATTGGGTCTGTAATAGCAGCCATGATAACCGGTAGTTCTTTTGTGGCACTAGCCAAACCTTGAGCAGCTGGTGTTGCGATACCAACAACCAAGTCATTCCCATCTGCAACCAATTGTTTACTCATTGTTGCAACCTTACTTTGGTCGCCTTCTGAGTTCATAAAGTCAATCTTCAACTGATCATCTTTATAATCTTCTTCTGCAAGTCCATCTTGAATTCCTTTATAAATCAAGTCAAGAGAGGGATGACTCACAAACTGAAGGACACCAACTTTGGCAACTTTCTTTTCATTTTTAGCTTCTGGTTTATTCATTGAAGAGTAAATCAAGCTTCCTGCTACTAAGACTGCTAATGCAGCAATAATTCCAATTAAACGTTTATTTTTCATTCTATTTCTCCTTTTTATTTCCTTTAAAATACTTCACTTATCTCAACAAGCGACGCCAGCGTCTTCTTTCCATACTAACCTCCATCAAAAAAGTCCTCACACAAAAAACTTGTGTGAGGACGTCGATGCGCGGTACCACCTCAATTATAGGGAATTTCCCTATCGCTCTGTCTCGCAATAACGAGATGCACTGTAAGGTGTGCTCACCGAATTTTTATGATTTCAAATTCTAAATAACATTCAGCCCAATTTTCATCATCATCACTTATCTGTTTTCAGCTACCACAGACTCTCTAAAAAGTTTATATGATTACTTTTCTGAATGGTTAAATTATATCATTTTTCAACTACTTGTCAAGACTCTTTTACCATTTTTTTGAAATAACCAAAAACTTCCCCTATAGAAAAGAGGAAGTTTGAAAGACATCAGCCCGAATTACGCAATCCTGTCGCAATTCCGTTGATGGTTGTATGGATTAATTTTTCTTGATCGCTTGATAATTCTCCTCGGCGTTGACGTTTAATCAACTCCAACTGGATATAGTTGAGAATATTAAAGTAAGGCATACGATAATCCAAACTTGCTTTTAGATATGGATTTTCAGCCAAGAGTTCATCGTAACCTTCGATAGCCAAGATGACTTCCTTGGTGACTTGCCATTCATTTAGAATAGTCTCATAGATTGCTTTGACTTCTTCATCCTCACACAGTTTGGCATATTCAAAAGCAATATTCATATTTGATTTTGACAAGACCATGTCGACATTTGAAAGAAGCGATTGGAAGAAAGGCCAATTTTGGTACATATCTCGTAAGATAGCAATATTCTCTGGATTTTTATCGATAAATTCCTTGAAGCTTGAACCAACTCCATACCATCCAGGGAACATGACGCGACTTTGCGACCATGAGAATACCCAAGGGATAGCTCGCAAACCACCGATTTCAGTAATAGTCTTACGAGCGGCTGGACGAGAACCAATATTAAAGCTTGAAATAGCCTTGATTGGACTTGACTCGAAGAAATAATCATAGAAATGATCATTACCAAAGACCAAATCACGGTAGATATCGTAACTACGGTCCACCACTTGGTCCATAATAGCTTCGTAACGATTTGAGGTGTTGGTATCGCTCTTCTTCTGAGTAATCATACGGTTAATGGCCGCCGAAACCAACATTTCAAGGTTATAGTAAGCTGCGTCTTTGTTACCATATTTATTGCCAATTACTTCACCCTGCTCCGTCAAGCGGATACGATCCTTAATGGACTTGAGAGGTTGAGAGGTGATGGCTTCATAGGTTGGTCCACCACCACGACCGACAGTCCCACCACGGCCGTGGAAGAAGGTAACCTTAACGCCAAATTCATCTCCAATAGCAGTCAATTGTTGTTGAGCCTTGTAGAGGGTCCAACATGATGAAAGGTAACCACCATCTTTATTACTATCAGAGTAACCAAGCATGATTTCTTGGTAGTTATTACGTGAAGCAATCCATTTCTTAGCAAGAGGAAGAGAAAGGTATTCTCTCATAGTTTCTTCTGAGTGGTCCAAGTCCTCAATTGTTTCAAAGAGAGGAACAATTTGGACACGGGCTCTTTCTTTATCAACTAACCCTACTTCTTTTAGCAAGATAGCCAATTCCAGCATGTCTGATACGCTGGTTGCATGTGAAATGATGGTCTGACGAATGACATCATCTCCCAACTTATCTTTCAACTTACGAGCTGCCTTAAAGATTGCTAATTCTTTTTCAAGTAATTCTGATTTTTCAACATGAGTGGCAGAAAGAATACGTGGATCTTCTTCCAATTCTTTCAAGAGAAGCTGGCATTTTTCTTCTTCACTTAGTTCACTATAATGAGAATGAATACCTGCTGATTTCAAGAGTTCAGCTACACAGGCTTCGTGAACACTAGAATCTTGACGCATGTCAATAGATGCCAAATAGAAACCAAAAATTTCAACTGCCTGGATCAACTCAACAAAATCACCAGAAATCAGTGCTTCACCCTTATTTTCCAAGAGGGAATCACGAATAGTAATTAAATCCTTATAAAAATCATTAGCTGTTTCATAGCGAGCTCCAACTTCCTTATCTTCAATCAGATAGGTTTTTGTTGCTTGGATTTTTGATTGAATATCAAACAAGGCACGACGATACAGCTCTTTTTCACGATAAATAGAGTTGTCCTTGGATTGACGAGCCATTTCTCTAACTTGCTTGCTTACATTGACAATACTGGTTGAGAGAGAGAATTCACGATAAAGTTGGTAAATCTTTTCATCATAGTAGTTCATGATGACTTCACACTGAGTCATAGCAGATTGTTTCAAGGTATCTGCTGTAACAAATGGATTACCATCACGGTCTCCACCAATCCACATACCCATGGTAATTGGTTTAGGATGTTTCAACTCCAAGCCATGTTTTTTAGCCAGACGCTTGTACTCAGCAGTCAAATGAGGAACTGCCTTCAGGAATGAACTATTGTAGTATTCCATAACATTCGTGATTTCATTGGTTACTTTCAATTTCTTTTCACGAATCATATCTGTCTGCATGATAATCTCAATGTAACGACGGAGATCATTATGCCATTTTTCCTTATTAATCAAGCCTAATTTCACATCACGATACTTACGCAAGAGGGTGTGGATATGGTTGGTCAAATCCAACATACTCTTACGTTGCACTTGTGTTGGATGGGCTGTCAAAACAGGGACAACATTCAAGTGTTCAAGAATTTCAACCGCATTTTCTTTTTCAGCAACCATTTTGATTGTTGCTGATAATTTCCCAAGATAATCTTGATCGATATTATTTTGGTGGTTGATTTCATAAGCCAAATCCACGTCTTCTGAAATATTAATCAAGAGGGGCAAGATAGAGAAATAGCGTGAAATATAAGCCATTTCATCATTTGACAGACTAGTAACCAATTGGTTCAAGCCTTGATAATCTTCTTGAGTTGACAATTCTTTCAACTGCATGATTTTTTCAAAAGTCTCTGGTGCAAGCATATTTTTAGTGATATCTTCTAACAATTCTGTTAAAATCAATACTTCTTCTTGCACGACAGCTTTATTACTATAGTTTTCTAATTTTTGAAGAGACATAGGTCATCCTTTCCACTATCAACTCTACATATAGTTTGATGAGTGAGCTTCTAACTCCTCATATAATTGGGCACGTTTTTCACTTGCATCAATATTTAAGACAAAGGCGATGGCTACAGACAAGACTAGGAGACTGTTCCCCCCTTGTGATAGGAAGGGGAAGGTTACTCCTGTCGAAGGAATAATGCCCGAAATTCCGCCAATATTAACAAATACCTGTACCAGCATCATCCCCCCAACCCCAATCGCCATCATGGAATTAAAGGGATTCTTAGCACGAATACCGACTAGGATAATCCGCAAAATCAGGAAAAAGACAAGGGCTAAAATCAAGCTGGCTCCCACAAATCCAAACTCTTCAATGACAATTGAAAATACAAAGTCTGTATGAGCCTCTGGTAAATAACCACGTTTTTCGATTGAATTTCCTAATCCTAGACCAAACCAACCACCATTTACCATGGCAAAGTAGGAATTTGCAAGTTGGTGGCCTGCTCCTGCCAAATCAGCAAAGGGATTAAAGTAGGCACTGAAACGCTTAGCAACGTAACCAAATACTGGAACTTTTGAAAACTTATCAACCCCAATCATAGAAATAGCTGATAAGGATAGGGCTGAAACTCCAAACAATACACCGATAAAGACTATAAACCAACGATGAGCAATCCCACTAACTGTATACATAATCAAGGCGACCAGCGCTAGGATAGTCGCATTCCCCAAATCTGGGAAAATAGCCAAACTTCCTATCATTACCAAGAGGACAAAACGCCAATCATTAAAAGCTCGAGGAATCCATTGATTTTGAGTTAAAACTTGAAAATCGTAAATACCAATTTCATCCTGTTGTTTTGAAAAACGTTGGGCCAAGTACCAGATGATGATAATCTTCAAATACTCCGCTGGCTGAATGGTCAAAGGTCCTACTGAAATCCAACCATAGGCTCCATTGACTGGCGTACCAATTAAGCGAGCCAGAGCTAAGAGAATCAGCTCAACAAACATAACAATAAATAAAAGTCGTTCTTTTCTTAAAAAATTCAGTTTCAGCTTATATATCAAGACAATCAATATTAAACTAAATATCCAAAACATTCCCTGACTTCGAACCAATTGGAGGGCACTTTTACCTTCTTCAATAAGAATGGCACTGGTTGTAGAATAGACTACAATCAAACCCAAAATAGATAAAAGTAAGTAAGGAACTAGAATAGAATAGTTTAACAGGTGCCTCTTACTAATCTTCATAGTATCACCAATCTAATGAGAACAAAAGAAATTATTCCCAAATTCCGTTTATTTTCTAGTTTTGATTGCTATTATACCATTTTTTCCGAAAGAAAAAAACTCTTACCCTTAAGATAGAAGATTTTCTCATAAGAAAAAGAGCACTTGGCTCTTTTCTGTTTTATTCTTTTGAAGAACTGCTTGAGCTTGAATCTCCACCACCGATGTATTGAGTGAAGATATTTTGGAAGGCTTGATCTTTAACCTTGATATTGGCTGCTTGCAATTCTTTTCCGATAATACTTTGAACAAATGATGCGTCGTTTTGTTTTTGAGTTAAGATAACAGTTTTTAATTTTTCTTTGTAATCGTCAATATTAGATGATTTTTCTGTTTTCTTAATCAGTTTAACAATGTAATATTGACTGCTGTAGGCTTGTGTTCCAGTAACGCTAATCACATCAGAAACACCGTTTACATCTAAAGCAAAAGCAGCTTTTTTAACTTGTTCTGGTACTTCTGTTGAAGCAGAATCAAAAGTGATTTCTCCACCATTCGCTTTAGTTTTCTCATCTGTTGAATTATCTTTGGCTAATTGAGCAAAGTCTGCATCACTAGCTTTAGCTTTTTCAAGAATTTCTTTAGCTTTGTCTTCATTGTCCAAACGGATAATTTGAGCAGTCACATCAGGAGTGTATTCGTCAAAGGCCTTCTTGTAAGCATCATCTGTCAATTCAGCTTCTGCTGCTTTCTTAACTGCCAACTCAACCAATTTACTTGTACGAATTTGAGCTTTACGTGTTTCAAGAGTCATTCCTGCTTGCGATAAGACACGTTGGTAGTTCTCACCATATTGTTTCTCTTCTTCGGCAATAGTATCGTTGACTTCTTTGTCATCTACTTCTGAGCCATATTGCTTCTCAAATACTTTTTGGATGGTCATGTTCAACAATACTTGTTGAGCTGAAGGATTGCTTTTCACTTGCTCATAAAATTGATGTTCTGTGATGACATCCCCTTTCATGCTGATAAGATCTGCCCCTTCTGAACCTTTCGAACAAGCTGCTAAAGTTGCTACTGATAATAGTGTAATGGCACCTGCCAATAGTTTTTTCTTCATGTCTACTCCTTTGAGATAAGTGTTACCCTATCTATTTTACTATATTTTCTTAAATTTTTCTGAAAATCATTCGCTGTCAGGCAATTGAACATCTGCTACATTTTTACGAAGCATGAGAATGCCATCTCCCAGAGGTACTAGTGTTGCGGTGAGTCCTGGATTGTCTAAGGTTGCATCAAATAGTCTTTGAAGTCCTCTGTAAATAGTTCGCTGACCACGACGGACTTCCATAATATCCTTAGCAACATCACCACCTTGGAAAATATCATCCAAGACAACCACACCTCCAACGTCCAAATGTTTGAGGATTTCTGGCAGAAAGACGATATATTTAGACTTGGCTGAATCCATAAAGACAAAATCATAGGACTCTGTCAAGGTAGATAAGACATCTACCGCATCTCCTTCTAAGAGCGTAATTTGCTTGCGACTGTCAAACTGGGCGAAATTATCCTTGGCAAAACCAATCATTTCTGGATTGCGGTCAATGGTTGTAATCTTGGCCTTTGGAGCATGTTTCGCCATTAAAAGAGCTGAAAAACCGATAGCCGTCCCAATTTCCAGAATGTTTTTAGGTTGCATGGTTTCCATGAGAAAACGGAAATAAGCAACCGTTTCATGGGGAATAATGGGAATATTTTCCTTGCGGGCAAAGTCTTCCAATTCTTTCAAGGAACCTGTGACTTGCTTTTGACGCTGACGCATCAAGTCCACAATTTCTTCCTTGACAACAGGACGACGCATGTTATGGTTGGCATTCTTACTATATGATTCAACCATCTTATGCCATTCCCAATTTTTCAACAAGTGCTTCAAACTCATTTAAACGACGTTCAAAGACTGCAAAGGCATCGTTGAGGTAGTCTTCCTTCTCCATATCAACTCCAGCTTTTCTCATGACATTAAGTGGATAGTCAGACTTACCTGCCTTGAGATAGTCGATATAGCGGTCACGGTCTTCTTGATTACCATGGACAATCTTTTCAGCCAAGGCTGAGGCTGCTGCAAAGCCAGTTGAATATTGGTATACATAGTAGTTATAGTAGAAGTGTGGAATGCGAGCCCACTCGTATTGGATTTCAGGATTGTCTTCCTTACTCAAACCATAATACTCTTGGTTCAAGTCTGCGTAGAGTTTATTTAGGAAATCACTTGTCAAGACTTCTCCATTTTGGTCCGCTTGGTGGATAGCGTGTTCAAACTCAGCAAATTGAGTTTGACGGAAAACTGTCCCACGGAAACCATCTAGGAAGTTATTGAGAATAGCAAAGCGCGTTGCATCATCTTCCACTTCTTCCAATAATTTCTCCGTCAAGATATTTTCATTGGTAGTTGATGCAATCTCAGCCAAGAAGATAGAATAATCTCCGTAAACATAAGGCTGCGTTTCACGAGTATAGCTTGAATGCATACTGTGACCTGTTTCATGAACAAGGGTAAAGAGATTGTCTAAATTGTCCTGCCAATTAAGTAGCATAAAGGCATTGGTATCGTAAGAACCACCAGAGTAAGCACCTGAACGCTTGCCTTGGTTTTCGTAAACATCAATCCAACGCTCGCTGAAGGCACGTTTGACACGGCTCAAGTAATCCTCACCCAAGACTGCCAAGGCATCTTCTGCCTTTTTCAAGGCTTCTCGGTAGGTAAAACTGTATTCAACAGAAGAAAGTGGTGTGTAGACATCGTACATCTTGAGGTCTGAAATTCCCAGGATTTTTGAACGAAGGTTAAGATAGCGATGCAAGAGTGGCAAATGCTTGCGAACTGCTGCTACCAAATTGTCATAAACACTCTCTGGAACAAAATTGGCTGCTAGGGCTGCATGACGAGCGCTCTTGTAGTTGCGAACTTTGGCACGGTAGTTTTGCACCTTAACATTGGTTTGCAAGGTTTTGGCATAGGTGTGTTGGAATTGTTGATAAGTCGCATAAAGGGCTTGATAGGCACCACGACGAACCTCACGATTTTTAGACTCCATCAAACGTGTGTAAGTCCCATGAGATAGCTGAACT
Organism: Streptococcus mitis; assembly: GCF_013305725.1. NCBI lineage: Bacteria > Bacillati > Bacillota > Bacilli > Lactobacillales > Streptococcaceae > Streptococcus > Streptococcus mitis. The sequence goes on from NZ_CP047883.1 coordinate 1,277,148, forward strand.
TCCTTACCATCATCGTCAAGAACATAAGGGAACACAATATCCGCATTGTCCAAGATAGCGAAGGTTTCACTTGCCGAACCAAAGATTTCCCCAGCTCCAGCCAATAATTCTTCTTCGCGTTGTGAAAGAACGTGATCCTTGCCTTGCAAAAGCTTGTCAAAATAGTGTTGATAAACCTGCAATTTTGGCTGAGCTTCTAAAAAGTCAGCATACTGCTCTTCACTAATCTCCATAAATTCAGGTTCATAGAATGAAAAGGCTTGGTCTAGCTGGCTATAGAGAGTCATGGCCTTGGCATAGTACTCTTGGTACTTGGCTTCACGTGTGTCTTGGTCATTCTTCATATGAGCATAAACGTAAAGCTTCTCCATTTGGCGTTCCATTTCAAGAGAAAATTCAGTAATTTCGAGTAGACTATCCGCACTATCCAGGAGATGGCCTTCATACTGGGCTACTGTCTCCAATTGTTCTGTTATATCTTTTAAGGCTTCTTCCCAAGCCTGGTCAGTTGGGTAGATCGTTGATAGATCCCATGTATCTTTTTCATTTATTTCATGTCTTTGTAATACCATTAGATTCCTCCATCCTTTCTATTCTACCATATTTTTTAAGAAATATTGCTGATAAAAGGCTGGTGGATAGAGCATTTGCCAATCATTTTGAGGATTTTCTTGATAATAGGTTTGAAAATACAGATAATAGCGAATCAAATCTTGCTCAATTTGGCAAAAATTACCTACTAGTGGTCGAATTTGTGGATACCATTCTTTTAGCCCATAAGTCAGGAGATTTTCTCCCTTTTTATAGGCTTCTGCTTGTTCTTTCATCCAAATGGGATTTTGATAGTACAGTTGTTGCCGGATATAACGACAGATGTCCTTGTCCTGAGAAACTGTAAAATGAGATATTTTTTGTTTCTTATAGGGAAAACGTAATATCTCCAGTAAACTACCGTGACCATAGGGAAATTCCTTAATCTGATAATGGAGTTTACCTCGGAGATCTTGGTGAATCAGGTATTTGAGTCTTAAAACTTGTTTTTCACTGTCTAATTCCCAAACATAAAAGCCCATGTTTTGACTGAAATAGAGAAAACCTTGTTGTAGACGAGTCAAACGCTCCTTGAGCCACAGTTTTTTTCCCAGCAACCACAGTACTTGGTAACCCTGACTACGATAGCCCTCGCTACGCTCTTTAAGAACTTTTTGAGGCAAGGGACTACATTGAACCTCTAAAGCTAGATTGCCATTTACAAATACATCCGCAATCTGTTTAAGCTCTGGAAGCAGGTATTCTAATTGCACCTCGGCCTCTTTTTTCAACCAGTGATAAAGGACTTCCTTATTTTCCAGATGTTCTGGACTTTCATTTTCAGAGGAAAAATCACAGTCTTTTAAGGTTTTGTGGGCAAAATGGATCCGGACACTTGGTCCTTGACGCAAACGGAGCTGACCTCCACAAGCTGGGCAGGTGTATGCTTGCTTCTCAAGCTTATCCTCTAACACATTTACCAATTCTCCCCTAGAATCTCTCGCAACAAACATGATTTCCCTCCTTTTCTATATTATTCGTAAAAAAGAAAAAAGATCAGGAAAATTCCTAATCTTCATTCATGTTTATTTGATTTTCTTAGCTAGCATGGTCGCAAAGCGTAGTTGAATACGATTGCCATTCTCATCGCGACGGTGAAGATGGCCAGGATTTTCATTGTACTTAACCAATTCCCAGTCCTTGTAATAGTCTGCCAATTCTCCTTCTTTAAATGTGAATGGGAAGTTCACAGAGCAAGGATAATCCTCCGTGTCCATAGCACAAACGATAAGATTGTAACCACCAACACTGGTTTTCTCCTGCATATTTTGAATAATAGCTGGAATACGGTCTGCTTGCAAAAACATGAGAACAACTGTTGAAATGATAAAATCATACGCTTGCCCAATACTAGCTGAATTGATATCGTATAGACCAACAGGCATGTCCAAATCTTCCTGCTCCACAATGCTTTGTAAGATTTCAAGGGCCAATTCATTTTGATCTACAGCTGTCACATCAAAACCATTCTGTGCAAGAAAGAGAGAGTTACGGCCCTGACCACAGCCCAAATCCAAGGCTTTACCTGGTTTTACTGTCTGCATTGCCTCTAGGACCTCTGAATGAACAGGATTGGTATTGTATTTCTTAGGAAAATAATCCTCAGGTTTACAATAAAATTCCAAGTACCATTCTACATCGTCTGTTACAGCCTCCACTCGGTGCCAGGCTTGTGGTTGCGCCATTGGATTGTCAGCCCCTGCTTCAAATAGGTGTTCAGCTAGAACCTCACCATCCTCTGTCAATTCAATAAACTTGAGAGTTCCTTTTAAAACAGTAATCTTGCCCCAAGTCCCAACCTTGGTATTGTGCTTTTGCTGAACAGCCTCTGGCATGGTTTCTTTAGTCCACAAAGGCATGCGTTTATAGGCAACTAGTTTTTCCATCTTCATTCCTCTTTTTATCGCTGATTAACAGCTTTCATAACACGCGCGATGTCGCGGTTTTGCTCACGTCGTTTGATAGACTCCCGTTTATCGTAGTCATGCTTCCCTTTAGCTAGGCCTAAAAGGAGCTTGGCATAGCCATCTTTGATATAGACTTTAAGGGGAACCAGGGTCATTCCTGTTCCTTTAGTCTCTTGTTCCAATTTTTGAATTTGCTTTTTATGGAGTAAGAGTTTTCGACGACGTTCTGGTTCTTGGTTCCAGATATTGCCCTCTTCGTAAGGAGCGATATGAACATTGCTCAGCCATACCTCCCCATTTTTTACTTGGGCAAAGCCATCCTTGAGATTGATTCGAGCTGCTCGTACACTCTTGATTTCAGTTCCAGTCAGGACCATCCCTGCCTCTAGCGTATCTACGATTGTATAGTCGTGGCGCGCCTTTTTATTTTGTGCGACGACCTTTCCCTCGCCCTTTGCCATGCTTAGCTCCTTTCTTAGCTACTTCCTTATAAAAAGGATTCTTTCCTTTTTTCTTCTTGTCTTTTTGTGAATGCTTGCGCTTATCATTTGAGCGTCCTGATTTTCTCTTATCTTCCTTCTTATCTGAACGACGACTTGAACCACGCCCCCTGTCACTGCGATTAGACTGTTTTAAGCCTTTTTCAATCACATCAAACTCACTTGGGATATATGAGAAGTCAATTTCACCCGTCATCTTGTCGGCTCTTTCAACTCGGATACGAATCTGTTGCCCTACACGGAAGGTTGTTCCTGATTTTTCTCCACGAAGAGTCAAATCACGTTCGTTGAAATGATAAAATTCAGGTAAATTAGTGATGTGAATCAAGCCTTCAACTGTGTTTGGCAATTCGACAAAGAGACCAAACTTGACAATGCTGGACACAACCGCATCGTACTCTTCACCCACGTATTCTTCCATGTACTCAGCCTTTTTCATGGCTTCGACTTCACGCTCGGCCTCGATAGCTCGACGCTCACGGTTGGAAGACTGGGTCGCAATCTCTGGAATCACTTGTTCAAAATGCTCTGCTATTTCCTTAGAACGGCCGTAATCACGAATCATACGATGAACAAGAAGGTCTGGATAACGACGAATCGGACTGGTAAAGTGAGTGTAATAGTCAGCTGCTAATCCATAGTGGCCGTGATTGTGCTCCGAATAGCGAGCCTGCTGCATAGAGCGTAGAAGCATCATGGATAATACATCTGCATAAGGTTCTCCCTCAACAGCACTCATGATGTCTTGGAGAGCCTCCTGGCTAATCTCACTAGCAGTCCCATAAATGCGCAAGCCAAAGCTTGAAGCATAATCAATAAACTTCTGAACTTTTTCAGCCTTAGGCTCCTCGTGAATTCGATAGATAAAAGGCAAATCCAACTTGCTGAAATGTTCGGCAACTGTTTCATTGGCCATCAACATGAAGGACTCAATCATGCGCTCGGCAACACCACGCTGACGAAGAACGATATCAACAGGCTTACCTTGTTTATCCACTAAAATCTTAGCTTCATTGGTATCAAAATTGAGGGCTCCACGTTTCACACGCATATTTTCTAAAGTTTCATGAAGCTTGGCCATGAGTTCGATACTAGGGACAATTTTCTGATATTCTTGTCTCTTTTCCTTGTCTCCAGCTAGGATATCATTGACATCACTGTAGGTCATCCTGAAGCTAGTCTTGATAACCGTTTGTGTGATGGTGTAGTTGACTACACGACCATGTTTATCAATCTCCATAATGGCAGACTGGGTCAGGCGATCAACTTGAGGATTGAGGGAGCAAATGCCATTTGACAGTCGTTCTGGAAGCATTGGGACCACACGGTCTGTCACATAGACAGAAGTTGCGCGGTTAAGAGCTTCCTTATCAAGGGCAGAACCCTCAGTAACATAATAGGAAACATCTGCTATGTGAACTCCGAGTTCGATATTGCCATTTTTCAGAGCCTTGATATGCACAGCATCGTCCAAGTCTTTAGCGTCAGCACCATCAATGGTAAAGGTAATCTCATCTCTCAGATCCAGACGACCCTCCATATCCTTTTGAGACGGAACATCAGGCACACTTTCTGCTTCCTTGACAACAGCTTCTGGAAACTCGGATACAATGTCCATTGATTCCAAGACCTCAAGAACATCAATTCCGACATCCGTTGAATGCCCCACCACATCGAGGACACTCGCGACAAAGAAATCATGTTTCTTGCTTGGGTATTTATCGATAAAGACCTTGAGAACTTCGGTTCCCTCGAGTTTAAGGGCTGGTTTCTTAACATAGATCAGTTGGCTGATTTTCTGATTTTTTGAACGAATATAGCCAGCATACTTAGGCTTTTCCTGATCTAGAACGATTTGACCGACAGCGGTTGTCAAACTGTGTTCTAGGATATCGATAATTTTGGCTTCAGCAGCAGTTCCCTTGTTACGGTCAGCGACTTTCTTGATGACGACCTCAACGGTATCACCATCAATAGCATAGTTGACATCGTTTTTTCCTACAAAAAGGTCGTCCTCTTCGCCTTCTAAGCTGACAAAACCAAAGCCATTTTTATGGGCATGAAAAATCCCCTTGAGAGTAATCTCATGTTTTTTCTTGACTTCCAAAGTCAAAGTTCCATCTTCTTCAAAGCGTATCTGGTGCTTTCTTTCCATTAGGGACAAGGTTTTAATCAACTCACGAAAATCCTTGGAACCGTCTTTTTCCAAAGCCTGAGCCAAGTCATTGACAGTTACCTTTCCCTTATCTTGTAAATATTCTTTTATTCTGTCTTTCATATTTTCTTTCTAGATTTTTTATTTTCTTTTACTGTAAAACCTTCTTACACATCCTTTAAAAACAAAAAGAGGCAAAGACCTAGTCCTGCCCATTATTTTCTTATCTACTTGATAATACCGTCAATGCTAAGGCAATGGCTAGCCAGAAAAAGACTAAAATCCCTGTCAATCGCTGCATTACAGCTTCAAAACCGCGTGCTTTACTGCGTTCAAACAAATCACCTGAGCTGGCATCAAATACATTGCTGGATTGGTTTTTGGTTGGTTGCATGAAAATCGCAATCACAATCACAACAGATAATACTAATAAAATGGTTAATAATAGGTTATACATATCAAACTCCTTAAAATCCCTATTATTTTACCATAAAATCTACTTAGATTCAAGATGTAGGGTTACTTTTCTTTCCTTGGGACAATACTTTAAAACCTCAATCTTGTCTGGATGGGTTTTTGAATTTTTACTGGTTAGGTAATTGATACTGCCACAAGAGGAGCATTTGAGATTAATTTTTACTCGCACTAGATTTCCTTTACTTTTAATAATGTTCGAAATTGAAGAAGGTTAAAGAGACAACTAAAGGCAACACAAAGGCTTGTCGCATAAAAGACTGCATGGTAGCCAAATTTTCCTGCTACTGCAGAACCTGATATAGGCCCAACGACACCTCCCAGATAAAAGAATACCTGATTGAAGGCAAAGACCCTCGAAATACCAGCTTTGGGCGTCATCTTGCTGAGAAGGGCATTAACTCCGGGAATCAAGGCACCGGTTCCCAATCCAAAGAGGAAACGATAAAGTCCTAGTTGAAGCGGACTAGAAGCATTGGCACAGAGGAGATAGATGATAACTGAATAAAACTGGGCTACAATCAAGAGACGATGATTGCCCACCTTGTCACCTAGCTTTCCCATGACTCCTGCACTCATCATACTGGAAAAGCCCATACTGGATACAATCAAACCAGATACAAAAAGAAGATTCTCTGTCTGGCCTAAGTCGCGTACATACAGAGCTAAGATAGGGCCGATTGATTGGGCTGAAAATTGGATGACAAAACTGGTCAGAAAGAGGTTGACCAAGAGATAGGGATATTTAACTGATGTAAATAATTCCTTTGTTGGGATGGCCTTTTCCTTGGCTACTGGTTGAAACTCTTCCTTAATAAAGCAAATAGTTAAAACAGCAGCTAAGAATAGAAAACTACCAACCAGTAAGAAAACAGTACGAATGCCAAATAATTCTGCAATAAATCCCCCGATAAAGGGACCAGTTAGAGTACCTGCAACTACGCCTGTAGACAAAGTACCTAAGGCAGAGCCTGATTTCTCCTTGGGAACCTGACTGGCTATCAAGGCCGTTGCATTGGGAACAAATCCCGCAAATACACCGTTTAATAAACGAAGAAAGATTAACCAATAGATATTTGGGACAAAGGCCAAACCTCCCATAGTGATAGTCATGGCCAGACCAGCACGAATCATCATGGGTTTTCGACCGTATTTATCAGCAAAAATACCCCAGATAGGAGAAAAGAGCGCCGCAGAAATAGCAGAGACAGAAATAGCTAAACCTGCATAAAAAGCGACTTGCTCACTCCCTACACCCAGATTTTCCACAAAAATGGGCATAAAGGGCACAACCAAAGAAATACTGGCTCCTGTCAGAAAATTACCAAACCAGGCAATACGCAAATTATCCTTCCAGTTAATCTCTGTCATATTGCTTACCTCCCTCGAGAAGGATACGCACTTGAGTAAGAAGCTGGTCCAGATTGCCATTATTGTCTAGAACATGGCTAGCTAAACCTTTCTTTTGCTCTAAAGGCCACTGGGCTGCCAGACGAGATTCAGCTTCATTTTTGGACAACTGGTCTCTTTTCATTAAACGTTCTACTTGGGTATCTCGGTCCACATAGACCAACCACGTCTCATCAAACCAAGCGCTGTAGTCCTGCTCAAAAAGCAGGGGAATATCCATGAAAAAAATCTCTTCTGTCTGAACCAACTGGTCTCTCAAAGTAGCCAGTTCTTCACGAATAATCTCCCCTTGGATTCGCTTAGACCATTCTCGTTCCTCAGGATTTGAAAAGATGAGACTAGCTAGGAGAGGGCGATTGAGTTCTCCATTTTCTAGAATGATTTCTTGACCAAAATGCTGAACTAGAGCCTCAAACAGACGACCACCAGGTTTCTGTAGTTGGTGGACGACTGCATCGGCATCCACCACTTGAAAACCTTGCTGTCTAAGAAAATTTGTCACAGTTGACTTACCCGAGGCAATTCCTCCTGTGATTCCGATGATTTTTCCCATCAGTCCCTCCTTTGACAGTTTGGACAAAAGTGGGTGCCTCGTCTGCCTAGTTGGATTTTTTCAATCACAGTGCCACAGCGTACACATTCTTGACCAGCCTTGTCATAGACCTGATGAAAATCCTGCATGGTTCCATCTTCCCCAAAGGCATTGGTATAAGTCCGAATGGTGGAACCACCTTTTTCAACAGCCTGACCCAAAACAGCGATGGTCTGGTCATGAATGGCTGTCGCTTCTGCTACTGTCAAAGTTTGCGAAGGTCTTGCTGGATGAACCTGAGCTCGCCAGAGGACTTCATCCACATAAATATTGCCAAGACCAGCAACCAAGGTCTGGTCTAAAAGGTGGGATTTGATAGGCTTTTTGGACTTGGCTAGGGCAGCTTGAAAGACCTGCAAATCAAATTCTTGTTCGCTTGGTTCAGGCCCTAATTTTTTAGAAATAAAGTAGGCTTCCAAAAGGTCTGGTGCAAACAGTTCCATAGTCCCAAACTTGCGTACATCCTCATAAACAAGCGTGCCACCGTCTTCAAACTGGAAGAAAACATGGGCATGCTTACGTTCAGGAACCTGGTCTGGATAGTAAAAATACTTGCCTTCCATGCGCAAATGGGAAATCAAGACCTTGTCTGTCAGGCAGAAAAGCAAATATTTTCCACGACGTCCCATGGACTCAACAATCTGACCAGGCACTTCCTTTTGAAACTCGTCCAAATTCGTCTTAATCATCTTGGGATAGCGAATTTCTATACTCGAAATCTTCTTTCCCAGAATCAATTTTTCTAAACCACGACGAACGGTTTCAACCTCAGGTAATTCAGGCATAAGTCCTCCTTCTGTAAAAACAAGAAGCAGGCATGAGCCCACCTCTACTTAGTATTCTTTTTCATTATAGCCAAAGTCAGCCAAATCTAGTTTTTTATCGCGCCAGTTTTTCTTGACCTTGACCCATGTTTCTAGGAAGACCTTGTCTCCTAGCATGAGTTCGATATCACGACGAGCCATGCTACCGATTTTCTTAAGCATAGCGCCACCTTTACCGATGATAATCCCTTTCTGACTATCGCGCTCCACCATGATAGTTGCACGGATGTGAACCTTATCTGTCTCTTCGTCTCGTTTCATAGAATCAACTACTACAGCAACTGAGTGAGGAATCTCTTCACGAGTTAGGTGCAAGACTTTCTCACGAACCATCTCTGAAACCAAGAAACGTTCTGGATGGTCTGTGATTTGATCAGACGGGAAATACTGGAAACCTTCGTCCAGATTTTCACTCAAAATATCCACTAGACGAGACACGTTATTTCCCTGAAGGGCTGAGATTGGAACGATTTCTTTGAAGTCCATCTGATTTCGGAAATCATCAATCTGAGACAAAAGCTGGTCTGGATGGACCTTATCAATCTTGTTTACCACTAGAATCACAGGAATCTTGGCAGCCTTGAGACGCTCGATAATCATGTCGTCTCCCTTACCACGCGCTTCATCAGCGGGCACCATGAAAAGAACGGTGTCCACTTCACGAAGGGTGCTGTAGGCAGACTCAACCATGAAATCTCCAAGGGCCGTTTTAGGCTTGTGAATCCCTGGCGTGTCGATAAAGACGATTTGCTCCTTATCGGTCGTGTAAATTCCCATGATTTTGTTGCGCGTTGTCTGCGCCTTGTCACTCATGATGGCAATCTTTTGCCCCATGACGTGATTTAAAAAGGTTGACTTCCCAACATTGGGACGTCCTAAAATGGCTACAAAGCCTGATTTAAAAGTCATAATTTCCTCTTACTGTTTAAAATATTAAGTCCCAGATTCGTGGGAGAAAAATCAATGCGCCTGTTAAGGCTGCGAAAAGAGAGACCACTAATACCGCGCCAGCCGCCATATCCTTGGCATTTTTAGCCAGCATGGAAAAGTGATAGTGACTGGCCAAATCCACCACATTTTCAATGGCAGAGTTGATAATTTCAAAGGCTACTACCAAGAAAATGCTCAATAGGAGAAAGAGCCATTCGATTCGTGACACCTGAAAAACAAAACCTGCCAGGATGACCACTAGAGCCGTCACTGCATGTTTTCGCATATTGCGTTCTTCCTTTATAGCAGTAAAAATCCCTGTGAGGGCAAATTCTAAACTGGATATCAGGTCACGATTTTTCCATTTTCGTTTATTGTCTTGTGAGTCCATAGGCTGTCAAAATCTCTTCTTGTAAACCGAACATCTCCTCTTCTTCTTCCGGAGTGTAGTGATCATAGCCGTTGATATGTAAAAAGCCGTGTACTGCCAAGAAGCCCATCTCACGCTCAAAGCTGTGACCATATTCCTCAGCCTGCTCATGAGCCTTATCGATAGAGATGAACAGTTCCCCAATATAGGCATCAAACTCAGACATCATCTCTGCTAATTCCGGATTTTCAAGCAAATCCTCTTCGTCAAAGGCAATTTCCAACTCTGGCTTATACTCAAGGCTGATGACATCTGTCGGACGGTCGGTGTCACGGTACTCCAGATTGAGTTCATGACTACGCTCATTGGTCACAAAGGTAACTGCCATCTCCTTGTCTTCTTTTCCTAATTTTTGGGCTGCAAATTCCAAAATCTCTTGGGTTTGTTGCAACATTTCTTTTGAAACTTGACCAGTTTCATCTACCATTTCAATATACATGTGCTTCTCGTTTCTCTTTACTTGGCTTTATTATACCACATTTCCATGATTTTATTCTACCTTTTTGATATAATACTATGGAATACAATCACAAGGAGAGAACGATGTCATTTGACGGATTTTTTTTACACCACATGGTTGAGGAATTGCGAAGAGAATTAGTGAATGGTCGCATTCAGAAAATCAATCAACCTTTTGAACAAGAGTTGGTCTTGCAAATCCGTAGCAATCGCCAAAGTCATCGCCTGCTCCTTTCTGCCCATCCAGTTTTTGGACGCATTCAGCTGACCCAAACAACTTTTGAAAACCCAGCCCAGCCTTCTACCTTTATCATGGTTTTAAGAAAATATTTGCAGGGTGCCCTGATTGAGTCGATTGAGCAAGTGGAAAATGACCGTATTGTGGAAATTACGGTTTCTAATAAAAACGAGATTGGGGACCATATTCAGGCTACCTTGATTATCGAAATTATGGGGAAACACAGTAATATTCTACTGGTCGATAAAAGCAGTCATAAAATCCTCGAAGTTATCAAACATGTTGGCTTTTCACAAAATAGCTACCGCACCTTGCTTCCTGGATCGACCTATATCGCTCCGCCAAGTACGGAAGCTCTCAATCCTTTTACAATCAAGGACGAGAAACTTTTTGAAATCCTGCAAACACAGGAAACGACAGCTAAAAATCTTCAAAGCCTCTTTCAAGGTCTGGGACGCGATACGGCAAATGAATTGGAAAGGATACTGGTTAGTGAAAAACTTTCCACTTTCCGAAACTTTTTCAATCAAGAAACCAAGCCATGCTTGACTGAGACTTCCTTCAGCCCAGTTCCTTTTGCAAATCAGGTGGGAGAGCCTTTTGCCAGTCTTTCTGATTTGTTGGACACCTACTATAAGGATAAGGCTGAGCGCGACCGCGTAAAACAGCAAGCCAGTGAACTCATTCGTCGTGTTGAAAATGAACTTCAAAAAAATCGTCATAAGCTTAAAAAACAAGAAAAAGAGTTACTGGCGACAGACAACGCTGAAGAATTTCGTCAAAAGGGGGAATTACTGACAACCTTCCTCCATCAAGTTCCTAATGACCAAGATCAGGTTATCCTAGACAACTACTATACTAATCAACCTATCACAATTGCGCTTGATAAGGCCTTGACTCCCAACCAGAATGCCCAACGCTATTTTAAACGGTATCAGAAACTCAAAGAAGCTGTCAAATACTTGACTGAGCTGATTGAGGAAACCAAGGCAACCATTCTCTATCTGGAAAGTGTAGAAACCGTCCTCAACCAAGCTGGACTAGAAGAAATCGCTGAAATCCGTGAAGAATTGATCCAAACAGGTTTTATCCGCAGAAGACAACGGGAGAAAATCCAGAAACGCAAAAAACCAGAACAATATCTAGCAAGCGATGGCAAAACCATCATCTATGTCGGTCGCAATAACCTGCAAAATGAGGAGCTAACCTTTAAAATGGCCCGCAAGGAGGAACTTTGGTTCCATGCCAAGGACATTCCTGGAAGCCATGTTGTCATCTCAGGCAATCTTGACCCATCTGATGAAGTCAAGACAGACGCAGCAGAGCTGGCCGCCTACTTCTCTCAAGGACGCCTGTCAAATCTGGTGCAGGTAGATATGATTGAAGTCAAGAAACTCAATAAACCAACTGGTGGAAAACCAGGCTTTGTCACTTACACAGGACAAAAGACCCTCCGTGTCACACCAGACCCAGAAAAAATCGCATCCATAAAAAAATCCTGATGTTACTTGAAATCAGGATTTTCTTTTACATTTTACTCTGCAATTAAGGTTTCTAATCCAACCTTCATCATATCTGTAAAGGTATTTTGACGCTCTTCTGCAGTCGTGTCTTCATCTGGATTGACCAAACTATCAGAAATAGTCATGATAGCAAGGGCATCAACATGGTATTGAGCAGCCAGATAGTAAAGAGCTGCTGCTTCCATTTCCACAGCCTTGACTCCCCATTTACCAAGTTCGATGTTCTTTTCAAAGTAGTTTGAATAAAAGACATCAGAAGACAAAACGTTCCCAACGTGGGTGGTCATACCGAGTTCTTTGGCGATATGGTAGGCCTTGTCCAGCAAATCAAAGCTAGCGATTTGTGGGAAATCGTACTGTGGCCAGTCATTGCGGATGATGTTAGAGTTGGTTGCAGCTGCCTGCGCCAAAACCAATTCACGGACGTGAACGTCTTCATTCAAAGAACCTGCAGTTCCCACACGGATCAATTTTTTTACTCCGTAGTCAACAATTAACTCACGCGCATAAATCGAAATAGAGGGCATCCCCATCCCAGTTCCCATGACAGATACACGGTGGCCCTTGTAAGTACCAGTGTAACCAAACATATTACGCACTTCGTTAAAACAAACAGCATCTTCAAGAAAATTCTCCGCAATAAATTTCGCACGAAGAGGATCCCCAGGAAGAAGAATTTTATCAGCAATTTCACCCTGCTGAGCAGCAATATGGATAGACATAATTTATGATACAAAGAGCGACAAGAAAACGAGTGAAAATTAGGAATCTGACGAGAAATCCTGATTTCTCAGTCAGATTATCTATTTTCCAAGTTTTCCGCTCGTGTTCAAATTAGAACACCTCACTCTACCTTTCTTTTTTTATATTCAGGATAGCGACAGAGAATAAAGTAAAAATAGGAAACTGATGACGCATCGCAGATGCTAAACAGTTTATCTTTTTTACACAGTTCTCCGCCCGTATTCAGTTCAGCAAATACGGTTTACCCATCCTTTCTTTATTCTAAAATTTATAATCAGAAAGATACCAAACCCGTCAAAAAGCAAAGGGAAAATAGGAGTTGGGTGCAGTGAGCGATGCTCGCTAGACCAACTATCTTTTTCCCACTGCTTTTAGGGTGGGTTCAATTCCTTCCTTTCTTAATTTTGATGATATTGAGAAGATTAGAGCGGCTTCAATTCAATCCCGAACTCCCCTTCTCTTCTGAGTTTTTAGAAAAGTTTTCCGCTCGTGTTTAAATCAGAACACACGCTCTACCTTTCTTTTTATTATTTTTATATTTCATAGCTAGGAAAAATCGTATTCAATCATGACTCCGATAAACCTACTACATTTTTATTTAAAACAGTTATTGATAAACTGACAATAGTTTTTAATCTTTTAAGATAAATCCTTGATTAGAAGAAACGGCATTTCCTACCTAATTACTTTATTCTTTAACTTCTGACACAGTATGCTAGCCCAAGGAAAGCGATCTAACACTTTTGCAAAACCATAAGCTAGGAAAGCAGTTACTAAGAGATACGGAAGAGAATCTAAACCTATTCCAGTGAAGCCTATTACTAATCCAGTTGCAGAAATGGGCGCCCTCAAGGTCACAGACAAAAAGCAAACAGATCCCAAAAGCAACATGGTTAAATGGCTATCTCCACCTAGAATTATGCCAAGGAGTGTAGCTCCAGCCATCCCCAAAGCAAAAGATGGTGTGAGTGTACCACCATAGGCTCCTGCCCAAAGAGTAATAAGAACGACCACTGCTTTTAGGAAAAACATGAGAAGCACTGTTTGGCCACTGCTACCATTTAAAATCTCCTGAGCCATCATCCGTCCATTTCCAAGTAGGTGTGGAAAATAACTTGCCAATCCAACAAGAAAAAGAAAAGCTGTAGGCAATGTGAGAAGTACTCGTTTATCTTTTATCCTGTTTGAAGACATTTCTTTACTTAAGCGACCAAAAAACCAAGCTAGTGGAGTTAAGAAAAGAAGTAATAAGGGAATAATCCATATTTCCTTTAATGACCATGAGAGGGATGGAATCTGGTAGAGAGCCTGATCTGAAATAACCAAGCCTGCTATATAGGTTGAAACATAGGTAGTCAAACCGATTAAGACAAATCGTTTAATAGATAGAGCAATTCCTAGGGTTTCAAAAACAAAGAAGACACTTGTTAATGGAACCTGATAGACAGCCGCTAAACCAGCACCAGCACCACAAGCAAGGAGAAAGATTTGATCCTTCTTAGAGAGAAAACATATTTTTCCAATTGGCCCTGCAAATAGAGTTCCAATCTCTCGTGGCGCAGCTTCTTTACCAATAGGCGCTCCCCCTCCAACTGCAATAATCTGCCAAATTGAATGAAATAGCTGTTTTAGAAAATGAAGCTTGTATTGTGAAGTCTCATCCTTCATCTGAGCTTTGATGGAATAAATCTTCGACCCTTTTTGCAAGAAATACCAGACCAAGGATGAGCCAAGACCCACAATTATTAAACATAGTCCTATCCTTGAGGAGGAAACTCCATCTGTCAAAAATCCACTATGATGTTCTGACTGACCAAAAGCTAGACTCTCTACTATCTCTAAAAGATAATGGAGAAAAATACCAGATAAACCCGAAACTATTCCTTGTAGAATTACTGCTATGAATAATCTAAAATTATAAGGGATTTTTCGAAAAATACTCCTCAATTCTATTAACATGATTACAATTCAGCAAGAATCGCTTTAAGCAAGCCTTTGAAATCACCTTTAACACGTTCAGTCACTTCTACAACTTCTTCGTGGTTGAGTTCTTCTTGGAAGCCTGCAGCATGGTTAGTAATACATGAAATACCGAGAACTTTCAAGCCTGAGTGAGCTGCCACAATAACTTCAGGAACAGTCGACATACCAACTGCATCTGCTCCCAGTGTCTTATAGGCGCGAATTTCTGCTGGTGTTTCATAAGTCGGACCAGTTACACCGATATAGACACCTTCATCAAGCTTGATACCAAGTTTCTTAGCCACTTCATGGGCAGTAGCACGGTATTCTGGTGTATAGGCTTTAGACATATCAGGGAAACGTGGACCAAAATCATCCAAGTTTTCACCCATCAATGGGTTCTGCCCCGTCATATTGATATGGTCTGAGATAGCCATCAAGGTACCAGGACCAAATCCAATACCTCCAGCTGCATTGGTTACAATGACACCTTCACATCCAAGAACTTTCATGACACGCACTGGGAAAGTCACCACTTCCAGAGGATTTCCCTCGTAGAAATGGAAGCGACCTTGAAGAGCCAAAACTTTTCGACCTGCAAGGTCACCATATACCAATTTCCCTGCGTGACCAACTACTGTAGAGCGGCCCCAGTTTGGAATCTCAGCATAGTCTACTATAACTGGATTTTCGATTTCTTCTGCAAGTTCTCCCAGACCTGATCCAAGTATTAAACCAAACTCAGGTGCTTGGATTCCCTTGTCTTTCAGGAAGGCAGCTGTTTCCTTGATCTTATTTAAAAACGTCATTGTGTCTCCTTTATTATTTTTTTAGCATTTGACCGATTTTGTCAAAAGTTTTAGCATTACGAATGGTGATTTGGCGGTAGAAAGGCATCTTGAGTAAGTATTTGTGATAGGCAGTTGCATAGTAGGATTCTTCAGAAAATTTCCCCCAGAAAATACCAAGTTTTCCGAAATGAAGAACTTCATCTTCCAGTTCTAAACTTTCAACTTTCTCAATGACTTGAGCCACATCCAAGCCCTCCGTGTAAAAGAGGACATCCTTTCGTGCCAAATCTTTGGTCCACCAAGCTGGTAGATTCTCCACTTCTGCTTCATAGTCTTCCTGACTCAGCAAGGAAAAGTTCTGAATAAATGGATAATGGACTTCAAAGAAAGCCTCTAACTTTTCAACCAATCGTACTTTGGGAACTATCGATGTAAAGAAAATATTGCCACTGTTGATGTAGGTCTCAACCTTTTCCAGTCCCAAGTCTGTCAATTCTTGCCGAAGCTCCGCCATGACGACCTTATTTTTCCCACCGACATTAATGCCCCTTACCAGTAAAGCATAGCGCGTCATCTTATACCAATTTATCTAAGAAACTTTCCCCAATCATGGCAGTTTCAACACCAAAGTTATCCGCAACTGTCGCTGAGATATCTGCAAAATATCCAACTGGAATGACACCATTTCCTTTAAAGGAAGGACTGTAAGCCAAAAGTGGAATATATTCGCGAGTGTGGTCTGTTCCTGCATAGGTTGGGTCATTTCCATGGTCCGCTGTAATCAAGAGAAGATCATTCTCTCTCATGGCTGCAATAATTTCAGGTAATCGTTCATCAAACTCATGCAAGCAATCACGATAACCGTGAGCATTACGACGGTGGCCGTAAAGGGCATCAAAGTCAACCAAGTTTGTGAATGAGAATCCTTTTTCAAACTCAGCAAGGCCTATGGTCTTCAATAGTGTATCAATTCCATGGCTGTTTGACTTGTTGTGGCCCATGTCATGGTTGATACCAGCACCGTTAAAGATATCGTTGATTTTACCAACAGCATAAGTATCGATACCTGCTTCGTTCAATTTATCCAAAACAGTTGGTGCAAATGGAGATACAGCCAAGTCACGACGATTTGCTGTACGAGTGAAGTTACCTGGTTCACCTACATAAGGACGGGCAATGATACGACCTAGAAGGGCAGGACGCTCAAGGGTAATCGAACGCGCGTATTCACAGATACGGTACAATTCATCCAAAGGAATAATATCTTCATGAGCAGCAATTTGCAAAACAGGGTCAGCTGAAGTATAGATAATCAACTCTCCAGTTTCCATCTGACGTGGTCCAAAATCATCGATAACAGCCGTTCCTGAGTAAGGTTTGTTAGCTTCACGAATAACCTTGCGTCCTGAAAATTCTTCGATTTTTGTCAGGATTTCTTCTGGGAATCCGTTCCAAAAAGTATCGAAAGGCTCCGTAATGTTGAGTCCCATGATTTCCCAGTGTCCAGTCATGGTATCCTTACCAAGAGACACTTCTTCCAATTTTGTTGCATAACCTGTTGGATTGCTTTCAGCTGGTACAGTCTTAAGAGGGGTTTCACGAGGAATATTTCCTAGACCAATTTTAGCCATGTTTGGGACATTCAAACCAACTGCTTTTGAAATGTGTCCTAATGTGTCAGAAGCTCCATCTGGAACTCCTGCATTGACAAAGTTATTAGCATCTGGTGCAGCACCGATTCCCACAGAATCCAGTACCACCAAGTGAATACGATTAAATTTTGACATAATGTGTCTCCTTATTATGTTGATTAGTTTGCTTTTGTTGAAGTTAAAATCTGAACCCCATCTCGTCCAGCAACGATGACCTTATCAACCATTTGGTTGAATAATCCGTGCTCTACAACACCAACGACATGGTCCAATTCTTGTCCGAAAGCAATTGGATCCTCGATGACATCCAAGGCAAGGTCAATGATAAAGTTCTGCATATCGGTCACAAAACGTTGGCCATCTTTTTCACGGAAGCTTGGTTTGTAGCCAGCTTGCTCAAAACGACGAAAGACCTGTTCTGCACCATACTGAACCACTTCTACTGGCAATTTAAAAGCACCTAGTTTCTCAAACAGCTTGCTTTCATCCACCACCCAAATATATTCTTTTGAGGGCGTTGCGACAACCTTCTCCATCAGAAGAGCACCACCACCACCTTTTATTCCATTAAACTGACTATCCACTTCATCCGCCCCGTCAACTGTCACATCGACGAAGTCTACTTGGTCAATAGACTTGAGTGGGATATTAAGCCCTTCAGCCTGTTTACTAGTCACACTAGAAGTCGTTACAGCTGTAATCTGCAATCCTTCTTCCTTGATACGACGACCGATTTCTTCTACAAAATAATAGGCAGTAGAACCCGTTCCCAGTCCGACAATCATGCCATCATTGACAAATTCAGCAGCCTTGATACCTGCTATTTTCTTCAGATTTTCCACTCAAACACCTCCATTAAAGAGCTACTTTTATTATAACATCTATTCGTTTTTATTTCATGGATACACTGGAAAAACCCGAACATTTTATTTCGGGTTTTGATGTCCTATTTAACCATATCAGGATCGTAGTCATAGAATCCTGTATCAAGGAATCGGTTTTTAGGGTGAAGTTTACGAACTTCTTCATCTAGCAAGAAGGCTTGATCATGGCTAAAGTTGCCCTCTTGAATCAAACTACGTGCTTGGATAAAGAGTTTTGCAATCTCAACAAAGTTCTGACCAGGAGTGTAGAGCCCTTCTAGTTTCCAGTGAGTAAATCCATGCTCTACCAATTCTGTCAATTTGGTCATCAAATCAAGGTCGTTATTGGCAAAGATGTGGGTACCATGATTGTCTTCAAAAATGGAATAATGGCTCTCAGGGTCACTTGGCTCAGCCAAGAAGAGGTCACGCTTGCGAGTCTTTTCGTCATCGATATGTGTAAAGTTATAGTAGTTTTGCAAGAGAGGACGCTTAGAATGGTGAATCACACTAGCTCCATAAACCAACACTTCAGCAGGAATTTCCAAAATCTCTGGCATTTTGAAGAGTTCAGCAGATGGAATTTCACGCGCCAAAACAGCCTCAGATGCGCCAGCCTTTTGTCCCCAGAAGTTGATCTGACGACTGCTAGTGACCATAGTCGAAGCATCATAGATAGTCTTAAAGGAATAACCATCGCGGTTGACCACGTAAAAGACACCCGCATCCCCAATCGTAATGTAGTCTGTCTTGATTTCTTCCAAGAAGTCTAAGAAAGGCTTGATACGGTCCATCATATCTTGGTGCATGAGGGCGTTAACCGCAACGATCAATTCCTTACCAGTATCATGAACCAGATTAGCGATTTCACGCAATTGGTCATGACTAAAGGTTGTCGGCAGACGAAGGCCAAAATCTTTCTCACCGACATATATACGGTCTACGCCAGCTTCGAGCAGTTGTTTAACTTGTTCAATACTTTCAGCAGTTGCTGTAATGATAATCTTTTCCATAAGGAAAATTATACCATATTTCTCAAAAATCAGCTATGAATACTGGGAGTTTTACAAAAAGTTAGGCTTATTTTTAACTTTTGAAATTAAAAAGTGAACAGTACCAGCACCGCTCACTCTATTTTATGCATGTGTTTCTTTAACTAGGTAGCCGTCGTTCATAACATAAATACGGTCCACCTTATCAAGAAGGCGTGTATCATGAGTAATCATGACAACTCCTCTACCTTGTTCATGGGCAATGGCGGCCAACATTTCCGTTACTTGATAGGCCCTCTCTGTGTCAAGGCTGGCTGTCGGTTCATCTGCAAGAACGATACTCGGATTGTTATAAAGCGCTCTAGCAATTGCGGCCCGTTGACGTTCACCACCTGATAAAGCCTTTGGATACTGATTTTGTACTTTTTCCAAATCCAACAAGTCAAGTAACTCTTTTCGATCACTTTTACTATTTTTTCCCTTATCCAGTCTGTCAATCAAATCCAGCTGTTCTTTGACCGTTAGAAAAGGAATTAAGTTTGAAGCCTGAAGAATAAAGCCAAACTCTCTAAAACGGAGGTCTGTTTTCTCCTTCTCCGTCAAACTGCCTGTTTCCTTCCCCTTTACCAAAATCTTTCCACTCGATGCTTCCTGAAGTTGTCCTAGAGTTGTTAGAAAGGTCGTCTTTCCAGAGCCTGAAGGCCCAACGATTGCTACGAACTCTCCCGCATTCAGCTGGAAATTCGTCTCATGCAGGGCCACGACTTTCATCTTTCCTTCCCCATACGTTTTTGTCACTTGAGTCATTTCAATTAATGCTGTCATACTATTCTCCTCATCATTCTGCAATCGCAGTAATCGGGTTCACCTTTAGCAAGCGTGGAAATGAAATGACGCCACCTAGCATGGCCATCAAGCAAATCACAAAGCTTAGGACAGAATAGGCTAACCAACTTGGGTAGAAAAAGAAGGTAGCTGGCAAGACTAAAATCACTCCTCCAATAGCCAGCAAGGCTAAAGCAATCCCCATACCAGCTAGGAAGAAGATTTGACAGAAAAGAGACCATACAATGGTTTTGATCTGTATTCCCTGAGCCCGCATTATTCCATAAAGCCCTAGTTTTTGTATGGTAATGATATAAACAAATATACCCACAATCAAGCCTGTGATGACAATCATAGCAAGAATCATCCCTGAAAATACATTAACCTGAGGTGTGTAACCAGGAATTTTCGATATCATTTTTGGAATAGAAATCTGTTTCAGTCCATCGCCAGCCAATTCTATATCATTTTTCAATACCAAGGCAGAGATCGATTTATTAGATTTTAAAGTTCCTTGTAAGTTCCAATAAGTTGTCAAACTCGTAAAGACAACTGGCTCAGTAAAAAACTTATTTCCTTTAGTCAGCCCTACAATCTTGTAACTTACTTCGCTTCCATTGAGCTGAATGGCATCACCCAACTTCATTCCATAGTTTTCAAACGACTGATCCACGACCACCTCATCATCCCCTTCAGGATAACGGCCCTCCTGCAAACTAGGTGAAATAAAAGAGTCCCATTCTTGAGCAAAGATGGAAACATTGACCTTTTCACTATCATCGACTAGATTGGTCACAGCGAACATATAACCCAGTGGAACTGCCTCTTTAGAACTCTTATCCTTATAGTCCTTTTCAGGAATAAAAGATGCCGTCAAATTATCATTTGCATAGTCAGATAAAACCACACCCGTCGCTTGCCAATTATCAATAGCGGCTCGGTTGTTTCGCACAAGACCAAGAGCTAAACTGGTCATAAAAAAGACCATGAAAGCGATAAGAAAAATGGTAGTTAAAATCAAACTATATCGAAGTTTGTTTTGTAATATTTCTTTGATAGCAAGATACATGCTTATCTCCTTTAACTTTTCAAGAGGTATCGATTAGACACCCCACTACTATAAAAATAGGAGACAGAAAATCTGTCTCTGTATTCAAAACAAATCTCACTAATCAAATTAAATAAAATCAAGAAAATAAGGAGACAAATTTTCGTAAAAAAGAATCATTTGGTAGCTCTATTTCCTTGCTAATATAAGCAATTATGAATATTAATAAGTATTTGGTGTCCATCCATCCTATCATTTTCACATTATGGTGTCAAGAAAAGTGATTTTGAAAAGGGACTTTATTCTTTTTGTAACCTTTCTGTAATAATTATCTGCTGAAAAAATGATAAAATAGTTATGTACCTGTAAGGAGAGAATCATGTCTGCAAGAAAACTAAAAACTCATGAGTTTGAACATATTGAAGAAACGGTGCAAACTCCACTTTATCAAGATTATACACCTGAAACATCAATGGGAGCAAATGTAAAAGAAATCCTATTTTTTGTTAATATTGCCTGTTTTGGTATCTTTATGGCACTTTTCAGCTTTATCTTTTTAGCCTTAAAATTGAATACGACTCTATCGTTTATAGCTGCTATGGGTGTAAGTTTTGCCCTTTTAAAATTACAACGAATGATTATTAAACAAAAAATGACAAAATAAAGGTTGGTCTTTGTACCAGCCTTTTTCTTATATCTGATAGAAAAAGACAGAGTAAAACTGTCTTTTTTTATCTATTCTTACGTTTCGAGGGAGATTGAATTGCAATCTTGACTTCAAAAATCGTTCCTCTCGGTTTATTATCCTTAACTGTAATCGTTCCTCTTAAGGAATCAACAATCTGCTTGGCCAAAGATAATCCCAAACCAAAACCACCTTTCTGACGAGTTCTTGCCTTATCAACACGATAGAAGCGATCAAAGATTTTCTTTTTATCTGTAGCCGAAATACCAATACCATTATCAGATACAGTAAGATAAAGATGCCGATCTGTACAATGAACAAGAAACTCAATCTTTCCATCTTCTTCTGTATATTTTATTGCATTATCAAATAAGATTGTCATTAACTGCTTGAGAAGCAACTGATCCGTCATAATAGGACGGTAAATTCTATTCTCAGATTCAAAGACTCGGTCATTTTCCGAAGCAATCAAGCCATAGTTCGTAAAGGTCGTTTTAAAGAACTGTGGTGATACTTCCGCTATTTCTGGTTTTATTCCATCATCACGGCGGGCTAAGTTAAGAAGATTTGTTGTTAAAAAACGCATATTTCGAACTTCTTCAAGACTGGAAGCGATACTCTCACTAGACTCCATAATGGTCGCTTCGGGTTTTCTAAACAAATTCTCCAAACGATTTTGCAAGACTGCTAAAGGAGTTCTCAATTCATGACTAGCATTTTCCACAAAGGACTGTTGCTTCTGCATGCTCTCAAGCAGAGGACGAACACTGACCCTAGCTAGATAGAGACTGGCGAGCAAAGACAGAATCCAGAAACTAGCCATCACGATCACAATCAATTGCTCATGCTTTTGACTGGCTTGCTCCAACTGACTGGTATTAATCAAAACAGCTGCATACTTGATATTGGTTGAAACCGAACTGATATTCGTTTCCATCAAAATCATGCGATAAATTTCTTCTTGTCCATAGCTATTAAAAACTTGAATCTGGTAGATATGGCCTAGTTCTTTTTTCTCTAACTTAATCTTATCCAATCCCAAAAATCGGTTTCCAGAAAGGAGCTGGGTAAAATTCTTATCAAAAAGAATGACTTCTGTGTTGGAACTGACATTGGGTTTTACTTCAGTCTTGCTAGAATCTGTAGCGGCATTCTCTAAGTCTTTAATCTCTTCTGTTGCCCTATTTACAGCCAGCTGAATAACTGCCTGAGGATTTTCACTCAGTCCATGAAGCTTATCATCCACCGAAGTATAGAGACTCGAATGCATGACCTGCAATATAATCAAGGTCATAGTGGAGAAAATCAGAGTGAAGACACCAAAGTTGCGGATAAAATAACTAAAGTCATCCGCATACCATGTTTTTTTTAGTTTACTGAACATCTTTTAAAATATACCCAACACTGCGCAAGGTTTGCAAATTCTCTGCAAAAGTGGTTCCTTTTAATTTCTTACGGACTTTTGAAACATAGACTTCGACAACTGAAATCGTTGTGTCACTATCAAATCCCCATAGACGATCAAAAATCTGAGTCTTGGGCAAAATAACATTTTGATTTTGAAGGAAATAAACTAATAAATCGAACTCTTTCCCCAACAATTCGACAGGAGTATCTTCGACTTTAACGGTATTGGTTGACAAATTAACCACAATATTTCCATAAGTCAAGCTGTTTTCATTAAATTTACCTGAACGTTTGAGAAGGGCTTGAATCCGCATTTTGAGTTCTTCTAGGTAGAAAGGTTTAGTCAGATAATCATCCGCTCCCAGTTCAAATCCATGTCCCTTATCATCCAAACTTTCCTTGGCAGTCATGATCAGAACTGGAGTCGTAATCCCCTTTTCACGCAATTCTTTCAAGACTTGGAAGCCATTTTTTTCAGGTAACATCAAATCGAGCAAAATCAAATCATAGACTCCACTCTCAGCTTCGTAGAGACCTTCTTCCCCATCAAATACCTGCATAACATCCGCAAAATCGTCTAAAAAGTCAAATACTGAATTTGACAGGCCTAGGTCATCCTCAACTAATAAGATTTTTATCATGAGAAACTCCTCCTTATTAAAACTATTATACCAAATTTGCCTTAAAGAAAACTCAACTCTCTGCATTTTACATGAGATAGCTGAGTTTTCTTTTTATTTTAGGCTTATTTATGCATTTCCGTATTGAAGAACGACTGCTTCCACTGCAGCTTTTTCACGGTTAATCAAGTCAACACGCGCTGCAATTTCCTTGATTCCCATACCGATGTTACGGCTAAGAGCAAGGTCAGAAAGTTGTGGCTCAAAGAATTCCTTGTATTCCGCCAAGCGTTGCTGAGTCTTAAATACGTGAGCAGGAAGGATGACAAAGCTATCAAAGCTCATATCTCCTCCAAGGGCTGCCTTAATCCAAGCCCAGTTTTCACGAGCCCAAGACCATGCTGTTTCCTGAGTTGCTTGATGGCTTAAGAACTGGAAGTACCAAGCAGACAAGTCTTGTGGTTTGACCACAAATTTGTCCTTCCAAGAAGCAATCAAGTTTTGGATATTGTCCGCATCTGTACTGTAGGCAAGAGCTGCTGCCAACTGACGTTTAAAGACCGCATCTGTTGCGTGCGTATAAGTATCAAGATAAAGTGCTAACAAGTCTTTAGTCTCATGATGTTTCATCTCATTGATCAGAACTTGTGAGCGAATAGCTGCTGGAAGTCCTGCAAGCTGATTCTTGTGAGCTTCGAAGATTTGGCTAGCGACTTGGCTAGCTTCTGCATCATTTGAGCGAATCATCATAGAAATGGCTAACTGACGAACCAATTCATCCTCATCTGATTCGCCATCTTTAGCTTCAAAACCAAGACGGTCATAATTATGACGAGCCAATTTAGCAACCAAGTCTTTGAAGGCTCTTTCAGCTTCTGTTCCTTCATCGATAAAGCGCTCAAGAGCAGAAATTACTTCAGAAACAGCTGAAACGACAAGGTAAGATTCTTCCTTAGCAAGTTTATCAAGAACTGGAAGCAAGTCAGCATAAGAAATGTGCCCTGCCTCAGCAAGCAAACGACGTTCTTGAACGATCTGCAGTTTACTTGTCTTATCAAGCTCAACTAGGTCAGCAAGAACAGCATCTAACAAGTCTCCTTGATAGTCTGTAATGTAGTGGGCTGTATTTTCTGTGTTGAGACGAAGTGCTGTTTTGTTTTCTGCAAGAAGAGCTGCGTAGCCAGGTATTTCGATACTTTCAGTTTCAAGTGTATCAGGCAAACCTTTCCAGTTGCTATTGAGTGGCACTACCCAGAGACGGTTCTTATCTTCGTGTTCACCGATAAAGAATTGTTTTTGTGAAATCTTCAAAACATCATTTTCAACTTTGACAGTAAGAGCTGGGTAACCAGGCTGTTCCAACCAAGAATCCATGAAGGCTGCGACATCACGTCCTGACGCTTGACCAAGGGCATCCCAAAGGTCACTACCAATGGTGTTGCTGTATTGGTGTTTTTCAAAGTAGGCATGCAAACCTTTAGTGAAATCGGCATCTCCTAGCCAACGGCGAAGCATGTGCATGAGACGGCTTCCTTTGGCATAGACGATAGCGCCATCAAAGAGCGTATTGATTTCATCTGGGTGTTTGACTTCGACGTGAACAGACTGAACACCATCAGTCGCGTCACGTTCAAGAGCAAGAGGTACTCCACCTGTTTGGAAGTCTTCAAAAATATTCCAGCTTGGTTCAATAGCATCCACACAGACGTACTCCATCATGTTAGCGAAGCTTTCATTAAGCCAAAGGTCATCCCACCATTTCATAGTTACGAGGTTACCAAACCATTGGTGAGCCAATTCATGGGCAACAACAAGGGCAACTTGTTGACGGCTAGCAAATGTAGAGTTCTCATCGACAACCAAGTAAACTTCACGGTAGGTTACCAGACCCCAGTTTTCCATAGCACCTGCTGAGAAGTCAGGAAGGGCGATGTGGAGAGATTGAGGAATTGGGTACTTAACTCCATAGTAATCTTCGTAAAACTCGATAGAGCGAACAGCAATATCCAGTGAGAAATCAAGGTTAGATAGTGGATGGGCTTTGGTTGAGTAGACACCTACGAGGGTACCGTTTTTAGTTTTAGCCGTTACCCCTTGCAAATCACCCGCAACAAAGGCTAACAAGTAAGAAGACATGCGAGGTGTTGTTTCAAACTTCCAGATACCTGTTTCCTTACGGTTTTCAACATCGATTTCTGGCATATTAGACAAGGCCAATTCACCTTCTGCTTGGTCGAAACGTAGAGAGAGGTCAAAAGTTGCTTTGGCTTCTGGTTCATCCACACATGGGAAGGCTTCGCGCGCAAAATGACTCTCGAACTGAGTAGACAAGACTTCCTTCTTGACTCCATCAACTGTGTAATAAGAAGGGTAAATCCCTGTCATGTTGTCTGTAATTTTTCCTGAGAAAGCGATAACCACTTCAACTTGACCAGCCTCAGCCAATTCGATATGAAGGGCTTCATTTTCATGGTCAACTGTGAATGGGCGAGCTACCCCTGCAACTTCTACAGAAGCGATTTCCAAGTCTTTTTGGTGGAGGGAAATGCGGTCACTCTGTGCTTGACCAGTGATGGTTACCTTCCCTGAAAAAGTCTTGGTCTCACGACTCAAGTCTAAAAATAAATCATAATGTTCAGGAACAAATTGCTTAATAAAATGTTCAACTGCTTGCATAGTTTTCTCCTATTCTAAGTTTAAGAGCTAGAGCTCTTCTTCAAACAAACTTATTATATCATGTTTTACTTGAGAAAAAAGGATTGGACGGTGATTTCCAAAACTTTCTTCCTCCTAATAGTCTACAGTGGGTAGACCTTGCGAAATTCTTCTAAAACAACCTTGCTTTCAGGTGTAAAAGTCAGTCCTGCTTCTTTCAGCCACTCGGCGAAACAATCCTCATGAACCTGACGCCAATAGGCTAAGGATTTGTCACCTTCCCCTTCCTTAAAGGCATGTTGAGCAGAAACTTGATTGAAGGGCTGAACGGAAACCCTTGTAATTTCGACAATGCAGACAGACTGATTTTGACTATCTAAAATGACATCAAAAGTTCCTTCTTGAGGAAGAGACTCGGCTTCTAGTGCGTAGAAATCGTAGGCTGAAGCTGTTGCTGTTTTTTCGCCTTTTAAAACCAAATCCGCTAAAAGGTCTGGTTCCACTCCAAAAGCCCAAGCATCTATCTCGTCTCCGATAGAAGGATTGATTTGCTTATAGGCATTCCACATTTCTTGCGATGTCATAGGTGCTCCTTTTTATTAACTTTGTTCTCCCTATTTCAAAGACCAGCCACCATCTATTGTCAGAATTTGTCCCTGCATGGCAGATACCTTTCCACTGGCCAAAAAGAGGCTGACTTCTCCCACTTCCTCTGGTTCAATCCAGCGCTTGATTGGTGTTTCGCTCGCCACCCAGTCTGCTAATCCACCTGGTTCAAAGTCGGCAGCGGTCATAGCTGTCTTGACTGCTCCTGGAGCGATACCAAAGACCTGAATCCCAGCTTCAGCATAATCTAGAGCCAACTGTTTGGTAAATCCAGCCAAGGCGTGCTTCGAAGAAGTATAGGCATGTCCACCTCCACCTGCTAGGCTAGAAGCAATGGAGCACATATTGATAATAATCCCTTTTTTATTCTCCAACATTTGAGTCAAATAATACCGAGTCAACTCAACAGGAGTCACGTAGTTGATTTCAAAAATCTCATGAATTTCCTGCGCTGTCTGTTCCAAAAGTGGTTTGTAATCATCCAAAACTCCAGCAGTATTGCACAAAACATCAACCTGAGGACACCAATCAAAAATAGGCTCCAAGTTCAAGGTCAAATCTCTCTGTAGAAAGTGGAAATCACCCTGTAAGAGTGGATTTTCACCTTGGTCAACTCCATAAACTTGAAAGCCATTCTCTAAAAAGAGTCGAGCTTGAGCCAGACCGATCCCTGAACTCACTCCCGTAATCAATACACATCTAGTCATGCACTTCTACCCAATCCGTCGCCAAAACATCACAAGGTGTCGGACTCCACATGGAAAAACCTTCCCCTTCTCCAGACACGTTGATTAGGAAGTAAGGCGTCACCTCAAGTGCAACCCCGTTTTGTTCAATGGTGTCAAAAAGCTGCACATAGTTTTCAGCACCTCCCCAACCAGTACGTACATATTTTTTCTTATCCTTTAACCCCGGTAGAATTTCTTCAAATGTCATGTTTTTCTCCTTTAATTCTAAATTCTTAGTTTAATTATAACAAAAAACCGTTTTCCAACGGCTTTTTGACTGTGATTTATTTACATCTGCTTCTACTTACGGCAAATTATTCCCTGCAGCAAGATAAATTTCATACCATTCTTTTCTTGTTAAGCTAAAGTTTGTCGCTTCGCTAACTTCTCTCAAGTGCTTAGGATTTGTTGTACCTACGACTGCCTGCATTTTTGCTGGATAACGCAATATCCAAGAAATGGCAATAGTTGAAGGGGTTACTCCATATTTAATAGCTAAA
The DNA here is from genome assembly GCF_013305725.1 of Streptococcus mitis. Taxonomy (NCBI): domain Bacteria; kingdom Bacillati; phylum Bacillota; class Bacilli; order Lactobacillales; family Streptococcaceae; genus Streptococcus; species Streptococcus mitis. The sequence continues at coordinate 1,305,259 of NZ_CP047883.1, forward strand.
CGATCAAGTACTTGATTTAAAACTTGAAATTTCTCATTTCCAACAAAATTCCCTTTAAAATACCCGAATTGTAAGACAGACCATGCTTGAATGACCACATCGTGTAATTTGCAATATTCAAAAATGCTGCCATCTCGCATAGCTGCTTGACTATCTTCCATATTAACATGAAAACCTGATTCGAATCCTGGAGTAAAAGCCGCACTCAATTGTAGCTGATTAACAGCTAACGGCTGCTTGACATCTTTTTTAAGCAACTCCATCATCATAGGATTTTGATTAGAAACTCCAAAATCTCGAACCTTACCTTGTTTATAAAGAAGATCAAAGGCTTCTGCTACTTGGTCAGATTCCATCAAAGCATCTGGTCGATGAAGAAGCAAGCTATCTAGATGATCAATCTTCAATCTTTGCAAAATTCCGTCAACTGATTTTATAATATAGTCCTTAGAAAAATCAAAATAGGTAAATTCTTCAATGCGAATGCCACATTTGGACTGAATCCACATCTTTTCTCTTAAATCTGGACGATTTTTTAGGACAAGACCTAACAGTTCTTCACAACGACCACGACCATAAATATCAGCCAAGTCAAAAGCATTGATTCCAACAGAAAGTGCTGTTTCTACAAGCTCTTCAACTTCTTTTACAGACTTATCTTTTATTCTCATCATTCCGAGAACAATTTCTGATAATTCTTTGTCATCTTGACCAAGAGTTATGTATCTCATCAAATTTTTCTCCTTTAATTTCTACCATTCTTCCCTTCATTATATCAAAAAATCGCTTTGCAACGGCTTTTTGACTATGATTCTCCTATTATTTTACGGGATATCACTTGACTTTACTTTATAGTAATAAAAATCTTCATCATAATTTTCAGCTGATTGAGTAATAATTAAGCGTGGCCGTGAGCTATCTGATTGATCACCCATTGGATTGTTTAAAACCTTTTTTAAACAATCCAATAGCAGCACTTGTATGACCACTTTGTAAACTAACATACGGAACACTGCTCTTCTTAGATGAATCTTTGATTACTTTAATCCTATTTCCATCCCCAGTTGTTCCATCAGAATTAATTATCAATTCATTTCCGCGACCATTCCTCCATGTTCCAACAAGTGTTGAAATATCGCCATTTTCTATAGCTTCAATATCTAAATCTATCTCTGTAGAACTAATACTGTTATACTTTTCCCACCACTCTTCTTTGTAAGGTTTTAAATAAGTCTTCCCATAAAATACTCTGTTCTCTGTTACTCTATCATTATCTGGCCCAACTTCATTAGCAGGAATAAATGTTAAAGTTAATTCTTGACCAATAGTTGCGTTTTTATTATCCTCTACAAAATACACTTCATAGTAATCATTAATTTTTTTCGGTGTTTTACTTTTATCCAACTTAAATTGTGCATGAGTAGAGCCACTCCAGAAAATCCAATTCCCATCTTGATAAGACACTCTTGGAAAAACAGAAGTTATCCCTTTATAGTAATCTTCTCTTTTATACCCATACAAAGTAAAATTAGAGTCTACTATTGCTTTTTCTAAATAGTCATTAGAATATGTCCCTTTAAAATCGCTTAAATCACCTTGAAGAATGCCATCCTTATTATTTTTAAAATAATCACTATTATTAGCAAATACCATCTCATGATTTTTATTTCCATCAGATAAGGTGATTACCTTTAAAATTTTAGACGAATCGTCTACATTATTAACTGAAATAGATATTTTAAAATCCTTATTTCCGTCTGACTTATTAAATTCTGTAACAGAAGACCTATTGTTGCCATCTTCTTTCCAATCCGTAGAAAAATCTCCAAATACATTACCTTCGTCTGTATTATATGAAATTCTCCAATTCTGATTATTCTTAGTAACAGTAGCTTTCTCACCTGTAGAAGACACATAATCTCCCGATAAATCTAAAAAGTCTGACTTTATAATTTCCTCCGTATTTAGTTGTTTTTTCTGAGCATCACTCTCTTTATGATTCCCATACAAGAAAAACCAAACTAAACCTGTTAAAAGAGAAATAATCCCAAAAGATATAAATATTTTCTTCATTCTAAACTCCAATATATATAAAATATTTCCTTCATTTTACTATATTGCTAAAAAACTATCAAGGTAAATTATAAATAACAAAAAACCGCTTTGCAACGGCTTTTTGACTATATTTCACTCCATTTTATCTTCTTAAACCCACGGAACAAGACAAAGATTCCAATAAAGAGGATAGCTAAAGGAATAACTTTTGTAAGAAAAACATTTGAAATTCCCATCCACTCATAGTAACGGAGCAGAGAGCCTACAATAAGGTGGGCAACAATCATACTGACAAAGGGACGAAAAATCGGTTCTTTCCAATTCCAAATACTGATGACCAGCGAAATCGTAAAGACAGATAAACTATCCCAGGGAGCAGGAAGATAAAAGGCTCCTTCTTGTATGAAGCTTGCCATTCCTACATATCCCAGAACAACTAGCAGAACAAGAATCCCAACGACAACATAGGTGCCAATTTTCATTTTAGGAGAATCTTGGACTAAACTTCTTCGTAAAATTGTAGCCACAAGCCCAAATCCGACCAGAAAAAGAAGAAGTTGGCCTAAAAACGTAAGCAAATTGACTGTTAAGAGAGGACCTTTAGAAAAATCACCTAATAGTTGATAGTAGCGTAATACTGCTAAAACAAGAATTGGCGTCAAAAGGGACTCTTTGATAGAACTGCGAGGTGCTTCCTTGAGCATCTCTTTCATTATTTTTTTAGGATTCTTACCTAGATAATCTTCTGCACTCATGCCATCTCGTTCTGCTTCTGAGAAATCAAGCATCATCAAATAAATCTGCTCTCTGAGATAGTCCTCATCATAGAGAAATCCAGCAAGATTAAAACTATCCCACAGTTCCTCAAAATACTGCTGATTCTCCTCAGAAAACTGATGTAACAAAGCGCTTGTTTCTTCATAATACTTTATTTTCTTCATGGTTTTCCCCCCTTCTTAATCCCTTCTACTTTTTGACTCAAATCGTCCCATTGTTGCCAAAAGACCGAGACACGCTCTTCTCCTTCTTTGGTTAACGAAAAATACTTCCGATCTGGACCATCTGGAGACGGACGCATGTCGCCTCTTATCCATTGATTTTTTTCTAACTTTTGCAACAAAGGATAAATAGTTCCTGGAACGATAGTATCAAATCCAGCCTCTCGCAAAGTCTGAACCAACTCATAACCATACCGCTCTTTTTGACCAATCATATCCAAGACACAACCTTCAAGAACACCTTTTAATAGTTGAGTTTCCTTCATTCCTTCTCCCTTCTAATCTATTCTGTAATACCTACTAGTAGCTTCATCTATAATATACCACTTTCACACTAGTTTGTAAAGCATAATAGTTAAATAAAAAAACGACAACCACTTTTCAGCAGTTATCGTTGCTTATCTTTTAATCTTTTCCACCAAGTCGGCTATTGATATTCATCATGATACTAGCTATTTTTTCACCCCAGTACGGATCTGATGCATAGCGAACATTCATTCCTGTCGCTTTATTTCCAAGGTGATCTCTTCCACGGTCAATATAGTTCTCACGAATCCACTTGGCCGCACCAAGAATTCCTTTATCTACATCATCAAATTTCTTAGCTGAATCATAGGGACTAGTATCGTAAGCAGCTATTCCGAAGAAGTTATTTTTATCATTAGCAATTTGGCTTCGTCCCCAAGCACTTTCTAGCGCACTATGAGCCATTAAATAGAGGGCATTGACACCATAACGTTTTTCAGCTTCTTTAAAAATTGCTCCTTTACCAGCAAGACGGCTGTCTCGGATATTCATCATCGAATAAACTCTATTTAATTCATCCGCACTATAGTTGGTTGGTTCAGTTAAATTCTTGAAAAGGAAACGATTTTTGATAGTAAACCCATCGAAATGTTCTCCATCCTTTGAATAATACTTCTTACCAATTTTCATAGCTGAAGTATGTGGAGCTACCCGAATACTAGTGTATGGAGACAGTTCATGATATAGGAATCTTCCGTCAGTAGTATAGTGAGGAATAAACTCACTTCCTTCCTCAACTAAAGCCAAATCACTTTGATTCATATAACCAGACAAGCCTGATATTGAAATAGCTAGACGACTACCCTTGCTTTTAGAGCCATCATGGGTCACAATACTTCCCTGATTGACATAGCTCAAAATATCTCCTGATTCGCTATAAATATAGGCTGTGATTGGTTTAACCTTAAAATATTTGGGGCTTTGAATCCACTTTCCATCACTCTGGAAGAAATACTCTTTATTTTTGATGTTAAAACCACCAGTAACATAACTTCCATCTTCTTTTAGGTAGTACCATGCATTGTAGTTAGGATCAAAAATCCATTCATTCTTGGCCATATAACCACCAGATTTGAGGTAATAATCACCAATCCATTCATGTGAAGCATAAGCACCACCTGATTTTAGGTAAAACCAGCTATTATAAGATTTATCAAAAATCCATTCTTTTTCAGCCATTGCTCCACTATTTTTTAGATAGTAAGCATTTTTCCACTGATTACTGGCCATCACACCATCATTATTAAAATAATACCATGTGCCCTTAATTTTTTCCCATTTATTACGAAGGATCTTTCCTGAATCTGTAGCATAATACCATTTATCAGTAATCTTTACCCAAGCATTTTGAACCATCGCCCCACTACTATTAAGAAGATAATCGTTCACTAGAGCATTGCTAGCCATGACTCCATCTTGGTTGAAGTAATACCAAACATTGCCAATTTTTTCCCATCTATTACGAACAATCTTTCCTGAATCTGTAGCATAATACCATTTATCAGCAATTTTCACCCAGGAATTTTCTACCATTGCTCCACTAGTATGAAAAGCATAGTCATTAACAATTCTATTGCTGGCCATGATTCCGTGTTGATCAAAGAAATACCAGACACTCGCAATCTTTTTCCAGTTTTTGATTGGTTGATTATTCTCATAAAAAAGCCATTTCCCATGCTCTTTCTGCCAACCATTCTTATGAGATTCTTCAACTTTTTCTTTATTTGAAATAGCCTCTTTTTTAGAATTATTTTCTTTTACAACAACTGGTTCTTTCTTTTTTTCCGTCTTTTCAGTTTCATTCTTTGTATTTTCAACAACTTTTTTCTCTTCTGATGCTGGTGTCTGATTTTTATCTTTAGAAGACTGATTTTTGTCCACAGAGTGACTCTTATTCGTCGTTTGACTTTGGTCCGTTGTTTTACTATCTTCAGCAGAGACTGATGTTGTGGGCACAATTGCCAATGCAAGAACTGCTGTACTTACAAGTAGTATTCTCTTCATTTTGCTCCCCTAAGTAGATATTCATCTACATCATTCGTAATTAACTTTATTTTAACATAGTTAAAATATGAAAATATTACAAAATGATGAAAATTATGTGTCTTATTGACGATAATGATACCCTAGCTTATCTAAGGCTGGCTTTTACTTCCTTGCGGAGATTTTCCAGACTACTAATGCCGTATTTGTCCATAACCTTTGGTAGATTTTCGATGATATCAGGACAGGCATAAGGATTGGTAAAGTTGGCTGTTCCAACTCCGATAGCAGAGGCTCCAGCCAGGTACATTTCTAGGGCAGTTTCTGCCGAATCCACTCCTCCCATTCCAATAATAGGCAGGTCTGTTGTTTGGGCTACTTGGCGGATGAGTTTGAGGGCTACTGGAAAGACTGCTGGACCAGACATTCCACCTGTTCCATTGGCCAAGATTGGTTTTCTGGTTTTTAGGTCAAAGCGCATACCAACTAGAGTATTGATCATGGTCAAGCCACTTGCCCCCGCATCTTCTGCAGCTTTTGCGACTGTGACAATATCCGTCACACTAGGAGTCAGTTTGACATAAACTGGCACATCAGAGGCTTCCACAGCCGCTTTCACCACATCATAAGCTAAATCTGGATCTTGACCAATCAAAAGACCGTGATTACAGTGGTCAACATTGGGGCAAGAAATATTGAGCTCAATAGCCTTTACATTAGCTGCCTTGGAAATTCCTCGAGAAACAGCAGCATACTCTTGTTTTGAAAAACCAGCTACATTGGCAATAATAGGAAGATTTGGATATTCTCTTTCCAGCCAAGTTAGCTTTTCGGCCAAAACAACTTCCAAACCCGGATTTTGCAAACCGATTGCATTGAGCATACCAGCGGGAGTTTCTGCCACCCTTGGAGTTGGATTGCCAAAACGTGGTTCAAGTGTTGTCGCCTTGATCATAATAGAACCTAAAAGGTCTAAATCATAGTACTTGGCATACTCTTGTCCAAAACCAAAACAGCCTGATGCTGGAATGATCGGATTTTTCAAATCCAAACCAGGTAGAGAAACTTGTAAACGATTTGTAGTCATGATTTTCTCCTTATAATACAACAGTTCCTGTTCGGAAAACAGGACCATCTTCACAGACGCGTTGGCTGACCGTCTCGCTTTCTGGCACTTTTAGGACACAGGCATAGCAAGCCCCCATCCCACAAGCCATACGAGATTCCAGAGATAGATAGGCTCTTGGGTGGTCATAAAAGTTTTGATTGATATACTTCATCATGCCAGGCGCCCCACATGAATAAACAGCATCAAACTGACTGTCTAAGTCATTGATGACAACAGACACATTTCCTTTAATGCCATATGAACCATCATCTGTCGTTACAAAAACCTGACCATATTGGGCCAATTCCTTTTCAAGGATAACAGCATCCTTGTTAGCAAATCCGAGAACTGTCACTACTTTCACACCACGCGCATGCAATTCCTTGGCCACCTCAAGCAAGGGTGGGACACCAATCCCCCCTCCAACTAAGAGAATCTGGCTCTGCTCATCTAGGTCAGACAAGTCAAATCCATTTCCCTGAGGTCCCATCACATCAAGAGTATCTCCCTGACTTAAGGTTGAAAAAATAGCTGTACCAGCACCTTCAATCCGATAAATGAGGTGACACTGCTTCTTTACCTTATCAATAGACGAAATTGAAATAGGACGACGCAAAAGATGGGCATCATCAGGCACGCGCAGATGTAGAAATTGACCTGCTCGCATGGCTTCAACCATTTCCCCTTCTAGGACTAATTCAAAGATTGCTGGCGCGATTTCCTCCTGTGCAACCACCTTCATGGTTTCCAAACGAATGGCACCCAAACGTTTCTTACATGTGGGATTCATGACTTTTCCTCCTTAAATTTTAAGGGGATCAGATAAAGAAAAGACCTTGCTAGTGCAAGGCCTCAGTTAAAATCGTACAAGACAAGAGAGCACACTCAAAAAGTCTCCTCTAGAAAATTGTACTATTCTTTTATCTGACACCTTGTGAGTCTCTCTGGACTCCCCTTAAAGGTTAAATTTTTATTAGTATACTCTTTCAGCTAAAAAAAGTCAAGTAGAAAACGAACATTCTACTTGACCTCACGAGATTATTTTTCACGAATGACTTCGACCTTGTAGCCATCAGGGTCTTTTACAAAGTAATAGTTAGGTGCAGTTCCTGGTAGACCATTTGGCTCAGTCACTTCATATCCTTTTGCACTATGCTCTTGATGAAGCGCCTCAAGATCAGGTGTACTGAGGGCGATATGGGCAAATCCATCTCCAACCACATAAGGACCATGATCGTAGTTATAAGTCAACTCCAACTCATAGTCATCACCCTCAAGACCTAGATAGACAATCGTGAAGGCATGGTCTGGAAAATCTCTGCGACGCAATTCTTTAAAACCAAAAGCATCTTGATAAAATGCGATTGATTTTTCAAGATTTTCTACTCGCAAGCAAGTGTGTAGCATTTTTGAAGCCATATTTTTCTCCTTTATTTTCAAAAAGACTGGGACAATCCTGTTCCAGTCTTATCTGTTATTATTTACCAAGTTTTGCTTTCGCTGCATCTGCAAGAGCTGTGAAAGCTGCTGCATCGTTAACAGCCAAGTCAGCAAGCATTTTACGGTTAACTTCGATCTCAGCCAATTTCAAACCATGCATCAATTGTGAGTATGAAAGTCCGTTCATACGAGCTGCCGCATTGATACGAGTGATCCACAATTTGCGGAAGTCACGTTTTTTCTGACGACGGTCACGGTATGCATAGTAGTAAGAGTTCATTACTTGTTCTTTTGCAGTACGGAACAAGATGTGTTTAGCTCCATAGTAACCTTTTGCTAATTTAAGAATACGTTTACGACGTTTGCGTGATACAACGCCACCTTTAACACGTGCCATGTTTTATTTCCTCCAAATATTTCCTAGAATTGTTTACTTACTGTTAGGCTATTATTTCAAGCGAGTAAGCATTGCTTTGATACGTTTGTAATCTCCTGAATGCACCATAGATGCTTTACGAAGATGACGACGTTGTTTCTTAGTTTTTCCGTGGAAACGGTGAGAAGTGTAAGCACGGAAACGTTTAAGTCCACCAGAACCTGTACGTTTGAAACGTTTAGCTGATGCGCGGTGTGTTTTTTGTTTTGGCATGATTTTTTCTCCTTTATTTAACTTTCTGACAATTATTTTTTGTCAGTCGCTGGCGCCAATTGCATGAACATTTGACGTCCATCCATTTTAGCACGTTGTTCGATGATGGCAATATCTTGAGTTGCTTCAGCAAACTCGGCTAAAACTTTTGCACCAATCTCTTTATGGGTAATCATACGACCCTTAAAGCGAATAGATACCTTAACTTTATTTCCTTTTTCAAGGAATTTGCGTGCATTGCGAAGTTTTGTATCAAAGTCACCTTTGTCAATAGTTGGACTTAGACGAACTTCTTTCACAGTAACAACACTTTGTTTTTTACGTTGTTCTTTTTGCTTCTTCTGGTACTCAAACTTGAACTTACCGTAGTCCATAATTTTTGCAACAGGCGGTTTGGCTTGGGGTTGAATCAATACTAGGTCAACATTAGCGTTATCAGCTAAAGCTTGCGCTTCACTGAGTGGCTTGATGCCTAGCTGTTCTCCTTCAAGACCAATCAAGCGAACTTCACGTACACGAATCTCATCATTGATGAATAAGTCTTGCTTTGCTATGGTTTTCACCTCTTTTGTTTTATTAGAGAAAAACAATAGCGGACTCGTAAATATACAAGCCCGCACGTTATGATAGCGTTTCTTAGAAACTTTTCATCCGTAGGGCCAGGCAACTTAATGTCACAAGGCGAGAAGCTCTCACTTCTGCTTTTCTCAACTTTTATATGATACCAAGTTTTCTAGCCCTTGTCAAGATAAAAAGTTATTTTTTTGAAAAGTTTGTGTTTGTATTTTGCCTTGATTTCCTAATAAACAAGAGAGAAGCAAGTTGATTCTCTCCCTATGTTAGTTTTTCCTTAGCTTCCCTATAGGAATGCTAAGACCTATTAAAAACTTCCTTTTTACGTGAACTTCCCCATCTTTCGATAAATAGAATCCCCACTAACAAAAGGATAATCAGGCAAGGAAGTAAAACTAGCCCCATGTCCCAATTTAGATTGACATTATCAATTTGCTTAGGTAATCTTCCAGACAAAATCTCTACTGAACGCAAGTAAGTAAAGGGAATCAGATGTGCAATCTTTTGAAGAGGCTGAATTGTTTGAATACCAAACAATAAGCCAACAATCCCAATAAGTGAAAGAAAGAGGACAGGCATTTTTTGCTTGAAAAAGTAAGCAATCAAGTACACTACTTCCACAATGACGATAAAGGCTAAGAAAGCTAATAACAAGCCAGGAAATAACATATCTTGTATCTTTCCAATAGTTACCTCTTGATTCACTAAGCTATAAATCGGGTAGGGATAATCTAACTGTCCAAAACCACTTATCAGACTTCCTACTAGAAAAGAAAATCCGCTGATTCCGATAAACAGCACAGTTACATAGCCCACTCCAACTCCAAGGGAGGACATGGCAAATGCCACTTTTGAAAAAGGATATAACTGAGCTGTGTCCAGATGATTTTGATATCTTTCTGCAAATAGTTGCGTTAGCATAAAAATAATAGCAATCACAAACAAGGTTGGGATGATAGCCTCTAAAATCCAGATAATCTGATCAATCCCGTGGGTCGGAAACTCCAAAGTATGTGCTTTTATGTTCAAGGGATACAGGGCTTGGTAAATCTTTCGTTGGCGGTCAACCGCCATTTTAAAGTCAGAGCTAATAGTCGGGTTATTTGATATCATTTCATAATTCTTCTCTTCATCTTGCCACTGCAAATAGTAGGCTTCTTTCCATCGCCCTTCTTTTAATAAAGTCAGAATTTCTGTCTTTTGAGTCGAAAGATTTTTTTGCCCGTCTAAAGTATTTTTAGCAATCTGGTATTCCTCCGAGCTGGTATCAGATATTTGGGAGAGTTTCTCTTCATATTCATTGATGATTCTCTCATCTTTTACAAGACTGGTTTCCAACTCGCTCTCCAAGCTGTGTGAGTTTGCAGTCCGACTATTTAAATAAAAGGTAACACCGAGTCCAGATACAAATAAAGCTAAGATAATCCAGTTTAAGCGACTTTTGAAAACTTTTTTCAATAAAAATAGACTAACATCTTTCATAAACTAAACCTCTTCTATTTGCCCCTGATGAATGGTTACTACTCTATCGCAGACATCAAGCAACTCTTCCTTATAGTGGGAACTTAAAAGAACCAGCTGCTCTTGTCTATCGATTTGTGCTAGCCTATCAAAAAACTTCTGTCGATAATACTCATCTAAGCCATTTGTAATCTCATCCATAAGCCAGCATTTCGCCTGACTGAGGAAATACATGGCAATCACTAAGCGTTGCTTCATGCCTAAGGAATACTTGCGAATGGGAAGGCTGATATAGTCAGACATTTCCCAATAGGTAATTTCATCCCCCAAGTTCAGCCCTGACTTCCAGATGTTCTTGATAAGGCGAAGATAGTCCATCCCACTTAAGTTTCCATCCAGCCATTCAACGCTCTCATAATAAAATAAAGAAGGATGGGCTACAATATTTCCGCTACTTATAGGAATTAAATTGCTAATGGCGCGGAACAGTGTCGTCTTTCCAGAGCCATTTATAGCAAGAATACCATAAATCCTACCCTTTTCAAATGTAAAATCAACATCTTGTAAGATGACTTGTCGCGTTTTTAAGGTCACATGAGTAAGATGCAACATAACTAGCCCTCCTTTTTATCACTCTTTAAGGATTAATAGCCTCCGCTGTAGTAGTTTAGTACCTCATAACAATCGTAATTCCAACCAGAACCAATTTTATATTCAGAATAGCTGTCATAACGATACCATAACAGGGGATTAATATAGTTATATCTCTGGGAATTCATACTAGACTTATAGTAGATATTCCAATCATACCTATAAGTTTTAAGAACGCTCTCAGCAGATATACTGGACTGAAATAGACCAATAATCATAAACTAACTAATTAAACGATTTTTACTAATTTTTAATGGTTTTATATCATTAATATTGAATACGCTTTCATTATATCGTTTTTATCATTATTATGCAACAGATTTTTAGTTTATTTTACTAATATATAATATTTGTCCTTCCTATCGAACACTTTCGATTTTCCAATTTTTCCACCCTTTAAAGCGTATAGCTCCTTGCTGATCAGTTCGGTAAACTTTGCTATTGATATCTTCTAGTCGTATCAAGGTTTCCTGATGGGGGAGTTTCGTTCGATTGTTCTTTCCAACTGAGATGAGGGTCATCTCTGGTTTGAGCTGTTCTAAAAAGGCTGAACTTGATGAGTTTTTAGAGCCATGTTGACCAGCTTTCAAAACATCCACTTCTAGGTCAGGATATTGCCTCAGCAATTCCTTCTCTCCTTTTTCCTCCAAATTTCCTGTGAAAAGAAAGTTTTTATCCAAGAGTTTTCCATACAAAACCAGGGAATCTTCATGATCTCCATCTCCAATTTTCCTTGGAAATTGGACTTCTAACTGACTTCCAAAAATTGGCAAGTTCTCTCCTGCTGTTATACTTCTAACTTTTGTTTGGGTCGCTTGTAGTTCTGCCACAAATTCCTTCTGTTTCAAACTTCCTTTTGATACTAAGATCTCCCCTACATGGAAAGCCTTGGTCACCTCTAACAAATCTCCGACATGTTCCTTGTCCGTATTTGTCAAAATCAGCTGGTCAATCTTGGCTACTCCTCTATTTTTGAGATAGGGTATCAAGGTTCGCTGGGCATTGCTGGTTGTCGCCTTTTCTTGCCATTTTTCAATTTTCTTATCAGACTCTGCCTTACCTCCCACATCTATGAGAATGGTTTTCCCAGTTACATCCCGTAGGAAAATACTTTCGCCTTGCCCAACATCTAGCATGGTAATTTCATTTTCCAGTGGATGCTTGGTAAGGAAAAAGAGACCTGTAACCAATAAGCTCAATACTGCTAGCCTTTTAATGTTTTTCCTCAAATCATAGACTAAAGCCAAGGAAATTAACAATAAAATTAAAAGCCACGCATTAGGTTGTCCAAAGACAAGCGGTCTACTTGCCACCTGTGATACCAAGCGAATTATTCCCTCCAACCATTCAAAAATAAAATTCAGCTGAATGACTGGATAGAGAAAAGAAAGGACAAATAAGATAGACAAGAGCGGTAAGAAGACCAAGTCAAAAAGAAAGGAAAAGACAAAGGTCAAGAGGATGGACCAAGGTTGAAATTCCGCAAAATAGAAGGACAGAATGGGCAATATTCCCAAGGAAATGACTAGACTTTCTCTAGCAACAGCCTTGAGCCCATCCCCTTCTTTGCTGGTCATGGTCAAGATAAAAGCATAAGCGCAGGATAAGACTCCTCCTGCTGTCAAGAAAAAGTTTGGCATGATGATAAAGAGGACAAGAACCGTCAAGGCAAAATTATCCAAACCCTTAACACCATGTTGAGCCAGTAACTTTTGCAAGAGACTGCGAATGACCGATGCTGAAAATCCTGTCAGCCCTGCATAGATAAGGGAAAAGGGATAAGTCAGCCATTTCAACTTTTCTTGGGTCAAGCCTAATCGCAAGAGTAGTTTCTTAAATCCATCCATGAAAAATCCTACCTGCATGCCTGACAAGGCAAATAGGTGGATAATTCCTAGACTAGAATAAAGCTCATTCATCTCCTCAAAGTCTGTATCCAGATGTCCTAATAGAAGCCCCGTCATGTAATTGCGCATAGGATCTGGAAAATGCGTCTTAATCCAAACTACAGCCTTACGGCGTAAACTGGACAGGTTTTCACCTAGATCCCAACTGCCAACCTTTTGAAGTGACTGGATTTTTTTGATATTCAGAGTCTGGTAAATTCCCTGAGTTTTCAGATAGGCTTGATAGTCAAAACCACCAAAATTTCTCTTCCCTTCTGGCTCCGAAAGTTTCCCTTCTAGTTCCAAATCATGAAGGGCTGTTAAAATTTGAAAGGTTTCTTTCTCCTCCTCGGATTGGAGTTTATAATAGACTTGAAAAATGCGTCCATCAGACTTGCCACGAAAGGATAGACTATCACCATTAACCTTAATAGTGTCGGGCAAAATCCGTACCCTTTCAACAGAATCCGCCAAATTTTGACTCGCTTGACTCTGTTGCCAATTTTGAAACAGAAACCAGAAGCCAAAGATTCCACAAATCACTAGAACTTTGCTAGCAGATTTCCAAGGAAATTGGAAAAAGAGACAGACTAGTAGAAAAACAAAGCCTAGCAGTGCGAGATAAGATGATGAGAAAATGGCGTAGTAAATCCAGAGCAATAGAAAACTCAGATAAATTAGGGGAAGGGGGAAATTCTTAATCCACTGTAACATAGTCTTTTAGCTTTTCTATCGTTTTAGCACCAATGCCAGAGACCTTCTTAAGTTCATCAACCGACTTGAATTTCCCATTTGCCTCACGATGGTCGATAATATCCTGAGCTCGTTTGCCACCCAGTCCTTTGACCTGCTTGAGTTCTTCCATACTGGCTTTGTTGAGATTGACCTTCTTGTCCTTGCTTGTTGAAGAAGACACCCCCGAATTAGTCTGTTGATTAGCTTCTTCTCCCTTAGTTGGAACGTAAACCAGAGCCTCATCACTGACTTTCTGAGCTAGATTGATCGACTTGCTGTCTGCTTGCTCTGTCAAGCCACCAGCCTTCTGAACAGCATCATTGACCCGACTACCTACTGGCAAGTCATAAATTCCTGGCGATTTGACAGCACCCTTCACATCTACTGTGATTAGATCTTGTTCAACCAGTTCTTCCTTTTCTTCCTTGGTCACTTCCTTTTCGGACACCGAATCCTTGGAAACTGCTACAACTTCTGCCTGCAAATTCGTTTCCTTGACAGGTGTTTGTGGAGCTGGTTTTAGCAGGAAAAATCCTCCTACAAGAAAGCCCAGACAAGTACAAATGACAATGATTTTGTACTCTTTGATTTTCTCGATAATTGCTTCCATATTTTCTCCTCTCTTAGATTATTCGTAAGAGGAAGAAAAAACAGTCGAAAATTTCTTTTCAACTGCTTATTTATTTGCAAAATAGTCTTCCTTGGTCAAGACATAATGAACTCTTGTAACAATTCGACCTTCTTCGTGCTGGTCCATACAAGCATAAGCTTCTGCATGTGAAAAATGCATGCCTGATTTCTCCATGACCTTTCCAGATGCGGGATTATCTTTATCGTGAAGTGCGGTCAACTTGTTCATTCCAATCTTCTCAAAAGCCAGCTTAATCACGACACGATTGGCTTCTGTCGTCAATCCTTGATTCCAATACTTTTGGTTGATAATGTAGCCAATAGCTGCCTTCTTAAGAACAGGATCAATCTTGTGCAAATCAATGGTTCCGATAAATTTGCCATTGCTTTTTAGTTCTATTCCCCAGCGTCCCAAGGGATTGGCCAAGTAGAACTGAGCAATGTTATTCTTGGTTTCTTCCAAGCTTTGATTGGTTAGAAAAGTGTAACGTGTATTATCCTTATCCGAGGCATACTCAAACATAGCTTCCGCATCATCTAAGGTTACAGGTCGAAGCAATAAACGATCTGTCTCCACTATTGGATACTGAGCTAGTTTTAAAAAGATTGATTCCATAAGTTTCTACCATTCAAAAGTATTTTCTATCAGTCTAGCATAAAAAAGAAGTTACAACAAGTTTTTCTTGATTTTTAAAGCGGTTTCATATAGAATGAAATCATCACCTTATTTTATAGATAATTGTGATAAATCATTTACAACTCGTCAATAGAAAGTGAGTTTTTCTCTATGTTAATCGGAATTCCAAAAGAAATTAAGAATAATGAAAACCGTGTTGCCCTCACACCTGCTGGTGTCCATAGCTTGGTCGGCCGTGGTCATCGCGTCCTTATCGAAACAAATGCTGGTCTCGGTTCTGGCTTTACTGATGCTGACTATCAAAAGCAAGGAGCTGAGATTGTCGCTACTGCTGGTGAAACTTGGGCTGCAGAGTTAGTCGTAAAAGTAAAAGAACCATTACCTTCTGAATATGAGTACTTGCGTGACGACCTGCTTCTCTTCACCTACTTACACATGGCCGCTGCGCCTAAATTAGCAGATGCTATGCTAGCGGCAAAAACAACAGGGATTGCCTATGAAACTGTCCATGATTCCCAAGGTCAGTTACCGCTCCTCATACCTATGAGTGAGGTTGCAGGCCGTATGGCAGTCCAAATCGGTGCTCATTTCCTAACCAAACAAGCAGGAGGTTCTGGCGTCCTACTGGGTGGTGTACCGGGTGTACCTAAAGGGAAAGTAACCATCATCGGTGGTGGTGTCGTAGGGACCCATGCTGCTCGAATTGCGCTTGGTCTTGGTGCTCAAGTAACCATCCTTGATATCAGTGCTAAACGTCTTTCAGTCCTCGAAGAAGTCTTTGGTCATCAAATCCAAACCCTTATGTCTAATTCATTCAACATCGAAGCCAGTGTGAGAGAAGCGGATGTTGTGATTGGGGCGGTTCTCATTCCTGGTGCCAAAGCACCGAAATTGGTGACAGATGAGATGGTCAAGCAAATGCGTCCAGGCTCTGTCATTGTGGATGTTGCCGTTGACCAAGGTGGTGTTATCGAAACAGCTGACCGTGTGACAACGCACGATGAACCCGTCTATGAAAAGCATGGTGTACTTCACTACGCCGTTGCTAACATCCCTGGTGCTGTTGCCCGTACTTCTACCATTGCCCTAACCAATGTCACTCTTCCTTATATCGAATCCTTAGCAGGAAAAGGATTTGTGCAAGCAATTGCTGAAGATGAGGGCTTGCGTCAAGGTGTTACTACTTATCAAGGTTACTTAACCAGTCTTCCAGTAGCCCAAGGACTCGATAAAAGACATACTCCAATTGATGAACTAGTCTAAAAAATCTAATTATCAGATAAAAGAAAGAGCAATTCCACCTGAACTGCTCTTTTTTGCTATTCTGTTTCTTCTTGGACTTCTTCACGCTCTTCATTTTTAATTGGAGCTGGTTCATAAGCTCGGATAATCTGAGCGACAACTGGATGGCGAACTACATCCTTGGCTGAAAAATGAACAAAGTCAATTTGGTGGATGTTCTTGAGTTTTTCTTGAGCATCAATCAGACCAGACTTGACGTTACGCGGAAGGTCAATCTGACTGATATCTCCATTGACAATCATCTTAGAATTAAAACCTAAACGAGTCAAAAACATCTTCATCTGCATGATGGTCGTATTTTGCGCCTCATCGAGAATGACAAAGGCATCATCCAAGGTCCGTCCACGCATGTAGGCGAGGGGCGCGATTTCTATAATTTCACGCTCCATGAGTCGAGTCGTTTGGTCTTTTCCCAGAATCTGGTACAAGGCATCGTAAACAGGTCGAAGGTAAGGATCCACCTTCTCCTTGAGATCACCCGGAAGAAAACCAAGACTCTCGCCAGCTTCCACTGCCGGGCGTGTTAGGATAATCCGCTTAACCTGACCACGTTTAAGAGCTGTCACTGCCAAGGTCACTGCAAGGAAGGTCTTCCCTGTCCCTGCAGGTCCAATTCCAAAGGTCACATCGTGCTGTTTGACACTATCCACATAAAGCTTTTGACCTAGAGTTTTGACACGAATAGGCTTCCCAGTATTATCCTTGATGATTTCTTCTTCATAAAGGGCGACAAACTTATCAATTTCATCGTTTTTGACCATACTAATAGCAGTCACCACATCTGGCGTACCAACGGTCATCCCACGGTTCACCAAGACCATGAGAGCTTGAATAACCTGACGGGCTTCCTCACAGGCAGTCTCTTCTCCCAAAACCTGGACAATCTCCGTACGAGCATGAATCACCACATCAAGCTCTTCTTCCATCAAACGAAGATGGCGTTCATTGGAACCAAAAAGATGAAACAGGTCATCTGGATGACTCAGTTGAATGTCTATTGAATGTTCCTTCAAATAAAGAACCTCTCTAATCCTTTTATTTCTTTTTATTATAGCAAAGGGGTGGAGAAATTACTAGCCCAAACCCAGTGAATTATGCTAGTGTTCTAAGTATTCTTGCCAGATAACGTCAAAGTCTCCTAGGTTAAAAGAGAAACTGGCATGTTCTTCCAGAAAGCGACTCACCTCATCAAAATCATCTGTGTGTTTTGGAAAGGCTGATTCTTCAAAAGCGAGGTCTGCCAAGATAGCCTTGGGACTGTTACTTTTAGGATTGCGCTCGGTCATGAGCCAAGTGTAAAATGATTTTCTCAATTCTTTCTCCTATCAAGACTTTTTTTGATGAAACTTTTCTGATTTTTAAAAATTACTGGACTTAGCCTCTGAAACGTAGTGGTTTATAAAATCCGTTTTCGCATCAGTATAGGCGTCTCGATTGTGTTCAAATTTTTTCCACAAACTGAGTTTTAATTCCTGATACGCTTGGGCAATATCTGAATGCTGGCAGAGATAATCTCTAAAATAAATCTCGTCATGATCTCCCGTCATTCGCAAATGTAAATGAAAAACTTTCTCAGCAAATCCCTGCTCTGTATATCCTTTATTTAGCGAAATCCTGTTAGGACTCTCCGACATCACTAACCAACCATTCTTCACCAATAAATCCCTAACTCTTGCTAAATCCTCTATTCTACCTACTTCTAGCAGAATATCAATGATATTTTTGGCCCAAATATTAGGGATAGCAGTGCTACCGATATGTTCTATTCTTTTAATAACATTTGCACCCAATATTTTTTTAAGACTTGTTTTCTCCAATTCATACCAGTCTTTCCACTCTGACTTGTGCTCTACTAGAAAAATAGGAAAAAGTTGCCAGAGTTCCTCTAAACTCATTTCTTCAAGTTTCTTTTTCATGTCTATAAGGCCTAAATCAACTCTGTACCAAACTGGTCTTGCTTGATTTTGCCAGCCTTCATAAGACCACCTAAAGCTTTCTTGAACTGACCTTTAGAAATGCCAAATGTTGCCTTGATGTCGTCTGGAGATGACTTATCATTTAAGGTCATGAAACCGCCATTGCTTTCCAAATAGGTCAAAATCATCTGGGCATCATTTTCCAACATTTCAAAAGAACGTGGTTTGAGGGAGAGGTTCAAGGTACGGTCCACTTCACGAAAACCAATAACACGCGCTTCTAAAACTTGACCCAAACGTGGCTCTGCGTAGCGCTCGCTGGGATGGATAAAACCAAGCATGTTATTTTCTGGCAGATAGACAAAGGTCCCTGATAGCTTGAGGCGGTAAACAATAGCTGGCCAGTTTTGGTTCTGCATGTTGTTGTAGGCAGGACGAGCCAGACGTTGGAAATCTTCTTGATAAGCCAAGAGTCCCCAGATTCGGTCTTTCTTGTCCACTTCAAGACGGATATAGAGTTGATCCCCCTTCTTAGGCCAGAGTTCCTTAAGTTCAGGGAGAATATCTAGCGATACTACGACTTCCTTATCGGGCAGACCTGTATCCACAAAGACACCCAAGTCTTTACGAACTTCTGTTACGGTTCCCCACCCAAATTGGTCCTGAGTGGCAGTCACTTCTAAGGTTGTCAGGCGGAGCTTTTGCTTCATGTCTGTATAGGCGAAACCTTTAACCGTATCCCCTACTGTATGCTGACCTTCTTCCTTGGCAAGAGCATAGTTTTGACCATCTTTTTGCACAAAGTAAAAACGGTCGTTTTTATCGATGATGAGTCCAACGATAAAGCTTGCAAGATTTGTATTCATATTTCCTTCTTTCGAATAAAACTCAGCCAGCAATGCCAACTGAGTTTTCTGTTTATTTTTAGACTTCCAAAAGTTCTTTCTCTTTGTTGGCAGTCATGTCATCGATGTGTTTAACAGCATCGTCTGTTACTTTTTGAATGTCTTTTTCAAGAGTCTTCAATTCGTCTTCAGTGATTTCTTTTGCTTTTTCTTGTTTCTTAGCTTCATCCATAGCATCACGACGAATATTGCGGACAGCCACTTTAGCATTTTCTCCGACCTTCTTCACTTCTTTAGCAAGGTCACGACGAGTTTCTTCTGTGAGAGCAGGGATAACCAAACGAATAACAGAACCATCGTTAGCTGGTGTGATACCAAGATCAGAGGCATTCAAGGCACGTTCGATGTCTTTCAATGAAGACTTGTCAAATGGTGTCACCAACAAAACACGCGCTTCTGGAATGGTAATTGAAGCGATTTGGTTAAGAGGAGTTTCTACTCCATAGTATTCTACATGTACACGGTCAAGCAAGCTTGCATTGGCACGGCCAGCACGGATACCACCAAATTCACGAGCAAGTGATTGGTGAGACTGGGTCATTCTCTCTTTAGCTTTTTCAATAATTGCGTTAGCCATAATCTTTCTTATTCCTTTTCTTAGATATTATTTGAAACTGTTGTTCCGATATTTTCACCAAATACGACACGTTTGATGTTGCCTGGTTGGTTCATGTTGAAGACAACCAAGTCAATGTCGTTATCCATTGAGAGGGTTGAAGCTGTTGAGTCCATGATACGAAGACCTTTATTGATAACGTCACGGTGGGTCAATTCTTCAAACTTAACGGCTGTCTTGTCTTTCTTAGGATCGGCATTGTAAACACCATCGACACCGTTTTTAGCCATAAGAATAGCATCTGCTTCGATTTCAGCTGCACGAAGGGCCGCTGTTGTATCTGTTGAGAAGTAAGGTGAACCAATTCCGGCACCAAAGATAACGATACGGCCTTTTTCAAGATGACGAAGGGCACGTCCACGTACGTAAGGCTCTGCCACTTGTTGCATAGCAATAGCTGTTTGCACACGTGTATCAACCCCAACTTGTTGCAATGAATCTGCCATCACAAGAGCATTCATAACAGTCCCAAGCATTCCTGTGTAATCAGCCTGAACGCGGTCCATACCTGCTTCTGCTGCAGGTTCTCCACGCCAGAGATTTCCTCCACCGATAACAAGGGCAATTTCGATACCTAAGCTATGAACTTCTTGAATCTCTTTTGCGATTGTTTGAACTGTTTGGATATCAATCCCTACGCCACGTTCACCGGCAAGGGCTTCACCTGATAACTTGATTAAAATACGTTTATACTTGGGATTCGCCATTTTCACTCTCCTTTTTTTATCCTACCTATTTTATCACAATTTCTAAGATTTTTATAGTATCGTGAGCAATTCTTTCAAAAAAATTAGACTGTTAAAAATTCCTCTAAATCACTAAGGGCACGCTCAGCAATTTTTTCATAACGAGCCTTCTTATCACGAATACGCTCGCCTTCCAACTCCTTGATAATCCCAAAGTTGACATTCATCGGTTGGAAATGTTTGCTGTCCGCATGAGTGATGTAATGAGCTAAACTTCCAATCGCTGTTGTTTCTGGGAAAATCGCCTCACTTTCTCCCTTGAAAAGACGAGCAGCGTTAATTCCCGCAACCAAGCCTGAAGCAGCTGACTCAACATAGCCTTCCACACCCGTCATCTGACCAGCAAAGAAGAGATTTGGTTGTTTCTTAGAACGGTAAGTCTGCTCAAGAAGATTTGGTGAATCCATATAAGAATTGCGGTGCATGACCCCATAACGGACAAACTCAGCATTTTCAAGACCAGGAATCATTTGGAAGACTCGTTTTTGTTCTCCCCATTTGAGGTGGGTCTGGAAACCGACGATATTGTAGAGGCTACCAGCCGCATTGTCCTGGCGAAGCTGCACAACCGCGTACGGTGTTTTAAATTCGCCATCACGAGGTCCAGTATAGTCGTCTGGATACTCCAGACCGACTGGTTTCATAGGACCATAAAGCATAGTTTTAATGCCACGTTTGGCCATAACTTCGATAGGCATACAACCTTCAAAGTACTTTTCTTTTTCGAAAGAATTGAGCGGTGCTTCTTCCGCATTAACCAAGGCTTCATGGAAATCCATAAACTCTTGCTTGGTCATGGGAGCGTTGAGATAAGCGGCTTCTCCCTTATCATAACGAGACTTGAGATAGACCTTGCTCATATCGATGGTGTTGACGTCGATAATAGGGGCTGCCGCATCGTAGAAATAGAAACCATCGCCGTCATTAAGGGCATGAATCTTTTCAGCTAGAGCATCGCTGGTCAAAGGACCAGTAGCGACAACCGTAATAACATCTGTCGGCAATTCTGTAATTTCATCACGAACCACTTCAATCAAAGGGTGGTTGGCAACTTTTTCAGTCACCATCTGTGAGAAACCATCTCGGTCCACGGCAAGAGCACCACCTGCAGGAACACGTGTAGCCTCAGCAGATTCCAAAATAACAGAACCCAAGCGACGCATTTCTTCCTTGAGAAGACCAACTGCATTTGTCAAAGCATCCCCACGAAGGGAATTAGAACAAACTAACTCAGCAAAATTGTCTGTTTTGTGCTGGGGTGTTGACTTGACACCACGCATTTCATAAAGTTTAACTGGAATACCACGCTCTGCGATTTGGTAGGCTGCTTCAGAACCTGCCAAACCAGCACCGATAACATTGATATAAGATTGAGACACGACACTAATACCTCTTTGGGAGTGTGAAGACAAGGTTCACATTGAAAAAGACAATCAAACTTAAGAGTTTTCGAATTTCTTGGCTCAGGCTGAAAAAGTCCACAGGACTTTCCTCGCTCTCGAATTTCTTGGCTCAGGCTGAAAAAGTCCCCCGGACTTTTTCACTCCCACAAATCTTTCTAATTTTTTCTTCTACTAGTATAACAAAAAAAGGGAAGAAGGCAAACTTCCCTGTTTAGTCATTTTCTTGATTTTCTTCCCAGTCGTGATAGGCAGCGTAGAGTTGACTCTTATTCCACTGGTAAATCTTAGCGACTTTCTTGATAGCTTGATTTTTCTTCATGCCTTGCTGGATACGGGCTTGGATTTCTAAGAACAAGTCCTCCTCATCTTTTTCCTCCACATCTTGGCTGGCACCTTCAACAATGAGAAGGCATTCGCCCTTGAGTGGCGTTGCAGCGATACTTTCCAGCAATTCAGAAATGGTACCTCTTTGGTATTCTTCATAGATTTTAGTCAATTCCCTGACTAAAACGACCGAGCGGTCACCATAGACTTCTAGCATATTTTCTAACGTATCTGCCACACGATGAGGCGATTCATAGAAAATTTGAGTTTCAGGATAGTCTTTTTTCGAGTCAAAAAATTGCTTTTGCTGGCCTGATTTTCTCGGTAAAAAGCCGTAAAAGATATGTGGCTGTGGCGCTAAACCACTGGCAATCAAGGCAGAAATTCCTGCAGAGGCACCTGGAACAGTCACAACCGCAATTTCTTCCTCAATTGCTGCCTTAACCAAATCATGACCAGGGTCTGAGATGCTAGGCAGACCCGCGTCGGATACCTGAGCAATACTTTGCCCTGCTTTCAGGAAACCAATCAAATCAGGAATCTTTTCCTTGGCATTGTGCTCATGAAAACTGATTTGCTTGGTAGAAATGTCAAAATGCTTGAGCAATAGACCTGTATTGCGCGTGTCCTCAGCCGCAATATAATCAACTTCTTTCAGGGTCTCGATGGCTCGAAAGGTCATATCATCTAGATTGCCAATCGGCGTTGCCACTAGATACAGCTTGCCATAGGGAGACTGCCCCTTAAAACTTTTTTGAATCTGCATGCCTACTCCCTGTATAACAACTCGTCACAGAACATACATTCCTCGTCCTGCTCCCGACGTTGTCCATAAAAATCATTACATACGTGAAATCCATCCCGGTAAATGCGACGGACACTTTCACGAACATGCTTGGCCTTGACGGGAGCGTCTGCTTCCACCTCACCCAAGCGTTCGCGCAACTTACTATTTTCCAAGCGAAGAGCTGTATTTTCCTCTACCAGGCTCTTGAGATTTTTCTTGATGGCTTCCACATCGGCCAAGGTTACCAATAACTGTTGGGAAAAATCATCCAGCGCGTCAAATAATTCTTTTTTGTCCATAAAACAGCCCTTTCCTTTCATTATCGTTCATTTTTGAGTTTATATTTCTTTCAAGACCAGATATTCCATGGCATTTTGAAAGCTGACATTAGCCTGCCACATTTTTCTAGCTTCTAGCAAATCTTGTAAAATCACTCTTACTCTTGCTTGTAGAATATCTTGTCCACAGAGAACTTCAAGAATCCGTAAAACCTGATCTTGTTTTTCCTTGTCATCTGCCAAGTTGGCTAATTTAGCAACCTGCAGATAACTTTCTTTTTTCTTAACCACTAACCAAGTCAGCAGGCGTTCACTTTCATCAACCAAGGTCCAAAAGCCTGCCTGATTAGCTAACTTTTCTGCTTCAGCTCGCGATTGACTAAACTGGGCTAAAAGAGTCGCTTTTTTCTTAACCAGTCCCATTTGTTCTAAGAGCAAGATGAGCTTCTCTTCTTGTTTTTTAAAGTGAAAAATTTGCGTCCGACTTCGGATTGTAGGTAAAATCTTCTCCTCATCACTGGTCAAGAAGAAAATGTAAACTTCACTCTGGGGTTCTTCGATGACCTTGAGCAGAGAATTAGCTGCGTTAGGATGCATTTTTTCCGCCTGCTCGATAATAAAGACCTGTTGCTGACTTTCAATCCCTGCTTGGGAAAACTGACCCACCAATTCTCGAATGCGTTCTGTCTTAATAACCTGATTGACTGGCTTAATCAAAGTGACATCGGGAAATTCTCCCTGTTCAATCAGCTTACAATTTCGGCATTTCTCACATGGTAAAACGCCTACCTTATCTGTACAAAAGAGGCTCTTAGCTAAAAATTGCGCCATTTCCAAGCTTCCAAAGAAACCTGAAAAGAGATAGGCATGATTGAGCTGGTCTTGTTCTAGGATACGGACAAAGCGGTCAAACTGATCTGGCTGCCAGGCCTTTAGTTGATCTTGTTTCATCTTGTCAAACCCATTCTGTCAAACAAGACAGCCTTGGTAGTTTCCACAACCTGCTCCAAAGGGAGGCTAGCATCAATCTTGACAATGCGATTTCCTTCTTTATCCAGAAGAGAAAGGTAGCCTTGACGAACTTTTTTATGCAAGTCCAACCCTTCCAAGTCCAAACGATTGACCTCACGATTGCTATTAGCAGCAATGCGAGCCAGTCCTTCTTCCACCTCGATGTCAAAATAGAGTGTCAAGTCGGGTTTAAGGCCATCTGTCGCAAACTGATTGAGCCAATCAATGGCGTCAATATCCAAGCCACGACCAAATCCCTGATATGCAACGGAACTATCGATGAAGCGGTCCATAATGACCAACTTGCCAGCTTCAAGGGCTGGAAGAACTTTTTCCACCAAATGCTGTCTGCGACTAGCAATATAGAGAAGGAGCTCTGTCTTAGCATCCATCTGAGTATGACTTGGATCCAAAATTACTTCCCGAATCTTCTCCCCAATCAAGACTCCGCCAGGTTCACGGGTCGTCAGCATCTCTACCCCTTTTTCCTCTAAAATTGGGAGCAGAGCCTCTAAAACACTGGTCTTTCCTGCTCCCTCTGGTCCCTCAAGAGAGACTAAAAATCCTTTTGACATGTATAACTCATTTCTTTTTTACTACTTCTATTCTATCAAAAAAATAGGGGTTTGTGACAATCTTTTTGTCTTCTCATTTCATACTCAATGAAAATCAAAGAGCAAACTAGGAATCTAGCCGCAGGTTGCTCAAAACACTGTTTTGAGGTTGCAGATGGAAGCTGACGCAGTTTGAAGAGATTTTCGAAGAGTATCAACCACCATAAAAGAGGCAGACACATCCACCTCTTATTTACCTAATTCTTGTGTTCGTTTGTAGGCTTGACCAACTGCATCCATGACCGTTCCTCGAAAAGCATGCGCTTCTAAGCTTGCTACACCAGCTATAGTCGAACCGCCTGGGCTACAAACTTGGTCTTTCAATACTCCAGGATGTTGCTGACTTTCAAGGACCAATTGCCCAGCTCCTACCATAGTTTGAGCCGCCATTTTCAGTGCTATTTCTCGTGGTAATCCTGTCTGAACACCTGCATCTGCCAAGGCCTCAATAAAGAGATAGACAAAGGCCGGTCCACAACCTGCAAGACCTGTCGCCGCGTCGATTAAGCCTTCCCCAAGTTCAACCAAGAGTCCAGCCTTGGTTAAAAGCTGACAAAAGAGATCACTGTCCTCAGCCCTGCAATTAGGAGACAAGGCATAACTAATCACTCCTTGACCAATAGAAGCAGGGGTATTTGGCATCATACGAATAATTCTGTGCTGACTTGGAAGAAGACTAGCGAGTTTTTCCAAGGTCAATCCAGCTGCCATAGAAATCAAAAGAAGACTTTCTCGTTTTTCAAGGATAGTCTGGTATTGAGAAAGCAAGTCTGAGAACTGTGCAGGCTTTACTCCTAGAAAAATCACATCTGCTTCTGCGAATATTTCTTCATTGCTAGAAGCCTGACCACCAAAGTCTGCAATGAAAGCATCTACCTTAGCTTGACTACGATTGGCAAGGAGAATCTCATCTGACGGTCTAGCCTGCAAGACAGACTTAGCCAAGCTAGCACCCATATTCCCCAAACCGATAAATCCAATCTTCATCTCTTACTCCCTTATCTGTCCGTCACCAGTGACCACATACTTGTAGCTGGTCAACTCTTTCAAGCCCATTGGACCACGCGCGTGCAGTTTCTGAGTTGAAATCCCCATTTCGCAACCCAGACCAAATTGGCCACCATCTGTGAAACGAGTTGAGGCATTGACATAGACAGCTGCAGAGTCCACTTGATCTGTAAAGTAAGCTGCAGCTTCAGCATTTTCCGTCATAATGGCATCCGAATGATGGGTACTGTGGGTTTCAATATGGGCAACCGCTTCTTCTAAACTGCTCACAACCTTAACAGCTAATACATAGTCTAAAAACTCGGTGTCAAAGTCTTGGGCCTCAGCTGCTTGACCTGAAACAAACTGACTTGCTTTTTCATCCAAACGGAATTGAATTGGTTCCAGACCAGCTTCTTTTCGATCTGCAACCAGCACTTGCTCCAAGCGAGGAAGGAAACTTGCTACCTTGTCTTCATGAACCAGCAGAACCTCCATGGCATTACAAACAGAAGGACGACTGGTTTTAGCATTGTTGATAATAGATAAAGCCTTATCTTCATCTGCGTCCTTATCGACATAAACATGGACAATCCCAGTCCCTGTCTCGATAACAGGTACGATAGCATTCTCAACCACCGCATTGATCAACCCAGCTCCTCCACGAGGAATAAGAAGGTCTAGATAGCCCTTGGCCTTCATCATAGCATAGCTACTTTCACGGCTGGTATCTTCCACCAGTTGAATCACATCTGGGTGAATGGTAGTCGTCTCCAAGCCCTTTTTCAAGGCTGTGACAATAGCATGAGCTGTTTGATAGGCATCCTTACCACTACGAAGAACAACCGCATTTCCACTCTTAAGAGCTAGAGCAGCTGCGTCAGACGTCACATTTGGACGACTTTCATAGATAATACCAATAACACCCATAGCCACACGTTTTTTGGTGATAAGCAAACCATTTTCAAGCTGATTGGTTTCTAAAATTTCACCGATTGGATCTGGTAAAGCAACCACTTCACGAATCCCAGTTGCCATTGCTTCTATACGACCTGCATCCAAATAAAGACGATCCAGCATCACATCTGAGATTTTACCCTTAGCAGCGTCCAGATCAAGGGCATTGGCTGCTAAAATTTCCTCAGTAGCTGCTGATAAGTGATCAGCCATGGCTAGCAAGGCTTGGTTTTTCACCTCTTCACTAGCTGTATTGATCGATTTTTTAACAGCCTGTACCTGTTCAAATTGTTCTTGTGTACTTACCATAATTTACCTCTAAAATTCTGTAAAGAGTAGTTGGATTTCAGGAGTAATGGAAATCCAGTCATCGCGGTGAATCAGGACACCCTTGGCTTTTTGGGAACGCAACATATCCTCCAAAGCAGATGCACCAAATTGCACGCGTCCTTTTCCAAGTGATTTTCCACTTTCCTTGTCAAATACTGTCACGATATCACCGTAAGAAAAGGCTCCTTCTGCGTCAACAATACCAGATAAAAGAAGACTCTTTCCATGTTGAGAGAGAGCTTCTGCAGCTCCTTTATCAACCCAAATAGAACCTTGACTCTGAGCATAAAAGGCCAGCCATTGTTTCTGGGTACGAAGTCCCTTCTCTTGCGCAACAAAGTAGGAACCATCCTTGGTCTCCTCAGCTGCCTCAATCATGGCATCTGATTTCAAGGATGAACAGATATAAACAGGAACTCCTGATTCTGTCGCAATAGTTGCAGCTTTGATTTTGGTTAACATGCCACCAGTTCCGTTTGACGAACCAGCTCCACCGGCCATATCGATAATCTCACGATTGATGGTCTCGATTCGCTCCAAGCGTTTGGCTCTTGAATCTGAATTAGGATTTCCAGTATAGAGACCGTCCACATCTGTCAAGAGAACCAAAAGGTCTGCTTGGACCATGGCTGCTACCTGAGCACTTAGAGTATCATTGTCCCCAACCTTGAGCTCATCAATAACGACACTGTCATTCTCATTGATGATAGGAATCGCTCCACGGCTAAGTAGAACTGACAAAGCCTGATGGGCATTTTTATAACGACGCTTATCAACAAAGTCATCCTGGGTCAGCAAGATTTGTGCAGAAACGATTTGGCGCAAGAGAAGATTGGTCGTGTATTCTTCCAACAAAAGCCCTTGCCCTACCGCTGCTGAAGCCTGTTTATCAGCAATCTTAGTCGGACGCTTTTTAAATCCTAAGGCCCCAAAACCAGCTGCAATGGCACCTGACGACACCAAAATCAATTCATGACCAGCCTCGTGCAGCATAGCCAACTGCTGGGTAATAGCCTTTACCTTACTACGTGATAAACTTCCATCCTCATTCGTCAGAGAAGAAGTCCCCACCTTAAAGACAATCCGTTTGAATTTCATAGTCTCACTCCGATTCTTCATATTTATCCATTATAACATGAATGGCAGGAAATAGAAAAGAGTTGATAGGAAAAAGGTCGAGACAAGTCATCTCAACCTTTTATCACGTCTAATTCTTTCTCAAACTCTCCAATGTTTCCTTAAAAATCTCTGGGATATCTGCAGTAAATTCCAAGGTCTCACCTGTTCTCGGATGGGTAAAGCCTAGGGTTTTAGCATGAAGAAATTGTCCATGCCCTTTCAGGGTCTTACGTGGACCATAGACTTCATCACCAGCGACTGGATGGCCGATATAAGCCATGTGAACACGGATTTGATGGGTACGCCCTGTCTCCAGTTGCAACTCTACTAAGCTATAATCACCAAAGCGCTCCAAGACGTGAAAACGCGTCACTGCAGGTTTCCCTTTAGCAGTCACAGCCTGTTTCTTACGGTCTTTTTCACTACGACCAATCGGAGCTTCAATCACACCACGATCATTAGGCAGATTTCCATGAACAATCGCCCAATATTTGCGGAGAGACTTTTTATCCTTGAGTTCTTGGGCAAGTGCTAGGTGCGCCTCATCGTTTTTAGCAATCATGAGAAGGCCTGACGTATCTTTATCAATACGGTGAACAATTCCTGGACGCAGAACCCCATTGATACCCGACAAGTCCTTAATATGATACATGAGGGCATTTACTAGGGTCCCACTGGTATGACCAGCACTCGGATGCACAACCATCCCCTGAGGCTTGTTAACGACAGCCACATCCTCATCTTGGTAGATGATGTCTAGTGGAAGATTCTCAGCCACATACTCTAAAACCTCTGGTTCTGGCACATGGTAAGTGACGACATCGCCCTCTTGGACCGTGTACTTAGCTTTCTTGACTTGGCCATTGACCAAGACCTGGCCTGATTTGATTTGTTCATTCGCGAGACTGCGTGATAATTCTGTCAAATCCGACAGAGCCTTGTCTAAACGCAGTCCACCTATTTCAATTTTAATTTCCATTCATTTCCTCTTTTAGCATTGCAATCAATAAAATAATCACACCAACAGTCAGATAACTATCTGCTACATTAAAAATCGCAAAGTTGATAAAGTCAAGGTGAAACATATCCACAACAAAACCCTGACTCAGCCTATCAATAAAGTTCCCAAGACCTCCAGCGATGATTAAGGTTAGGCCAATCACCATCCAAATTGAGTCTTCCATGTGTTTATGTAGATACCAAATAGCACCCACCATGACGACCAATGTAATAATAGCAAAGAACCACTGCTGGTCTTGTAACATGGAGAAGGCCGCACCACGATTTTGAAGGTAAGTTAAACTAACAAGTTTCGGAATCCAAGTCCGAACCTCACCTAATGGAATCTGCTGGACGATATAGGATTTAACCAACTGATCTAGGGCAATTAAGAGTAAAATCAAAACTGCTACTATTCCTCTTTTTTTCATGATTTCCTCTTTTGATTAAAATATTCTTGCATGACCTCAACAAAAAGTGTACCTGCTTGACTGAGCTCGACTTCTTCACGTTTGACAAAGACCATGTGGTTATCGAGATTATCTTTAAGTCGAATAACGGTAATTCCATTCACACTATCACTATCTAAAAATCCTGAACCAGTCGCATAAGCGTCTGTCCGCTCCAAAATACCGTTTAAGGTAGCGCGATCCGTCACATTAAACATTTGAGAACTAGAACTAGTGTCTACAAAATTCTCAGAATAATAGAGATACTCATCCTTTTCTTGAGTGAAGCGAACTGTTGGTAAATCAACCAAATCCTCCATAACCAGTTCATCTTTCTTTGCCAAAGGATGACCTTCACGCAAATAAATATGAGTATGGAAAGGAAGCAATTCAATGACCTCAAGGCCTAACTTTTCAACCCGTTGCATAATTCCTTTTTTATTTTGGTTGTTTAGATAGATAATCCCAATCTCACTGTGACCTTGTGCCACTTCATCCAGAATTTGAACGGTAGTAGACTCAAAAATACGAAAGTTCTTATAATCCGGATAACGTTTTGAAAAAGCTGTAATGGTTGGTGGTAAAAAGTCATAGTGTTGGCTGGCAATTGAAAATTCATCCTTTTCTTCCTCAGGATTGGCATACTGATTTTGAAAAATATCAAAGCCCTTGACCAACTCTTGAGCCTTCTCATAAAACTCCATTCCACGACGAGTCAAGAACGTTCCTGAACTTGTACGACGAAAAATCTTAAAGCCCAACTCTTTTTCCAAATCACGAACAGAAATAGACAGACTTGGCTGACTCACATACATCTTTTCAGCTGCTTCACGAAAAGTACCACTATTTGCAATGGCCACAACATAGCGTAATTGTTGAATGTTCATCTTCTACTCCCAATTTCTTTATCTTTTCATTATACCATATTTTAGAAGTTTTCCATCGAAGAAAAATAATGTCACTCATAAAATTCATCTACACTAAGAACGAAAAAATCATGGGTACCAATCATGACCACCCGTCAAACGGGTGGTTTGTCCCAGGGCTATAAGCCCAAATTACCAGCCAGCGCCTAAAGACGCTGGCTTTCACTTTGTTCAAGCCTTATTGCTCTTGACTCGTCACTTGCCTCTCAAAGAGGCTTTAGTATTACTTACCACTATCCCTAAAGGGATCCTCATATTCTTTTACACTTAATTTATCTAGTGCTATATCATGCTTTTCCTGTTCTTGAATATATTTCTTAATTGTAGCTTCATTAAGCCCTACTGTACTCACATAATAACCTTCCGCCCAGAAATGCCGATTCCCAAACTTGTACTTGAGATTGGCGTGTTTGTCAAACATCATGAGTGCACTTTTTCCTTTTAAATAACCCATGAAACTCAAAACACTTGTCCTTGGTGGAATACTGACTAACATGTGTACATGGTCTGGCATTAAGTGACCCTCGATAATTTCAACTCCTTTATAACTACACAAGCGATGAAATATTTCGCCTAAACTACTTCGATATTGATTATAGATGACTTTTCTTCTATACTTAGGGGTGAACACAATGTGATACTTACAGTGCCACTTTGTGTGCGATAAACTATGAGCCTTTTGTGCCATATTTTTCTCCTTTCGCTTTACAATTGGCTTGAACACCTTTATTGTATCGCGTTCGGAGTTTTTTTGGTATAACCTTCGACGCGCACCCGCATAGCGGGTGGTTGTTTTGTCTCGCACCTAACGGAGCGAGACGGACTAATAGTCACATAAAACAAAAAAACAGGCTCTCCGAAAAATCGGAAAGCCTTATTTAATGCTACTTCTAGCTTCCTTACCTTTACATTTCAAGGCTCGGGATAAAAAGGCTCACTGGACCTTTTTATTTAGCGATTGGGTAAACAGAAACTTGTTTTTTATCGCGTCCTTTACGTTCAAAGCGTACTACGCCTTCAACTTTAGCGAACAAAGTATCGTCTCCACCACGTCCAACGTTTACACCTGGATAGATGTGTGTACCACGTTGACGGTAAAGGATTGATCCACCTGTTACAGTTTGTCCGTCAGCTGCTTTAGCTCCAAGACGTTTCGCTTGTGAATCACGTCCGTTTGATGTAGAACCTCCACCTTTTTTGTGGGCGAAAAGTTGCAAGTTGTTAAGAGTCATTTTTAACATAATGTTTTCCTCCGTGTTAGTTTTCTGTGATAACTCTGGTTTGGACGAACTCAGAAGAGTTCTCCGATAAGTTTGCCATACCTAAGAAAAATGATTCAAAGAATAACTGGGTCATTTCTCTCTGGTGTGAAGGAAGATCTTTTGGTATTTCAACCATCAGATAGCCACCTTCATCTTCGTTTAATTCTAGGATTGGTTCATAGCCTGCAAATTTCTCAATAGAATTGATAAAGTTAATGGCAAGCGTAGAAACCGATGCACACACGACATCTAAGCCGTATTCGCCACTCTCGGCGTGTCCAGTAATTTCCGCACTCCTCAGCTCGCCATCTTCGGCTCTCTCAAAGACTGCTTGTATCATGTGTTCTCCTTAAAATTAAGCGTTGATTGCGTTGATGACAACTTTTGTATATGGTTGACGGTGACCTTGTTTACGGTGGCTACCTTTTTTAGGTTTGTACTTGTAAGTAACAACTTTCTTTTGTTTTCCTTGTTTTTCAACAGTTCCAACTACAGTAGCTCCAGCAACAAGTGGAGTTCCGACAACAGTGTTTTCACCACCAACAAGAACAACTTCGTTAAAAGTAACTTCTTGACCAGCTTCAACGTTCAATTTTTCAACGTAAACTGCTTGACCAACTTCAACTTTAACTTGTTTTCCGCCAGTTTTGATAATTGCGTATGTGCTCATTATGCACCTCCTATGATTTTTATGGGTTTCCCCGAATTTTTTGTGAAGACTCGCCTAGCATCGTGGGACAAACCACTTAAACTTGAATAGTCAAGCAACGATGTTCGTGCGGTTGCACAGGATCGTGCATAGTCAACTCTTCAAGTATAGCATATCTCCTATTTTCTTACAAGTAATAACACCTAAAATGAAGCTTTTTCTTTTACTTTTTTCTGCCAAGAGGCAAAAAGCATGCTGAGGTAAAAAATACTCATCATAATAGGAACACCAAGAATGGTCTTTTCATGATAGAAAATCGTCAAATAAGCTGAAAAGACAACGCCAAGGACAAAACTACTAAGCAGGCTAACAAAGATAATCCCTTCACGTAAAAAAGGAGTGTGCTTGGTCCGAAAATAATCTCCAAAAGCCAGCATGGTCCGTTTGATATTCCCTGTCATAAAAGCGTTATTATAGGCAATACCCGACACTTCTCCAAAAGTGGTTGTCACCAATCCCATACAAAAGGCTAAGGGCGGTACTAGATAGATATTATCTACAGTTTGCGGTACAAAACCAATAATGATTGATAAGATTGCCAAAGGAATCAGTGACAGAATTGGCTTTTTCACAATTCTCAATTTTTCCTTATAAACAGTTAATAAAAAGACCCCCATCATAAAAGCTAGCAATGTGAGAACCTTGTCCCTAACATCTGAAACATTATTTTGAATTAATTCTACTGAAAGAAAGACAACATTCCCAGTTTGTCCAGCTACAAGAGTGTTCCCTCGCACAATAAAAGTATAGGCGTCTACATAACCAGCACAAAAAGTCAAAAAAAGCGCTAGCCTCTTAGACTGACGTGATATTTTTCTTATAGGTAATAACCTCATTTTCCCTCCTATTTCATTTACTCATCTCATTATTGTACCACTTTCTTTGGAAAAGACCTAGTAGCTTATTTGAAATTTTTCCCCTCTGTTGGATAGTCCCGTCTATCTATGTTATAATGAAAGAAGGATTTGAAATCTGAAAAGGAGTAACTATGCTTAAATTAGGTGTCATCGGAACAGGGGCTATCAGCCACCACTTCATAGAAGCAGCCCATACCAGTGGAAAATACCAGCTGGTCGCAGTCTACTCTAGAAAACTAGAAACTGCAGCAACCTTTGCTTCTCGCTATCAGGATATCCAACTCTTTGATCAAGTAGAAGACTTCTTCAAGAACTCCTTTGATGTGGTCTATATTGCCAGTCCAAACTCCTTGCATTTTGCTCAGGCAAAAGCTGCCTTGTCTGCTGGTAAACACGTCATTCTTGAAAAGCCAGCTGTCACTCAGCCACAAGAATGGCTGGATTTGATTCAAACAGCTGAGAAAAATCACTGTTTTATCTTCGAAGCAGCTCGTAATTACCACGAAGAAGCTTTTACTACTATCAAAAATTTTTTAGCAGACAAGCAAATTTTAGGGGCAGATTTCAACTATGCCAAGTATTCTTCCAAAATGCCTAACTTGTTGGCTGGGGAGACACCAAATGTCTTTTCAGATCGTTTTGCTGGTGGAGCGCTTATGGATTTGGGGATTTATCCTCTCTACGCTGCCGTTCGTCTCTTTGGAAAAGCTAAGGATGCAACCTATCAGGGGCAACAGCTTGACAATAGCATTGACCTAAATGGTGACGGAATCCTCCTCTACCCAGACTTTCAAGTTCACATCAAGGTTGGGAAAAACATCACTTCCAATCTTCCTTGTGAAATTCACACAACAGATGGAACCTTGACTCTCAACACGATCGAACATGTCAGCTCGGCTATTTTTACCGACCACCAAGGCAATCAAATCCAACTCCCTATCCAACAGGCTCCTCATACGATGACTGAGGAAGTCGCTGCATTTGCACACATGATCCAGCAACCAGATCTGAATCTCTACCAAACTTGGCTGGAAGATGCAAGTTCAGTTCATGAGCTACTATATACTATGCGCCAGACTGCTGGCATTAGATTTGAGGCAGAAAAATGAAAACCAAACTACCGACTGAATGGCAAGAACTGAGTGACCAACTCGGTTTCCAAGAATTCACTCCCATTCAAACCCAACTATTTGAGCCCCTTCTTGCTGGAGAAAACCTCCTAGGAGTGAGCCCAACAGGAACTGGTAAGACCCTAGCTTACCTCCTACCAAGCCTTCTCAGACTACAAAAGAAAAAAGCGCAGCAACTCTTGATTCTAGCACCAAATACAGAACTAGCTGGACAGATTTTTGACGTATGTAAAACGTGGGCTGAAGCTATCGGCTTGACTGCTCAGCTCTTCCTATCAGGCTCAAGTCAGAAACGCCAGATTGAACGCCTAAAAAAAGGACCAGAAATTCTGATTGGAACTCCTGGCCGTATCTTTGAACTAATTAAATTGAAGAAAATCAAGATGATGAATGTGGAAACCATCATCCTGGATGAATTCGACCAATTGCTAGATGATTCTCAGATTCACTTTGTCGAGAAAATCACTCACTACGCACCTCGTGACCACCAACTCGTCTACATGAGTGCGACGACCAAGTTTGACCAAGAAAAGATTGTGCCTAACACACGTACCATTGATCTTTCTGACCAAAAATTGGACAACATCCAGCACTTCTACATGCAGGTAGATCAACGTCACCGAGTGGATATGCTACGAAAACTGGCTCATGTAGAGGATTTCCGTGGTCTGGTCTTCTTTAACAGCCTATCAGACCTTGGAAGCGCAGAGGAAAAATTACAGTATCGGGATATCTTGGCTGTTTCTCTAGCTAGTGATGTCAATGTCAAATTTAGAAAAGTCATCTTAGAAAAGTTTAAAGACAAGCAACTAACCCTGCTTCTTGCAACAGACCTTCTGGCTCGTGGGATTGATATCGATAGTCTAGAGTGTGTCGTAAACTTTGATGTTCCTAGAGATAGCGAGACCTACACTCACCGCGCTGGCCGTACTGGTCGTATGGGCAAGGAAGGTTATGTTATTACTCTCGTCACTCATCCAGAAGAACTCAAAAAACTCAAGAAGTTTGCAAGTGTCCGTGAAATTGTCCTAAAAAATCAAGAACTCTATATTAAATAAGGTTGGCTCTCGCCAACCTTTTTCTTATCCCCAAGTAATTTCTAATTGATAGCTGGCAAAAGGTTGTCCCTCTTGATTTTGTAGTTGATAATCTAGTTCAATCTTTTGCCCATCAACTTGATAATGGCTCGTTTGGATGATAAACTCCTGCATGCCCATAGGTGTAGGGATATAGGCAAAACTATCACTATCCTTTAAAAAGCGCATAATGGTCTTGGGATTGGAAAAACGGCTCATCACCAGTTCTTGACCATGAAATTTAATAACCACTTTTTCCTTTTCCTCATTATAGAAAAGCAGGTAGCTATAATCTCCTTTTTCATGCACTTCCACGTCATAAAGCTGGTCAATCACTTCCAACTGCTCATCAAACTGAATCGTATTTCGCATCCGAATCTTCACATCAGGTCCTCTTTCTTGTCTATTGTCCTACTATTTTACCAAAAACTCTAGCTTTTTGCTATAATGGTCATATGAACGAAAAAGTATTCCGTGACCCAGTTCACAACTACATCCATGTCAATAATCAAATCATCTATAACTTGATTAATACAAAAGAATTTCAGCGTTTGCGTCGTATCAAACAACTGGGAACGTCCAGTTATACCTTCCACGGTGGAGAACACAGTCGCTTCTCCCACTGTCTAGGAGTCTATGAAATTGCACGACGCATCACAGAGATTTTTGAAGAAAAATATACTGAGGAATGGAATCCTGCCGAATCCCTCCTCACCATGACCGCTGCGCTCCTTCATGACCTTGGTCATGGTGCCTATTCCCATACTTTTGAACATCTCTTTGATACAGATCATGAGGCCATTACTCAGGAGATTATCCAAAGTCCTGAAACGGAGATTCACCAAGTCCTACTACAAGTTGCGCCAGATTTTCCAGAAAAGGTAGCCAGTGTTATTGATCATACCTATCCTAACAAGCAGGTCGTTCAACTCATTTCTAGTCAGATTGATGCAGACCGCATGGACTATCTCTTGCGCGACTCCTATTTTACAGGAGCTTCTTATGGGGAATTTGACCTGACTCGGATTCTTCGAGTCATTCGTCCTGTCGAAAATGGTATCGCCTTTCAGCGCAATGGCATGCACGCCATCGAAGACTATGTCCTCAGTCGCTACCAGATGTATATGCAGGTCTATTTCCACCCAGCAACTCGGGCTATGGAAGTTCTCCTACAGAATCTTCTCAAGCGGGCTAAGGAACTTTATCCAGAAGACAAGGACTTCTTTGCCCGAACTTCTCCACATCTCCTGCCATTCTTTGAAAAAAATGTGACCTTGTCTGATTATCTGGCTCTGGATGATGGTGTGATGAATACCTACTTCCAACTCTGGATGACCAGTCCTGACAAGATTTTAGCAGACTTATCACAGCGCTTTGTCAACCGCAAGGTCTTTAAATCCATTACCTTTTCACAAGAGGATCAAGACCAACTCGCCAGCATGAGAAAATTAGTTGAGGATATCGGCTTTGATCCGGACTACTACACTGCTATTCATAAGAACTTCGACCTCCCTTATGATATCTATCGTCCCGAATCTGAAAATCCACGAACACAGATTGAGATTTTACAAAAAAATGGAGAACTAGCCGAACTCTCTAGCCTGTCTCCTATCGTCCAATCTCTTGCTGGCAGTCGACACGGAGATAATCGCTTTTATTTTCCAAAAGAAATGTTGGACCAAAACAGCATCTTCGCAAGCATTACCCAGCAATTTTTACACTTGATTGAGAACGATCATTTTACCCCAAATAAAAACTAGAAGAGGAATTTTATGAGTATTAAACTAATTGCCGTCGATATTGACGGAACCCTAGTCAACAGCCAAAAGGAAATCACTCCTGAAGTCTTTTCTGCCATCCAAGATGCCAAAGAAGCTGGTGTCAAAGTCGTGATTGCAACTGGCCGCCCTATCGCAGGTGTTGCCAAACTTCTCGACGACTTGCAGTTGAGAGACGAGGGTGACTATGTTGTGACTTTCAATGGTGCCCTTGTCCAAGAAACCGCTACAGGACATGAGATTATCAGCGAATCCTTGACTTATGAGGACTATCTGGATATGGAATTTCTCAGTCGTAAGCTTGGTGTTCACATGCACGCCATTACCAAGGACGGTATCTACACTGCCAATCGCAATATCGGAAAATACACAGTGCACGAATCAACCCTCGTCAGCATGCCTATCTTCTACCGCACCCCTGAAGAAATGGCCGATAAAGAAATCGTCAAGTGTATGTTCATCGATGAACCAGAAATCCTCGATACTGCTATCGAAAAGATACCAGCCGAATTTTACGAGCGCTACTCTATCAACAAATCTGCTCCTTTCTACCTCGAACTCCTTAAAAAGAATGTGGACAAAGGTTCAGCCATCACTCACCTAGCTGAAAAACTCGGATTGACCAAAGATGAAACCATGGCTATCGGTGACGAAGAAAACGACCGTGCCATGCTGGAAGTCGTTGGCAACCCTGTAGTCATGGAAAACGGAAATCCAGAAATCAAAAAAATCGCCAAATACATCACCAAAACAAATGACGAATCTGGCGTTGCCCATGCCATCCGTACATGGGTACTGTAAAAGAGAAATAGATAGAAACCGCTCGGCTGAGCGGTTTTTTATATAAGTTAGACAATTGCTAATATTATCTAAATATACAGTTACTTAAATCTTGAGAGTACAAAAACCGTCACGGGATTTCTATATCTGGATTTTAAGTTGTACAGTTACTTAAATCTTGAGAGTACAAAAACAGTAGTTGCTTACAACGTTTACCGTTATTAGTTGTACAGTTACTTAAATCTTGAGAGTACAAAAACTGTCACTTATCTCCTCGCAAACCCTTGATAGTTGTACAGTTACTTAAATCTTGAGAGTACAAAAACTATGTTCTTGAACTTGTTTTGCAAGCTCTGGTTGTACAGTTACTTAAATCTTGAGAGTACAAAAACAAGTGGGCCTGGCAGGTAGGCTTGTGACCGGTTGTACAGTTACTTAAATCTTGAGAGTACAAAAACAGTCTACCCAAGTAGATAGGCTCTTGAGATGTTGTACAGTTACTTAAATCTTGAGAGTACAAAAACACTTGGGTTGACTTGAAAGGGTCAGAGTATGTTGTACAGTTACTTAAATCTTGAGAGTACAAAAACCTACTTAATAAAGATGTAAAAACTGTTCGAGTTGTACAGTTACTTAAATCTTGAGAGTACAAAAACCAACCAGATTTGCTTCCCACGCTTTGCGGGGTTGTACAGTTACTTAAATCTTGAGAGTACAAAAACAGTCAGTGTAAGAGACTTCAGCAAGTGATTGTTGTACAGTTACTTAAATCTTGAGAGTACAAAAACTCTTTGACGTGCTTTACATCAATGAAGACGGTTGTACAGTTACTTAAATCTTGAGAGTACAAAAACCATCTTCAAAGCCACCCATCAAAGCGGTATGTTGTACAGTTACTTAAATCTTGAGAGTACAAAAACCAAATGCTGTTGCCAAAGGAGAAGCATCAAGTTGTACAGTTACTTAAATCTTGAGAGTACAAAAACCTCGAATTTTAGCCGTAATAGAGTTGTCTGGTTGTACAGTTACTTAAATCTTGAGAGTACAAAAACACAAATCAAAGTTACCTTTCATTTGCAATTGTTGTACAGTTACTTAAATCTTGAGAGTACAAAAACCCGCTCTAATATCAACTAAGGGAGTATAGGTTGTACAGTTACTTAAATCTTGAGAGTACAAAAACCGCTGCGACAAAGTACGGGACAGTTTATGTGTTGTACAGTTACTTAAATCTTGAGAGTACAAAAACCTTTTTTTTGCTATACTAGTATCGCTCTCGGTTGTACAGTTACTTAAATCTTGAGAGTACAAAAACAAACAGCGCTTTTAAACGTATTATCAATTTGTTGTACAGTTACTTAAATCTTGAGAGTACAAAAACTATATCCGCTTTAAAATCGTGGGCGTTTATGTTGTACAGTTACTTAAATCTTGAGAGTACAAAAACCAGCAATGCTATCATCACTTGTTGCTTTAAGTTGTACAGTTACTTAAATCTTGAGAGTACAAAAACAAACAGCGCTTTTAAACGTATTATCAATTTGTTGTACAGTTACTTAAATCTTGAGAGTACAAAAACTATATCCGCTTTAAAATCGTGGGCGTTTATGTTGTACAGTTACTTAAATCTTGAGAGTACAAAAACCAGCAATGCTATCATCACTTGTTGCTTTAAGTTGTACAGTTACTTAAATCTTGAGAGTACAAAAACACATTACAACACGATTATAGACCAGACCTAGTTGTACAGTTACTTAAATCTTGAGAGTACAAAAACCCCTTCAACATTCCAGTTTGGGGTAAGTATGTTGTACAGTTACTTAAATCTTGAGAGTACAAAAACAGGTTTGTAACCCTTGATTTTGTCTTTCATGTTGTACAGTTACTTAAATCTTGAGAGTACAAAAACCAATAGTCATAATGATCTCCATGTCGTTCTGTTGTACAGTTACTTAAATCTTGAGAGTACAAAAACCTTTGGGCTATGACTTCGTTCAATGGTCAAGTTGTACAGTTACTTAAATCTTGAGAGTACAAAAACCAACTATTAAAGATAAAAAGCTTGTTGGAAGTTGTACAGTTACTTAAATCTTGAGAGTACAAAAACAAGATGATGAAGAATTTAACGGTTACTTGGTTGTACAGTTACTTAAATCTTGAGAGTACAAAAACATGGCACATCGAATTTGGATAGTGAGAAATGTTGTACAGTTACTTAAATCTTGAGAGTACAAAAACAGAGGGAATACGTTATACATTCTTGGCTTGGTTGTACAGTTACTTAAATCTTGAGAGTACAAAAACTTAAATCAGATAATTCACAAAAAGCATCCAGTTGTACAGTTACTTAAATCTTGAGAGTACAAAAACCGTATATGTAATTTCTTTAATCTGGTCGTAGTTGTACAGTTACTTAAATCTTGAGAGTACAAAAACTTCTGAACAATGATATAGAATGTACTTATTGTTGTACAGTTACTTAAATCTTGAGAGTACAAAAACAGCGCATATAAACTGATTCAAAAGCACTCAGTTGTACAGTTACTTAAATCTTGAGAGTACAAAAACAAGAGAATCGGGACATGCTGAAACAGAGCGGTTGTACAGTTACTTAAATCTTGAGAGTACAAAAACAGATAATCTTCGTATGGATTTTGCTGGCATGTTGTACAGTTACTTAAATCTTGAGAGTACAAAAACTTTTTATGCTACTGTCACTAAGCCGTCTGGGTTGTACAGTTACTTAAATCTTGAGAGTACAAAAACCAAAAGGGAAGGCGCTTTTTATTTTCCAAAGTTGTACAGTTACTTAAATCTTGAGAGTACAAAAACTGCAGATAACGCTGAAATGTATGGTGACCAGTTGTACAGTTACTTAAATCTTGAGAGTACAAAAACAGCGAGTGAAATTTTCCAATAAACGTCAGTGTTGTACAGTTACTTAAATCTTGAGAGTACAAAAACTAACAGGGAAATCGGTTTGGAGACTTTCGCGTTGTACAGTTACTTAAATCTTGAGAGTACAAAAACAGGCGTTGTTTTCTGTTGTGATGCGGTTGTGTTGTACAGTTACTTAAATCTTGAGAGTACAAAAACAAGGCTTGTCTAGTGCTGGCAAGATGGTTAGTTGTACAGTTACTTAAATCTTGAGAGTACAAAAACTATAAATAACTCGTCAATATCATTAGGCAAGTTGTACAGTTACTTAAATCTTGAGAGTACAAAAACAACTTTGCACGCAGTCAAGGGAAATCACTTGTTGTACAGTTACTTAAATCTTGAGAGTACAAAAACCTCAAATTCGTCAATTTTGATTTTTGTTCCCTCAAAACCATTATAAAATCTTAAATCCAACTCGTCAATACCATTCTTTCAAATATTTCAATAACATTGGATTGATTGATTCAATATGAAATTTTGTTTTCATTTCATACTGATATAATTTGTTTAAAATCTTTAATGCTACTTGATCCTCTATAGATAAACTCATATGGAGAATTTCTGAACTAAATAAATACGGTCCAATCTTTCTCAAAGAGATTAAAAATTCTTTCTCATTAGGTATTTGATTTATTGGATATTGATTACTAAATCGTTCATACATAAATTCTAAAGAATAAAAATGATCGGCATGATCAGAAACGATATTAATCTCCTCGATTACTTCTTTAGTTACGTGAAGATAACCTTCATTTGAAGGAAACAACACAATATATAATGAGTTACTATGATTAGTAAGAAACTCCATTTTCTCGCAACATTCAACAAAATCATTATAGGATAAAAAATCATCCAAATTTCGTAAGACAAGTAAAAACTTTTCAGAACTGTTCGTCGCCATGACTTCTAACATGGAAAGAAATAATAAAAACTTTGTCTTATTGTCTACAAATTCAAAGGATATATTTTTATCATTTTTTCCAAAGTATGGTAAAAAATTTTTTTGAATTAATTGATTCGTATTAAAATATTTTGCTTCAGTATGATAGATAATATCATCTATTTGAAGATTCAACTTCTGATTCAATAAAAGTGAAATCCTATCTAGATTGTCATTGATATTTTCAATTTGCTCCATTATCTCTATAGAATTAATCTTTTTCTTTATATAATCATAGGCTACTGTTCCTTTTTTATATTCCATTTGTTCAATCAAATCATTGATATTGGATATTTGAATGACACTAAATTCTGACCGGGAAACCATTGTATCATCTATTAGTATTTTAGGCTCATTTTGTTCAAATAAAACTAAATCTTCCTCACTATATT
This sequence comes from Streptococcus mitis, assembly GCF_013305725.1. Lineage (NCBI taxonomy): Bacteria > Bacillati > Bacillota > Bacilli > Lactobacillales > Streptococcaceae > Streptococcus > Streptococcus mitis. The sequence goes on from NZ_CP047883.1 coordinate 1,347,904, forward strand.
TTTTTCCTCCAAAATACCACAATAGTATCTGCCAAATATAGTATTTTAATTGCTGATCTTGACCTACAATTTGAGTAAATTGACCAAAACTTAATGAAATATTATCCTTATACGGATGACTAATGTTCATTTTCATATAACTACCAACTTATTATCGCTGACTACTTCTTCTTGCTTTGTTTTTCCACCAATTATTAAAACCATTTCAGAAAATTGTTTCTCAGTCACTGCTAGCAAACGGACATTCCCACTTGGCAGATTACTCTGACTTAATTTTTTATAGAATTTACTAGCAAAACTTCGGTTCGGACAGGTTCTATAATAAACAGAAAACTGTAACATTTCAAAACCATTTGCAATTAAATCTTTCCGAAAATTACGATAGACTCTTTTTTCTTGATTTGTTTCCATTGGTAGATCAAAAAAACACAATAATCTCAATGCTTCATACCTCATTTCTTTAGCTCCATTCTACACTCGACACCATTGGACAGTAAAATTTACTAGTATCCTTATCAGAGATACATTTTAGAAAACCTTTGACATATTTATCCATTGCTACCGTTACAGAACACGTTTCTTTACCGTAACGAATCTTCGCATTTAGTGTATCCGTCAATGCAAGACGAAATTCATATTTTAAATACTCTTCATCTCGTAAATTTTGATAGACCCAGACATCGATAATCTGCCGAAAAGGTTCCATTAGGTCATCAACCAAGTTAAATTGATTATATTCATTCTTATGAAAAATTCCTATTAAGGGATTTAACCCATACCCAGAAATAATACGTGCCATCTGAGCTCTCATGATTGCATAACCATAATTTAGACCAGCATTGATAACATCCGTTTCCTGTTGTGTAAGACGTACGAATTTCTTTCCAAATAATTCATTGAAATAAACTTTTGCAGCATGGCCTTCACGATTGGTTTTATCTCCAAACTCAATATGCTCTTTATACTCCGCTAATAATTGTATACAATCAATATTCTTCTCAAACATTGCAAGAACATCTTGCTGATTGTTTATTTTAAAATAAGTAACTATCTGCCATAATTTATCTTTTTGCTCCTGCGTCCACAATAATTGCTCCTGTAATTTTTTATAGGCTCTAAAATGGCCATTTTGAGAATGGTAAATTCCTGTAGGCAAGTGCTCATTATCGCAGACAATTAAGGCAATATTATACTTACTTAAAGCACTTAATAACCTTAAAGTTACAACAGTATCCCCTCCTTCTGCTACAATTATCGAAATATCACTCAGTGGGATAACATAGTCTTGACCCATTTTCTTAATCAGAAGATTATCTAACTTCAATTGCATTTTTTCACTCTGACAGACATGCACAATTCTCCAAGTCATCGTATTTTCCTCTTTCCCAAAACGAAAACACCCAGCCATAAATGACAGGGTGTTGAATTCGGCATGAAGCCTTATCTTTGTAGCTTCTGCAAGATTTAAGTAACTGTGCAAGGCGTCCCTTACAATTACTATTATAATACATTGTAAAAGCCTTTGCAACTCTTTTTTTAAATATTTTTTAAAATTTGAGTTTTGGTTCGTCACCCTCTTTTTTAATGAAATGTTTATTACCTAAAATATCTGTTTTGACTTTATAAATAGAAAGATTTTCTATCTGCATATTTTTTTGTAATTGATTAGAGGAAGGTGGCACCTTTCCTAATACCTCCAGTTCTTCACCTTTCTCAAATCTTGCTTTTTCATAAGGTTTCAATTCTATTTTATGTTTTTCAAAACTTTTTGGATTATCTTTCCCAGTACGAGACCAAAATCTAAAAATTTGTTGACAATTCGTTTCAGTATCTTTGATTAAAATTAAATCATTTTTATATAGAGTAAACTTAAATTCAGAATTTTTACCAATTCCCTCTTTCTCTCTTAATTTATTATACGTCTCTGTAGAAATACCATAAGCACCACCTTCTTCAAAAGACAAATCTGCATACTTTAATCCTAAAAATTCATATTTTTTAGTTTCCATATTGTAATACACATCTGTTCTCCAAGGATTTAAAGATAACAAAGCTACAGTATTTCGACTCCCTTCAGGAGTTATATTTTTGTGTTTACCTAATAAAATATCGTAATATTTCAGACTTTTAATTTCTGGACCATTACCTTTTTTACTGTACTTACGGATTGGTCCATTTTCTTGTCTATATTTCTCAAATGGATTAAAATCAACTAATTTTCCAGTTTTATCGTATTCTTTAAATGGTCGATATTGTTCCATTATCTTCTCGATTACTTCATCCCAAGTCTTTCTATCTTTCTGAAACATTAAGAATTGGGATTTATCCTTATTGTATAAATCTAAAAACTTATAGAACCCAGTTTTAGAAGGGGTTTTAGTCCCTAAAGAATAGATATCTTTAATTTTTCCCAAAGTATAAGTGTATTCTTTTTTCTCTTTATCCAACTTTGCTTTTCTTGTTGCGTAAATAGTAGCGTCTGAAATTTTTCGATTGAATTTTGAATCTACTTGATAAGAAAATAGTATACTATCCTCAAACTTCTTGCTACGCAATGTATCAACAAAATGGTCATAAGGAGCTTTAAACACTAACTCTTTGTATTCATAATCAGTTAATGAAATAATTTCTCCAGTCTCTGAATCAACAAACTGTCCTTCTTTATAAGAAATCAGAGGATTATTCTGTTTTTTCCATAATCTTAATTGACTCGAAGCGGCAATAATTAAGGCATCAACAGCATGATGATGGTAAGTCTCACGAGACTTTTCAAGCCTCCACTTTCTTCTTAGCTGAGAGGTAAATTGTCCACGTACCACCGAAATAGTTGTATCAAATTTATGAGCTTTATAAAAATCTTGTAGAGCATTTAAAACAACACGCGATGAGTATCGAGTATCAACTAAATTCCGTTCGATAAACTTCTGCTTCACTTCAATTTTACTAATGTCTTCTTCCGTTAAAAGGTAATCTTTCTTTTTATTACCTAATAATTTAGAATCTTTTACATATGATTTAAACTCACGATATGACCAAGCATCATCCATACTGTCTAATGCCTGAAACGGTGTTCGCTGCCCCTTCTCCTGGTTTGCTGTAGCTAGAACCAATACTTTATTAGATAGACTATCATCAAACGATAAAGATAGAGGTAAAATATGATCAATTTCGTACTTGTACTGATTGTGAATTAAATCTGAAATTGGAATATTCTTCCCAGTATAGAGACACTTCTCTCCCTGCTGGTGCCATAAACGAATCTTAGTAGCCAATTCCTTATGCCCATGAAAAATACTATCTGGTAACTCTTTTTTCCCATTGTATTGGAATGCAGCCTTTTCCATAGCAGCCTTTTTCTCATCATGGTTTGCCTTTTGACGTTTTATATAATCTTTCTTAGCATCTTCTTCGTTATTCTCTCGTGCCATTTCTATAACAATATCATCAAAGATACCATATTTTTTAGTTGCTTCGTTGATTATCTTTATGGCCTGTCTGACAGATTTTGCTACCACAGGATTATAGATTTCTTCTGTTACTTCTTTTTCATCAATATACTTAGTTCTTTTTGATGTTCCTTTAAATTTTTGTTTACCCAATCGTGTTAGAATTGCCATCTGCTCTTCTGAAGTTTCATAGAGTTCTGGTATCAATTCCATCATGAGTTTAAGAGAAAAATTATGCCATCCCTTACTAAATAGACTACTATTATTTTTTCTAAATTGAACCAATTCAAGTATTTGGTCTTGACTAAATACATCCATTAACTTTGTATTAATCGCTTCTTCTATACCTTCTCGTTCAGTATTTAGAGTTAAAATATGAGCAAGCTCATCTAGAACTTCTCTAGAAAATTCTCCAACTGGAATTGTTTCTAGCGACTGCATTTTTCGATAGACTTCAAAAGTGTGCATTTCAGGTTTATTGTTTACATCAACTCGATAACCACGTATCTGATCTACTGAAGCATCAATCATTTTAGCAATGTATTTCAATAAGGTTGAAGCCCCTAATGTTTTCGCCGACTTCGCATATTCAACGATTGTTTTCTTTTGTTCCTCACTCAGTTTCTTGGTCTCTGTAGGAACTGTTAAATTATTTAAATCATTTAGCAAATTAAACTCTTGAGCAGTATAGGAAGCTTTTGAAGCCCTGTATTCATTCGGATAAAATGTACATTTACCAATTAAAATACCAAAAATATTATCTAACGTCGTACCGTCTGTTCTGAAACGTCCATAATCCGTCCGAGATTTTTCATTACCTGGCCCATGATAGTATTTTCTTTTCTCTGTAAGGATTTTTAAGTAATCTTCTATAAACTTATCCGTGATCTGATTATTAAATTCTTGCTGTTTTCTAAGAATTCGTTCAGCTTCTTTTCTATAAGCAGATGTTGAAAAAACGTTAATTAATCGGTGCTTATCGCCTTTTTCTTCAACAGTAAAATCTCCCCTTACTTGACCATATTTTTCAAAACGCTCTAGTTGGATTTGACCAGGTGTTTGTTCAGCAAGTAATTTTCTATTTTCCTCAACTGCCTTACCATAATCAGACGATACTGCACCACCATCCTCAGAAGCATCATCTAAATAGCTAATCCCACGTCTCTTAACAATGTTCTTTAAAGCTATGAACAGCTCCTCATTTGTTAGTTGCTGATTCAATCCATGTACTCGAAGCCGATATGGATTAAGATTAATGGATACCTTAGAAAAATCAGTTAACAAACCATAGTCATCAAATAGATCCTGAAAGCGAACAACACGGTGTTTTTTCCGTCGATTTAATCGTCTAGCCTGTCTACTGTTTCTTCTTTCAACATTATTATCAGCAGTTGCAGCTGGGAAAATACGAGAATTCGTATGGATAATCTCACCAGTATCTTTGTTTAGAATACCTACACCTACTGAGGCAATACCAATATCCAATCCTAAAACTAAACCATTCATAGTCAAACCCCTAACTAATTATCATATTAATTAAATTTTACCCTTTACTTCCTAAAAAATCAAATCATTATAAGCAATTACTAAAAATCTTTTACTATTATATAATTATATAAAAATTCTCCCATCTCCTTCATTCACGAAAAACAAAAAAGCGTAATCTAACGCTTTTGGAGTTCTATTTTAACTTGAATGATTTCTATGCCCCCTGCAGGAATCGAACCTGCAACTACTCCTTAGGAGGGAGTTGTTATATCCATTGAACTAAGGGAGCTAGATAAAAACTCTGCTGAAAAGCAGAGTTTTTTAGTCGAATTAACGACGGATTTCTTTGATACGAGCTGCTTTACCTTGAAGAGCACGCAAGTAGTACAATTTCGCACGACGTACTTTACCGTAACGTACAACTTCGATTTTTTCAACACGTGGAGTGTGGATTGGGAAGATACGCTCAACACCTACACCGTTAGAGATTTTACGAACTGTGTAGTTTTCTGAGATGCCAGCACCTTTACGTGCGATAACAACACCTTCAAAAATCTGGATACGTTCACGGTTACCTTCGACAACTTTCGCGTGTACACGAACAGTGTCACCAGGACGGAATGATGGGATATCTGTACGAAGTTGACCTTCAGTCAAGCTTTGGATTAATGGATTCATTTTATTCTCCTATCTTTGTCAATCTTGAGGAATCTTCCTCAGCGGATAAACTGTATTTTTGTGCGTCCATTACACACAAGATACAGTTTACCAAATTTCCACAAAAAAGTAAAGAAATTTATAGCAGAATTCCTAAAAAAATCGCAACCAAACCACCTAGGTAGGTCAAAGTCAGGTAAGAATAAAAGACCTTCTTATCACTTAACAGTCTTTGAAGTTCGTCATTCAAGGTCGAAAAAGTTGTTAAACCTCCACAAAAACCCGTCGCTAAAATAGCATAGACTTCCTTAGACTCTACATGATTGTAGAATAAGCCAATCAAAAAACAACCTAGAAGATTGGCTATGAGAGTTCCTAGGGGTAATTTAGAAGCTTGATTATAGCGAGAAAATAAATAGCGCACTAAAGCTCCGAAACCACAAGCAATTGCAAGATAGACCATTACCATTTTTTCCTCCCCAAATAGTAAGCCAAGAGCAGGCCTCCACCCACGCTTAAAATGAGATACAAGACTAGGCTAAGATAACGCCCTGTATCAAGCAGTTTCACAGCATCAAGCATGAGACTAGAAAAGGTTGTTAAACCTCCGCAAAAACCTGTACCCAGTGCTAAAACCAATCCCTTACTAGTCCCTTTATAGACCAAATAGCCCTTGACAAGATAAACCAAGCAGAAAATACCCAGATAGTTAACAAGAAGGGTGCCCCAAGGAAAGTCTGGACTGACTGGTAACCAGTTGGAAACTAGATAGCGAACCAATCCGCCCACCATGGCAGCTAGAAAAATTCCTAGCGGATAAAATTGTTCTTTTTTCATTTGATGTTTTGATCCTGATAATCACGCGAACGTTTGAGTATGTCAGAAAAAATCGCGACAATAGTCTCCTGATAGCGCTTGTCCTCAACATGATTTCTGACCTTTTCAAAGATAATTGCTTCTCTCTTGGTATCTAAAATCGGTTTCCCTGAAGCCTTCTTATAAGCGACAACCCCTTCAACTAAATTCATTCGTTCTTCTAACAGTTTGACAATTTGATCGTCGATTTGATCAATCTCTTGCCGAATACTATCTAAATCCATAGTGTCTCCTCCTTTATTTGAATTATTGTATCAAAAAGCCACCAAATAGGCTAGTAAAATCCCAAGTCACGGTAAGAAAAATGCACTGATTGATTGCATCAGCGCACGTTTATGCTTATCCTACTTTAGCAGCCAATTCTTCTGCGAATTGTTCCAAGCGTTCAATGTCTTCTTCCTCAGCAGAAAGATCAACTTTGACACATTCTGAACCTTTTTCTGCCCCTGTCGCTACAAAAACGCGATCAAAGTCATCAACAGCCTTACAGAATTCATCGTAGAAGGTATCTCCTGAGCCGACCACTCCGTAGATTTTACCATTCAAGTTGAGATCTGCTAGGTCTTCGTAGAAGTCCATCATCTCATCTGGTAATTCTCCGTCGCCATAAGTATAAGTCGCAACGATAGCGATGTCTGCTTCCAAGAAGTCTGAAGCGTCAACAGTTGTACATTCATCAACATCGACATCCAAGCCCAAGTCACGTAATTTGTCTGCTACAATATCTGCAATTTCTTCGGTATTACCGGTCATACTGGCAAATACAATTTTTGCTAATGCCATATCGTCCTCCTCAATTTATCTTTCTCCATTATATCACATCTTTTTCATTTTAAAAATAAAAATTCTTGTGCTACAATGAAATGAGAAAGAATTGAGGTTATTTATGGACATTTGCCATCAAATTTTAGAAAAAATCAAAGAATACGACACGATTATCATTCATCGTCATATGAAACCAGACCCTGATGCCTTGGGAAGTCAAGTGGGCTTGAAAGCTCTTCTCAAACATCATTTCCCAGAAAAAACTATCAAATCCGTAGGTTATGATGAACCAACTCTAACTTGGATGGCTGAGATGGATCTTGTTGAAGATAGTGCCTACCAGAGAGCACTTGTCATCGTCTGTGATACGGCGAATACTGCTCGTATCGATGATAAACGCTATCGTCAAGGTGATTTTCTCATTAAGATTGACCACCATCCAAATGATGATGTATACGGTGACCTATCTTGGGTAGATACTAGTTCAAGTAGCGCTAGCGAGATGATTACCCTATTTGCCCAAACAAGCCAACTAGCCTTGTCAGATCGCGCTGCTGAGTTGCTCTTTGCAGGAATTATTGGTGATACAGGCCGCTTCCTTTATCCTTCTACGACTGCACGGACTCTTCGCCTGGCTGCTTATTTGAGAGAACATAACTTTGACTTTGCGGCTCTCACTCGCAAAATGGACACTATGAGCTACAAAATTGCTAAACTGCAAGGCTACATCTACGACCATCTGGAAGTGGATGAAAATGGTGCAGCGCGCGTTATCCTGAGTCAAGAAGTCTTGAAACAATTCAATGTAACCGATGCTGAAACTGCCGCTATTGTAGGAGCTCCTGGTCGGATTGACAGCGTCAGTCTCTGGGGAATTTTTGTGGAGCAGGCTGATGGCCACTACCGAGTTCGCTTACGTAGTAAAATCCATCCTATCAATGAAATTGCCAAAGAACATGATGGTGGAGGCCACCCTCTAGCAAGCGGTGCTAATTCCTATAGTTTAGAAGAAAACGAAATCATCTACCAAAAGTTAAAAAACTTGCTTAAAAACTGATAAAATACTTGCCAAACTTTTTAGAATCTGATAGACTAGTATGGTAACAATCTATGGCTCGCAAAGAGACCATGGCAGAAAGGAAATATTGCAAAATGAAAAAAGATATCCATCCAGAATATCGCCCAGTTGTCTTCATGGACACAACTACTGGTTACCAATTCCTTAGCGGTTCAACAAAACGCTCTAACGAAACAGTTGAGTTCGAAGGCGAAACTTACCCATTGATCCGTGTGGAAATTTCATCAGACTCACACCCATTCTACACTGGACGTCAAAAGTTCACTCAAGCAGATGGACGCGTGGATCGTTTCAACAAAAAATACGGTCTCAAATAATGATAAAAAGAATAGTTTCAGCTGTTCTTTTTTGTTTCTTATTTTCATTAACCAACCACTGCTATTATCTCTTTATCAATCCTCAAGCTGATGCCAAGACCTGACTTAGACAGGTTTAAAAAATATCGAAAAGAAACTTGACATTGAGAATGGTCAAGATGAATGAAACTACGTAGCCTAGGATTGTATTCCACTTGGCATCGTTAAATTCTCCCATCACTGACTTCTTAGAGGTCAGATAAATTAAGGGAAAAATCTCGAATGGAAGAGTGACCTTTTTGTAAGAAGACATCGGAATATTCACTTACTAATCTTGTCTTTACCTAGTTTAGTAATGGAATTTTGAAAATACAATGAAAATAATTTCCTATTTCCAATTTATTCTTATTACATCATATTTTGAAACGATTCTTAAGGAAAGCATGATAGTTAAAACAAGCAAGAACAGTATTGAAAAAAACCAGCGTTTTCTGACGCTGGTTTTAAAAATATGAAAAATTTTTCTCAACTAAATTGCTTCTGTGACAAAACTACGGCTTTCCAATACTTTGAGCATGGCGTTAGCTGTATCTAGGGCTGTGAAGAGGGGCACTCCGTGTTCAATAGCTGAACGACGGATTTGCTCACCATCTTCGTCTGCAGTTCGTTTGGTTCCTACTGTGTTAATGATAGCTTGGATTCTTCCTTTACGAACAAAGCTTGGAATATCCTTATCGTCATCACCAATCTTTCCAACAGGTTGGGCTTGCAATCCATGACTGGCAAAGAAGGCTGCTGTCCCTTCTGTCGCAAGGATTCCATAGCCAATATTTTGGAAACGACGAGCCAAGTCCAAGGCTTCTTCTTTGGCATCATCAGCGATGGTAAATACAACGTTACCAAAAGTTGGCAAGTGGAGGTAAGAAGCTTCAAAGGCTTTATAGAGAGCTTTTTCCAAAGTAGTATCAGAACCCATAACTTCACCTGTTGACTTCATTTCAGGACCGAGCAAGCTGTCTACCTTAGCTAGTTTGGTAAAGGAGAAGACAGGTGCCTTGATATGAACGCGAGTACTTTCAGGGTAAAGACCATCTTGGTAGCCCAGTTCTTCAAGGTTTTCACCAAGAATGAGCTTAGTCGCTACCTGAGTCATAGGAATATTAGTCACCTTAGAAAGGAATGGAACAGTACGGCTGGCACGTGGATTGACCTCAATAACATAGACTTTTTCATCCTTGATGACAAACTGGATGTTCATCATACCAAGGCAGTTAAGACCGATTGCTAGGCGTTTAGTATAGTCTGCGATTGTTTCTTGCACCTTTTGCGACAAGGTTTGTGGAGGATAAACGGCCATTGAGTCACCTGAATGGACACCGGCACGTTCGATATGCTCCATGATACCAGGGATAAGGACATTTTCTCCGTCTGAAATGGCATCAACTTCGCACTCTTGACCAACGATGTATGAGTCAACAAGCACTGGGTGGTCTGGACTAGCTTTAACTGCTGTACGCATGTAAGAACGGAGATCTTCCTCATTTTCCACGATTTCCATGGCACGTCCCCCCAAGACATAAGATGGGCGAACAAGGACTGGGAAACCAATTTTGCGAGCTGCAAGCACTGCTTCTTCTTCATTGGTAGCCGTTTGTCCTGGTGGCTGAGGAATATCTAAGTCTTTAAGAGCTTGCTCAAAGAGGTCACGGTCTTCGGCACGGTCTAGATCAGCAACCTGTGTACCAAGGATGGTCACACCTGCTTTTGCCAAAGGTTCCGCAAGGTTGATGGCTGTTTGACCACCAAACTGAACAATAACACCTTTTGGTTGTTCCAAGTCAATGACGTTCATAACATCTTCGAATGTCAATGGCTCAAAGTAGAGCTTGTCAGATACCGAGAAGTCTGTAGAAACTGTCTCTGGGTTTGAGTTCATGATGATAGCTTCGTATCCAGCAGCCTGGATAGCCTTAACCGAGTGAACAGTTGCGTAGTCAAACTCGACCCCTTGACCGATCCGGATTGGACCTGAACCTAGGACAAGTACAGATTCCTTATCAGACTTGATAGACTCATTTTCCCAACCGTAGGTTGAATAGAAATATGGTGTTTCAGAGTCAAATTCTGCCGCACAAGTATCTACCATCTTATAAACTGGAACAATCTTGTTTTCCAAACGAAGCTGGCGAACTTGGTCAGCTGTAGTATTCCAGAGTTCTGCAATCTTACGGTCTGAAAATCCATTAAGTTTGGCAGTTTTCAAAACGTCTAGTTCTTGTGGATGAGCACCCAACTCCTGTTCAATTTCAAAGATATGCAAGAGTTTATCCAGATAGAAGATATCAATCTTAGTTAATTCAGCAATTTCTTCTGGTGTGTAACCACGGCGAATAGCTTCTGACACATAGAAGAGACGGTCATCCTGGGCTTTGACAACTTTTTCAATCAAGGCATCATCAGAAACTGATGCAAGTTCAGGCATTTCATTGTGATGTACCCCAATTTCAAGGGAGCGGCAAGCCTTAAGAAGAGATTCCTCGATGTTACGACCGATTGCCATGACTTCTCCAGTCGCCTTCATCTGGGTACCAAGACGGCGTTCACCTTTTTCAAACTTGTCAAATGGGAAACGAGGAATCTTGGCAACCACGTAGTCAAGGGCAGGCTCAAACATGGCATAGGTTGAACCTGTAACTGGGTTAATAACCTCATCCAAGGTCAAACCTACTGCAATCTTAGCAGCCAATTTTGCAATCGGATACCCTGTCGCCTTAGATGCCAGGGCTGACGAACGCGATACACGAGGGTTTACTTCGATAACATAGTACTTAAAACTGTGTGGGTCAAGGGCCAGCTGAACATTACATCCCCCTTCAATCTTAAGGGCACGAATGATGCTCAAGCTTGCGTCACGAAGCATTTGGTTTTCATAATCTGACATGGTTTGGGCAGGGGCAAATACAATGGAATCCCCTGTGTGAATCCCAACTGGGTCAAAGTTTTCCATGTTACAAACAACCAGGGCATTGTCAGCTGAGTCACGCATGACTTCGTACTCGATTTCCTTGAAACCAGCAATGGAACGTTCAATCAAACACTGGGTCACAGGTGACAATTTCAATCCATTTTCAGCGATTTCACGCAATTCTTCCTCATTAGCACACATACCACCACCAGTACCACCAAGTGTAAAGGCTGGACGAACGATGACTGGGTAGCCAATTGTTGCTGCAAAGGCAACAGCTTCTTCAACAGTGTTTACAATTTCAGATTCTGGAATGGGTTGTTCCAATTCTTCCATCAATTGTTTAAAGAGGTCACGGTCCTCCGCTTGGTCAATAGCAGATAATTTAGTTCCCAGAAGTTCAACACCAAGCTCATCTAGAATACCATTTTTAGACAATTCCATGGCCATATTAAGACCAGTTTGCCCACCAAGGGTTGGTAGCAAGGCATCTGGACGCTCCTTACGAAGAATACGTGTCACAAACTCAAGTGTAATTGGTTCAATATAAACCTTATCAGCAATTTCCTTATCCGTCATGATAGTTGCAGGATTTGAGTTAACCAAGACAACCTCATAACCTTCCTCTTTCAACGACAAGCAAGCCTGGGTCCCAGCGTAGTCAAACTCAGCAGCCTGACCAATAATAATCGGACCAGAACCAATCACCATAATTTTTTGAATATCAGTACGTTTAGGCATAGTTTATGATACAAAGCCCGTAAAGAACACAGCGAAAATAGGAAACTCGGTGCAGATGCCTTCAGCGTCAAGACGATGTTTATCTTTTTCACACAGTTCTTAGGGCGTGTTCACTTCCGCGAACAATGTATCTTCTCCTTTCTATTCGTCGCCTCTCAGGGCGACATTAAATAAATTCTCCGACGAGCTTTTACTCGTTCTTAGTTTGATTGTTTAAATGCTTCCATCATCTCGATAAACTCGTCAAATAGGTAGCTTGCGTCGTGTGGACCAGGGGCTGCGTCTGGGTGGTATTGAACAGAGAAAGCAGGTTGGTATCTGTGACGCACACCTTCAACTGACTTGTCATTGATTTCTTCATGGGTAATAATCAAGTGCTCTGGCAAATCCTCACGGCTAACTGCATAACCATGGTTTTGACTTGTAAAATCCACACGGCCTGTAGCAATTTCGCGTACCGCATGGTTGAATCCACGGTGTCCAAATTTCATCTTGTAGGTCTTAGCACCATTTGCCATTGCAAAGAGTTGATGCCCCATACAAATACCAAAGATTGGAATTTTTCCTTGCACACCACGAATCATATCCAGTGCTTGTGGAACGTCTTCTGGGTTACCTGGACCATTTGACAACATAACTCCGTCAGGATTGAGATGGAGAATTTCTTCTGCCGTTGTCGAATAAGGAACAACCGTCACGTTACAATTACGCTTAGAGAGTTCACGTAAGATTGAGTGCTTGAGACCAAAGTCAACTAAGACAACACTCAAACCAACTCCTGGAGCTGGATATGAAGTTTTAGTAGAAACCTGCTTGATATTGTCTGTCGGCAAGACTGTCGCTTGGAGCTGATCCGTCACATGGTCCATGCTGTCCCCAACGTGAGTCAAGGTTGCACGCATGGTACCATGCTTACGGATAATCTTAGTAAGGGCACGCGTATCAATCCCTGAAATACCAGGAATTTTCTTGGCTTTCAAAAATTCATCTAGCGTCATTTGGTTACGCCAGTTGCTAGCTCTACGTGCCTCTTCGAAAACAACGACTCCCTTACAAGTTGGAATAATGGATTCGTAATCATCACGGTTGATTCCATAATTTCCCACCAAAGGATAAGTAAAGGTCAAGATTTGTCCATTATAAGACTGGTCTGTAATGGATTCTTGGTAGCCGGTCATCCCTGTGTTAAAGACGATTTCGCCTGTTACATCAATATCTGCTCCGAAGGCCTTACCTTCAAAAACTGTGCCATCTTCTAATACTAGAAGTCTTTTTGTCATATTTTCACCTCTCGTGGACGCTCACTGGCGTCTTTTAACGTCTTGTGTTTTAGTTGGCGTTTCTACTCGCCAATACGGATTCTAAAATTGCCATTCGAACAAAGACACCGTTGGTCATTTGTTGGACAATGCGTGATTTTGGTGCTTCAACCAAGTGATCTGCGATTTCTACATCACGGTTGACTGGAGCTGGGTGCATAAGGATTGCTGTTTCTTTCAAACGGTCATAACGTTCTTGAGTCAAGCCATGTTGGGCATGGTAGTCTTCTTTTGAAAAGACAGCTCCACTATCATGGCGTTCATGTTGCACACGGAGAAACATCATGACATCCACCTGATCAATGATTTCATCAATAGTTACAAACTGTCCATAGTCTGCAAACTCTTGACTTCTCCATTCCTCAGGTCCAGCAAAGTAAAGTTCAGCTCCCAAGCGTTTCAAAATCTGCATATTGGATTTAGCAACGCGTGAGTGGTCCAAGTCACCTGCAATAGCAACCTTAAGACCCTCAAAGTGACCAAATTCCTCATAAATAGTCATCAAATCAAGCAAGCTCTGGCTAGGGTGTTGGCCCGAACCATCTCCACCATTGATGATGGAAGTCGTAATCGTGGGACTAGCAATCAACTCTCTGTAGTAGTCAACCTCTGGGTGGCGAATCACACAGACATCCACTCCTAGTGCAGATAGGGTCAGGATAGTATCATAAAGTGTTTCACCCTTATTGACCGAACTAGTCTTCACATCAAAGTCAAGTCGTTCCAATCCCAGTTTAATTTCTGCCACTTCAAAGGACTTATGCGTCCGTGTAGAATCCTCAAAGAAAAGATTGGAAACAATCGGATGGTCCTCGTAGGGAAGCTGAGCTCCATTTTTAAACTCAATTCCTCGCTTGATCAATTTCATCACTTGATCGACAGTGAGATCTTCCATGGACACCACATGGTTCAATGCTTGTTGATTTTCTGACATGGCTACTCCTTTAGCTTTCTAAGCTTCTTCAGTAATCAGAACTCTATCTTGGCCATCAAGTTCTGCCATCTCTACGATGATTTCTTCAGAACGACTGGTTGGGATATTTTTCCCAACGTAATCTGGACGGATTGGCAATTCTCTATGTCCACGATCGACTAAGACTGCTAAACTCACGCGCGCAGGACGTCCATGTCCTACAATATTATCAATAGCGGCGCGGATGGTACGGCCTGTATAAAGCACATCATCCACCAAGATAACTTCACGGTCTGTCACATCGACAGAAACCAAAGAAGTATCTTCTCCACTTTTAACATCATCACGGAAAGGTTTCGTATCCAATTCCACAACAGGAACTGAAAGATTTTCTAGCTGCTCCAAACGTTCTTGGATACGGTGGGCGATAAAGACACCGCGAGTTTTAATACCAGCCAAGACGATTTTATTCAAATCTTTGTTGCGTTCGATAATCTCATAAGTAATACGCGTAATCGCTCGTTTGACGGTCAATTCGTCTACAACTTCTTTTGTCTTCATGACAAACCTCCAAAAAGAAAAGTCTCCTTAAACAAGGAGACTTGAAATGTATAGCTAAGCAAGCCCTACTGCAAACAGTATAGACTTCACCCTTCTACTTTATCGCGCTCCTTGCCTGCCTCACGGGACAGGTTTAAAGGAATATTTAGTTATCAATTACTATAGCACAAAGCATGCTTAAAATCAAGCAAAAACTTTCGATGTTTCATCTTACAAATTGCTAAAATCATATAATTGTGGGTACTGGTCACACTCTGGATTTTTAGGGTGACAGATGGCTCTTCCAAAATAAATCATGGCCTGATGGGCTGCTAACCACTTCTCAGGTGGCAAGATATCCATGACCCGCTTTTCCACCTCAAGTGGTGTCGCTGATTTTTTGACAATATCGTGGTGCTTACAAATACGCTCCACATGGGTATCGACCGCAAAGGCTGGAATCCCAAATCCCACACTCATGACAACATTGGCTGTCTTGCGACCAACACCTGCCAGACTTTCCAATTCCTCACGTGTCTGAGGAACTTGACCATCAAAATCATCTAATAGTTGTTGGGCACATTTTTTAAGGAATTTAGCTTTATTCCGATACAATCCCAAACGAGAAATGTGTGAAGCAATCTCATTCTCTGTCGCCACAGACATGGCTTGGGGCGTTGGAAAGGCAGCAAAGAGACCTGGTGTGGCCTTATTTACCGCTGCATCCGTCGTCTGGGCTGACAACATGACCGCAACCAAGAGTTCAAAATGATTGGTAAAATCAAGACTGGGCTTGGCATCTGGAAAAAGAGCAATGATTTCTTCTAGCACCTTCCGTGCTCGTTTTTTTGACAAGACCATTATTCGTCTCCGTCAAATAGTCCTTGCAAGCCAGCAAAAGGACTGTTTTCTTCTTTCTTGACTGCTTGTTGAGCTTGGTATTCTTCCTCAGTCATGATTTGCCAGTCATTTCCTGACACAAATCCTTGACCAGCCTCTTCTTCAGCCGTCAAGACCTTAATAGGAATATTTAGTAGGATATTGTCTGATACGCTCTCAGCAAGGTCAAGTTCTCCATTTTCGATAGGCAAGACCAAATCATCGTCTAAAACTTCCTGATCTAGTTGGTTAGTTGCGCCTTCCATGAAAACTTCCGTTACTGGATAAGATTCAACTAACTCAACTGGCTCCATACTGCGACTTGAAGCAAGAACAATGGTATAAGATAGTTGATAGTCTAAGAAATACATACGGTCTTCGTACTGTACTTTTCCAACTGCAAGGATATCTTTTACATCTAAAATTTCTTGATTACGTGCACGCAGGTCTGCGGCTAGGTCTAACGTTTGTTCAAAATGCAAGCCTTCAGGTTGCTTACGAATTTCTTGAATATTTAATTTCATACTTCCTCCATAAAGATTTACTCTCTTGATTATACCACGAAAAGGCTACAAATCAGCCCACCAAACTTTATAATTAAAATTCATTTTTTAACATATTTACTATGACATTTTTGTTTTTTAGTGCTATACTATAGGCAATAATACATCAGAGCAAGGAGGATGCTCACATGGAAAACAAAGAACTCATTGCTAATGCAACCCAACTCCTATCCGAGTTAAATAAAAGTTTCCAAAGCTGCAAACAGGGTACGGCAGATGATATTCGACTGCAAGAGCTGCTAAATACTACTCTGCAAGAGCTCAAAAAAGCGGAAAAGTTGAACAACAGTATCTTAATCGATCTTGAGAAATTTTACCAACGTACCAGTCTTCTGATAGGCCTCGGTAGCCTAAAACTCAACGATCAAGCACGCACTGCTTGGCGAAACTATGACAAGTTCCATTACGAGCATGTCAAACACGTACTAACTCTTTATGGACCTGTTTTCGGATTTTAGAGATTAGAATTGTCGGTTTTCTGTTGACAAAATATCCTGAAAGGTATAGTATAGAGATACTAATACTCGGAGGTAAGGGAGACATGAACAACTAAGTCTATCAAATAAAGAACCTTTATTTAGTAGATCTTGTTTTTGTCTCTTTTTGTGTGCTCTTTTTGTACTAGATTTTCTAGTACTTTATCATCTATGAAAATCAAAAAACTAGAAAGCTATGCTCCTCTTGGGTTGGGTTAGGCAACTCCAAGCTAGTTTGACGAGTTTTTCAACGAGGATAATAGAGTTTTGACAGTGACTTTGGGCTCTACTAGATAAAGTAGAGCTTTTTGTTATGCACTATCGACATTCTAGAAAGGGCAACAATATGATAAAAATCAATCATCTAACCATCACTCAAAACAAAGATCTACGAGATCTTGTATCTGACCTAACCATGACTATCCAAGACGGGGAAAAAGTTGCTATTATTGGTGAAGAAGGAAATGGCAAATCAACCTTGCTTAAAACTTTAATGGGGGAAGCTTTGCCTGATTTCACTATCAGGGGAGACATTCAGTATGATTATCAGTCACTGGCCTATATTCCTCAAAAACTTCCCGAGGAGCTGAAAAAGAAAACTCTACACGACTACTTCTTTTTAGATTCTCTTGATTTAGACTACAGTATCCTCTATCGTTTGGCTGAGGAATTGCATTTTGATGGCGATCGCTTCGCTAGCAACCAAGAGATTGGCAGTCTATCAGGGGGCGAAGCTTTGAAAATTCAGCTCATCCATGAGTTAGCCAAACCCTTTGAGATTCTATTTTTAGATGAACCTTCAAATGACCTAGACCTTGAGACGGTTGATTGGCTAAAAAGACAGATACAAAAGATGAGGCAAACCGTTATTTTCATTTCCCATGATGAAGACTTTCTTTCTGAAACGGCTGATACTATTGTCCACTTGCGACTGTTCAAGCACCGTAAAGAAGCGGAAACACTAGTAGAGCATTTAGACTATGATTGCTATAGTGAGCAGAGAAAGGCTAATTTTGCCAAACAAAGCAAGCAAGCTGCTAACGACCAAAGAGCCTACGATAAAACCATGGAAAAACATCGACGAGTCAAGCAAAATGTAGAAACTGCGCTTCGAGCTACTAAAGACAGTACTGCCGGTCGCCTATTGGCTAAAAAGATGAAAACTGTCCTCTCACAAGAAAAACGCTACGAAAAAGCAGCTCAGTCCATGACACAAAAGCCACTTGAAGAAGAACAAATCCAACTTTTCTTCTCGGACATCCAACCATTACCGACTTCTAAAGTCTTAATCCAGCTGGAAAAGGAAAGTTTGTCCATTAGAGAGCGTGTTTTAGCGCAAGAACTACAACTAACTGTCCGTGGCCAAGAAAAAATCGGTATCATTGGGCCAAATGGTATTGGAAAATCGACTCTGCTAGCCAAATTACAGCAACTTCTGAATGATAAAAGAGAGATTTCCCTTGGTTTTATGCCACAAGATTACCACAAAAAACTGCAATTGGATTTATCACCAATAGCCTACCTCAGCAAAACTGGAGAAAAAGAGGAACTACAGAAAATCCAATCTCACTTAGCCAGTCTCAATTTCAGTTATCCAGAAATGCAGCATCAAATTCGCTCCTTATCTGGCGGACAACAGGGAAAACTCCTGCTTTTGGATTTAGTCTTGCGCAAACCAAACTTTCTCCTGCTGGATGAACCAACACGAAACTTTTCACCCACTTCTCAACCCGAAATTAGAAAACTCTTTGCCACTTATCCAGGCGGTCTCATCACTGTTTCGCATGACAGGCGTTTCTTAAAAGATGTCTGTTCAATCATCTATCGCTTAACAGAACACGGTCTGGAGGTAGTTAATTTAGACGATTTATAAATTTGCAACATAGCAGATAGATGGTGCAAAAACACAATTTTAGGAGAAAAAGAAGTAAATCTTCCCATAATAAAACGCATAATATCAAGTTTTTTGCACACCTGATATTATGCGTTTTTCAGATTTTAAAGACTTTTTCCCAGCCTTCATTTTACATATGTTTTAAACGTTCAATCCGTTCTGAGATAGGTGGGTGGGTATAAAAGAGTTTTTGGAACCCTCCACCTTTCTTAGGATCATTGATATAAAGTGCACTGCTGGCATCATCGACAGGACGACTCATCGGTTTACTATTATCCAACTTACGTAGAGCATTAATCATCCCTTGAGGATTGCGGGTCAACTCGACACTGGAAGCATCAGCTAGAAATTCCCTCTGACGAGAAATAGCTAGTTGCACCAATGTTGCAGCGAGAGGTGCCAGCACAATTGCAAGTAGGGAAACCACTAGCATAATGATTTCTAAGCCATTTCCATCTCGGTCATCATCACTTCGTCTGCGACCTGCTCCACCCCACCACATCATACGACCTGCCATACTAGAAAGCATGGTGATAGCACTAGCAAGGGCGACAGCAATAGTTGAAATGCGGATATCGTAGTTACGAATATGACTGACTTCATGTCCCATAACAGCTTCTAGTTCTTCACGATTCATGATAGCTAGGAGACCTGACGTCGCAGCAACCGCCGCATTTTGGGGGTTAGAACCTGTCGCAAAGGCATTTAAGGCTGGATCATCAATGATGAAAACACGTGGCATAGGAATCTGAGCCACCATAGCCATATCTTCTACTACATGGTAGAGGTCTGGTGCCGTTTGTTCATCCACCTCACGCGCTCCATTCATGGACATGACAATCTCTGTCGATTGAAAAATCATGGACAAGGCATAGATAAAGCCGATAATCAGTGCGATAACCAAACCACCAATCCCAGACCGCATAAAGAGGTAACCAACCGCATAGCCAACAAGAGCTAAGAGTAGGAAAAATACCAGCAACAAAATCCAGGTTTTTCGTTTATTGCTTGCAATTTGATCAAACAACATCTTAGTCACCTAAACCGCTAAAATCAACTTTAGGAACTGCCTTTTCCTCTTCTGGTGTTTGAAGGAAATCTGCTGCTTTAAATCCAAACATCCCAGCGATAATATTGCTTGGGAAAGTTTCTAATTTTACATTGTAGTTGCTGACAACACTGTTGTAAAGTTGACGAGAGTAAGAAATTTTATTTTCTGTGTTTGTCAACTCCTCTTGCAATTTAACAAAGTTTGCACTAGCTTTCAAATCTGGATAGCTTTCTGCAACTGCAAAAATACCTGAAACCTGACGAGTGAGGGCATCACTAGCTTTCATAGCTTCTGCTGGTGAAGTCGCTGCTGCCACTTGATTACGCAGTTCTGCCACCTTTTCAAGGGTAGAACCTTCATATTTGGCATAACCTTTTACAGTTTCAATCAAGTTTGGCAAGAGGTCATTTCGACGTTTCAACTGAACATCAATCTGACTCCAAGCCTCCTTTGTTTGCATACGATTCTTAACCAAACCGTTATAGCTAACAATCACAAAAATAACAACAAGAGCCAAAACTCCAAGAATAATCCAAGTCATGATATAAGTCCTTTCTGCTTTTAGATTAGTACCAGTATATCAAATTTTTAATGATTGTGGTAAAATAAGATGATACTAAAGAAGGAAAAAACTATGAAACCAGAAACATTTTACAACTTGCTTGCCGAGCAAAATCTTTCACTTTCGGACCAGCAAAAAAAACAATTTGAACGTTATTTTGAACTCTTGGTCGAGTGGAATGAGAAAATTAATTTGACGGCTATTACAGATAAGGAAGAAGTTTATCTCAAACATTTTTATGATTCAATTGCACCCATTCTGCAAGACTTGATTCCCAATGAAACTATCAAACTGCTTGATATCGGGGCCGGGGCAGGATTTCCTAGTCTACCAATGAAAATCCTCTATCCTCAGTTAGATGTGACCATCATTGATTCTCTCAACAAGCGCATCAACTTCCTCCAACTTTTGGCTCAAGAACTGGATTTGGACGGTGTTCATTTCTACCATGGACGTGCCGAAGACTTGGCACAAGACAAAAACTTCCGTGCTCAATATGATTTTGTAACAGCTCGTGCGGTTGCCCGTATGCAAGTCCTATCTGAATTAACTATTCCCTACCTTAAAGTTGGCGGAAAACTATTGGCACTCAAGGCCAGCAATGCGCCTGAGGAGTTATTAGAAGCTAAGAATGCCCTCAACCTCCTTTTTAGTAAAGTAGAAGACAATCTCAGCTACGACCTACCAAATGGAGATCCGCGTTACATCACAGTGGTGGAAAAGAAAAAAGAAACGCCAAATAAATATCCAAGAAAGGCTGGCATGCCCAACAAACGCCCGCTTTAAATTTTTTAGTAAAAAAATATTTACAAAGTTCGTAATTTCTGCTATACTATCACAAGCAAAGGTTTTTAATGTCATCCCGTGAGGTGACGAAGACGCAGAAATATTTAAAACTCTTTAAAGTCTAGATTTTAGAGAAGTCTTACTCTGAGGGCCTATTGCTGTAAAATAATGGGCTCTTTTTTGATGCCCAAAAGTGAGGTTTATATGAAACAAGAATCAACTGTTGATTTGTTACTAGACGTTGACCAACGTCCTTCGGCTGGAAAAGGTATCTTACTCAGCTTCCAACACGTTTTCGCCATGTTTGGTGCGACAATCCTGGTTCCACTTATTTTGGGAATGCCTGTATCTGTTGCCCTTTTTGCTTCAGGTGTTGGTACACTGATTTACATGATTTCAACTGGCTTTAAAGTTCCAGTTTATCTAGGTTCTTCATTTGCATTTATCACAGCAATGTCACTTGCTATGAAAGAAATGGGTGGTGATGTATCTGCTGCTCAAACAGGGGTTATCTTGACTGGTTTAGTCTATGTCCTTGTGGCTGCAAGTGTTCGTTTTGCAGGTACAAAATGGATTGATGAACTCTTGCCACCAATCATTATCGGTCCTATGATCATTGTTATCGGTCTTGGGCTTGCAGGTTCAGCTGTTACCAATGCTGGTCTTGTAGCTGATGGAAATTGGAAAAATGCTCTTGTAGCAGTTGTTACTTTCTTGATTGCTGCCTTTATCAATACAAAAGGAAAAGGCTTCCTACGAATCATTCCATTCCTCTTTGCCATTATCGGTGGTTACCTCTTCGCACTAACTCTTGGTTTGGTTGACTTTACACCAGTTCTTAAAGCTAACTGGTTTGAAATCCCTGGTTTCTACTTGCCATTTAGCACAGGTGGTGCCTTTAAAGAATACAATCTTTACTTTGGTCCAGAAACCATCGCTATCTTGCCAATCGCTATCGTAACAATTTCTGAACATATCGGAGACCATACTGTTTTGGGTCAAATCTGTGGACGTCAGTTCTTGAAAGAACCAGGTCTTCACCGTACTCTTCTTGGTGACGGTATCGCAACTTCAGTTTCTGCCTTCCTTGGTGGACCAGCCAATACAACTTACGGAGAAAATACAGGGGTTATCGGTATGACTCGTATCGCTTCTGTCTCAGTTATCCGTAACGCTGCCTTCATCGCGATTGCCCTTAGCTTCCTTGGTAAATTCACTGCCTTGATTTCAACCATTCCAAATGCTGTACTTGGTGGTATGTCAATCCTTCTCTATGGAGTTATCGCCAGCAACGGTTTGAAAGTCTTGATCAAAGAACGTGTGGATTTCAGTCAAATGCGTAACCTAATCATCGCAAGTGCTATGTTGGTCCTTGGACTTGGAGGAGCTATCCTTAAACTCGGTCCAGTTACACTTTCAGGTACTGCCCTATCAGCCATGACAGGAATCATCTTGAACTTGATCTTGCCATACGAAAATAAAGACTAATAGTCTTCGAAAATCTCTTCAAACCACGTCAACGTCGCCTAGCCGTACTCAAGTACAGCCTGCGGCTAGTTTCCTAGTTTGCTCTTTGATTTTCATTGAGTATAAGAGTCTAAATACACTTAATGAGGCTGGGACAAAAAGATTTTGATTTTCGGAATTCTTTATTATAAATTTTAAAATCGATTGATTAGACAAAAAAGCGAACAAGACAGAATTCTGAGTGTCAGATAACTCGTTTTGTTCGCTTTTTATATCTAAGGTTAGACTTTTGTCCCAGACTCATTTTTCTGATTCTTAAGTCCCCCAATCAACCAATAGATAGATCAAGCTAGAACCAAACATATCTGCTAAAGCATGCATGATAAAGAATGGAAAGAGATTTTTAATTTTATATTTGTATAAGAAATAATAGAATAAGCCATAAACTACACCGATTACCAAAGCCCATACTAATCCTTGATAGGTGTGGAAAGAAACGCGAATAATAGTAGAATAAAGCAAAACCAACCACTTGTGTTTTTCCCTCACTGAAGTCAACAAACCTAGAAAGAAAAACTCTTCATAAAATCCATTAAGCAAGGCATAGGCAATCGCTATCGGGCTGAGAGCTAAGAACTTCCTTATTATTTGCGTGAAATCTATATAGGCAAAAAGGTCTGGATTAAAGTAATTATATTTACCAGTGAGAGTTGTAACCAAGTCTCCAAACAGTCCTACTAAAGCAAATATAAATGGAACCCAAAAGAAAATGGACCAAGTCCAGCGAATAGGAAGTTGTTTAAAATCATAATTTCGAATCAAAAGATAGAGTAAGGTCACAGTCAGTAATATAGTTTGCAGGGTAAAATTACTAGAATAAGCCGCACCCTCGCTTGCCGCCTGTCTAACTGTCCCTACTGTACTTGATGTACCCGTTGGAAACGTATTTGCTAAAAATAGCTCGGTTGAACGAATTATAAACTGACCAAACATTATGATCGTAATAATCACAATGTCAAACCATCTCAAGTATTTTAGAGGCTTAGATGGATGTATTTTTTTAAAAATATTCATATTTTCTCCAGGTATTCTATACTCATATAAATATTTTAAGAAAGGAAACTTAAATTTTTATAAAATTTCATTAAATCATTTAGATTTTACACTTATACAAGTAAAAATAACCACTCTTTAAGAGTGGTTATCATCTACTATCATTTTTGTGTATTCTCTAACAATAAATCTTTCAAAGAAATCAGGGTTACGGCAACTAATATCATTGCCATACCAAGAAAATCAATAGGATAAAATTGTTCATTCATGATTAGGAAGGCAAAGAAAACCGCTGAAATTGGTTCAATAGAAGCTAATAAACTTGACTTGACCGGTCCAATCAGACTGGCTCCTTTTAGGAAAGCTGTATAGGCAAAGACAGTCCCAATAAGGATAATGCCTGCAAAAGCAAGAAGAAAATCAAGACTAGTTGGGATAGTAGTCTGTAGAACCCCTGTAAAAGGAAGGGCGATCAAACCTGCTATGACCATTCCCACACCAATGACCAAGCTACTCCCCCACTTCTTAATCAAGGCTATTGGCAAAATGATATACAGAGCATAAGTCCAGGCAGAAAAGAGACCCCAGAATAGGCCAGAAGGTGTAATGGATAACTGGTCCAACTGCCCATGAGTGGCGATCAGGAAGGTTCCTCCAATAGCTAATATGATAGAAACAATTTCTCCCAGTGTCGGCGCCACCTTATCCTTGATACAGCTATAAATCAAAATCCCGACAGGACAAACATACTGAAGCACTGTCGCGGTACCTGCATTGGTCTCCTGAATAGCAGTTAGATAGGCAAATTGATTGAGGAAAAGGCCAATCAGAGCAAAAATGAGAAGAGACAGCAAACTTTTTCTATCCTTTAAAAAGGCCAGCATTCTATCCTTTGCAGTAGCATAAGCTAAGACAATGAGAATCCCACCGGCGATTAAAAGTCGTAAGTTAGTTAAAACCAGAGACGAAATTCCATGTGCCATCAGGTATTGGCCACTCGTTCCTGACAAGCCCCAAGCAATCCCAGCCACAACTGTTAATAGAGTCCCTTTTAAACTGTTTGACATGTCTCTCCTTACTCTTCTTTACGAATCAAGTCCATTACTTGATTGCGGTCTACAATCCATTGAGCCCTCTCATCCTTTTCATAGGTACGATTCGATAGGAAAATAGCCGCTTCTTGCTTCTGGCGATTCCACATGATAAAGGTACCTGTATAGCCCGTATGGTCTAGCCAATCTCCTTCCAAATTCCATGCCAAAGAACGTTCCTTGTCATCCAAAGGTGAAAAATTTTGACTCAAGTCTCTTGCAAAATCATCTGCTAAATAGTGTTGCAAAAAGATTTGTAAATCCTTTACAGTCGAAAATAAACCAGCACTACCTGCATGTCTGCCTAGGAGACGAGCCTTGGGATCATGTACCAAACCTGCCTCTACACCTCTGACTGTTGGAACAGCAAGCCCAACAGATCCAAATTGGGTTTCCGTCATTCCCCAAGGATTCCAAACTTGCTCCTGTAAAATCACATCCAAGTCTTGATTAAAGATTCTTTCCAAGATAAAACCTAACAGCAAAAAATGGACATCCGAATAAAGAAAGGCTGGCTGATTTCGTCTATTGAGACGAAACATCGCTTTCTTTAATTCTGAGGCTGTTAAAATATCACGATTGGGAATAAACGGATCAAGATTTGTAGCATGGGTTAAGAGCTGTCTAATAGTGATGTCTGGATAATCACTCTCAGGTAAAAAATCGGTTACAGGACTGTCAATATCTAATTTGCCTTTTTCCCACAAAAAAGCAAAAACTGTGCCAACCCCAACAACCTTGCTGACACTAGCTAGGTCATAAACTAGTCCTGCCTCAGTCTGCAAACCATGCTCTGGGTCACTCTGGCCTAAATAGACCTCCGTCCATTGATGGTCCTTAAAATACGCAAAAGAGGCTCCGGGATAAATCCCTGCCTCGATTTGTTCTTCTATTTTTTTAATAATCTTGGTCCACTTCATACTTCTTCAAACCACAATTCAACATTATTTCTATCTTTACCAAGGAAGAATTTTTCAGACTTAGGAATAAAATATTCGGTAGACTCAAATTTCTTGCGAAGACTTGCTATATCTAGTTCATTGACCAAGAACTTGAGCATAGATAAGTCCCAAGTAGCCGTATTGTCTACAGTCAAATCTTGACCCTGAGCTGGGATAAAATCAAGTGACACCCCAATTTCAGATACTTCCAAGAAACTTTCGACATCAGTTGGGAGATGTAATTCCATAGAAATCTCAAATTTACTTAAAGAAATTGATTCCAAATCTGTTTGAAATTCAAGATTTTTTTCTACTTCTACTAGACTTTCTCTATCATCTTCCGCATGAATCAAAACCAAATCATCTTCTGGAGAGTAAATTTCAAAAGCGTAGCCATTCTGCCCCTTATATAATTTATGAATCGAATCTGTTTTAGATAAGAGTCCTTCAATTTCTAAGGGATTTTCCACCTTGACAATCAATCTAGCTAATTTTTTTCTTCCCTCTACCTTACGAGTTCGCATACTTGGAGCTTCTTCTAAAACCAGCTTTTCTAGACCTGTTTGATCACCTAGTGACAGAAAGGCCGATTCTTCTAATAAGGCCTTCATACCAAGGGTTTCAATATAAAATGTTTCATTTAATTTTCTATTATTAACTTTTAAAGTAGGAATAATCCGTACAATCTGATTTACATTCATAAACTCCTCCAACTCTTTTATTTTAAAGGATTTTAGAATTTTTTACAAGAAATTATGCTCATATTTACCTTTTTTTCGTAAAATTTCATCTAAAAAACCGAGGATTTCCTCGGTTTCAATTTCTTATAGGTAAAGGAATTTGAAGATAGCTACTGCCGCAATTGCTGCTGCGATCGGTGCTACTACTGGTACCCAAGAATACCACCATTTTGAATCACCTTTGTGCTCACCAAGAACTGATTTTGGAAGGAAAGCATGAAGGAGACGTGGCCCCAAGTCACGGGCTGGGTTTAAGGCAGGTCCTGTAGGTCCACCAAGTGATGTTACCAAGGCCATAACAAGGAATCCAAGTGCCAAGTGAGCAATTCCAAGACCAGAAGCTGTATGAGGTGCTGTTTGAGCTTTAATTGCTAAATCAGAGAAGTCAACTGTTTGGCCTGCTTGACTAGCCATTTGTTTCATGTATTGAAGAACCTCAGCACCAAAGAAGTTTTTAGTCAATCCAAGAGCTGCAAAGAAAAGAACAAATGAACCAATAAACTCATTTACAAAACCGTTAACAGTTGCTGCAAAGCGTGATTCTTTTGTACCTTGATCCAAACTTGAGATTGTTGAGAAAGTACCCAAGATGTTGTTTGGATTTTCAGTTTTCAAGTAGTATGGGCGGTGTGTTGCCACAACCAAGGCTTGACCAAAGATAGCACCCAAAACTTGTGCAAGGATATAAGGCGCTACCTGTGCCCAAGGGAAGAGACCGCTGATTGCAAGTCCAAGAGTGAAGGCTGGGTTGATGTGGTTACCTGATACATTACCAAACATCAAAGCTGGAATCATAACCCCCATACCGTAACCAACAGCAATAACGAGCCAGCCACTTTGGTGACCTTTCGTACCTTTAAGTTCAACGTTAGCAACTGCACCATTACCAAGAATGATCAAAATAGCAGTTCCCAAGAATTCAGTGGCATATTTAATAGCCCATGTAAAATCCATTTGATAGATTCTCCTTAAAATTTTTTAGACAATCCTTATTCTATCAATTTTTATATCTTTTAGCAACAGGTTTTCTAAAAGAATATATGAGAAAGCGGTTTTATTATGTGACTATTAGCTTTTCTTCAACCTACTACAGTAGATAAACATACTGAATGGCTACTGTCTTGACTCATTTAATTCTTAAAAATTGATAGAGTTGACAAATGGTAGAAAAAATCCCTTTTTACTAAGTTAAGTATCAACTACAGTTACGATTAGCATTCGTTACTTAACCCACTCACCATTATAGTTTACGTAGTAACCATCTACTGTGGTATTAACAGCTAGAGCACCTGAACCATACCCATAGTACCATTTGCCATTGACCTGGAACCAACCTGTCTTCATATCTCCATTATTTGCATTTAGGTAGTACCAAGTTGAACCATCTTTCACCCAACCAGTTGCCATAGCTCCTGATGAACGGAGATAGTACCACTTGTTACCAAGATATTGCCAACCTGTCTTCATATCTCCATTATTTGCATTTAGGTAGTACCAAGTTGAACCATCTTTCACCCAACCAGTTGCCATAGCTCCTGATGAACGGAGATAGTACCACTTGTTACCAAGATATTGCCAGCCTGTTTTCATATCGCCATTTTCAGCATCTAAATAGTACCAAGTTGAGCCTTCCTGATACCAGCCAGTTGTCATAGCTCCTGATGAACGGAGGTAGTACCACTTATTGCCAATTTGCTTCCAACCAGTTTGCATGATACCAGTTTCTGAATCTAGATAGTACCAAGTGGAAGCATCTTGAATCCAACCAGAACGTTTCTCACCACCAATATAGTTTTCTCCATTAATTTCCGTTTTAGCTAGATAATACCAATTAGACTGGTCATAAAGCCAACCTGTCTCTAAAGAATGATTTTGATTAAAGTAATAGTTCGTGTAAAAACTCTTCTCTTCTTTATCTTCCGGATTTGTACGTTTTTCCCCATGCTTTCTTCCAACGCTGTCTTTAGTTTTAACCTCTAATGCTTCCCAACCAACAAACTCTTGTAGCACTCCATTTTTATCGAAATAGTACCACTCTGACTTTGGAAAACCTTCTAATCTGATACCATTTGGGTAAGGACCAATTGTATATCCTTTAACTGGCATTGGAATGTATTGCCAACCAACAACCATTTCACCATTATAATCAAAATAATAGGTTTTGCCATCAATCACTCGCCAGTAGGTTTCTTTGATGTCACCCTTCTTGTAATAGGTTCTACCATTTTCTTGGACAAATTTCCAACCTTCTGAATCAGCATCATCCGCCAATACTGCACTTGTCGCTAGCAAACCAAAGAAAAATACTGTTAGTCCAACTTGCATAGTTTTTTTCAAAAGTTTCATTTATATATACCTCCAATATTAAATTAACACACCAGATGAGGAGAAGTTATAGACCTTACCACTTGTCTATTCTTCTGAACAAACTGTTGATAGGGAATTGTATTACCAAATGCAAGAACACTTAGTAATACAAATATAACTATTTTTTAATTCCACGATTTCTCCTCATCTTATATTGTGAAACCCTTTTCTTTTTCATTATCCTTATTTTAACAGATATATTTTATTTAGCCAAGCATTTTTATGTAATTTTTGACTTTTTTTCCAGTTTATTACCATAAGGAATTATTTATTCCTTTAACTTGCTATTTTGAACTAAAAATTTTATAATGAAATTAAGCAAATAGGAAGGTTTATTATCTTTAATGAATACACTCGCTGAGAAATTCAGAGTAAAGAGAAAAGAGTTAGGTCTCTCCCAACAAACTCTTGCAGAAGGAATTTGTGAACAAAGCCAGATTAGTAAAATTGAGAGAGGGCATTTCATTCCCTCCGCAGACCTTTTGTTCAAACTCTCTCAACGACTTGAAGTACCATTAGATTATTTTTTTAATGAACAAATTGAAATTAAATCTAACCTCTCTAATTTCAAGCAATTATCTGCTCGCCTATTAGATGATAGAAATTATGACAATTTGGAATATATTTATGGAATAGAGATTGAACGAAGTACTTTT
This sequence comes from Streptococcus mitis, assembly GCF_013305725.1. Lineage (NCBI taxonomy): Bacteria > Bacillati > Bacillota > Bacilli > Lactobacillales > Streptococcaceae > Streptococcus > Streptococcus mitis. Next base: position 1,377,514 of record NZ_CP047883.1, read on the forward strand.
CTAACACTAGAAGACCGAACTTACCTTGAATGGATTAAAGCTATTATTGACTTCTATCAATATGACAGTAAGTGTGAGGCTATTTCTTCATTGGAAAATATATTATTAAAAGTCTCTTCAAATACTCTGATTTATTTAAAGGCGTTGAATACTCTATCTAATTTCTATTCCTTAGTGGGTCGTGAACAAGAATATGAGGCAAACTACTCTCATTTGATGGAGTTATATCAGACAAAAAATTTTGAGCATCAAGAGTTTTTATTTGGTTACATCAGAGTTCGTTACAACTACGCTCACTACCTAGTATCAAAGGAAAAATATAACGAAGCCATCCAAGAAGCTCTTGAGACGATTGAACTCTGTAAACAAAGACAGACAAGCTACCAACTGGCTCCTCTACTTATTCTTGTAGGAAATGCTGGAGCCAAATTTCTAGACAAAGAACAAGTCAAAAATTATTATATAGAAGCAAAAGAGTTATGTAAGATTTATAACAATCCTTTAATGTTGATGAAGATAGAAAATTATTTGAAAGAATTAGATACTGTTTAGTTAATCTTGACATTATAGTTTTTCTGAAACGTTAAATAACCTGTAAGGCTGATAGTGAAATTAATACTATCAGCCTTATAATTATGCGACTAATAGTCACATAATAAAAAAACTAAACAAATTGATTAGGAAACTCAAACCAAGTTCCAACAATGCTTTAGGAACTACAGTCTACTACTTCAGATTCAGTTCACTATAATTTCCAAACGAATCTTATGATAGCTACCTTATTAGGATGCTCTTATTTTTTATCAGACAAAACAAAAGGATTAAGGAGGTGCATTTCCTTAATCCGAGAGTTCTTATTCTTGACGTTGTCCGAAATCAGCAATCATCTGCTCCATTTCTTGTCGACTCGGAGTTGTCAGCATATAAAGGTAATCTCCTTGAAGTTCCGCAAAGGCCGCTGGCATGATTTTTTTAACCTTGAACTGCTGGCTATATTTGGCAAGCAAATCCTCCTCAGAATAGACATAGTGAGCATTTGCACGACGGGATGTAGCTAAACAATATTGAGCTTCAAAGTCTGACTCTGGGAACTCTTCTCCTGCTACAATAGCAGCATAGCCACGATAGAGGTCCAAGGAATGAGCAAAGTTATAAACATCAATGGTAAAACCACCTGCAGGGCGGTTATTGTACTCAATGGCGATGTAATCATCCCCTTCACGGAAGAACTCGATATGGAAGAAACGTTCTTTCATACCAAATTCTTTGACAATTGCCTCACCATATTTACGTAATTTGGGATCCATATCCTTAAGAACATAGTAGGAATTGTCCATCTTGTAAATCATGAGATCAAGCGGTGTATAGGCGTAGTCAAAGGTTGTTGAAAAGACAATTTTTCCGTCCTTATCCACAAGACCATCAAAGGTACAAATTTCGCTAGAAGTGACAAATTTTTCAAAGAAATAAACGGTTGAATGGTCCCACTCTGCCTTGAAGTGATTGATATCGTCTTCTGTTTCAAGCTTAAAGGTCGCGGCTGCTCCCACTCCATTGTCAGGTTTGGCAATCATTGGAAGGCCAATTTCATTCACAGCTTGATCAACATCTGCTTCCGTCTTGATAACAGCTCCAGGTACCACGGGGACACCTGCTTTTTTGAAAAGCTTCTTCATTTCAGACTTAAATTTCGTCTTTTTGAGATCCTCTGTTTTGGCACCAAAGACATTGAATTGTTCTCTGAGTGTTGCATCCAGCTCAAGCCAGTATTCATTGTGGGATTCAATACGGTCAATCGGGCCATGTTTATAAAAGAGAAAAGCAACTGCACGTTTGACTTCATCTACATTTTCAAGATTGTCAACACGGAAGTACTCGGTCAGGCTATTGCGCAAAGGTTCATCCAATTGCTCATAAGGCTCTTGACCAATTCCCAAGACGGTGATGCCTTTATTAGCTAGTTCAATCGTAAACTGTTGAAAGTTTTGTGGATAGTAGGGAGAAATAACAAGGTAATTCATAGGTAACTCCTTTTATAGATACAGGTGTCCAAGAAAATAGGGCATTTGTTTACGCCACCATTCCCAGTCATGAGCGACATCATGTCCCCATTCAGCAAACCAGGCTGGAATTTGTTTCTGGTCAAAGGCTTCTTTGAGCTTGTAGAAAGACGGTAGTCCGTCATGTTCCCAGGCACCAAGCCCCGTACAAAGCACAATCTCTGCCTGACGGTAACGGTCAATAAACCAGCCGTCGTTCTGATTCCAGATATAATCTACTGGCGAGTTTTGGTAAATAGCATCGTCATTGTAGTAATCTCCGACAAAGAAACGTGCGTCGTAGACACCACTAAGAGCAATTACTTTGGTAAAGACATCTGGATGCTGGAGGAAGAAATTGACAGCATGGTATGCGCCCATGGAGCACCCTGTCGTCATCATGCCATCAAACCAACCTGTCTTGTGCTTGATAAAAGGAATGGCCTCCCCAATCACATAGCGTTCGTAGGCACGGTGCATCTCTGCTTGGTCGTGACCATTTTTCCAAGTGGCCAACCAGCTCTCACTATCCACACTAGATAGGGTAAAGAACTGAACACGGCCTTCCTCGATAAAGGAAGCACAGGCATCAATCATGCCAAAATCATAGTATTCGTTGTGACTACCACCTGATGAAGCAAAGACCACAACTGGAATCCCAGCATGCCCATAACGGTTGAGGTACATTTCACGGTTGAGGTGACCACTCCAGTGGCTAAGGTTTTCAATATACATTGGCTTTCTCCTTTCTTAACTTACCATTTTTCTGCAAAAAATCTCAGACAGTCTGGTAAGTTCTCCGACCATGGAATCTCACTATGGATGGCACCAGACTGAACTTTCAAGAAAAGATTATCTAAGTGTACCCCACCTGCTATCAAATCATGGTAATAGCGAAGAGACGAATCGATATAGGCTTGTTTGATATTACCAGCCATCAGGGTCTTGTCCGTATCATCTGCTTCTTCTGTTCCAACATAGATAAAGATACGCTGATCAGGCGATAGTTTCTGACGCTCGATATAGCGGTTAAAAGCTTCTTGGTGGAGCCAGTTTGCAGATGAAAAAACCCCTAGACAACCAATTTGGTCTTGGTATTCCAAACCGATAAATTGGGTAATATTGCCTCCTAGTGAAGAACCAATCATAGCCGTATGCTGGCGGTCAGCTTTGGTACGGTAGGTCTCATCGATAAAAGGTTTGACCACATCCATGACAAACTCGGCATACTCCACACCTTTACCGCCAAACTGCTGCCCCGGAATAGGAGATTCTTGGAACTTCCAAGCCGCATACTCATTCATCCGCCCCATACCATCATTGTCAATAGCAACGACAATCATGCGACTGATATCAGGATTTCGTTTAATAGCTGGAATAATCTTCCATGAGTGACCAATGAAAGACTCTTTGCTATAAAAAACATTTTGCCCGTCATGAAAGTAAACAACAGGATAGGAACGATCCGTGTCTTTCTCATAATCTTTAGGTAGAAGAACACGTACACGGCGTTCCTTACCTGTATAAGGAACCTTGAGTTTGTGTTCTTTCATTTTTAAATAAAAGTAGGATTGATTCATTGTCAGAAAACTCTCTATATTCAAAATTTTATTTTATTATATCACAGTTTAAGAAAAAAAGTCAGTTTTTCTTCCATTTTTGGATTAAAAACTAACTTTTTCATTTATTTTTCTAAATTCTTTTGGATTTTCTGATTTAGAGGAGATTGTCAATCAAGTCATCCACTTCATCTTTTTCAGGTTGAGGTGTAATCTCGGTAATCATGATTCCAGCTACAGCTCGCTCAACTAAACCTTCAACATCCATGCGCGCTTCGTATTGCTCTGCATTCTTAATCTTAGGATTAGTCTTAGGACGATCTGGTGCAAAAATGGTACAACAGTCTTCAAATGGCTGGATTGAAATGTCAAAGGTATCGATTTCTTGTGCAATATCAATGATTTCTAACTTATCCATGGTTACAACTGGGCGGATGATGGGAGTGTTAGTAACGGCATTGATAGCCTGCATGCTTTCAAGGGTTTGGCTGGCTACTTGACCTAGACTCTCCCCATTGATGATAACCAAACCATTTCGTACCTCACGAATACGGTCGGTAATCCGCATCATAAAGCGACGAGTTAGAGTCATCAAATAAGCCTCTGGCGCTTTAGCCTTGATTTCCTCTTGAATCTCAGTGAAAGGCACCTCGATAAACTGGATATTGCCTCCAAACTTGGTCAATTTACGAGTCAAATCTTGGGCTTTTTTAAGGGCACCAGGACTCGTGTAAGGTGGGCTAGCAAAGTGAACAGCTTCGATATCCACTCCACGTTTCAAAGCAAGATAACCTGCTACAGGAGAGTCAATTCCTCCTGACAACATAAGCATCCCTTTACCTGAAGTTCCAACTGGCAAACCACCAGCTCCTCGAATGGTTTCATAAGAAAGATAGGCTGCTTCTTCACGGATTTCCACCTGAAGATTGATGTCAGGACTTTTCATTTGAGCTTGCACATTTGGAATAGCTTCAAAAACAGCTCCTCCAAGTGTTTGATTGAGTTCACGACTATCCAACTCAAAGTTGTGGTCGCTACGCTTGCTAGAAATTTTAAAGGTCATGCCATCCTTGTATATGTCCTGCATAATCTCTTGGACAGCAGACTTCAAAACTTCTACAGATTTTTCGACCTTGTATACAGGAGAAAAGTTTTGAATTCCAAAAACTTGTTTGAGCGATTCTGCTACTGCTGTGTAATCAGCTCCATTGAGGTAAGCGTGGGCACGGTCGCGATCTGCCGTTACCTTAACTTGGGGATAGATAGACAAAACGTCTGAAATATTATTGCGAAGTTTATTGATGAAACGCATACGGTTTTTGCCTTTGGTTGACAGCTCACCGTAGCGAATCATAATTTCTGAATACTGCATGAATGCTCCTATCTTACTTTTCTAGTTTGATTGTAAATCAATTTTAACTTGGTCAAAAACTGCTCGACCTGACTCATATCATTTTCAAGGTCTAGGCTAAGACGCACAGCTGACTGGGCCTTATCTTTATCCACTCCCATGGCAATCAAGGTACCTGCAGGTTTCCCAGCCTTGGACGAACAAGCAGAGGTCGTTGAGATGAAAATACCATAGTCTTCAAAGGCGTGAACGATGACTTCACCACGAACACCCTTGATTCCAAAAGTCAGGATATGGGGGGCAAAGTCTTCCTCATCTGAGAAGATAAAAATATCTGGATAGTCCAGAAGGGCTTGGCGAATCACTGCCTTCATCTGTCCTGTCTTACTAGTAAAGAAATCTAGCTTTTCCATAGACAAACGGAGAGCCTTGGCTGTCGCTGCAATCCCTGCCACATTTTCAGTTGTCGAACGATAATCACGCTCCTGACCACCACCTGTTAAAAGAGGCGTAATCTTCTTGCCAGACTTGATATAGACAAAACCAACACCACGAACTCCGTGAAACTTATGACTAGAGAAAGTCGCAAAATCCACTCGTTCTGTCAGATACTTTTCAGTCGGAATCTTAGCAAGTGCCTGAACCGCATCAACGTGGAAGGAAATAGTCGGCTTGTCTGCTAACAGTTCTGAAATAGCCTCAATGGGCTGAACAGAGCCAATTTCATTGTTAACTGCCATGATGGAAACGAGGGTCGTATCTGGTCGTATCAAATCTGCTAACGCCTTCACATCCACAAATCCTTTCTCATCAACTGGAGCAAAATCCACTTCAAATCCTTGACTTTTCAGCCAGAGGGCTGATTCCTTAACTGCTGGATGTTCAACGGCTGATACAATGATGTGCTTGCCAAACCGAGCCTTTTCAAAGGCCACACCCTTGATGACCCAGTTATCTCCTTCTGTCCCACCAGAAGTAAAGAAGATTTCATCGCTTTTCTTACCGATTAAATCTGCAATCTGTTGCCGAGAAGCATCTAAGATTCGTGTTGCCTGGTCTCCCAAACGATGGAGACTAGATGGATTTCCTAAAATTTTTGAAGCGACCTGCATATAGGTTTCAAGGGCTTCAGGATAGGGCTTGGTCGTCGCCGAATTATCAAAGTAAATCATGTTTTCTCACGCTTTCTAAAATCACTCCTTCTATTGTATCATGAAACGGAGCTTGCGACAAGAAAGGGCAATTCCTCTTTTTTTAAGATTTTTTTAAAGAAATGAGGTATAATAAATTTTAATTAAAGGAGAGAATGTATGTCTAATTATCGTAGAACTTCAAAACCAAAAACAGAACACATCAAAAAAGGCTTTACGGTCTTTCAAAAAACCGTCGCTACTATCGGTAGTATCCTTGGCTTAATTACCGCAAGTATCACTATCATGAACGCCTTGGATAATAACAAAAATACCAAAAAAGAACCTACGACAAGCCAGACGACAACAATTGTCAAAGAAATTCAAAAGGAATCCCCTCAGGAAAACACTAGTCCCAATAAAGAAACTAACACCACTCAAGAAAAAACACAGCAAGAGGAAACACCAAAAGCCAGCGTCAAGGAAGAGAAAAAAGAAGAGCAGAAAACATCAACTCAGGATTCTCCTGCTCCTGCTCCAAGTAAACCTGCTACTGAAAATGAAAAACAGTCCAATAATACACCAACTTCGGAAAATAAAACTAATCAATAATCACTAAAATAGCTTCTCTCCAAACTTGGAAAGAAGCCATTTTTATTGTTGCAATACTTTTCTTGGTTTGGTACCTTCAGCTGGACCGATAACACCTGCCATCTCCAGTTCTTCCATGAGACGAGTCGCACGGTTAAATCCAACTGACAAACGACGCTGAATCATAGAAGCACTGGCTTTCTGGGTCTCAATGACTAGAGCTTTGGCTTCTTCAAAAAGCGGATCTCCACCAGATTCACCATCTGAAAATTCTCCTTCATTTTCAGAAACCTCACCTGGATCAAAACTCTCATCGTAGTCCGCATCAGCCTGAGCCTTAATGAAGTTTACGATGCGTTCAACATCATCATCCGAGATAAAGGAGCCTTGGAGACGAACTGGATGATTTTCATCGATTGGTTTAAAGAGCATATCTCCACGTCCAAGCAGTTTCTCAGCTCCATTTTCATCTAAAATAGTACGGGAGTCTGTTCCTGATGAAACTGCGAAAGCGACACGAGATGGGACATTGGCCTTGATCAGACCAGAAATGACGTCAACGGATGGACGCTGGGTTGCAAGAATCATGTGGATACCTGCAGCACGCGCCTTCTGTCCGAGACGAATGATAGCATCTTCCACTTCCTTGCTGGCTACCATCATAAGGTCAGCCAACTCATCCACAATCACGACAATAAGCGGTAATGGAACCTGCTTGTATTCAGATTGGGCATTAAACTCTTCTACCTTGGCATTAAAACCTGCAATATTCCGAACTCCCACCTTGGCAAAGAGTTCATAACGATTTTCCATTTCATCAACGACCTTTTGCAAAGCCTTGCTGGCCTTACGTGGATTGGTCACAACTGGAATCAAGAGATGAGGAATGTCATTGTAAACAGACAACTCAACCATCTTGGGATCGACCATCATAAATTTAACTTGGTCTGGTCTCGCCTTCATGAGAATGCTAGCAATAATGCCGTTAACAGCTACTGACTTCCCTGAACCGGTTGAACCTGCAACTAGCAAGTGGGGCATTTTGGAAAGGTCAAAAGCTCTTGCGGTGCCATTAACCGCCTTTCCTAGAGGAATTTCCAAGAGATTTTCTGCTTTTGTTTGAGATTGTTCCCATAGTTCGCGGAAAGAAACTGTCGCAATCTCAGAGTTAGGTACTTCGATTCCCACTAAAGATTTCCCTGGGATAGGTGCTTCAATTCGAACATCCTTGGCTGCCAAGGCTAGAGCGAGGTCATCTGCTAGATTGGAAATGCGGTTGACCCTTACACCTACTGCTGGCTTGACTTCATACTTGGTCACGGATGGGCCAATTTCAGCCCGTTCAACCGTCACCTTGATACCAAAGCTAGCAAAGGTTTCTTCTAGGATTTTGATGTTTTCCCGAACGATTTTCTTCTCTTTAGACTGGTCTTTGGGTTTATCAGGGGCAAAGAGTTGTAAGCTTGGAAGTTTGTATTCAAGGGCTTCCTTAGCTGAAAAATCAACCCGTACGTCTTCATCATCTGAGCCATCTTCCTGTTCAGCGAATTCAAGTTCAGCTTGAGGCAGGATGATTTCTGGTTCCACCCACTCTTCTTCTGGAACAGGTGGAGCGTCAAGCACAACATCTTCTGTCAGTATTTCACCCGTTTCCACATCGACAGGAGGCAAATCGAGTAAGGCTTTTTCGACCTCTTCTCGTTCTAATCTAGCCTCTTCCTCAGCCTTTTGACGAGCTTTTTCTTCCTGTTTGACAAAACGTTCCTCTTTTCGACGCTCATGCCCTTCTCGCCATTTGGCAAATCCTCTACTGAAAAATTCAGCAATATCGTAAACAGACCAAGGACTGATTAGGAGAGCGCCTGCTAAAATCAAGATAGAACCAATAAAGTAAGTGCCGATATTTGAAAAGAGAAAGGCAGTTGGAATATAAAGAGCAACCCCAATCAAGCCACCTCCAGCAAAACTGGTCGTTCGAAAACCAGTCAAATCAGTCACAACCTGAGCCATGGTTCCCTTTAGAACGGACTTGCCCAAACCATATTTCCAAACTAAGTAGGCCTCAAAAATCAAGAGCAAACCTGCAAATATGGTGAAAAAGCCAGATAGGAGCCCTTCCTGTTTTCGTATCCACTTGAAAAAGAAGAGATAGAGCAGGATACCAAATATTGCCAGATAAGCTAGGCTACCCACCAGCAAGCGAATTAAATTGTAAAGGGTGATACCTGCAGCCCCTAATTTGAAGGCTGCGAAAATCAATAAAAGCGCGATTCCCAACGAAATCAACATTCGTTGAATCGCTTCTTTTCTTTCGAGTTCTGCTTTAGACGGTCTCCGTCTTGTTTTACTTGTATTCTTATTTGCCATTCTTCTATTATACCATATTTCACAGGCACTTCATAAAGAGAAAAAGACTGCACCAAACGGTCCAATCTTTTCATTTTTCTATTTTTTATGCTTGTGGTTTGCGTAGGTAACCATAGACCACACCACTTACGATTGCTCCTACCAAGACAGAAACGAGGTAAAGAAGAGCATTTGAAGTAAGGGCAATCACGAAGATTCCTCCGTGTGGTGCCATGAGTTTGATACCAGTAAGACCAACGAGTCCGCCTGCTACTGCTGAACCAAGGATGAAGCTTGGGATAGCACGAGCTGGGTCAGCGGCACCAAATGGAATCGCTCCCTCAGTGATGAATGACAAGCCCATGATGATATTTGTCAAACCAGAGTTACGTTCTTCTTTGGTAAATTTATCTTTGAAAAGAAGTGTTGCGACAAAGATAGCAAGTGGTGGCACCATTCCTCCAGCCATAACTGCTGCCATGGCTACAGAACCTCCTGAAGAAACAGTAGCTGCAAGCGTACCTGTACCAAAGACATAAGCCGCTTTGTTAACTGGTCCACCCATGTCAACAGCCATCATTCCACCAAGGACGATACCAAGAAGGACAGCTGAACCGCCTCCAAGACCGCCTAGGAAGTCATTCATAGCAGTGTTGATTGCTGCCATTAGGATGTTAACAGCTAGCATAACAAATCCAGTCAAGATTGTCCCAAGAAGTGGCAAGAGAAGGATTGATTTTGCACCTTCAAGTGAACGAGGAACTTTAACGTATTTCTTGATAGCAAGAACCAAAGCACCTGCAATAAATCCACCAACAAGGGCACCTAGGAAACCAGATGAGACACCTGCAAGAGTTGAAGTTGCTTCACCACCTGCAGCATAAGGAATTTTACCAAATGCAAAACCTTCTTTGGCAATAGCACCAGCCACGAAACCTGCTACCAAACCTGGTTTTTCAGCGATAGAGTAGGCAACATAACCTGCAAAGACTGGGAGCATCAATCCAAAGGCTGCACCACCAATTTTCATGAACATAGAAGCTAACTCATGGTAAGAACCAAGATTACCAAGGTTTTCATTCGGAACACCCAAAGCACCGTCAATCAAGAAGGCAAGGGCAATCATAATACCACCGCCAATAACAAATGGCAACATTTGCGATACACCACTCATCAAGTGTTTGTAGAAGGCACCACCAAGGCTTTGTTTTTTGTTAGAGGCTGTTGCAGCTTTGGCTCCATTAGCAGCACGATAGACTTCAGCATCTCCTGAAAGAGCCAAGTTAATCAACTCTTCTGTCTTACGGATACCGTCAGCAACTGGACGATTGATCAATGGTTTACCATCGAAACGATCCATTTCTACAGCCTTGTCTGCTGCGATGATAACAGCTTTAGCCTTGCGGATGTCCTCAGCAGTTAGTTGGTTTCCAACACCGCTAGCACCGTTGGTTTCAACCTTGATTCCAACACCCATTTCAGCAGCCACTTTTTGAAGAGCTTCTTGGGCCATATAAGTGTGGGCGATACCTGTTGTACAAGCTGTAACAGCAACGATAAAGTCACCAGAGTCATTGGTAGGTGCTTGAACTGGCTCCTCAGCTTTTTCTGAAGCTTGGTTAAAAAGTTCGATAACTTGGTCAGCTGATGTTGCTTGACGAAGTTTGTCAGCAAAACCGTCTTTCATCAAGTATTGAGACAATTCTGCCAAGGCTGCTAAGTGAGTATCATTGGCACCTTCTGGAGCTGCAATCATAAAGAAAAGGTCAGTTGGTTGCCCATCCAAGCTCTCGTAGTCAACACCCTTGTTTGACTTGGCAAAGAGAACTGTCGCTTCTTTGACAGCAGCATTTTTGCTATGAGGCATTGCGATACCATCACCCAAACCAGTAGAAGTCAAAGCTTCACGCGCCAAAATTCCTTCTTTAAAGGTTTCAAAATCTGTCACATAACCGTGGTCTGTCAAGCTTTTAATCATCTCTTCGATGACAGCTGTTTTTTCAGTTGCTTGCAAATCCAGCAACATGACATCTTTTCTCAATAGGTCTTGAATTTTCATCTTTTTTCTACCTCAACTTTTTCATATGTTTCTTTAATAAATTCTGCCGTTGCCAAGTCATCTGAGAATGTCGTTGCTGTTCCACAAGCAACTCCCCATTTGAAGGCTTCTACTGCATCTTTAGATTTGACAAATTCACCTGTAAATCCAGCAACCATAGAGTCACCAGCTCCAACTGAATTTTTGACTGTCCCCTTGATTGGTTTAGCAAAGTAAGCTCCCTCAGATGTGACAAGAAGGGCACCATCACCAGCCATAGAGATAATCACATTTTGAGCACCTTTAGCCAGTAACTCTCGCGCGTATTTCTCAATTTCATCTAAACTTTCGAGTTTAATCCCAAAAATCGCTCCAAGTTCATGATTGTTTGGTTTGACCAAAAGTGGCTGGTAGTCCAAACTATCAATCAAGGTCTGTCCTTCAAAGTCACAAACCACTTGCGCACCTGTCTGACGTGTCAAGGCAATCAAATCCTTGTAGATTACATTGCCTAGATTTCTAGCACTTGAACCTGCAAAGACAACCGTATCTTCTGCTGTCAGACTTGAAAGAATGGCTTTTAACTCTTCAAGTTGTTCGGGCTCAACAGTTGGACCCGTTCCGTTGATTTCTGTTTCTTGATCCGCTTTGATTTTAACATTGATACGAGTATCTTCTGCCACTTGGACAAAACGTGTCTCGATTTCTTCCTCTGCCAGAGTATCTGTGATAAATTCACCAGTAAAACCTCCGATAAATCCAGTCGCTGTATTTGGAATACCCAAGCGTTTCAAGACACGACTGACATTGATTCCTTTCCCACCAGCAAACTTATCATCACTGTCCATTCGATTGACACTACCGACTTGAACTTGATCCAAACGAACGATATAGTCAATGGATGGATTGAGTGTGACTGTATAAATCATACTTCTATTACCTCCGTTTTCTCCTTAATAGCCTGCAAGAGCTCATGCCCTTGACTTGTGATAACAATAGCTCGTTTGAGTGGTGCTACCTTGGCAAAGCAAGTTTGTCCAATTTTAGACGAATCCACCAAGACATAGGTCTGTTTGGCATTTTCTAAAATAGCACGCTTCACAGCTCCCTCTTCCATATCAGGAGTCGTATAATAACCATCGTCCACACCATTCATCCCGATAAAGGCACGGTCAAAGTGCAATTGGTTAATCTGGTTAAGAGCAACGCCCCCGATACTAGCATCTGTCGCCATCTTGACACTTCCTCCAACCATGACAGTTGGAATCTGCTTTTCAACCAACTGAGCGGCATGGTGAATCGAATTTGTCACAACAGTAATATTCTTATTAACCAATTCATGAATCAAAAAAGCAGTTGTTGTTCCAGCATCGATAAAGATGACATCTTGTTCCTTGATGAGAGAGGCTGCCTTCTGAGCCAGCAACTTCTTTTCTTGAAGGTTTTTGACAGATTTTTCTTGAATGGTTTCTTCTTCCTGCAAGGAATGGGGCAATTCTGCTCCACCATGCACGCGACGAAGCTTGTTTTCCGCTTCCAACTCATCCAAATCTCTTCGAACCGTTGATTCTGACGTTTCTAACAAACTAACTAATTTTTCTAGAGAAACTACATGATGTTGATTTAACTCCTCTAAAATCAGTTGCTTCCGCTCTGTTTTTAACACTGAATCACCTCCTGTTATCGTTTACACTATTCATTCTATCACACTTTCTTTCAAAGTCAAGCGCTTTTTGTCATTTTCTTTCAAAATCTATCATTTTTCTTATTTCCAAAATTTTTATTGCAAGATAAGAGCCTTTATGGTAGACTATTTGGGTAAGTATTGGAAGATTACTCAAGAGGCTTAAGAGGCCGTGTTGGAAACGCGGTAGGCGTGTAACAGCGTGCGTGGGTTCGAATCCCATGTCTTCCGTTTATTTTAAAAAAGATACCCAAGAAATCTTGGGTATCTTTTTTCTTATATGCTTGTTTTATAACTCGGGTGAATTTCTTAGAAAATATCAAATAACAATTTCACATTGAGAATTGTTAAGATAATGGAAACGATATAGCCAAGGATGGTATTCCATTTGGCATTGGTAAATTCTCCCATCAGTGATTTCTTAGAAGTTAGATAAATCAGTGGGAAGATTGAAAATGGAAGAGCAATCGAAAGAAAGACTTGTGAATAAACCAATAACTGATCTAATGTTTTTTCCTGATGACCAAACAGAACCGCTACAATCATGACAGGCAACAAGGCAAAGAGACGAGTTGCCAAACGAATGAACCATTGAGGTAATCTCATATGCAAGAAACCTTCCATAACGATTTGTCCAGTCAAGGTACCCGTAATTGTCGAATTTTGACCACTGGCTAATAAAGCCAAGGCAAACAAGGTTGATAAGGTCGAGCTAGCTATAGCTCCTGCAATAGTAGAATCCTGCAAGGCATTATACATTTGAGAGAAGGCAGAAATCTCAGATGCATGGCCGAAAAAGAGAGCCGCCCCGAGAATTAATAGAAGGGAGTTAACCACAAAGGCCAAGGATAATTGGAGATTTGAATCCCAGGTCATAAAGCGCACGGCTTTTCGAACATCATTCTTGTCCTTGTGATTGATTTTCCGAGTTTGTGACAAGGAAGAATGCAAATAGAGGTTATGGGGCATAACCGTTGCTCCCACGATCCCTAGTGCCAAGGTTAATTGACTTTCATGCCCTGGCAAGGGACTTTCAAATAAGGTTGCATTCGGTAGATAACCCTCAACGATTCCTTGGAAGCTTGGATGTGACAAAGCTACCAGATAGGTAAAAATTGCTAGAATGGTTAAAATCAGTGTTGTCACAATAGCTTCAATCTTCTTAAAGCCAAATTTCATCAGAAGCAATAAGAGAAAAACATCCAACACGGTCAAGAGAATTGCTATCATAATCGGAATCTTAAAGAGAAGATTGAGAGCAATCGCTGAACCTAGAACTTCTGCCAGATCTGTCGCCATCAAGGCTAATTCTAAAATCACCCATAGACTATAACGAAGCCATTTAGGTGAATGATGAGCCGTTGCTTGAGCCAGGTCCATCTGGGTTACAATACCAAGCTTTCCTGCCATCTGCTGAAGTTGCATGGCAATGAGAGATGAAATCAAGATAACAAACAAGAGACTATACTTATAGGAAGCACCACCGACTACACTGGTAATCCAGTTTCCTGGATCCATATAACCAACTGCGACAAGAGCACCCGGACCTAAAAAGGCATTTAAATTTTGCCAGAAATGATTGTTATTTGGAGTATCGATAGATTGATTAATCTCAGAGAGTGACACTTTTTTATGAGAAGACATAGATACTTACCTCTTTCTAAACCTACTTTTTCATTATTTTCTATTAGAGAAAAATAAGATTGACTTTAAACTATTAAAACAATGAAAACTATATGAAAAACATTTAGTTTTTTCATTATTTTTCTTAAGGCACCTTAATTATAACAGAAAATATGATAAAAACTTAAGAAAATTCAGGACTTGATTTAATATTTAGGATACAACAAAATGTTGTATTCTTTTTTTGCAAAAGAATACCAAAGAATAAAATAAAAAACGTTGTAAAAACAACGTTTTAGAAAGATTTACAAAACAATGTAAATTATCAATGGAGCCGGTGGGAGTCGAACCCACGTCCAAACATCTGCTAACATATTTGTCTACAACCATAGGTTATGTATTCGTTTAACAGTCCCTCGACACATAACTCAAGCCTAGGAACTGCGAGCCTATAAATCTCTTACCAAACTGCTAGACAAAGTTTGATCGTATCTCGCTAATAATAAGACCCATCATCAGACACGAGCAATCCGAATCGGGTCACGCCTGCTGGTTTTTAGGCAGCTAGAGCGTAAGAAGTGTTATTTTTTGCAGTTATATTTAACTGAGCGTTTACATCGCCACACGAGTCGCAAAATATGCCTCATAATGCCTGTCGAATCCGTAACGACCCCAAAAGACAATAAAACCATTATACCTTATCTAAATCAAAAATGCAAAAAGGAAATCAACTAACTACAAAAGATAGTCTTTCAAAGCTTTGGTCAAAACATGATAACCGGGAACACTAAGGTGCAACCCATCAGTTGTATAATCTTTTTTGAGTTGACCTTCTTGGTCTATCAAACTATCAAAAACTGGCACAAATTCTACCTGCATATAGGCAGAAGCAAGCTCTTGATAGGCTTGATTCCATTTCTGAATTTTTTCATTCGTGCGGATATAGACTGTCTGCTTGTACTCCTCTCCCTCATTGACTGGCAAAATGGAAAGCAATTTAATCTCAGTCAATGGATAATCGCGAGCAATGGATTGTATGATAGCTTCGAGATTATTGAGAGCCTCATTCACTGGAACATCTTTTCCGATATCATTTGTCCCAATCAAAAGGACAATTTTATCTACTGCTCCACCGTACAGATGCGCATCTAGATTCTCTAGTAACAGCCCTGTCTGATAACCTCGAATACCTCGATTGACAATCGTCTTTGAAGTCCCAAATAGTTCCTGCAGAGGATAATATTCGACAATGGAATCCCCAATAAAAAGAATATCTGGCTCTACAACAGAAACCTGATTTAAGTGACGATACTTGGTTTGGATTTTTTCTTGTTCCTTTAGTAACCAATTTTCTAATAACTGTACTGCCACTTCATTCTCCTTTTTCTAACCAGTTTTCCAAGACTTGATAAACTCCGCCTTGGCTGTTGGCTGGCGCTAGAGCCGTCGCCACAGCTTTGGCCTTATCATCAGCATTTTCCATCGCATAGGCAATTCCAGCCATTTCAAGCATTTCAACATCATTTTCACTGTCACCAAAAGCCATGATTTGTTGGGAGGTCAAGTCCCAGCGCTTGAGTAATTCTTCCAAGCCCCATGCTTTATGAATTCCAGCTTGAAGGATATCAATGCAACCATAGCCACTCGATACAGCACGAACACGGCCATCAAAGAGGTCATTGATTTCTTCCAAGACCGAACTCAAACGTTCCTCACCAACAACCATACTCATCTTGAGCACACCACCAAAGAGGTCAGAGGTTAATTCGTCCACAAATTGCATCCGTTGGTAGAATTTTTCAATCATTTCTGGAGTCATAAAACTTTCAAGGTCTGTAAAAATCGTACCTTCTTTGACGAAACCACCCTTCATAGACGTTACAACAAACTGATCCTGACACGCTCGACCCTTAAAATGAGCCAAAGCCTTATCGACAATGGCATCATCCCAAGTCTGAGCCTGAATCAGTTCATTGTTTTCAAAAATACGAGCACCGTTTGCAACAACCAGAACCACCCGATCGACCAAGTGCTCCAGTAGTTGCCTCATGCGGTGAATTTCATTCCCAGTCGCAATGACAAAACGAATACCCCTTTGATCCAACTGATCTAAAATCTTTTCCAAACGTGGGAGATCAAGCTGGCCTCTAGCATCCAGCAAGGTCCCATCCATATCTGTTGCAATTACCTTAATCGTCATTTACTTTCCCCTGGATTTAAGCTAGTCCCACTTCAATCCCACATGTTCGTTCATTTCTTTGTAGGCTGTATCAATTCGTTCCTTAGTCGCTTCATCTAACTGGTCACGATGACTACCACCCTCGATAAAATCTTCTAAGATATAAGTTTGGTATAGGAATAGTGGATAACCTTCTGGAGAATAGGTTCCTTTCGGTGTACGATTTACCCAAGAAGGATGTGCTTTAGCAGTTTCGATTGTCGTCTTGCCATCCTTTTTCTTAATGGTCACATCCATAAGCACGCCACGCTCTGTCCACTTAGCATTCTCTTCATCTTGCATGGTTTCAATTCTTTGATTGGAAATGAAGTTCCCCATTGAATAGATAATGAGTTTCTTGTCCCCATCTTTTTCAACCGTTTCAGATGGTTCAACTACGTGAGGGTGCCCTCCAAAGATAATATCAGCTCCCCAATCGATCATCTTGTGATAAAGAGCCTTTTGTTCTTCAGTTGGTTCCAAGCGATACTCCACACCCATCTGAGGCATGATAATGGTGATATCTGCTTCCTTCTCTGCTCGTTCAATTTCATCCCTCATCTTGTCTTCATTTAGGTCTGAAAGATAGCGGTTATAGTCTTCTTGAGAAATACTTTGCTCAATTCCATTGAAACCATAAGAATAGGCTAAAAGCGCAACCTTGATGCCGTTGACTTCCTTGATAACGAGTGGAGCTTGATCACGGGACTCATGCGTATACACGCCAATCGGTGTCATTCCTGCCTTTTCAATAGCATCTGCTGTTGAGACCACACCTTCTATTTGTGAATCTAGGATATGATTATGCGCCAAGTCTAGCACTTGATAACCGGCATCCTTGATGGCATCCATGACTTCTCCAGGTGCATTAAATAGCGGATAACCAGCCAAATAGTGGTCCTTATTCACAGTACCTTCAAAATCACCTAAAATCAAGTCTGCTTGTTTGAGCCATGGTTTTACATATTCAAAATTTTCATGGAAATCATAGGTCCCATCTTCTTTTAAAGCAGAACGATAGATAGGAATGTGATAGAGGAGGTCCCCGTTGGCCATAATTCTAGCAATCTTTTCCTCTTCCTGATCTTTGGAATTTTGATTATACTTATTTGTTTCTTGAGAAATGGCATCCTTTTTTTGACTGGTTAAAGGGATTCCTTGGAAACTTTCAAACAACAAGACTAAGCCCATTGATAAAGCAACTGCTAGCAAAAGGACAGCAACAAATCCTTTATTGCTCCACTTGCGATAACTCCTAAAAAAGTTTACCAAGCCCCTCATAAAACGAAAAACTGGTCCACGTTTATGTCTTTCCTGTCTTCTTTGCATCTTTATTCTCCCAACTTTCTAATGCAAGCCTTTTCTTTTTATTATATCACAGATAAGTAATTCTTTCACAATTGAATCGAACCTACTAGACATTTTCTATAAAAGCTCGATGCCGTAATACTTTCAATCCTTGTCATTTTGTGTTATCATGTAGAGGTAATGAAAGGAGAGAAAATGTCTGCAATAGAACGTATTACAAAAGCTGCTCATTTAATTGATATGAACGATATTATCCGCGAGGGGAATCCCACTCTACGCGCGGTTGCTGAGGAAGTCACTTTCCCCCTATCTGACCAGGAAATCATCCTTGGCGAAAAGATGATGCAATTCCTGAAACATTCCCAAGATCCCGTCATGGCCGAAAAAATGGGACTCCGAGGTGGGGTTGGACTTGCTGCTCCTCAATTAGATATCTCAAAACGTATTATCGCTGTTTTGGTACCTAATATTGTCGAAGAAGGCGAAACTCCACAGGAAGCCTACGACTTGCAAGCCATTATGTACAATCCAAAAATCGTCTCTCACTCTGTTCAAGACGCTGCTCTTGGTGAAGGAGAAGGTTGCCTATCTGTTGACCGCAACGTGCCTGGTTATGTTGTTCGCCATGCCCGCGTTACTGTTGACTACTTTGACAAGGATGGAGAAAAACACCGTATCAAGCTCAAAGGCTACAACTCCATCGTTGTTCAGCATGAAATTGACCACATTAACGGAATCATGTTTTACGATCGTATCAATGAAAAAGACCCATTTGCAGTTAAAGATGGTTTACTAATTCTAGAATAAAGAAAATCCCGTTGCAAGACGGGGTTTTGTGTTATAATAGAGGCATGAAAACAAATGATATTGTCTATGGCGTCCACGCCGTTACCGAAGCCCTCCTTGCAAATACTGGCAACAAACTCTACCTCCAAGAAGATCTCCGAGGTAAGAACGTTGAGAAAGTCAAGGAACTGGCTACAGAAAAGAAGGTGTCCATTTCTTG
This sequence comes from Streptococcus mitis, assembly GCF_013305725.1. NCBI lineage: Bacteria > Bacillati > Bacillota > Bacilli > Lactobacillales > Streptococcaceae > Streptococcus > Streptococcus mitis. The sequence continues at coordinate 1,396,407 of NZ_CP047883.1, forward strand.
GACCTCAAAAAAAGCCCTCTCTGAGATGACTGAAGGTGCTGTCCACCAAGGTTTTGTTCTACGAGTTTCTGAATTTGCCTATAGTGAGCTGGATTACATCCTTGCCAAAACGCGCCAAGAAGAAAATCCTTTGCTATTGATTCTGGACGGGTTAACCGATCCTCACAACTTAGGCTCCATCTTAAGAACCGCTGATGCGACCAATGTTGCAGGTGTCATCATTCCCAAGCACCGTGCTGTCGGAGTTACTCCTGTCGTTGCCAAAACGGCCACAGGTGCTATTGAGCACGTTCCCATCGCTCGAGTAACCAATCTGAGCCAAACTCTAGACAAACTCAAGGATGAAGGATTCTGGACCTTTGGAACGGATATGAACGGTACCCCTTGCCATAAGTGGAATACAAAAGGGAAAATCGCCCTCATTATCGGAAATGAAGGAAAAGGCATCTCTAGCAACATCAAAAAACAGGTCGATGAAATGATTACCATTCCTATGAATGGACATGTTCAAAGCCTTAATGCCAGTGTTGCTGCAGCCATTCTCATGTACGAAGTTTTCCGAAATAGACTATAAAAAAGTTTCCAGTCATCTGATTGGAAACTTTTTTATGATTATACTCAATGAAAATCAAAGAGCAAACTAGGAAACCAGCCACAGGTTGCTCAAAGCATTGCTTTGAGATTGTAGATAAGACTGACGAAGTCAGCTCAAAACACTGTTTTGAGGTTGCAGATAGAACTGACGAAGTCAGTCACATATATAATCCAAGGCGACGTTGACGTGATTTGAAGAGATTTTCGGAGAGTATTAACTATGTTCGGTGATAAACTTGTAAGCTTCTTGACCAGCGATAGCTCCATCTCCAACTGCTGTTGTTACTTGGCGAAGGTCTTTCAAGCGAACATCTCCAACTGCAAAAATACCGTCAACTGCAGTTTTCATGTGGTTATCTGTCACAATCCAGCCAGCCTGATCTTGGATATTCAATTCTTTAACAAAATCGCTAAGAGGGTCCAATCCAACATAGATAAAAACGCCACCGAAGGCTTGTTCTGTCACTTGACCTGTTTTCACATTTTCAAATACGACAGATTCTACTCGGTTTTCACCCTTGATTTCCTTGACTACAGAATCCCAGATAAAGCTGATTTTCTCATTCGCAAAGGCGCGGTCTTGTAAAACTTTTTGGGCACGAAGTTGGTCACGACGGTGAACAATGGTAACAGTCTTAGCAAAACGAGTCAAGAAGATGGCTTCTTCAACAGCTGAATCTCCACCACCAACTACCAACAAATCTTGGTCACGGAAGAAAGCACCATCACACACGGCACAGTAAGAAACACCACGACTGTTCAGTTCTTCTTCTCCAGGTACTCCCAAAGGACGGTGTTTAGAACCAGTTGCTACGATAACTGTACGTGTTTCATATGTTTGGACATCAGTAATCACTTTCTTAAAATCACCATGGTCTTCTACATTTTCAACATAACCATAAATATGCTCAACACCAAGATTTTCAAGCGGTTCAAACATTTTTTCTGCCAATTCTGGCCCACTAATATTAGCGTATCCTGGGTAATTTTCAATATCAGATGTATTATTCATCTGACCACCTGGCAGACCACCTTCAATCAAGGCTACTTTCAAATTGCTTCGAGCAGCATACAAGGCTGCAGTCATACCTGCAGGTCCAGCACCGATAATAATAGTATCGTACATATAGATTCCTTCTTTCTTGTTGTAACTATCTTTATTCTAACTCTTTCTTGTCAATCAAGCAAGGATTATGCTTTGAAAACAAGAATTATACTCATAACCGCAAAGGATAATACTGGAACAACCAAGACCCCAATCATAATCATATCATAGAGATGGGCTTGGCGAGCCTTGGCTGTCTTATCAACTCCCGACATGGCTCTCAGTCCAATCCAAATCCCTAAAAAAATCAGGACGAGGATGGTGGTCAAGATCAAACTCTCGAAATATAAAGAAAATAGTTGCAGTAGCATGATTTCTCTCATTTCTATCTTTTTTAAAGAGTAAACTCAGCTAGTCCAACTAACTGAGTTTTCCTTTATCTATTATATCAAATATAAGTCCGTTTGTAACTAGCGAAGAATTCTTTTGTCCGCTCTTCTTTAGGATGGTGGATAATCTCATCCGGTGTTCCAGACTCGATGATTTTCCCCTTATCTAAGAAGAGAATCTTATCAGCCACTTGGGCTACAAAGGACATGTCATGACTAACCAAAATCATAGTTTGACCTGACTTAGCAGCATCTGCAATAGACTTTTCTACTTCACCAACCAATTCTGGGTCAAGTGCTGAAGTTGGTTCGTCTAAGAGTAAGACATCTGGTTTCATAGCGAGAGCACGCGCCAAGGCAACCCGTTGCTTCTGTCCACCTGATAAATGGCGAGGGTAATGGTTTTCACGGTCAGAAAGCCCAACCTTAGCCAACTCTTCCTTGGCAATCTTAGTCGCTTCTTGATCAGACAATTTCTTGACAACAACCAAGCCTTCTTTCACATTATCAAGTGCTGTGCGGCGTTCAAACAAATTAAACTGTTGGAAAACCATAGACAACTTACGGCGTAGGGCAAGGATTTCTTCTTGAGTGATTTTAGAAAAATCAACTGAAAAATCATCAATCTGAATAGAGCCACTATCAGGTGTTTCAAGATAATTGAGACTGCGAAGGAAAGTTGATTTTCCAGCTCCTGAAGAACCAATCAAGGCTACGACTTCCCCTTTTTGAATATCCAAGTTCAGATGATCCAAGACAGTCTGTCCTGAAAAGGATTTGCTTAAATTCGAAATCTTAATCATTAACGAAGGTCTCCTTTCACATCTGTTTGCACTGTATCGGGTGCAGAAATAGCCATTTTTCTCTCGATGAAACGACCGAGGCTTTCAATTACGATATTGACTACCCAATAAACAAGGGCAACGGAGATAAAGCGTTCAAAATAGCGATAATCGGCTCCACCCAAAATCTGAGCTTGGGCAAAGACTTCCACAACACCCGCACTGAAGGCTAGAGAAGTTCCCTTGGTCAAGCCGATGAGGGAGTTAATTAAGGTTGGAGTAGCTACCACCGCTGCATTTGGAATAATCACTCGACGATAAACTTGTGCTCGGGTCATACCCAGACTGCGTGCCGCCTCAATCTCACCAGGGTTGACTGAGAGAATGGCTGCACGAATGGTTTCACTAGCATAAGCTGCCTCATTAAAAGCAAAAGCAACAATCGCAAAAGCAGCAGCTGGAATCGCATTGATATTGAGACCAGTACCCCATTGCTGATTGAGAGCTTTCAAAGCCAAAGGAATTCCGTAGTAGGTCAACATGAGTTGCACTAAAATCGGTGTCCCTTTTAAGAAACTAACAAAGAAGGCCTGCAAGGGATATAAAATTTTGACACGATTGATTTTCACAATGGCAAAAAGAAGTGCCAAAACCAAGCCAAAAAGGGCACCACCAATTGTCAACATAATCGTTGTTGGAAGTTGTTGGACAATTCTTGGAATTCCATCAAAGACCGAACGCAAGCTAAAAAGCTTGCCATCCGGAATCAATTGCATCAAGTTTTGGTACCAATCTGATGCTAAAATCGTTGTAACATTCATAAAAACATCCTCTCCTGATAATGATTCATTCTACCATACTTCTGCCGTCAATGAAATTATTTGCTACGGTCAGATACAGACTTTGTCTACCTACTAGTTTATCATACTTTGAAACAGGGAGGTTATATATTTTATCTATCAAAGAGATAGATAAAAACTATTTCAATCCCAATTCTTCGTAAGCTTTTCGATAACCGATTTGCTTAACAGTTTCATTTTCTACTAAAATCGGTCGTTTTAACAACATACCGTCACTTGCTAGCAACTCAGCTGCTTCTTGGTTTGACAGGCTTCCTACCTTATCTTTCAGCCCTAATTCACGGTATTTGATCCCACTGGTGTTGAAAAATTGCTTCAACTCGAACCCTGAGGTTTCTAGCCAGTTTAAAATGACTTCTTGGCTAGGTGTTTCTTCGACGATATGGACGGCTTTATAGTCCACACCGAGTTGGTTTAATTCTTGTTTTGCTTTTTTACAAGTTGAACATTTTGGGTATTCGATAAATTCTAACATGTGTTTCACTTTCTATTTTATATCTCTAAAATCTACGCCTTCATGACCCAAGAGCCAAGCTTTCTTTTCCACTCCTGCAGCATAACCTGTCAGACGCTTGCCTGCGCCCAGCACCCGATGACAAGGTACTAGGATAGACCAAGGATTGCGTCCTACCGCTCCGCCAATTGCTTGAGCAGAAGCCACTTGCAAGTCTTGGGCTATTTGCCCATAGGTCACCGTCTGACCATAAGGAATTCCCTGTAAATAGGACCAAACTCGCTTTTCAAAATCCGTTCCGATTGGAGCCAAGGGCAAGTTGGATAAATCCTGAGACTTGCCTTTAAAGTAAGCATCTAAGCAAGCAATAACTGGGTCTAAAATGGGATGACTAACAACTGCTTCTATTGTCTCATCTCCTAGTCCCCTCTCAAAACACTTCTGCTCCTGCACCCAAATGCCATACAGATATTGCTCGTCGGCAACCAAAGACAAGGTTCCTATTGGCGAAAAGTAGAGCATTTTTACGTACTTCTTTTGCATTATTTCTTCAATTTTTGATAGGCCAAGCGTTCGCCATCAACTGGAACCTTACCAACCTGTTTAAAACCGAGTTTTTCAAAAATATGTTGCATAGCTTTGTTTTCAGCATGCGTATCTGAGCGAAAATCTAGATAGTCAAAACCTTCAATCAAGCCCTCTAGGAAAGTCTGAGCAACCCCCTGCCCCTGGACATCTGCTGCCACAGCAATACGGTGAAAGACTAGGTACTCTGACTCTCCAGCTTGCCATTTTCCTTCATAAATGGCTTCATAGGCTGCCTCTGGACTCTTGGTTACAGCAGCATAGGCTAGTAATTCTCCATCTTCCAAGGCTACATAGGCTTGACCTGAGATAATATCTTCAATAATAATATCAGCATTTGGATAACCATTTTGCCACTGGTCACTACCAGCATCTGCTAAACATTTTTTAGCATCCTCAATCACCTGCATGATGGCATTTACTTCATTTGGAAAAGCTAAACGAATCTCCATCTTTTCTCCTCATTTCTGACTAGTTTCTCCCATCATAGCATAATTTAAGTCTTTCTACAAGCAGTTAAAACTTGACTTTCTGTTTTTGTTATTTTATAATCTAGTTATTAAAACTAGATAAAAAGGAGTTGGAAATGAAAACTACCTTTTCCTACCCAAAATGGGCAGAAATCCCAAATATTGACCTCTATCTGGACCAGGTTTTACTCTATGTCAATCAGGTCTGCGCCCCTATCTCTCCTGATAAAGACAAGGGCCTGACAGCATCTATGGTCAACAATTATGTCAAACATGGTTACCTGACAAAGCCTGACAAGAAAAAATACCAACGCCAACAGATTGCCCGTCTGATTGCTATCACAACCCTCAAGTCTGTATTTTCTATTCAAGAAATCGCTCAGACACTTAATACTCTCCAAAGTCAAGCAAGTTCAGACCAACTCTACGATGCTTTTGTAAACTACATGAACCAAGGAATTGACCCAGCTAACCCCATTATCCAAACCAGCTGCCAAACCGTTAAACTCTATCATCAAACTCTAGCCTTAATCCATCATACTCAAGAGGAGGTAATCCGATGAACACTAGTCTTAAACTCAGCAAACAACTCAGTTTTGGAGAGGAGATTGCTAATAGCGTGACCCATGCCGTAGGTGCAGTCATCATGCTCATCTTACTACCTATTTCATCCACCTATAGTTATGAGACACACGGATTTTTATCATCTATCGGTGTCTCCATTTTCGTTATTAGTCTCTTTCTCATGTTCCTCTCATCCACCATTTACCACTCTATGGCCTATGGTTCGACCCACAAATATGTCTTGCGAATCATCGACCATTCTATGATTTATGTTGCCATTGCTGGCTCTTATACACCTGTCGTACTGACTTTGATGAATAACTGGTTTGGCTATCTAATTATTGCCATCCAGTGGGGAACGACCATCTTTGGTATTCTCTATAAAATCTTTGCTAAAAAAGTCAATGAGAAATTTAGCCTTGCTCTTTACCTGATTATGGGCTGGTTGGTTCTGACTATCATTCCTGCCATTATCAGTCAAACGACACCCATTTTCTGGAGTCTCATGGTCACTGGCGGACTCTGTTATACAGTTGGAGCTGGATTTTACGCCAAGAAAAAACCTTATTTCCACATGATTTGGCATCTCTTCATCCTAGCTGCGTCCGCACTCCAATACATCGCCATTGTTTATTACATGTAAAAAAGTTGAGAAATTCAATCTCAACTTTTTTCTTTACACATATTGATAAAGTACTGGTGCAAGCGCACATCATCAGTCAATTCAGGATGAAAAGAAGTTACCAACATATTTTTTTCTTGGGCTGCAACGATTTGATTATCAACTGTTGCTAGAATTTCTACATCTTCTCCAACACTGCTGATAATCGGACCACGGATAAAGGTCATTGGAATACTACCAACTCCCTTACATTCTGCTTCAGTATAGAAACTTCCTAGTTGGCGCCCAAAAGCATTGCGCTCGACCACCATATCCATAGTTCCTAGATGACTCTCTTCCTGAGAAGCAATTTCCTTAGCCAGCAAAATTAAACCCGCACAGGTCCCAAACACTGGAAGTCCAGAGAGAATGGCTTCTCGAATGGGAATCAGCATGTCCTGGTCTCGTAAGAGCTTGCCCATGGTTGTAGACTCACCTCCAGGTAATATCAAACCCGACAAATCACTCTGATGTTGCTGAAAATCATCTAGATTTCTGATTTCGACATTGTCTACGCCCAATTTATCTAGTACTTTTGCATGTTCTGCAAAAGCACCTTGCAAGGCCAATATTCCGATTTTCATCTATTTTCCTCGCTCAGCCATGAGGATTTGGATTTCATTTTCATTGATACCAACCATGGCTTCTCCTAAATCTTCAGAGATTTGAGCTAGAATTTGAGGATTACGGAAGTTAGTCACCGCTTTGACAATAGCACTCGCTCGTTTAACAGGATCTCCTGACTTAAAAATACCTGAACCGACAAAGACACCCTCTGCCCCTAATTGCATCATCAGCGCAGCATCTGCTGGCGTTGCAACACCTCCAGCAGCAAAATTTACAACTGGCAATTTTCCATGTTCATGGACGTATTGAACCAATTCTACAGGGACTTGCAAATCCTTCGCAGCAACATAAAGTTCGTCCACACGTAGATTTTGAATGCGGCGAATTTCCTGATTCATCATACGCATATGACGAACAGCTTGGACGATATCCCCCGTACCCGGTTCTCCTTTGGTACGAATCATAGAAGCACCTTCAGCGATACGACGCAAGGCTTCCCCCAAATCCTTAGCCCCACAGACAAAAGGAACTTGGAATTCTTTTTTGTCCACATGGAAACGGTCGTCTGCTGGAGATAAAACTTCACTCTCATCGATATAGTCAATCTCAATAGCCTCTAAAATCTGAGCTTCAACAAAATGCCCGATTCTGACCTTGGCCATTACTGGAATACTAACCGCTTCTTGGATTTCCTTAATCATCTTTGGATCACTCATACGGGAAACACCACCAGCCGCACGGATATCAGCCGGAATTCGTTCCAAGGCCATAACAGCAGCCGCACCAGCAGCTTCTGCAATACGGGCCTGTTCAGGGTTCTGAACGTCCATGATAACTCCACCCTTGAGCATCTGTGCCAAGTTTTTATTTAGTTCATAACGATTTTCAATCATTTATTTTATCCTCATTATTTATATTGGTAGCTACCATTTCATTTTAAGTTAGATTAGAATGAATCACAAGATAAAAAAAATATAATTGTATGGGTACACATTGACTAAAAAACTATCTGACCTTAGCTTAAGGCCAGATAGTTCATCAAATTTTATTTTTCAGCTGTAAGTGCAGCCATTGTGATGTAGTTATATGGTTTGTTGAAGTGTGGCAAGAAGAATAAGTCTGTCAATGCCAATTTATCAATTGTCACATGCTCTTGGATAGCAAGTGAGAACATGTGGATTCCCATGCTGATTGCAGAATCGTGTGAAACCATTTGTGCACCAAGAATTTCACGGCTATCTTTGTCAAAGACAATCTTGATGGCAACTTCATGGTTGTCATGCTTCATAAATTCTGGTTTTTGAAGATCGTTAAAGCCTGTTTCAGTTGCGTTGTAACCAGCAGCTTTAGCTTTTTCAAGAGTCAAACCAGTTGAAACCATGTGAAGACCGTAGATTGAGATACCATTTGAACCTTGAACACCGATTCCTTCCAATTCATGGCCACAAGCGTTATATGCACCAACGATACCAGTACGAACAGCATTTGAAGCAAGAGCGATGTAGCTAGTGTCTTTACGAGCGTTGTCATAAACAGTCGCACAGTCACCTACAGCATAAACGCCTGGGATAGATGTTTCTTGTTTCTTGTCTACAAGGAAAGCACCGTTGCGGAAGAGTTCAATTTTACCATCAGCAAGTGCTGTATTTGGACGGAAACCAACTGCAAGGATAACCATATCCACATCGAAAGTTTCTTTATCAGTAATCAAGCGTTCAACTTTACCGTCACCCTCAATTGCTTTAACAGTTTGACCAAGCGCCAAGCGGATGTTGTGGTCTTCCAAGTTCTTCGCCATCATTTGTGTAAAGTCCTTGTCATAGTAACCGTTCAAGACAGTATCAACGATATCAACAAGGACAACTTCTTTTCCAAGACGCTCAAAGGCTTCAGCAAGTTCAACACCGATGTAACCACCACCAACAACGGCGATACGGTCAAGGTGCTGGCTCTTGTCAGCAAGTTTATTGATAACTTCTTCAGCGTTTTGGTACAATTTAACGAATTGTACATTTTCAAGAGTTGCTTTAAATTCGCGGTTTCCTTTAACAATTTCAACACCTTCGATTGGTGGCAAGATTGGTGTAGAACCTGTAGCGAAAATCAATTTCTCGTATGATTCTTTGTGCTCTTTCCCTTCAACTTCTGCTGTAACTACTTTGTTATCATAGTCGATTGAAAGAACTGGTGAATTCATGTATACCTTAGCACCTTTAGCTTCCAATTTTTCTTTATCAGAATAGAACAAGCCTTCAGCACCATCAATTTGTTCACCAATCCAAAGAGCCATTCCACATCCTAGGAAAGAGATGTTAGAGTTTTGGTCGAATACAACAATTTCGTTCTCATTGCCAAAATTATCCAACATAGTATTAATACATGCTGTACCAGCGTGGTTAGCACCAACTACAACGATTTTACTCATAGAAAAATTCCTACCTTCAATTTTAAATTTACCCTTCTAGTATAACATTTACTGTTAGCGTTTACAAGAGTTTAGCTAATTTTCCCGATTTTTTTGTAAAAAAATGTAAATAATCTGTATTTTATCAGCCTTCCTTACAATTACTCTTTATTTTCTGAGCATATTTCTTGACAAGTTTACAAATTTTATTTGTGAAAACGCTGACTTTATGGTATGCTAGTATCATGGAAAGAAAATGTAAGGGGTTAAATTCAATATAAATTTACAATATTTCAACCTTCTTTTCATAAGAGAAAGGAGTTGGTAGCTTGCCTCTTAGTTCACATTCTGAACGGCTAATGGGGACTACTATCACTATTTCATTAGTAGATGAGCGATCTGATATCTTGCTCCAAAAATCTTTTGATTTGCTCAGAGAACTTGAATACCGCTTCAATGCCAATAGCCAAGAATCTGAGTTGATGGAGATTAATTATCAAGCTGGAATAGCTCCTGTCAAAGTCCATCCAGACCTGTTTGAACTGATTTCACTTGGATTAGAACATAGCCTAGCGCCCTCTAGTCATCTCAACATCAGCATTGGTCCCTTGATTCAAACCTGGCGTATCGGTTTTTCAGATGCCAAAGTAGCGCAACCCCAAGAAATTGAATCGGTGCTACCTTTAATCAATCCTCATTCTATAGAGTTAGATTCTTCCACTTCCACTGTATTCTTGAAACAGAAAGGAATGAAGATCGATCTTGGTTGTTTAGCCAAGGGTTATAGTGCGGATAAAGTTGCCCAATTTCTTAGAGAAGAGGGAGTGACATCTGCCTTGATCAATCTGGGAGGGAATATCCTGACTATTGGAAAAAATCAGGCAAGAGGAAATCAGCCTTGGCAAATTGGGATTCAAGACCCAGCTAATCCTAGGGGAAATCACTTAATGACCATCCCTGTTGTCAATAAATCTGTCGTGACTTCAGGCATTTATGAACGTCACCTAACAATCGATGGAAAAGATTACCATCACATTTTTGACAGTCAAACAGGATATCCTGTTGAAACAGAACTTGCTAGTCTGACAATCATCTCTGAAAAATCAGTCGATGGTGAAATCTGGACAACTCGATTCTTTGGAGAAAGACCTGCCTCTATCCTCTGGCAAGTCGAAAGTTTGGAGGGAATAGAAGCTATCCTCATCGATAAAGAAGGTCACTTAAGCTGTTCTTCAGGAATTCCTACTCTATAGAAATAGATATTTCAATAGAGTTTTAAAATCGTATTATGTAAAAAGAGAAAGGAAATCTCATGTTAAAACTTATTGCTATTGTTGGAACAAATTCAAAACGTTCTACAAACCGCCAATTGCTTCAATACATGCAAAAACACTTTGCTGAAAAAGCTGAAATTGAGCTTGTTGAAATTAAAGACATCCCTGTCTTCAACAAACCAGCTGACAAGCAAGTACCTGTTGAAATTCTAGAAATTGCTGCTAAAATTGAAGAGGCAGATGGCGTTATTATCGGTACTCCTGAGTATGACCACTCTATCCCAGCTGTTTTGATGAGCGCTCTTGCTTGGTTGTCATACGGTATTTACCCTCTTTTGAATAAACCAATCATGATTACTGGTGCTTCTTACGGTACGCTTGGTTCATCACGTGCCCAATTACAACTTCGCCAAATCTTGAATGCTCCAGAAATTAAAGCAAGTGTCCTTCCAGATGAATTCTTGCTTTCACATTCTCTTCAAGCTTTCAACCCAAGTGGAGACCTAGTAGATCTTGATGTTATCAAAAAATTGGATGCTACTTTTGACGACTTCCGTATCTTTGTAAAAATCACAGAAAAATTGCGCAATGCACAAGCACTACTTCGTAAAGATGCAGAAGACTTTGACTGGGAAAATTTGTAAGATAGGAGACCAAAAAGAATGAAATTTGTTGGACTTGTAGGATCAAACTACGATCAATCATATAACCGTAAACTCTTGGAATTCATCCGTCGTCACTTCAAACTCAAATTTGAATTAGAAGTTCTTGAAATTGACGAAGTTCCAATGTTTAACCAAGACGAAAAATGGGACGAAAGTTTCCAATTACGTCTTTTGTATAACAGAATTACACGTGCTGATGGTGTCATTATCGCTACTCCTGAGCACAACCACACAATCTCAGCTTCTCTTAAATCTGTTCTTGAATGGCTTTCATATGAAGTTCATCCATTTGAAAACAAACCAGTCATGATTGTGGGTGCTTCTTACTATGACCAAGGTACTTCTCGTGCTCAAGTTCACCTTCGTAAGATTCTTGACGCTCCAGGTGTCAATGCCTACACACTTCCTGGAAATGAATTCCTTCTTGGTAAAGCCAAAGAAGCTTTTGATGTTAATGGGAATATCATAAATGAAGGAACTGTTAATTTCCTTGAAACATGCTTGGACAACTTTGTAAAATATGTGGGAGTCGTTTCAAAATTGAAAAAACCAAAACCAATTGAACCAGAAGATTTATATTGTACAAATTCAATTGCAACTACCATCCAAGGTGTTGATCCAGATGATCCTGAATGGGTAGAAAAAGCAGCTGAGCTTGTTGGAGCTGTCTCTGGAGATACTTACGTTAAATTAGACCATGGTATCTTGACAGTTAACCAAATTGATATGTTCTTGAAAGCAATGCCATTTGAATTGACATTTGCAGATGATAACAATCAATTCTTGTACTTTAATAACGCACACCAAGACCCAGATACAATGTTTGGTAAACGTGTACGTGCTCAATCAGGAAATAGATTAGGAACAGTACACGGTACATTACCAGATTCTAGAATGAAAAACGTTGAATGGGTTGTCGGTGTATTGCGTAACGGAGATCAAGAATATGTCCGTACAATTGTGCCAGGAACACCTGAAGGTGTTATTAATACCCATAATTACCAAGCAATGTACTATCCAGATGGTTCATATGCTGGAATTAATGAAATTATCTTTAATTTCCAACCATGGCTTGACTGGTACCTCAATACAACTGGTCAACGTTTAGTCGGTGGAAATGCTGCAGCTCCTGCTGGAGGACATGGCGGAGCAGATGCCACATCTGGAGCTTCTGATGCAGGTGATGCCGGTGGTCACGGTGGTGGCGCAGACGCTACATCTGGCGCAAGTAACTAATACTTTTAGGAACCATTTTGGTTCCTTTTTTAGTGACAAAAGACTAGCAGTTTGTGTCTGCTAGTCTTTTGATTATTATTTCATCTATCTTTGTTAAAAGAAAGAATACTTATTATGAATTTGGATCATCGAGACTACGGCCATGTAAACCTTTTTCACGTTGGACTTGACGTAATTTTTCTGGTGTAACATCGTTTCCTTCTTCGTCCACAATTTTGATTCCCTCAATGTGGTGACGAACAGAGCGACGATAACCTTCGATGTACTCCTCACGTAGTTTGGCTTGTTCTACTTTTTCTTCTGGGGTCAAGCCTTCTGTTTTTTTCTTTTTAGCAAGCTCGTTGATACGATCAATTTTTTTCTGATCCATTTCTTCTCCTTTGTGATAAGATAAAGTCCGTTTATCAAATTTTATTTAGTGTTAATTTGGTTAAATCGTGCAAGTTTAGCTGCTTTTTGAGTTAAATGAGACAAGATAGCCAAACGATTTTGACGGACAGCCTGATCTTCGGCCATAACCATAGTATTTTCAAAGAAGGCATCAATAACTGGACTAAGCGCAAAGAGCTGTTTCAATTGCTGACTTGCAGATCCTGATAAAACGAGTGTTTCTACCGCTTCTGCCAAGGCTTTCTCTTCTTCTTTTTCAAAGAGAGCTGGATCAACCGTGTCGGATCCTTCTGCCTTCTCAGCCAAGTTAAAGGCACGTGAAAGTGATTCAACAGATGGTTTGAAGTCTTCTTCCTTGCTTGCTTCTACGAGAGCACTTGCCGCTTCCAACATATCCGCCACAACAAAGTTTGATCCTGCAAGAACGGCATCCTTGATATCTTTTGGAGTAGAGCCCATCATCTTATCAACACGAGCCTTGATAAAGTCCATAACCTCTGTCTTATTCTCATAAGTCAAGCTGTCAAATTTCAAAGCATAAAGGCTATCAATCAACTCATCCATAGCAATGTGCCAACCAAAGGCATCCAAGATACGAACCACACCTTGGGTCGCACGACGAAGGGCATAAGGGTCATTAGAACCTGATGGAATCAAGCCTACTGAGAAGAAACTCAAAATCGTATCCAATTTGTCTGCAATAGATAGAATGGCTCCAACCTTGCTCTCTGGAAGTTCTCCTTCGGCTGATGTAGGCATGTAGTGTTCACGAATAGCAACTGCCACCGCTGGAGTTTCCCCAGCAAGAAGGGCATATTTCTCACCCATAATTCCTTGGAGCTCGTCAAATTCGCCAACCATACCTGTCAACAAGTCAAACTTGTAAATAGCTGCTGCACGGGCTAGGTCAATCGTTTCATCCGCTGACAAACCAGCTTTTTCTGCCAAGAGAATAGCAATCTGACCTGTACGAATCATGTGTTCGCGAAGGGAACCAATCTTCTCATGGAAGGTGACATTGTTTAATTTTTCAACAAGATCTGAAATCACCAATTTTTGATCTTCACGCCAGAAGAATTCACCGTCTTCCAAGCGGGCTACTAAGACTTTTTCATTTCCTTTAATGACATTTTCCAAATACTCTGCGTTTCCATTACGAACAGAAATGAAGTTGGGCAAGAGTTTACCGTCTTGATCACGAACAACAAAGTAACGTTGGTGTTCTTTCATTGAGGTCACCAAAACTTCTTCTGGAACTTCAAGGTATTTGGCATCAAAACTTCCCATAAAGGCAGTTGGGTATTCAACCAAGTTCAAGACTTCATTAAGCAAGTCCGCATCAATTTCGATATGTACACCATGCTCAACTTCGATTGCTTTGATTTGATCAACAATCATTTGCTCTCGTTCACGAGGATCCGTGATTACAAACTGCTTACGAAGGTCTTCTTCGTAGCTCAATGCTGACTGAATTTTGGTTTCTTTCCCCAAGAAACGATGACCACGGCTCACACGACCTCCCTTGATATCAAGGAAATCCAAATCAAACTCTTCTTCATCTAAAAGAACAGTTAAAGTGTGAACAGGACGAATGTATTCAAAGCTATTTCCAGCCCAGTGCATGCTGACAGGGAAAGTCAGTGACTTCAAGACATCCACAACACCTGGAACAATGGCTTCAACTGCTTGACCAATTTCTTCCTTAGTGACATAGACATATTCTTCACCCTTGATTTCACGGAATTCGATATCTTCAACAGTCAAGCCTTTTCCACGGACAAATCCTTGAGCTGCTTTGGTGAAATTTCCATCGCTATCCAAGGCAATTTTCTTTGCTGGACCCTTGAAATCTTCTGTCAAATCAGACTGTTTGTCTGCAAGACCAGTCACACGAACAGCCAAACGACGTGGTGTTGAGAAGGTTTGAATAGCTTCAAAAGACAGACGGTTCTCCTTGAGGAAGGCTGCCATTTTTTCGCCTAGTTGTTTTTCACTTGGTGTGACAACATAGGCTGGTAATTCTTCAAGACCGAGTTCTACTAATAAGTTTTTTGTCATGTTTTTTCCTTTACATTTTCTTCAATCTTTTTTGATATGCACCTTAGGTACTGGGGACGTCGCTAACTAACTTTGTGAGTCTGTATGGAAATCTAATACTAAATTGATCAAGATTTCCAACAGTCTCATCAAAGTGGATTTAGCTGACTAATTTTTGAACCTAAGGTTTCAAAAATCCCCACATAACAGTACGGCGGTGCATATCCCTCTAGCAAGTCTTCGACTTGCCTCTAACGATTTTAGAGCACAATATTACTCACTATTCTGCGTCTTCTGCTAAGAGTTTAGCTCGTGTTGCTTCATCTAAAAGTGGGTAGCCTAGGCGTTTGCGTTCTGCGACAAAGGTTTTGGCTACGACACGGGCCAAGTTGCGGATACGAGCGATATAGCCTGCACGCTCGGTTACGGATACGGCACCACGCGCATCAAGCAGATTAAAGGTATGTGAACATTTGAGAACATAGTCATAGGCAGGGTGCACCAATCCTTCTTCCAAGGCACGACCAGCTTCTTTTTCAAACTTATCAAAGTTTTCCAGCAACATTTCTTGATCCGAAATTTCAAATGAATATTTTGAGTGCTCATACTCAGGCTGGATAAAGATTTCTCCGTATTTTACACCATCAGCCCACTCGATATCATAGACAGAATCTACTTCTTGGATGTAAGAAGCCAAGCGTTCCAAACCATAGGTAACTTCCGCAGTCACAGGGCCAGTGGCCAATCCACCGACTTGTTGGAAATAAGTGAACTGAGTGATTTCCATCCCATCAAGCCAAACTTCCCAACCAAGACCAGCTGAACCAGTAGATGGATTTTCCCAGTTGTCCTCAACAAAACGGATATCGTGCTCCAAAGGATTGATTCCCAATTTTTCCAAAGACTCAAGGTAAAGTTCCTGGATATTTGATGGAGATGGCTTCATGACCACTTGGAATTGGTGGTGTTGGTATAGACGGTTAGGGTTTTCCCCGTAACGACCGTCAGCAGGACGACGTGATGGCTCTACATACGCTGCATTCCATGGCTCAGGTCCGATAGCACGAAGGAAAGTGTAAGGACTCATTGTCCCCGCACCTTTTTCATTATCATAAGCCTGCATAAGCATACAACCTTGGTCATTCCAAAATTGTTGCAAAGTCAAAATAATTTCTTGAAATGTTAATTTCTTAGACATTGAATACTCCTTAATAAAAATGATTTCTTGCGACACGAGTCTGCCTCGTCGATTATACGAGGCAAGACGAGTTAGTACTGCGTCTAGCTCAGCACCCTAGTGCTGAGCGTGGGGCAGTCCGACTGTAAGGAGGTTTCTGCCACTGATGCAGTGGAAAGTCAATTTTTTAGACATTGTTTACTCCTTTTTCTATAAATTACTTGCGACACGAGTCTGCCTAGTCAATCTTACTAGACAAGACCAGTTAGTACTGCTTCTAGCTTAAACAGACCTAAAGCAGTAGGACTATATAGAAAATCAAAGACTGATTTTCTTAAAAGAAGACTCAGGTTCAAAATCAAAAAGAACCGAATTTCAACACCCAAGCCTTGCGACTAGGGGCGTCAGAAACGCGGTTCCACCCTAATTTATTACTTCATTGTTTTTAAAAATACTACAGAAAGCGCCAGTTCTTTATTTTGCCCTACTTGGCTCCCACTATCCCAAGCTCGCTTGAAGAACGCCATAAGACTTTCTTTCCTCCTGACTATTATATCAGAATTGTAACATACTGTAAATCAAAAACTATAGAAAGATGTATTGTATTCTCTACTCACTTTTTAAAAAAGTTGCAAGTCCAATAACTGACAATAAGAGAGAAATTCCTGAAATACTTAGAATAATAGAAATCATGTTATTCTCACCAGTGACTGGTAATTGTTTTCCTTCTTTGTTGACTGTAGCTAAAAGCACTTGTTGACCACTTCCAGCTAGTGTTTTATTCTCATGCTTAACTTCTATATTGGAATGATGTATTGCAATTGATGTAGCTTTCTCAATTTTATCATTGCTAATTGAAGACTTAATAGTTGAGACTTGTCTATTGTGACTTACTAATTTAACAGGTTGCACTTGAGAAACTGGCTTAATCGTTACAACTGGTTTAGTTGGAATAACTGGCTTAATCGTTACAACTGGTTTAGTTGAAATAACTGGCTTAATCGTTACAACTGGTTTAGTTGAAATAACTGGCTTAATCGTTACAACTGGTTTAGTTGAAATAACTGGCTTAATCGTTACAACTGGTTTAGTTGGAATAACTGGTTTAATCGTTACAACTGGTTTAGTTGGAATAACTGGCTTAATCGTTACAACTGGTTTAGTTGGAGTAGCTGGTTTAATCGTTACAACTGGTTTAGTTGGAATAACTGGTTTAATCGTTACAACTGGTTTAGTTGGAATAACTGGCTTAATTGTTACAACTGGTTTAGTTGGAATAACTGGCTTAATCGTTACAACTGGTTTAGTTGGAATAACTGGCTTGATCGTTACAACTGGTTTAGTTGGAATAACTGGTTTAGCTGGAATAACTGGATTAACTGGTGCAACTGGTTTGGTTGGAATCTCTACTTTATTAGCCTTAAGTTTTACAGCTGTCTCTTTTAGAGCATTGATTACTGCATTAATTTGTTCTTGACTAGCTTCTGCATTTTCCAAAAGTAGCTTAGCTTTGTTGAAAATAAGATTATATGCATCTTTCTCCTCTTTGCTAGCTGTCAAAAATCTTGGATCTTTGTCTTGGAACTTCACTTCATCCACGATAACATTTTTTAGGCTCATGAAATCTGTTTCTTTCCCATTCAGCTGGTCTTGTGCTTTCAAGAAAGCGGTCAATAGACGGTCGATTTCATCTTGAGTTATCAAATCTTTTGTAATTAATAATGCCAAGAGTTTAAATTCACGATCATATTGACCTTTGAGTTCTTGATTAGAATTTATATATTTACCTTTTTTAACTGTCTCAGCATATGCTTTAATAGCATTCTTCAATGATGTGATATCAGATTCCTTACCATCCAATGTTTGCATAGCAGACTCTAAAGCCTTAACAATTTGGTCAATTTTATCTTGGTTAAGTTTACTTCCCAATGCTAGTTGCGCATCTTTGACACTTTGATCAAAAATCTCTTTTAACTTCTGTTTTGTATTATAATATCTCGGAGTTTTAACTACTTCCATTTGTTTATTTAAAGCTGCAATCAGAGCTAACTTAGAAACAACTGAAAGTGACAAAACATTATTTTTACCAAACAAAACTTTAAATGGTTGAAGATTATCGAGTAATTCATAACCGTTGGATAGATTTACAAGAACTTTATATTCACCAGTAACCACTTTCTTACCATAAGAATGTTTACCATATGTTTCAGCTGGCAAGACTTGACTCTGACCGTCTTCACCTACTAAAGTAATCGTTGTAGTTCCAGGAACAGCTTGATTAAAGCCAACCGTTACTGGGGCATATTTCATTTTGTTAGCCAAGAAGGTAATAGTTTGAAAACTATTTTCTTTCGTTAAATCAAATTCCTTAGATAGAGCACTCACAAATTTCAACTCTGTACGGTCATAGCTAAAAATTTCTGCAACATAATGCCCAAATTTCAAGAAATTAATATCTTTTGACTTATCAACAGTTACATATTGTCCTTCGCTATTTTTAATGCGATAAACATAAGTTGTATCAATCTCATCGTTGGTTTTATTGTTTAGTATAGCAATTTTTACACGACCACTATTTTCTTCACCTACAAGATCTTTGAGAGATATAAAATCTACATTTCCCGCAAAGTCTTCTACATAATAGAAGATTTTCGATTTATCAATGTTCTTAGGAAGTGTATAACTACCATCTTCATTTTGTTTGATAATTTGATACTGTTCGATTTCTGAATCTGTCGCCTCTCTATTTTCAGAAGGACGAATATAAAAGACTTTTTCTAGAAGAATTCCGCCATTTCCTACATCCTGAGGTTTACGAGCTATAAATTGTTCTTGATCTTTTTGAGAACGAATATATCCCGAAGTAATCAGAGGTTTTTGTGTATCGATTTGAATTTTAAATGTTGTATATTGTTCCTCAGCTCCAGGGACATCTGGCTTATAACTAATAACATAGTCATAAATTCCATCAGAAACTCGATTTCCATTAGAATCCTGTCCTCCCCAAGCTGTTTTATCTACAATATAACTTCTTGGATTTCTAGTATCGCCATCAAAATAATTTTTTACAAGGTCTGTTGGACGACTTTGCCAAATAGGCTGACTGTGTGTTGTATCCGATGAATCATAAACAGTCGCACGAAGATTTACCAAGTTTCTATAGACAAGAGTTTTAAACCGAACAGAATCTTTATTGCCATCCTCATTTGGCGAGATAGCAAGCCGGATGTTCCCCTTTTCATCTAATTGAAGATGGTATTTTCCTTCAGCATCTTGTTTCACTCCGAGTACAGTCACTCGATTGCCTTGACGCTCTGCTTTTAAAACATTTACATCATTTTCAGAACTTGTTAAATAAGTTGCATCGTCTGAAGGTGAAATTCCTGGATTATCTTTATCAATTTCAGAGTAAAATCCACTGTTTCCTTCCTTAATCAATTGATAAATTGGTTTTTCAATTGCAGGTAGATTTTGGAATTCTCCCTTAAATCCCATAAATGGTAAACCAATAACAGAACCATCATCTGCAGGATTGACAAATCTAACAAATCCTTCTAGAAAATATCCATTTGGCATTATTTTGCTAAGTTCTTCAGTAAACTTACTTGTATCTACACTAACTGTTACCGTCCTCGTACTATGAGCTTTCACAGTTACTTCAGGCCAAACTGTTTCAGTTAGTTTTCGTGGACGGAGAGTGAATTTCCCTTCTTCAACTTCGTCCGTATTTGTATTTACAATCATCTTCAATGTTTGGTCTTTATCCGAAATATTATGAATTGTAACTTCAAAGGTAAATTTATCACCAACATTGCCAAGAGTAACACTTGGATAGTTATTTGCACCTGTTACAAATAAATCTGTGCTTGTTGCCGCCATCGTGTCAACTACGCCAGCACCTTGCTGACGTGGAGAAGTATAGGCTCCAGTTTGTTTATTAAAATGTGGTTTTGCAGTAGACATAATTAAAGCTTTTACAATCTCTGAAATTTGACTAGCTGATAATTCAGGATGTTTTTTCGCTAAATATTCTTTGACTAATGCTGCGACACCAGCTACATGAGGAGCCGCCATACTTGTTCCACTGATACTTCCATAGCTATTGTCGTTAAATGATGAATAGATATTTCCGCCAGGTGCAGTAACATCTGGTTTCAATTGTCCATCAGTTGTAACTCCCCAACTTGAAAAATCTGATAATTGGTCTGCAACGTCTGATTTACGATTATCCATCTTGTGATTAAAGACAATTTTATACTGACCAGACTTAAGAATTTCACCATAATGTTTTGAAATAAAGACAGATGGGATTTTCTTAGCATCACCTGTAACAGACATACTAACATTTGCACCTTCAACGTTGTTATAAATTAAAACTCCAGCTGCACCATGTTGAAGAGCATTTTTAATCTTATCAGAAAAATTAATTTTACCACGTTGAATCAGTGCTAACTTGCCTCTTACATCAATATTAGCAAAATCTTCTTCACGACCAATACCTGCTGCTACATATTCGTATTCTTTCCCTTTTTCAAAATCTTTTTCTGTTTCAGGTCTATTAAAATCAAACTTACCATAATCAAGGGTAGCGTCATTTTCTAAACCTTTTACTTCAAAGACTTCAGTAGTTAGAATTTTATTATTAATCGAAGCAACAGAAATTGAATCTTCTACTGTAGAAGGATTTCCTACGAGACCATAATCAGGATTTGCTGCCAATGGTTGTGAAAAACCTCTACCGAAAGTATTACTATTACCAGCGGCAATAACAACAGATACTCCTTTAGCGCGTGCTCTTTTTACTGCATCAATGATATCTGAACCTGCATCTACCGTTGAACCCGCACCTGCACCCAAACTCATATTGATCACATCTGCACCTAGTGCAACTGCATCATCAATAGCTTTTACATAGAGGGCAGATGCTGTAGTTTTATCTCTGTCTGAAAAAACTCTCATAAACATAATTTGAGCTTCTGGCGCCACCCCATAAACCTTCTCAGAATTCGGGGCTTTATTAACAGGATTTCCAGCTACAATCCCAGTAACATGCATTCCATGAGACTCTTTTTCAGCTTCTTTTATATTATCAGTTCCATCAAAGTAATCATAAGCATATACTACTTTATCACTGTACCATTTCCCATAGTCAATACCAGCAGCCTTTTTAGCTTTTTCGATATCATCCTGATTTTTAAATTTCGCCTTTGACGGATCAGAAATACGCAAAACCTCATGATTCAAATCAAGACCTGAATCTATAACAGCGACTACAGTTCCTTGTCCTTTATGTCCTGCTTCCCAGGTTTTAGGGACAGTAATAATTTCATTACTGGAGATACTGTTTGGCTTTTCTTTATGTTCACCTTGAGATAACGACTGTGATTGTAAATTTTCCGAAGAAGAATTACTTTTCACTGTTGATTCTTCCTTCTTCTCTTCACTTTTTATAGCAGTCGTTTCTTTCTGTGTGGTTACATTCTTGTCTGACTTATTATCTCTATATTCTATAGAATCATCTTGTTTCAATGATTCTGTCACTTCCGTTTTTTCCTTCGAAGAAGAATTTAGAGCATTCTTGTCAGCCGTGACTGGCGGTGCGAGCTTATTTGAATCATCTAATTTATTAGTCGTTACAGCATGTGTAACTTGATTGGATGTTTCAAATTTTCCCTCATCGGCACTAACCTGTGCGAAAGTAAATCCGAATGCAAAGACCGTTAGCAGAAAAATCGTTGCTACTTGGTACTTTTTATGACAAAAATCTTTGCAATCTCCCATAAAATCACTCCTTTTTATTTAAATTAAAAGTATTATATACCAAATTATCAGAAAATTCTATCAAAAACTTATTTTGTAACAAAATTGTAATATTAACCAATCCTATCATGATATTTAAACATAAAAAAATTTAGCCTCGATTAATACAAGACTAAATTTATTTATTGAAAAATTACTTACGATTTAATTAGTTATTCAGCAAAAATCTTACTGATCACGGTCATAGAATAGTTCATGTGCTTTTAATCGTGAATTAAGCATTTCAGGAACTGTAACAAAGTGATATCCTTGCTCTTTTAGATAATCTATAATCTTTGGTAAAGCATTCACTGTTTCAGCATGGATATCATGCATTAAGATAATCGAACCATTACGAACTTGACGTTGAATCTCTGTCAAAATAGATGCTTCATTTTTACTCTTCCAGTCCAGACTATCGACATCCCACATAATAAAGCTCAAATCGAGGCTATTGCGAATGTCGTCTGTAATGGCTCCATAAGGGGGGCGCATAAGTTTGGAGCTAGACCCCAACACTTTAGTTAGCGCATCTTCAGTATCAGTAATCTGTTTTTTAGCTTCATCAAGCGAAAGTTTTGAAAGCACTGGATGGCTCCAACTATGGTTCCCAATGACATGACCATCTGCTTTCATGCGTTTCAATATCTCTTCATTGCCAGAAACATTCTTACCTAAAACAAAGAAAGTTGCCTTGATACCATACTTAGAAAGTGTATCTAATGCTTGATTTGTCGTCGCAGGATTTGGTCCATCATCAAAAGTTAAAGCTACTACTTTTTGATTTTTCTTTTCATAATAAGCCTTATAAAGTTCGGCATCCTTATCTAATAAATAAGAGGATTGTACTACATCAAAGAAACTGGATACTGGCAAGGCAATCTCATCTATATTTTCCACTTCCTGACTTGGATAAAGGATAATTTGACTATCCTTGTAATCAAAATTCCATGCAGACAAATCTTGATCAGAAAAGCTTTTAACAAGCTGATCAATCTTTTCTTGCTCTAATTTTTTATCTTTTAAGAAAGAGGTAAGTTCTTTTAGCAATATCTCCTTTGCCTTACTAGAATCTGAAAATAATTGATCCAGGGTAAATAATTTACCATCCTCAGTCAAATATACTTTTCCAAAGGAAGTTTTCTCTGTCTCCTCTACCTTAGAATTAGACAAATCATAGATTTGCTTGCTTATACTGTGTGTGATAATTCCCTTTAAAACTGAATCTAGTTTCTCTGTATAATAAAAAACAAGGTTATCTTTATCTTCTAATTTATCTTTAATATCCTGATTAATCTTATCTTTTATTGAAGGAATAAGCTCATTTCCTTTGAGGGGATAATAAACAATAATCTCAGCCTGGCCTTTTTTAAAGCTTTCCTTCTGACTTCCTTCATTGAAAAGTTGATCTTTTTCATTTTTAATGGTTTGGATAGTTTCTTCAAAGGTATATTTTTGGAAAATCTTATAGCCGATTGCACCGCCTAGGAGAATCATCGCCAATCCCAAAATTCCTACAAAAACGAGTAAAATACTTCTCTTTTTAGCGTGACTACTACGGTTTGTTCTATTTTTCTTCATATTTACATGATATCAAAACCAAGCATTAATTTCAATGATAAACAAGCAATCTCATGACTTTTGAGCAAAGAAAAAAGCTTAGAATAAACTAAGCTTTTTAGAAACGAATCGTCTCACGTGTTTTCTCATAAGAAGATACAAAACGATTTGTAACACCAGGCTCTGCAACTTCCAAAGCTTGCGAAATCTTATCAAATGAAGCATGATAATCAAATTCTTTTTCAAAAATTTCTAATGATTCATTAAAGGCTTCTTGAATTCGTTCATCAAATGAGCGGTAACGGTTCGAATACTGTAGCAATTGTTCTGTCAATGTTGCATATTGAACAATATTATATGTTTCTTCTTCAAGTGCTTCCATGTCATTCGTTGTAATTTCAAGAATTCGATTCACTGATTCAACATCAACTAGTTCTTGCTCTAACTCTGACATTAATTCTTCTGTGTTATGACTCGCAGTGAAGAAGATTTTCAAGAAACTTTGTGGAATCCCTGGTAAATTTCTCTTTTCCATATAACGTTTGATCGTATGCAAGCGATTCACATAAACATTTGCTTTTTGACGAGCATTAATGTCATCTTTCTCAACCTGCGCAAGACGTTGGCTAACAGAAATCTGCTCATCTTCAATCTCTTTAAGTTGGCTTTGGAGAGCTTCTAATTGCTCCTCCAAAACAGAATATGCTTGAGTTGGTTCTGACTGATCTTCAATAACATCCATAACCGCAGTCTCAAGAGCAGATAAATCAGCTTGAATACGACGAACATGACTCGCATCTGTTTCCGGCAGAAGATAAGTTTGACTCAAACGTTCAAGATCCTGAACAAGGACTTTATTATTTTCCTTTACATGATTGAGATAGGTTGGAAGTGTTGAAAGAAGACTTTCAACAACTTTCTGAGCCGCAATTTCACGAGTAAAAATATCATAAAGTGAATTAATTTCTTCTTGAATTTGAGTATTTTCATACTCTGCATTATCCAATTCCAATTGACGAATATTTTCTTGATTCTTTTTCAAGGATTCATACAAGAGTTGGAAACGTGACTCGATATCTGTTTCTGTGAAATGGTAATTAGCATCTAATAATTTACGGTAACCTTCTTCCAAATCCACTAACTGATCAGGTAAAGTACTTGTTAGAGTTGTTACAAGACCTGGAACACGGTCAACAATATGTGTTAAAGCAAGAATATGATTTTCAGTAGCATCCAGAATAGCTGCTGCTTCAACTGGGTCTCCCGAAGAATTCAAGGTAACAAATTGAGAGAATTCAGATTGAATGTTTTCCAATTGCTTCTCAATTTCTGGAAGAGCTTGTCCATATTTCTCTGAATCTTCTTCGACAGTATTTTGAAGCGATTCAAACAAATCTAAAGCATGTAAAACACGTCCACTGTTTTTAGACTCTTGTTTTTCAAGTTCAGATAAGGCATTACGAATTGATGTAATATCTTCTTCAATCAAATCAATTTGACTTTCAATTTGATCAATCTTATGTGTTGCTTTAAAGAAACGGAAAGAATTATTATAACTTTCTGCCTCGAAGATGTTATTTTCAATATCAGCGAACGAATTCAAAGATAAGTCTACCCATTTTTGATTCCATTCACGAAAGGCCACTTGGCTTTGACCAATCAAATGCATATTTTTTACTGCTTCGACCTCATCATTAACAGGAAGATTATAGAGCTGTTCTTTTCTTTCTTCAAGACCTGTTAATCTAGTCACGTTTCGCTTGCGTAGAAAAATAGCTGCTACATAAGCCAGAATCAAAATGACTGCAATCGCAACCATTAGATAAATTAGTTGTCCATTAGACATATTAAACTCCTTTTATACTAGAAACAATCGTAATGATTATATCATATTTTTTAAACCATGGGAACCATTTCCCATTTCCCATTTTTTAGACGTCAAGTGTACTATAGACAGCATTTTCTTCAATAAATTCACGACGAGGCTCTACTCGATCCCCCATCAACATATCAAAGATTTTATCTGCTTCTGCAGCATCATCCACAGAAACTCTAGCCATTAAGCGATGTTCGGGATCCATGGTTGTTTCCCACAACTGGTGATCATCCATCTCACCCAAACCTTTATAACGCTGAATGGTTGGTTTGGCACGTCCTTCACTATGGCGAGCCAAGGCTTCTTGGAGTTTAATTTCTTGATCTGCCCCTGGCTGGATATATTCTTTAATCTCACTTCCAACCTTGACACCATAGATTGGTGGTTGAGCGATATAAACATAGCCAGCTTCTAGGATTGGTTTCATATAACGATAAATCAAGGTCAAAAGAAGGGTACGAATGTGGGCTCCATCGACATCGGCATCAGTCATCAAAACAAGTTTTTGGTAACGAGCTTTTGAAACATCAAATTCTGCACCAAATCCTGTTCCCATCGCTGTGAAAAGACTACGAATTTCTTCGTTAGCTAGAATCTTATCCATACTTGCCTTTTCAACGTTCAAAATCTTACCGCGAATTGGAAGGATAGCTTGAAATTCACGGTTACGACCAGATTTAGCTGATCCACCTGCTGAGTCTCCTTCGACGATGAAAAGTTCTGTTTCAGCAGGATTATTTGAAGAACAATCTGCTAGTTTACCTGGAAGGTTGGAAATTTCCAAACCAGATTTTTTACGAGTTACCTCACGCGCACGCTTGGCAGCCACACGAGCCTTAGCAGCCAAAATCCCTTTTTCCACGATACGTTTGGCAATCTGCGGATTTTCCATGAGGAAATCAGAGAAGGCATCGCTGAAGAGGCGATTGGTAATCTTGACCACTTCACTATTCCCAAGTTTGGTCTTGGTTTGTCCTTCAAACTGCGGATTTGGGTGTTTAACTGAGATAACTGCAGTTAATCCTTCGCGAACATCTTCCCCTGTTAAGTTGTCTTCATTGTCTTTCAGTAACTTATTCTTACGAGCATAATCGTTGATAACACGTGTCAAGGCTGTACGGAAACCTTGCTCATGCGTTCCACCTTCATGTGTATGAATATTATTAGCGAAACTCATGACATTTTCATGGTAACCCGTTGTGTACTGCATGGCTACTTCAACTGTGATATCATCCATCTCACCATCTGTGTAGATTGGTGTATCAAAGATTACATCCTTGTTCTCATTGATATATTCAACGTAGCTAGCAATCCCACCTTCATAGTGGTAATGCTTAGTTTGTTCTAACCCCTCACGCTTATCTGTGATGGAGATTTGAAGACCACGATTTAGAAAGGCCAACTCTTGAATCCGTTTATTTAATTTATCAAAATCAAAGGTTGTTGTTTCAGTGAAGATTTCTGGGTCTGGTGTGAAGTGAACTGTTGTTCCCGTTTTATCCGTATCTCCAACCACCTCAAGGTCTGCGACAACATGACCACGACGGTATTCTTGGTAATGAATCTTACCGTTTTTGTGGACATGAACATCTAACTGAGTGGAAAGAGCATTAACTACTGAAGACCCCACTCCGTGAAGACCACCTGAGACCTTGTAGCCACCACCGCCAAACTTTCCTCCAGCGTGAAGAACAGTAAAGACAGTCTCAACGGCAGGTCGACCGGTTTTTTCCTGAATATCGACTGGGATACCACGCCCATCATCGACAACAGTGATCGAATCATCTGGCTCAATAAAGACTTGAATATGGCTGGCAAATCCTGCCAAGGCCTCGTCAATTGAGTTATCAACAATTTCCCAAACTAGATGGTGAAGACCTTCTTTTGAGGTTGACCCGATATACATCCCTGGACGCATACGAACAGCCTCTAAGCCCTCTAAAACTTGAATTTGACTGGCATCATAATCCTGTGCCTGCAGATTTTTGATTTCTTCTGTCATCTTTTTCCTTTTTCTTACATGTCTAATACTTGTCTTAAATTCACGATACTGGTAAACAAGTGGGTAGCTAGTCCTGCAGCTTGACCTGCTTCGATATCAATAGGACGATCACCAATTACAATACCAGAGCTAATCTGATAATTTTCTCTTAAATAAAGCATGGACTCAGGATTTGGTTTTCTCTGAAAGCCTGAGTTAGAAGTCACCACTTCTGTAAAATAAGCTGCTATAGAGGTTTTTTCTAAAATTTCCAAGACCTGATCATTACGATGAGATACCAAAAAATGACGGCCACCTTGATTTGAAATGTCTTCCAATAAGTCAGAAACTCCATCAAACAAAATCGGGTGTTCAAGCTCTCTGGCTTCATTTTCCTTATACTTTTCTAAAAAATTCTCTAAGTTGGGAGCGAATGTCTCAATCGCAAAATCAGTAGAAACCTTTAAAGCCTGATAGACGCTGTCATGGTCCTGTGTGATACCATACAGTGCTAATGTTTCAACAAATGCAGCTGTTGAAGTTTCATAATTATCCAGTAAAGTTCCACCTAAATCCCAGATGTAATCGTGATATTTCATACCCTTCATTATAGCATTTTTTTATGAAAAAAGCGATGATTTCCTAGATTTTTCCAAGTAAAAAAACGAGAGAATAGCTCCCGTTTTACTGATTTTTACCAAAGACATCTCGATAGAGCATTCCTGTTCGTAAACTCTCTGCGTCTCCTCCTAATTGCTCCACCAACTCGTAGGCAAAGGCAAGGGCTGTTGAAGGACCTCGACTGGTTGTCAAATGACCATCTACCACTACTGTTTCCTTGACGTAGTGACCATCAAGGATTTGCTCTTGAACGCCGTCATAGCAAGTGTACTGCTTATTTTTCAATAGCCCTGCTTGATTGAGGGCAATTGGCGCAGCACAAATGGCTGCCAGTTTTTTTCCTTCTCGTTCGAAGCTTTGCAACTCTTTCATCAAGGCCTGATTATCACGTAAATGTGCAGAACCAGGCATCCCTCCAGGAAGAACAATCATATCATAGGCTGATAAATCTCCATCAAAGACACGATCTGCTCTTACTTGGATTGCATGCGAACCCGTCACTTGCTCTTCAAAACCAACCATATCACAAGTAATATTTGCACGACGCAAGACATCTACAACTGTCAAAGCTTCAATTTCTTCAAAGCCTTGAGCTAACATAACTGCTACTTTTACCATGATTTTCTCCTTATTTGATTTGTTTTAATACAACCTTTTTCCGCTTGAATGGGACTTTCTCGCTCTTTTCTTCAGCTAGATTTGTCTGGTAACTCATAGATAAAAGCAAGCCAACGCCAATTAAGTTACTAATAATAGCCGACCCCCCTTGAGAAATGAAAGGCAATGGAATCCCAGTCAAGGGAAGTAAGCCTGTCACAGCACCGATATTTTCAAATATATGAAAGAGTAGCATCATGATAAATCCAGTCGAAATATAGGTATAGAACTGGTTATTCGATTTTAGTGTTATCTTTAGCATACGATAGATGAGAAGCAGATATAAAGCGATAACAAAAACAGAACCGATAAAACCAAAGTCTTCAGCAATAACAGTGAAAATCATATCTGACTCTCGAACCGGAATCAGAAGATTCGATACATTGAATCCTTGACCAAACAAACCACCACTACCAATCGCAATCTGCCCTTGAGCCTGCTGATAAGTGGTTGTTTGGGCAAAGTCAAAAGGATTAAGCCAAGCTAGAATTCGATTAATTTGATAGGTTGGCATCCCAATCTGATGTAAGAAGGCACGTCCATCCTTACTCAAAAAAATTGCAAGAAAACCGACTACACTAGTAACTCCTGTTGCAAAAACTGGGATAATAATTTTCCAAGAAACTCCTGATAATAAAACGATTCCTGAAAAGATAGCCACAAAAACCAAGGCTGTACCTAAGTCACTCTGAAGAGCTAAGAGAACTAGAATCGGAATAGTAAAAACAATCATCCAGCCTATCAATAGAAAATCCAAAGGAATTGTGCGTCGCCATTCCTTATGTTTTTGAGTAAATTGGACAATAATTCTTGCCAAAATCAAGATATAAGAAATTTTCATAAACTCTGAAGGTTGGAAGAGTGTTGCGCCCCCAATGGATACCCAGTTCTTAGCCCCAGTTGAAGCTACAAGACTTGGATTATAAAAAACCAGTGGTAAGACCATCAAAGCTAAACCAAGAGCATATAGATAAGGGGTAATTTTCCAAAGAAATTCTGTATTAAAGAGCATGACCACAAAACCAATCACAAGTCCCAAGGCAATCCAGGCGACCTGCTGCCCTAAAATGGGTAAAATATTGTTCGGATAATCATGACTAACGGCAATATAAATAGCCACCACGCCGATAACCAGTAGCAAAAATACTGGCAGGAGCAAACTATAATCGACTCTAGAGTCGAGAGAACGTTTCATATATTCACCTTTTCTCTTTCTTAGATTTTTCATTTTTGTTGTTTTGGAGGAAATCAATAACAGTAGAGGTAATCTGTTTTCTATTCACCTCTCTGATAGTTCTTTCCTTCGCTAAAGCTTGTCTAATCTGTTTACCATATCGTTTATGAACAATTCGACTATCCAATATCACAGCAATGGAAGCTTGTTCCTCTTTTCTAATTGTTCTACCCAAAGCCTGTTTGAGACGAATAATGGCCATTGGCAACTGATAATCATAGAAAGGATTCTTCCCTTCCTGACGCAATTCATGATTTAATTTTCGTGTTAAAGGTTCTTGGGGATTTTGGAAAGGCAATCGAGGAATTACTTGAATAACGCAAGGATGGGTAGAAAAATCAACCCCCTCCCAGAAACTTCCTGTTCCAAGTAAGATTTGTCGCTCTCCTTTTTCAAAACGTTTCTTCAGCTGACTGGGTTCCCCATTTTTATATTGGGCTAAATGAGGATGGTCTAGTAAATCTGACACTGCTAACAGTAATTCTTTCGACGTAAATAGAACAAGCAAAGGCTCTTGAAACGCCTGTAAGGAATGGATAACTGATGTAACCTCTTCTGCATAATCTAAAGGAGAATGTTCAGTTACTAACGGAAAATCATTTACTAATAGAACTTCTTGCTGCTTCTGTTGTAAAGATTTAACTGTAATAAGTGGAGCTTCAGTAAATCCTAATAAGTCCGCTAAAGAAACTCTATTACTGATTTCAAGAGTGGCAGATACGCCAAGTACTCTGCAATCTTCTGGCAATAAATCTGCTAGTAGAAAGCGGCCTTTTTTACTTGAGCAGATTAAGACATCCTTACTTGACTTCTCAGCTGTTGCCAGCCAAAATTCACGGTCCGATGTAAAAAAGTGCGTCATATCTCTATACTCGGGAAGATTTAACTCAGAAAAATGCTGGCGTAAGGTTTCAAGAGAATCTAACCACTTGTCATTCTTAAGTCCTGAGTAAAACTGATCTATCAAATAGCGACATTCAAACCCGATACTCTCAAGCAACCGTCTCTGAATAAGATCTTTTTCTGTTTCCAAGGACTTTTCAACTTGTGTTACTAAATCATCGAGAAGATAAGACTCTTGGGCGAGATTTTCAAGGGCAATCAGCATTTTTTGAGCTTCATCTATGATTACCAAGCGATTGTTGACAAACTCTGGATCGTCCTCTAAACGTGTTACCAGATAAGCGTGATTGGTTAACAAAAGGCGACTCGATTTAGCCCTATCTTGACTGCGTTGCCAGAAGTCCTCAGAACTAAATAAACTTGTTTTTGAAAGTTTTCCATCATGGACAAGTTCAGGTATGAAATGTTGATAACGATACAGCTGCCCGATTTCATCTAAGTCACCTGTTTCTGTCTCTGTTAACCAAATCAAGATTTGCATTTTAAAGCGTGTGAATAGGCGGTTAGACTCTGGCCTATGAAGTACTTTATAAAAATTATCGAGTTTCAAATAATTTTGAGGTCCCTTAAGACTATGAATATCAATATGAAAAGTATCTTTTAATTGACTTCCTTCTTCTTGCATAATTTGATTTTGAAGGATTTTGGTAGGAACACTAACAAGGATACCCCCTTCACTTTCCATGCTCAAAGCTGGCAGTAGGTAACCATAAGTCTTTCCAAGTCCCGTTTGGGCTTGAATAAACGCAGTTTTCTGTTCCTTTAATAACTGCTCAACTTTTTCTGCAAATTCAACTTGCTGAGGGCGTTCATCCAAGTCTAATAAGGAAATATTTTTAGTAAAATCCTTAGATAGCTTACGTGGTTTTAAAGACTTACTTTTCTTTCTTAGAAAGAGTCCATGGAACTCCATCAAATCGTGAGAAGAAAGGAGGGACTGGCGCTGATATACTTCTTCAATCACTAAATAAGTTTCATAAAGGAGATTATCCGCAAAATTTAACAACGTTTCTAAAAGTCCTTTTGGTAACTGAAAAAGTTTTTGACGCATAAAAAGCAAAAGCTCTGCTGTTGCTTGTGCATCAGAGAGAGCGGTGTGGGCGTGGTCTAACTTAATCCCTAATTCTTGACAGAGAATGCCGAGATTGTACTTTTCAAACTGAGGGTACAAAACCTGTGCTAACTCAACGGTATCTACTCGTGGAGTTCTCAATTCATAACCTTCAAAAAATAAGTACTCTGCCAGAAGATTTGCATCAAACTGTACATTGTGCGCGACAAAAACACCATCCTTGACCAGTTCAAAAATCCTTCCAGCTACCTGTGAAAACTCTGGAGCAACTGCCAACCGTTGATCAGTCAAACCTGTTAATTCTTTTATATGAGAATCCAAGGGTTCATGAGGATTGATGTCAGTCCCATACTGATCGACGATTTCACCATTTTCAATCACCACAATACCCACTTGAATAATTTTTGCCTTGCTTCCGGTGCTAGTGGCCTCTAAATCAACAACCACATACCGCTCAGTTCTCGAATTCATCATTAAAAATTATATCAAAAAAAGCCCTGTTTGACACTCCTTAACTTCGATAGAAAAATCTCTTTGCTTGAAAAAATTTTTATAAAATGTTTGAATAGTATTATACAGAAAAGGAGAAATAGGATGAACCCATTAGATTTGTTTAATCAAGTAAAAGAGTTAATCGAAACAAAAGATTTCGAAGCTGCTAAAACATTTATTGCAGAAAATCAAGAACAGCTTGGAGAATACTTCTCCCAAGCTCAGCAGTTGATTTCTGGTTCTGAAGGTCTAGATGGCCTCGTTGGAAAGATTAAAGGATTTTTCTAAAAGATATAAAGGCGCCTGAAACTATCAGGTGCCTTTTTGAGATATTTTTTTCATTATTTTGGGCAGATAAGAGCTGATTTCCGTCGGCAAGACCACATAATGTTCTTGAGATAGTTCTTGGGCTATTGC
This sequence comes from Streptococcus mitis, assembly GCF_013305725.1. NCBI lineage: Bacteria > Bacillati > Bacillota > Bacilli > Lactobacillales > Streptococcaceae > Streptococcus > Streptococcus mitis. Next base: position 1,429,173 of record NZ_CP047883.1, read on the forward strand.
TGAATGAAGATGAGTCGCTACTGCCACACGTTCGTAGAGACTGGCCTGTCGAAATTGGCCTGCAAATCCTGCAATCATTCCAGCTAGTGTATCTCCCATACCACCAGTCGCCTGATAGGGACCGCCAACCTGTAACTGGTAACAATCAGACTGGCCAGCTTGCCAAATACGAGTAGCTGGACCTTTCTCCACCAAAATTGTTCCTTGAGGAAAGGAAGTCAGGGCACTAGCTGTTGCATCTTCGTTTTGCTTTTCAATAGCAATACCAGACAGCTTTTCCCATTCTTTTTGGTGGGGAGTTAGGATAAGCTGGTTAGATGGAAACGACAAACTTGTCCTAGCAAGAATGGTTAAGGCCCCTCCGTCTACAATCAAAGTCTGATTCTTTTTTAAGCTAGCAAAGACCTGTTTTACTAGACTTTCTCCAAAAGCATCGTCTCGTAAACCAGGCCCCACTAAGACCACTTCTGCCTTCTCCAACTGCTCTTTTAACAATTGCTGGTCTTGCAGAGAAAAGGCCATAGCCTCAGGTAAATGATTGTGCAAAGCTGGGATATTTTCCCTATCTGTTCCAACAGTCACCAAACCAGCTCCACTTTTAACAGCTGCCAAAGCAGCCATGATGATGGCACCACCATAAGGATACGTCCCACCAAGCAACAGCAAACGGCCATAGTCTCCTTTATGACTAGAACGAGGACGTTCAATAATGACTTTTTCTAATAATGCTTGCTCAATCACTCTCATCGTTTTTTCCTCTCTATTCATTATACTATAAAGTCTATCCACCTTGCATCTTAAATATAAATCTCTTCGTTCATATAGAAGAAGAGGGGACAAAGCCCCTCTACTCACCTTTCGTCCAAACGCGAAAGTAAACGATTCCATTTTTACTAGTAAAGACGGAGAGGCCTAATTGGTCCTCTCCATCTATTCGACTCATTTATCGATTCATTTTTTATCTTCTACTAATCTATACAAATAGAATGGTATTAGACGCACAGACTAATCCTCTTTGCGTTTTGCAGTTAATAAAGCTGCTGATAAGGCCAAGGTAACACCTGCCAAGAAAATAGCTGTTTCTGACTGTTTTTCACCAGTTTCTGGCAATCTCTTGTCTTCTTTAACAACTTGAACTGGTACTTCTGGAGCCTGAGCTTTTTCTAACGAACTTAGTTTAAACTCTGGTTTTTCTACTGTCGGTGCTGGTTGGTCACCTACGGTTGACAATGGACCTGTATACTCTGGTAGTTCATGTTTCAAGGCCATAACGGAGTTGACTCCACCTTGGAACTCTGGTTTCTCTACTGTTGGAGTGGCTTGATCGCCTACGGTAGCTAGAACTCCTGTGTATTCTGGAACTTCATTGACCGCTGCTTCTACAAAGTTAGAACCACCTTTAAATTCTGGAACTTCGTTTACTGCTGCTTCTACAAAGTTAGCACTGCCTTTGAATTCTGGAACTTCATTGACCGCTGCTTCTACAAAGCTAGCACCGCCTTTGAATTCTGGAACTTCGTTTACCGCTGCTTCTACAAAGTTAGCACCGTCTTTGAATTCTGGAACTTCATTGACTGCTGCTTCTACAAAGTTAGCACTGCCTTTGAATTCTGGAACTTCGTTTACTGGCGCAGGTTCCTCACCCTTACTATTTGAAATAGATGGTTTTACTCCTATCTCAATAATACGATCTTGAGCTTTTCTTTGTTCAGAATGAACAAGAGTTCTAGTAGTTCCTGATACTTGAATATAGTCAACTTTTTCTCCAGCTTGTCCTTCAGAAACTACACGACGTTTACCTTGAGCAAGTTCAGGAGTTTCACGAATAACTTCTTTAAACGGAAGCGGAGTCTTTTCAATTTCCAAACTTGGAGTTTCTGCTACTAAATTCTTAACGCCTTCTGTCGGTGTTGTTTGGAAGGTAGACTTAAAGTGTAAACGATATTCTTTCACCAAATTTCCTTCTTTGGAAACAAGACGAACGAGTGTTGGAAGATTTGTATTTCCATGATCCACTACTGTGACTACTCCATGTCCACTAGTTGTCGCAGTGACTTTTGGTTTAGTTCCCATTGTTGTTAGGGTGTACTCTGTCACATTTGGATCAAAGTTTTCCAATGATTTTCCATCGATCGAAATAGTCGCTGATGGTGTTTCGACTTCTGCTTCCTTGCCTGCAGAGTAGGCTGTAAATTCGACTACTGCTAGCCCGTTAGTAGTAGACTTACGAGTCATTTGAGCACGAATAGCTGTCGCTTGAACCGGTTCAAAGTTAAACTCGATTGGTTTCCCAGCTACTAATTCTCCAGAAGCTTTGTAAGGAATTGGTGCCCAATTTTCTGCCTTGTTAAATGGATGATCAGCATTTTCTTCATAACGAGAGATAGTAGTTGGTTCTGTAAAGGCAGGGCCAATATATCTTTCTAGAACCATTTTCTCTGGGGCATCTGTTCCACTGTCTTTAAAGAACTGAATGGCTACTTTTCCAATAGACTGAGAGGCAATTTTACCATCCTTCTTAAAGAGTAGTCCGACAGAAGTTTCTTCATTTTTCGGAGTACGAGACCAGTTTGTCCAACGTCCCTCCTCATTAAATTTTCCATCATTGATATAGAAAATTCTATCATGTGAAGCTGCTTGTGTATCGTTCGTTGTCGAAGCAAAGGCTTTAGAATCCGTTTCATTGTTGCTTGGATTTTCTGAAATGACTTGATTTACTTTAGAAACAACTGTCACCTGCATTTTAGTGGTTAGATTTGTACCAATGACATGACCGGTAATTTCAAATGTTCCCTCATGCTCTGTCGCATGTTCAGGAATAGCATCCCACTTCACTGCCAGTTTATCTGTAGTCCAAGTATTTGAAGTTGGATAATAAACAGTGACTTCTGATGGAAGTTGAAGGGTATCTCCGAGCTTCAAAGTAGTTGCACCATTTTCAGCTGCTAAAGGTAGACTTGTATCTTTTTCATCATTACGGTAGATCCGATATTCTTTTAAAATAGTGCCATCTTCAGCCTTCAAAATAAGACGTGTTGCACCTTTTGGACTGGTTGCAGGAACAACTGTTACCAAACCATTATTGCTAGCTGTTGCAGTGATTTCTTTGCTAGATTGAGGAATATAGTAATCGGTCTTAGATGGATTAAAGTGTTCAAGATCCTTGCCATCTACCTTGATAGAAATCTCTGAACTTGTAGAGCTTACTACCTTGTTTCCAAGGACAGTTAGCTCTGTCAGACCAACACCTGAAGTTCCATCAGCCTTCTTCATACGAATACGAACAGCATAGGTTTCTACCTTGTCAAATGTGAAGTGATTTGTTTGAGTTGCAGATAGCTGACTTGGAGCATGTAAGTTTTCAACTACTTTCCAATTGTCTGGATTATTAAATGGATGATTGCTATCTCGTTGCGCATGACTGACATCACTTGGTAAATCAGGAATTTCTTTACCTACATAATATTCAACTACATATTCTTTTGGAAGACCAATTGCTCCATCAGTATAGAAATCAACTGATAAATTATTGACAAAACGTTTCGTCAAGTCTCCTGAATTACCAAACAAGATAGAAGCCCAATCATTATCAGTATTTGTTCTCCAAGTAGTCCATCTATTTTTAGCATCTGTTGACGTTCTTGACACAGTCAGGTCGTTCAAGGCATTAGCTGAGTCATCTCCTCCTGTATTGGATACAATGGCAGCTGGCAATTGCGAACCTGTCCATTGTTTAGAGATATTATTCCCAGCAACAACTTGACTAGATACTCGAACATGAGCTTTAGTGGTCAGACTGCTACCCACTAAACGACCATTGATTTCATAGACTCCTTCTGTTTGACTAAAGTTGGCTGGAACCTGATCCCAAACTACATCTTTATAGATAGTTGTTCCATTAGAATGGTAAGCACGAACATTAGCTGGCAATTGAACTGTCTCACCCTTAGGAAGAGTAAGGCTGATTTCCTCTGCAACTTGCAAGCCTTCAACTGTCACCGTTGCTTGAGCTTCAATATCTGTGCCTTCTACATGTCCTTTAAGCGTAAAGCTATGATAATGTCCCAATTCTTTTTCATCTACCTTGTCCCAAGTTACAGATACTTTGCGTGGTAAGCCCTTATCAAATTCTGCTCCAACTTCTTTAGGTAGATTCGGTTGCTGATTAATGTCTGTAGAAATAGATACAGGATGAAGTTTCAAAATCTTCTTGCTGACTTTATTTTCTTTAATCACCACTTCAGTAGTTACAGATTCTGTTTTCTCTGTTTGATTATCGATCCGAGGTGTCAAAGTCACTCTTCCCTTAGTATAGAGCAACAAGTTCTGTCCATTCACCTCAAGATGCCCACCATCAGATGATTTAGCTTCTAAGTGAATATCTGAAGCTGAAAATTCTGTTTGAGAACCATCCTCATAACTACCAATGACACGATAAGTTAAGACCTGATCTTCAGTAGCAGTTTCTTTTCCTTCCACAACTACTTCCAAACGTTTCAAGGCAGGAGCTTCCTTCACAAACTGAATTAGGTAAGTTTGAACCAAGTCACCCTTTTGGTCACTCAAGAAGACAGAGGCCTGATAACCATTATCAGCAGAAGCTTGCTGAACAGTTACTTGATAACCAGTAGTCTGAGCTCCAACACTTGGAATTGTTCCAGTGTAAGGAAGAGATACACGATAATAAGTCTTGCCAGACTCGAAGTTCTCAAGAGCTTTATCCCCAACAGTAAGTCCTGTAATGCTACTTGTTGTTTCCTTACTGCTTGCGATAAAGGTGGCAGTCACTTCACGGTCGTCATCTACCAATTTACCAATAGCCTCCGTACGTCCCCCTTCCTTGGTCAAAGCAGCAGGATCTTTCAAGGTCCAAGAAACAACATCAGTATCAATCAAACTACCATCTGTCAGAACAGCTGTGACTGTTTTATCCAAATCAGCTGCAGTTGTACCAACTGGTACTGTAGCAACTTTTGGTAACCATCTATCTAAGGCAATCACTTTTACAAGTGCCTCAGCTTTGGTTTCCAAACCTTCTACACGTCCAGATACTTTCTTCTCACCTGCGCTTGTAAGTAAGTCAGCTGGCACGTCCCAAGTTACAGACTTCTCTTCAACACTACCATCACTATAAATAGCTGTTACTGTCTGAGGTAATACAGGATTTGTGCTAACATCAGTTGTTGCTTTTACAGGAGCATAGGATACAAAGTGACGGTTTTCTTTCTTACCAGACACAGTTGCGACCGTTGCGCTATCAGAAGTTAAGCCAGCAGAATCTGCATAAAGAGTAAATTTACCTTCTTTTTCTGTTGATTTTACAATGACAACCCCTTTACCATTGAAAGCACGTCTTTGCCATGTCCCATCTGCTTGAGCTTTGTAGCGCTCACGGCTAGCTTGTTCTCCATTATCCACACCAACAATCTGTCCCTGACCATGAAGATTGAAATGAACAAGATTGTTAGCTGTCGGAACCACATTCCCATCGCCATCAACAATTTCGTAATGGATGTAGGATAGGTCTTTTCCATCTGCAGTGATAACATGCTCTTCTTTAGTCAGACGAACCCTTGCTGGCTCCCCAGCAGTTGTCACACTATCACGCGCAATTTCGTTGCCTTTTTCATCTCGAGCAATCGCAGTCAGTGTGCCTGGTTGGTATTTCACAAGCCACTCAAGATACAATTCACTTGGTTTAGCCCCCTCATGATATGGACGTCCATCTTCTGTCGTTTTCTTAGTAAATTCCTTTTTACCAAGCGACTCACCATTTAAGAACAATTCGACACTTGCAGCATTTGAGAAGGTACGAACCGGAACCTTTCCATCGACCAGCATCTTGCGATCCTTAAGTGTCTCTTCAGTCCAGTTCCAATGTGGTAAAATGCGAACAGTTGGCTTTTCTTTAGCACTATACCATTCACTACGGTAAAGGTAAAAATCATTCTTCGGTAAACCAGCCGTATCGATGATGCCGAAGTAAGAGCTCTTCACAGGTGTATTATCTTGGTTATGCCATGGAGTTGGTTCACCGATATAGTCAATTCCTGTCCAGATAAATTGTCCAGCATAGCCAGCGCGATCACGGTCAAAAGTCCATGACTCAGTAGCTGTTCTTCCCCATCCAACACGGTCATTACCATAGTCAGATTGTTCATAGTGACGATTTGGACGGTTATCGTGTCCAAGGATTTGAGCAGGATTGTAATAAGAATCACGCGTTCTAGTAGCTGAAGAGGTTTCAGAACCATAAATGAGCCAGTCTGGATGCGCTCTACGAACCGCATCATAAAAACGTTCACCATAGTTCATACCGACAGCATCCATGATTTCTGCAACTTTTAAGAAATCACCTGTTGCTGCACGACTAAATTTATTCTCACCCATGGTAACATAACGTTCGGTATCAATCGCTTTAATGACAGCCTTCAAACGTTTAGCAGTTTCGATAGAACGAGGACTACCATTTGCCTCTTCTACTTCATTTCCAAGAGACCACATGACGATAGACGGATTGTTCTTATCACGTTCTACCATTGTTCTAAGATCAAAATCAGACCACTTCTCCCCCTTCTTAGCTTCAGGATGAGTTGCATCTTGATCAAAGAACCGTCCATAGTCGTAAGTCTTCTTGCCACCATACCAAGTATCAAAAGCTTCCTCTTGCACCAAAAGACCTAAACTAGCTGCAGCATCAAGCAACTGAGGACTAGCTGGATTGTGGGTTGTTCGAATAGAGTTAACCCCCATATCTTTCAGGAGTTTTAATTTCCGATAGGTAGCCTTATAATTCTCTTCTGCACCCAAAGCTCCATTGTCATGGTGAATACTTACTCCGTGGAATTTCATGCGTTCACCATTCAGAGAGAAACCATCCTTAGCAGTCCAATTGAAATAACGGTAACCAAATGTATCTTCTGTTACATCAACTAGTTGACCTTCTTTATAAACCTTTGTTTTCAGCACATACAGTTGAGGATGATAACTTTTTGTCGTCCAAAGAGTTGGTTTATTAACTAGGATTGTTTGTCTGAAATCTGCAACTTCATTTTCTGCTAAATTCTTCGTTTCAGAGCGCACTAATTCTGAAACAACCTTGCCTTCCTTAGTAAAGATTTGTTGTTCCACAAAGACTTTAGCAGCCTTCTTATCCGTATTTTTAATCTTACTTTGAACCTGTGTTTCAACATTCCCTTCTTTTTGCTCAGCAAGTTTTGGAGTAGTGATATGATTACCATTTTCGGCAACATGGACTTTATCACGATAACTAAGAGTTACATCACGATAAATCCCACTTCCTGAATACCAACGACTACTTGGTTGCTTATTGGTCACTTGAACAGTAATTGAATTTTCACTACCATCCTTGTTTAAAAATTCTGTGATATCATATGAAAAATGATTATAGCCACTTGGATAATGTCCTATAAATTTACCATTTACATAGACCTTTGAATCCATGTAAACCCCATCAAAATTGATACGAACATCCTTATTCTTGTCTGCTTCATTTAATGTGAAAGTCTTACGATACCAAGCTGTTCCACCATTTAACTGTCCACCTTCATTACGCGCGGGAGATTTGTGATCAAAGTCAAAATAAATACTCCAATCATGAGGAAGATTCAATTTAGACCAGTCATGAACATCCACATCTTTTTTTGAAAAATCTCCTTGGGCATTTAGTTTAAAATACCAATCTTTATTAAAATCTTGTTTTCGATCCGATAATAGCTGTTTTTCCTTTTCAACTTCAGCTTTGTTTGACTCTCCAGATAGTGCTTGCGATTTTTCAGAAGAAGGTTTGATCTCAGTGTCTGCTTTCACTTGGTCCTTTTCAGAAGTTTTTTTAGAATCCTCTTTTACTTCTGTTCCAGCTGTTACTGCAGATTCAACAGGCTTTGGATTTGTCTCTTCAGATTTCTGTTTGTCCTCAGTTTTGGTTCTTTCTTCTACTTTATTTGGAGTTTCCACTTTAGGACTAGCCAATTCATGACTACCATCGTTAGCAGGTCTAGTAGTTTCTGTATCCTTAGTCACTTTATCTTCTGTCGACTCAGCTTTGGGTTTTACAAACTCACGCCCGCCATTCTCATCAGCCTTTGCGATAGCAGCTGCCACATCATCAGGAAGCTTATCTAAAGGCTGAGGTTGATGAACAGTTGTTTCTTCTGTTTGAGTATTGGATGAAGCCACTTCCTCAGCTTGTACAGCTGAAATACCAAATATACTAGCCCCAATCATTACAGATGCCGCACCTATTGCAAATTTACGAATGCTATAATGACAACGTTTATCAAAAAGTCTTTTGTTCATTAAAATCCTCATTTCTTTTTCTTGATACAAAGTAAGCGTTTACTTTATTTTAAAAAATAACCTCCTTCTGAATACACAAACAAGTACCAAGTTCGATAATATATTTTATATATTGAATATATCAAAACACACCTAAAATTGCAATCATTTTCCATCAATTTAACCTAATAAAATGGTATGCAAGATAAGTTCATTCAAAAGAAATAGGTGCAATGAAAGTAGCTTTCTATTCTAGACTCTTTCCAATACAAATTTCATTCCATTAATAGCATTTTCATACTTCAAATTTATAGTTTATGGATTCATATCATCATAGACTGCATTCATTTACATACACTACATAAAAAGAAGGTAAAACATTATTCTACCTTCTTTTTTCCTATTTTCTATCCAATGTCCGAAGTGCTGCCTGATAGGTTTGCTCCATCAGCATGGTAATGGTCATAGGACCGACACCTCCAGGAACTGGCGTAATATGGCTAGCAAGTGGGGCAACTGCCTCATAATCAACATCCCCACAGAGCTTACCATCTTCATCGCGGTTCATCCCGACATCGATGACAACTGCACCTGGTTTTACAAAGTCAGCAGTCACAAACTTGGCACGACCGATTGCAACAACCAGAATATCTGCTTTAGCAGCCACCTTGGCAAGATTATGAGTACGTGAATGGGTCAAAGTCACTGTAGCATTCTTTGCCAAAAGAAGCTGGGCCATAGGTTTTCCAACAATATTGGAACGACCGATGACGACCGCATTTTTACCTTCCAAGTCAATCCCGTATTCATGGAACATTTCCATAATTCCTGCAGGTGTAGAAGGAATCATGACTGGATGACCAGACCAAAGACGCCCCATGTTTAGGGGATGGAAACCATCTACGTCCTTTTCAGGATCAATAGCTAATAAAACTGCCTCTTCGTCAATATGTTTTGGTAATGGTAACTGGACCAAAATTCCATGCCAAGCTGGATCTTGATTGTATTTGGCAATCAAGTCTAACAATTCCTCTTGAGTAATGGTATCTGGAACTCGCACAACTTCACTACGGAATCCAGCCGCAAGGGCTGACCTCTCCTTGTTACGAACGTAGACTTGGCTGGCAGGATTGTCCCCAACCAAAATCACTACCAAACCAGGTACTAGCCCCGTTTCTGCCTTTAATCTTGCAGTCTTTTCAGCCAGCTGTCCTTGTAACTTCGCTGCTAGAGCCTTCCCATCAATAATCTGTGTCATATCACTTCTCTTTTCTTTCAAATATCTTCCATTATACCAAAAACTACTGGTCCCCTCTAACACTTCTTTCCTAGGCTATCCTATAGTTTCAAACTATAAGAAAAAGCTCTGGTCGAGCTTTTCACTAATCTTGTCTTGAAATTTTAAAATAGATTATAAAACCTTACTCAAGAAGTCTTTAGTCCGTTGTTCTTGGGTTTGTTCAAAAATCTGTTCTGGTGTTCCGTCTTCAACAACCACACCGTCTGCCATAAAGATAACACGGTCTGCCACCTCACGAGCAAATCCCATTTCATGTGTTACGATAACCATAGTCATCCCTGACTTAGCAAGGTCTTGCATAACAGCCAATACCTCACCTACCATTTCAGGGTCCAAGGCTGAAGTTGGCTCGTCAAAAAGCAAAACATCAGGTTCCATAGCTAAACCACGCGCAATAGCAATCCGCTGTTGCTGACCACCTGACAAACTCTGTGGATAAGCAGTTGCCTTATCTGGTAAACCAACTTTTTCCAAAAGCTCTTGGGCTCTCTCCTCAGCAACTGCCTTGCTCTCACCTTTGGTCTTGATAGGTGACAAGGTGATATTTTCCATCACAGTCATATTAGGAAAAAGATTAAATTGTTGGAAAACCATGCCCATCTTCTCACGCATGGCAAACAGGTCATTCTTCTTGTCCGTAATATCAACTCCCTCAAAGATAACCTTACCCTTGGTCGCTTCTTCCAACAAATTCATAGAGCGAAGCAAGGTAGATTTCCCACTCCCTGAAGGACCGATAATAACGACAACCTCTCCACGTTTAATCTCGAGATTGATGCCCTTCAATACTTCATTCTTTCCAAAGGATTTATGTAAATTTTCAATTTTTATCAAGGTTTCTGTCATTATTTCTTATCTCCTTGTCCCATACGTTTTTCAAAAGCTTTCAAGGCTACTGTCAAAATAGAGGTCATAATCAAGTAATAAAAGGCTGCAAATAAAAGTGGTGTTAAAGGTAGATAGGTTGTTGTAGAAACTGTTGTAGCCCCATTCCATAACTCCATAACACCGATAGCTGATAAGAGGGAACTATCCTTGATAATAGTGATAAATTCGTTCCCCAATGCTGGCAAGATATTTTTGATTGCTTGTGGCAAAATCACATAGCGCATCGCATTTTTAGGACGAATCCCTAAAGAATAGGCCGCCTCTAACTGACCTTTTGGAACCGCATTAATCCCAGCACGAACAGTCTCAGAAACATAGGCACCACTGTTCATAGAGATAATCAAAATCCCTGGAATCAGACGAGAAAGATCAACACCCAAAATTCCAACCTGAATAGTCGGAGCATTGATGTGCATAAGGGCAAAGGCAATCATAATCTGAACCATCATCGGTGTCCCGCGGAAAATCCAAACGTACAAGTTGGCGAGCCAAACAAGCGGTTTAAACTTTGAACGTTGCCCAAAAGCCAAGACAACACCCAAAATAGTCCCAAAAAAGACAACACAGATAGAAATGAGAACCGTCACGACAGCCCCATAGTTAAAATAAGGTAAATACTTAGGTAAAAAAGAAAAATTCATAGTCACACTGCTTTCTAAAATAGAATACTGTATGATTATAACATGTATTGAATTAAAATTCAAATCTTTTGTCTAATTTATTCAAAAAACCTTTAAGCTAGTAGAATTAGCGAGAAATCTTAGTTTTTTCTAGGCAAGTTGACCTCCTTTATGGTAAAATAGTAACGATAAGAAATGAAGGAGAATCAAAATGGAATCACATTTGGTTAGAATCATCAACCGCCTTGAAGCAATGACAAAAGACGGTGGAAATTTAAAACGTAATTTTGAACGCGAAGGAGTTGTTGTTGCAGAAGTTGCATACAGCCACGACGAAGAAAACGGCTCAATCTTTACCCTTCGTGATGTCGAAGCTCGCGAAACTTATACGTTTGACAGCATTGACTTGATTGCAATGGAGATTTACGAACTCCTTTACTAATACAAAACAAGCTGGGATTACACCCTGCATGTCTAACCAAAATCCTTTTTGTCTCACAAATAGGATTTTTTTATAGTCCAAATCCACAAATATTTTCATTATAATAACTTCTCAAAGCCTCAATCTTTTTACTTGATTTACACCCCAATCCTGTTATAATGAGAGTATAGAAATTTGACTATTATTGACCTTTGGACAGGTCAAGCTAAAGAAAGAAATGAGGTAGATGTATGCTTTGTCAAAACTGTAAAATCAATGACTCAACAATTCATCTTTATACCAATCTCAATGGAAAGCAAAAACAAATTGACCTCTGTCAAAACTGCTATAAGATTATCAAGACAGATCCTAACAATAGCCTCTTTAAAGGTATAACTGATCTGAACAATCGTGACTTTGATCCTTTCGGTGATTTCTTCAATGACCTAAATAATTTTAGACCTTCTAGCAATACTCCTCCGACTCCCCCAACCCAATCAGGTAGAGGTTACGGTGGAAATGGCGGTTATGGTTCCCAAAATCGTGGACCTGCTCAAACTCCTCCACCAAGCCAAGAAAAAGGCCTGCTGGAAGAATTTGGTATCAACGTAACTGAAATTGCCCGTCGTGGAGATATTGACCCCGTTATTGGGCGCGACGATGAGATTATCCGTGTCATAGAAATTCTCAATCGCAGAACCAAGAATAATCCTGTTCTTATCGGTGAACCAGGTGTCGGAAAAACTGCCGTTGTCGAAGGTCTAGCTCAGAAAGTAGTTGATGGAGATGTTCCCCATAAACTACAAGGCAAACAAGTCATCCGTCTGGATGTGGTTAGCCTAGTTCAAGGAACGGGTATCCGTGGACAATTTGAAGAACGCATGCAAAAACTCATGGAAGAAATTCGCAAACGTGAGGATATCATCCTCTTTATCGATGAAATCCATGAAATTGTCGGTGCTGGTTCTGCAGGCGATGGCAATATGGATGCAGGAAATATCCTCAAGCCCGCCCTTGCTCGTGGAGAACTGCAATTGGTCGGTGCTACTACCCTCAATGAATACCGTATCATTGAAAAGGATGCAGCCCTAGAGCGTCGTATGCAACCTGTTAAGGTCGATGAACCAACAGTGGAAGAAACAATCACTATCCTCAAAGGAATTCAAAAGAAATACGAAGACTACCACCACGTTCAGTATACCGATGCTGCAATTGAAGCAGCTGCAACTCTTTCCAATCGCTACATCCAAGATCGCTTCTTGCCTGACAAGGCCATCGACCTCCTGGATGAAGCTGGTTCTAAGATGAACTTGACCTTGAATTTTGTCGATCCTAAAGTAATTGATCAGCGCTTGATTGAGGCTGAAAATCTCAAATCTCAAGCTACACGAGAGGAAGATTTTGAGAAGGCGGCTTATTTCCGCGACCAGATTGCCAAGTATAAGGAAATGCAAAAGAAAAAGGTCACAGACCAAGATACTCCTATCATCAGTGAGAAAACCATTGAGCACATTATCGAGCAGAAAACCAACATTCCTGTTGGCGATTTGAAAGAGAAAGAACAATCTCAACTCATCCATCTAGCTGAAGACCTCAAGTCTCATGTTATTGGACAGGACGATGCAGTTGATAAGATAGCCAAGGCTATTCGCCGTAATCGTGTCGGTCTCGGTACGCCTAACCGCCCAATCGGAAGCTTCCTCTTCGTCGGACCAACTGGTGTCGGTAAGACAGAACTTTCCAAACAACTAGCCATTGAACTTTTTGGTTCTGCTGACAGCATGATTCGCTTTGATATGAGTGAATATATGGAAAAACACAGTGTGGCGAAATTAGTCGGTGCCCCTCCAGGTTATGTCGGCTATGACGAGGCTGGGCAATTAACTGAAAAAGTCCGCCGCAATCCCTACTCTCTTATTCTCTTGGATGAAGTAGAGAAAGCCCATCCAGATGTCATGCATATGTTCCTTCAAGTCTTGGACGATGGTCGTTTAACAGATGGACAAGGACGTACCGTTAGCTTCAAGGACGCCATCATCATCATGACTTCAAATGCAGGTACAGGTAAGGCAGAAGCCAGCGTTGGATTTGGGGCTGCTAGAGAAGGACGTACCAACTCTGTTCTCGGTGAACTCGGTAACTTCTTTAGCCCAGAGTTTATGAACCGTTTTGATGGTATTATCGAATTTAAGGCTCTCAGCAAGGACAACCTCCTTCAGATTGTCGAGCTTATGCTTGCAGACGTTAACAAGCGCCTTTCTAGCAACAACATTCATTTAGATGTAACTGAAAAGGTCAAGGAAAAATTAGTTGACCTCGGTTATGATCCAAAAATGGGGGCGCGGCCACTCCGTCGTACCATTCAAGACCATATTGAAGATGCTATCACAGACTACTACCTTGAAAACCCAAGTGAAAAAGACCTCAAGGCAGTTATGACCAGCAAGGGCAACATTCAGATTAAATCTGCCAAAAAAGCTGAAGTAAAAACTTCTGAAAAAGAAGTATAAATCCTATAGAAAAGGAGTAGAAAATGAAAATTTTCTGCTCCTTTTTATTAAAATAACTATAAATTCTTGACAGCTCGGTCTTTGTCCATTAAGATAATAATAAAGATAATAAATAATGAGGAAAATCCAATGGCAAACCCAACTTTCGGAGAAAAGAAAGCAAATACAGACTATGTTTCACGCTATGGCGTATATGCAGTTATCCCTGATGCTGAACAAAAACAAATTGTTCTTGTTCAAGCACCTAATGGTGCTTGGTTCCTACCAGGTGGCGAAATTGAAGCAGGTGAAAACCATCAGGAAGCCCTAAAACGTGAATTGATTGAAGAGCTTGGCTTCACAGCTGAAATTGGTACCTATTACGGACAAGCTGACGAATATTTCTACTCTCGTCACCGTGACACCTACTACTACAATCCTGCCTACCTCTATGAAGCGACTTCTTTCAAAGAAGTGCAAAAGCCACTAGAAGACTTTAATCATATTGCCTGGTTCCCTATTGACAAGGCTATTGAAAATCTCAAACGTGGTAGCCATAAATGGGCCATCGAATCTTGGAAAAAACAGCATAAGATTGGCTAAATCAAGCCACTTTATTCAAAAAGTGCTATAATAGAATTAGAAATCGGAGGAAATGTTATGAAGCTTATCAATACGACAAACTCACACTCGCAACTTGTAAAAAGCCAGCTAGAAAGTACAGATGCAACCCTTGTTGAGGTCTATTCTGCAGGTAATACAGATGTTATTTTTACCCAAGCTCCGCTTCACTATGAAATCCTCATCTCAAACAAACACCGCGCTATTCGCGAACCTGAAATCGAAGCTATTCAAGAATTTTTCTTGAAACGTAAAATTGATAAGGACTCTATTGATGAAGCCAATATCAAAACCCTCTATTCAGAAAAATTAATTGGAATTTCGATTCCAACCAAATAAAATCTTGGAGAGATTAAAAAGTCTTTTAAACCTTATGGAACAAAATTGGGTTTATTTAGCTTTTTAAATCATCTCCAATTTTTTATCTTGAAATCACATTATATAAGATTTTATAGCTAACAAAGGAGACAAGTATGGGAGACATGATATATCGAGAGGCAAGACTTGAAGAATACGAAAAAATTGGAAAATTATTAGCCAATTCCTTTCTTGACTATCCCTTTTTAACGATTATAACTGATGATTTAAAGAAACCTGATTATTATCCTAATTTTGTAGAAACATTACAAACATTGCTCACTAGAGTCTATATTAAAAAAGGAAACTGTTTAGTTGCAGAACAAGATGGAGAATTACTAGCAGTCGCCCTTTTGCAACAAAAAGATTTCTGTATACTATCCTATCTACAAAATGGTGGGACAAACATTTTTCGATACATTCGACCACGAAATCTTTTTAAATACTTTGACTTTGTAAAACGTTCTAAGAAGCATTTAGAAGAATCTGGAGAGTTTGATTGGTATTTGATGACTTTAGCTGTCAATACAGCAAGTAAGGGGCAGGGAATAGGCAGTACTTTTCTGACACAAGGGATTGAACCCTATGTCAAATCAAAAGGCTGTAAGCACTTGGGTCTCATTACCAGCACAGCAAGAAATGCCTCATTCTACGAAAAAAACGATTATGGACTACTAGACTTTATGGAGCTAGAATACGGATCAAAATCAATTGGTAACTGGGTATTTTTAAAAACAATAAATAAATTATAACAGACTAGCAATTTACAAATCCTATTTAAATAAGGATAACTTATATTTATAAAAACCAACGTTCAAAACGTTGGTTTTCTTATCTATTTTACAGCTTCTTTCAAAGCATCTACCTTATCCAAACGTTCCCATGGAAGGTCAATATCTGTACGTCCCATGTGTCCATAAGCCGCTGTTTGACGGTAAATTGGACGTTTAAGATCCAGCATTTGGATAATTCCTGCCGGGCGAAGATCAAAGATTTGACGCGCTGCTTTTTCAAGCTTGCTTTCAGCTACCGTTCCAGTACCAAAAGTATCGATACGAACGGAAACTGGTTGGGCCACACCGATGGCATAGGCCAATTGCACTTCTGCCTTCTTAGCAAGACCTGCTGCAACGATGTTCTTGGCAATGTAGCGAGCCGCATAAGAAGCTGAACGGTCCACTTTAGTCGCATCCTTACCAGAGAAGGCACCTCCACCATGACGAGAGTAGCCACCATAGGTATCCACGATGATCTTACGACCAGTCAAACCTGAATCCCCTTGAGGTCCACCGATTACAAAGCGACCAGTTGGATTGATGAAGAATTTGGTTTGCTCATCCAAGTAAGAAGCTGGAATAACTTCCTTGATAACCTTGCTAATCACATCATTGTGAATTTGTTCATTGCTAATTTCTGGATCGTGCTGAGTGGAAATAACGACTGTATCCACACGTACTGGACGGTCATTTTCATCATACTCAACTGTAACTTGTGATTTAGCATCAGGACGAAGATAACTGATTTCACCAGACTTACGAAGTTCTGCCAAACGACGAACCAACTTGTGGCTGAGTGAGATTGGCAATGGCATGAGTTCTTCTGTCTCATCCACTGCAAACCCAAACATGAGCCCTTGGTCTCCAGCACCAATCAAGTCAAGCGGATCTTGGTCTGCATTCCCACGTACCTCCAAGGCTTCGTTAACACCTTGGGCAATATCAGGAGATTGTTCTACCAAAGATGGATGTACTCCTACAGTCTCAGCAGAAAAACCATATTCTGTATTAGTGTAGCCAATCTCTGCAATGGTATCACGAACCACACGGTTAATATCCACATAGGCATTTGTAGATATTTCACCAAAAACATGGACTGAACCAGTATATACAGCTGTCTCCGCAGCAACGTGCGCCTCTGGATCTTTAGCTAAAATAGCATCCAAAATCGCATCTGAAATTTGGTCTGCAATCTTATCTGGATGCCCCTCAGATACAGATTCAGACGTGAATAATTTACGTTCTGACATAAAAATGTCCCCCCTTAAAAATAGTGTTATAGAGTTACAAAGTACTGATAGGTATTTTCATTTTCTAAGAGTTACAACGCGTAAGAAATAAAAACGATACTTTTTTATTTCTG